>CAJLRY010000048.1:0-1109 GCA_905209215.1 Coriobacteriaceae bacterium | reverse complement strand
GCCGAATGCTCGCCATCGAAATTTATCGATGGCCTATTTCAGACTGTAATGGGCAAAAGCCGGGATGCCGGCGGGGGACAGCCTGTGCGGTTCGTTAGCTAGGAGGCGGGAAGAATGACGTACGAGAACGGCGGTCAGCTCGACAGGGCCCTGAAGAGGGTCGTTCGCGACAGGGGCGGTGACCCTGGGGACGGCTGTCGTCGGGCTTTGCGCGACCGGTTCCTGTGCAGGGTGTTCAGCAACCCCGACGGCCGGTTCATCCTCAAGGGCGGAAGCGGGCTGCTCGCGCGCATCCCCGACGGCCGCGTCACGCGCGACATCGACTTCGCGACGGCATCTGTGTTTGATAGCGTTCAATTTACGGGTTGGGGCTGCGGTGGAAATCCTGGATCAAAAGAGGACCAGGATTTCCACCGCAGCCCCAAACCGAAAATCAGGCTTGACTAAACACAGACGGTCTGTTGCGCGAGTACTTCCCGAAGGGGACCGGCTTCTCTGCGGTCTCGGACGAGGAGGTCGAGCGGGTGTACGATGCCATCAACCGCAGGCCCCACAAACGCCTGGGGTTCAGGACGCCCTACGAGGTCCACTACTCAGAGGTGTTGCACTTGCTCTGAGAATTCAAGCTCGAAAAGGCGCAAGCAAAGGTATCTTGACTACGCTCTAAAGCGTGGCGTGAAGTCCGGCATCGTTGACGCGCTGAGGCTTCAGGGAATTGCCGCGAGTGAGGTTGACGCGGTTTCTGTTGTGGTTGACGAGCATTCGACTTCGATCGACGGAAAGTACAACCTGGCAGAATCGATTGATGAGGAGCTGAGCTGCGGCATGTTCAATCCAACGTGGCAGACCTCCTACCCTCCTGTATTTAGCGACTGGCTGCCCAAGATTCCAGTCTCCTATGTCGACTCCTCCAAGGTGGCTATGGTGAGAGCGGCTGACGTGACGGCGAACTGGGCATTTATGGCCGAGCGTGACAAAGAGACATATCCGCGAGCCTACGAGATGCTATCAAAGGCGACGGTCCTCGGGCTTCTGTAGCGTTGGACATGTAACTATCTGTCTTTTCAAAAGCCGTGAAGATCTTGGTGGATGATAAATTGCGATTTGTC
>CAJLRY010000047.1:0-1332 GCA_905209215.1 Coriobacteriaceae bacterium | reverse complement strand
GGACCTGACCCCCGTTAGGTAGACACCTCTGATTCCAGCCAGTGTGGTTGGGAAGGAAGGTAATCTACCACCATGCCCCGCAAGGTTTACACGGAACAGTTCAAGCGCGACGCCGTCGCGATGTTCGAGTCGAACCCGGATACCTCAATGCGCAAGGTCGCAGAAGAACTCGGAATCAATCGCTCGACTTTGGGATGCTGGTACAAGCAATTCGGCACTAACGTCGCCAAGGATGAAGATGCAGCGTCACCCGTAGAAAAGCTTGCTGATGCGGAAAGAATCCGCCAGCTAGAACGCGAAAACAAAAGGCTTCGTGAAGAGCGCGATATTCTGCGTAAGGCCGCGAAGTATTTTGCGGAAGAGACGACCTGGTGATCCGCTTCCAGTTCGTTGACGACAATCTCGCCGACTACTCGGTCAAGCGGATGTGCACAGTCCTGGGGCTAAATCGGTCTTCGTATTACAAGTGGAAGAACTCGGCTCCACGGCGCCGTGCGCGCCTTGTAGATGACGCTGTGGTGGCCGCGGAGATCCAGGCAATTTTCGACGCTGAAAACGGCGTCTGGGGCGCTCGTCGCATCACTGCTGAACTCAACGACCGCAAGCGCGACAACGGCACTACACCTCCGGCTAAGCGCATCAATCGCAAGAGAGTGGCTCGTTTGATGCGGGCCCAGAACCTGTTCGGATTTCAAAAGAAGCGCAGGGTCAAGACCACTGCGCGTGACAAAGGCCGGCGCGTGTTCGCAGACTTGGTGAACCGTGATTTCACAGCCTGTGCTGCCAATCGTGTGTTGGTTGGCGATATTACGTATCTGCCGATCGCAGACGGGGCGAACATGTACTTAGCAACAGTGATTGATTGCTTTTCTCGCAAGCTTGTCGGCTTTGCTATCGCAAATCACATGCGTACCGAACTGGTAGAAGAGGCCCTCGAAAACGCTTCCCACCTGCGAGGAGGTCTTGATGGTGCGATTTTCCACTCGGATCATGGAAGCGTGTATACCTCGTCGCAGTTCCAGGCAACATGCAAGCGCTTGGGCGTTGCCCAGTCGATGGGCGCGGTGGGAACCAGCGCGGATAATTCGCTCGCCGAGTCGTTCAACGCAGCTTTAAAGCGGGAGGTCCTCAAAGATGCGAAGACCTTCGCCAATCAACTGATCTGCCGCAGAGACGTCTTCCGGTGGTGCGTGCGCTACAACACGTGCCGTCGGCACACTTGGTGCGGGTACCAAACTCCCGATGAGTTCGAGTCCCAAGCCGCTTAAGGTCTGATAGGCTTACACCTACTTTTGTTCACCCCACGGTGTCTACTTTCCGGGGGTCGGGCCC
>CAJLRY010000046.1:0-1839 GCA_905209215.1 Coriobacteriaceae bacterium | reverse complement strand
CCAGGCGGCCGAGCATGGCGAAGCCCATGGCCGGCAGGATGTTGGCGGCAACGCCGCAACCATCGATCACAAAGGACGGGATGAAGTCGAGCAGGCCTTGGATGGCGTCGGAGCCCAGGTAGAACGCGCCGGCACAGAGCAGGAAGTACTCAATGCAGCCCCAAATTCCAATTCCCCAATGAACGGCATAGATGCCTTTGAGGTTTCCCTTGAGGGCAAACTTGTCTGCCATGTCGACAAACACGGGGAACAAGGCGTTGGTAATATTACCAATCGTCAGCGAAAGGACGGCGATGGGCATGGCAAGCGCGATAGCCGTCTCGGTACCCTGACCGAGCTGAATGGCAAACGCGCAGGCGAGCACGCCACCGACGGTTTCGTTGGGCGGTACGTAAGCGCCAATGGAGATCGAGCCCATAAACAGCAGCTCAAGGCTTGCACCTACGGCAAGACCGGTCTGTAGGTCCCCCAGGACCAGGCCCACGAGCGGGCACAGGACGATGGGGCGGAACGCATAGAGCGAACCGAGCTGGTAGTCGAGACATCCAAACGCTCCGACTAAGCCGACGAGGATTGCTTGGGTAAGCATAGTTCCTCCCAATTAGGAATCTCGAACCGTCGCCACTCCCGTCGCGCGCGTTGTTGATATCAATTCCGGGAGTTCGATTACACGGTTCGAAGCGTACCTGGTGTGCTGCTAACACCCATGCCAGGTACAAATGATTTGATACCAATTATAGGTATGCAGGTTCTTACTATTTAATACCACTCGCTCAGCGGGGTGTTTTTTACCGTAAACGGCAGACGTATCCCATCAGGCACGCTCTTTGTTTCGATGGCGAACAAGCGCCACCAGAAAGCCATCGCCAAAGGCATCGGATGCCAAGTTGGCTACAATCACCAAAACGATAATCGCCGCGCCCAAAAACTCATTCCAGTGAAAGACCTCGCCAAAGAGGAGCGCCGACCAGCAGGGAGCGAGCACGACCTCGCTCATGCAGACCAAGTTGGCCGCAAACGCGTTGGTGCGCGCAATCCCCTTGGCATACAGCACGCTCGCAAGACCACTGCAAAAAAGGCCATGCACCAGCATGAGCCCCCACTCAAATGGTCTCACGGAGTCTAGGGCACCAGCAAAATAGACGATCGGCAGCATCGAGATACCGCAGGAGATGAGCGAGGACACCATGGGCGAGGCGTCGGGGCGAGAGTTCAAAAAGAAGCACAGCCCAAAGGCGGCGCCCGAAATGATGGCAAGCAGGTTGCCGAGCATGCCCTCGGGACTCAAATCACCTAAAAAGAAAAGTCCCATACCCGTAAAAGCAACCACCACGGAGGCGATCTTCGCAGGTGAGGGCAACGTGTGAGTTGCGAGCGATTGATACACGATAACGAAAATCATCGAGGTGTACTGCAGGACGATCGCGTTACCGACCGTCGTGAGCTGGTTGGCAAAGTTAAACGTGGTGCCCGTCACGAAGTTGCAGACGGCCACAAGGACAATAAGACGGCTGACACGGAGAACAGGCCTGCCGACGAGCAGAATAAAGAGCGCCATAAATATTGCCGTGACGGCACCAATCAAAAGAGCTGACTGCGAATTGGCGTGAACGAGGATGCCGATAAAGCTCCACAAGAGCGCCGTGCCAAATAGATACATCGCCCCGCTCACGCCATTGTCGGGTGAATTGTCAGATCGAATCACGAAGCACCTCCAGCTAGCTTTCGGTAATAAAAAACGGCGACCGCAATGGGTCGCCGTTTCCCTTGGGGGCAGATAATAGGCCGGGCCCTTACGCCAGCACGCCGAAGAACGCGCCGACGATGCCCACGACCATG
>CAJLRY010000045.1:0-1889 GCA_905209215.1 Coriobacteriaceae bacterium | reverse complement strand
GCGCAACGCGTTGCGCTGAGTCCTGAGGCTGTTGCAATGAAAATGAGAATCAAGGTCAAGGGGGTTGCGGCCCCCTTTTTCGTGTACGTAATGTGATAACGCGCTGTACGTGTTATTATTCGCAAGGCGTTGTTTCCGCAATGCCCTAAAGAGGAACCCGAGGGTTCCCACCTTTTGGCGCCAATGAGCAGCTGACTGGTCATACAACTTAGATTACCTTCCTCAAATCGAGGAAGTCTATGTGTACGACCTGGTTGCTGAGAAGCGCCGGGTTATTTTTTTATGAATGGAGGTAGGGAAAATAGCTAAGTCTGATGACACCCGCATCAACGACGAGATCACTGCATCTTCGTGCCGTTTGATTGGCGTCGATGGCTCTCAGCTCGGCCTGTTCGCCATCCGCGATGCCCAGCGCGTCGCCGACGATCAGGGTCTCGACCTGGTCGAGATCGCTCCCAACGCGGAGCCGCCGGTCTGCAAGGTCATGGACTACGGTAAGTTCAAGTACCAGCAGGCCATGAAGGCCAAGGCTGCTCGTAAGAACCAGTCCAAGGTCGAGGTCAAGGAAATGAAGTTCCGACCCAAGATCGACGTTGGCGACTACGAGACCAAGAAGGGCCACGTTCTGCGTTTCCTCAAGAAGGGCGCGCGCGTTAAGATCACCATCATGTTCCGCGGCCGTGAGATGGCTCACCCGGAGCAGGGCCTTAACGTTCTCGAGCGTCTCGCCGAGGATCTCAAGCCTTACGCTACGGTCGAGTCCAAGCCTAAGATGGAAGGCCGTAACATGCTTATGCTGCTCGCCCCGATTAAGGGCGCCTTCGATGAGGATAAAGCGGCAAGCGATACCAAGTAACTAGTGTTCTGTAACCGATTAAGGAGTATTTCATGCCTAAGATGAAGTCCCACAGCGGCACCAAGAAGCGTTTCCGCAAGACTGGTACCGGCAAGCTTATGCGCGCCAAGGCTTTCAAGAGCCACATCCTGAGCAAGAAGTCCACCAAGCGTAAGCGTGGCTTCCGTCAGGAGACCGAGATCGCCGCTGCCGACCGCAAGGTCATCAAGTCGCGTCTCGCCTAAGTTCGTTTTTTCGTTTTACCGTCTAGGAGTTGATAGAACATGGCACGTATTAAGCGCGCTGTTGCCGCCAAGAAGAAGCGCCGTACCGTTATGCACCGTGCGAAGGGTTACTACGGTGCCGCTTCGCGTACTTACAAGCATGCTAAAGAGCAGGTCCAGCACTCCCTGCAGTATCAGTATCGTGATCGCCGCAACAAGAAGCGCGAGATCCGTTCTCTCTGGATCACTCGTATCAACGCTGCTGCTCGTCTGAACGACATCTCTTACTCTCAGTTCATGCACGGCCTGAAGGTTGCCGGCATCGAGCTCGACCGCAAGGTCCTGGCTCAGATGGCTTACGAGGACATCGAGTCCTTCAACGAGCTGGCTACCATTGCCAAGAAGGCTCTCGAGGCCTAATAGATTCTCTTGAATCGCTAGGGGAGTGTCGCGTTGTGCGCGGCGCTCCCCTTTTTTATCGAAAGCGCTGGTTTACATTGCTAAAAGCGCGGGTAGATAGACACTTACAGGTGACCGATCTTTATATATCTCTTAACCGAAGGGTCATCATCTGATACGTGCAGTATTTCTGCACCAGCCTTTCTATGACTTATATAGGAAGCGATGTATTGTGTAGGACTTGTGAAGAGTGGAATTCCCGCCCGCGGGGCCCCTCCGGTCTGGCAATATATCTCCTTGCCGCGCGGCCCGGTCGGACCGGATCAGCCGCAAAGCGTGCACCTTGAGAACCGGATACTGCGAGGATGGACACTTCAAGTGTCGCATCCGGGCAGACATCGAACCATTTGAAATGGTCTAACTTGGATTTG
>CAJLRY010000044.1:0-1932 GCA_905209215.1 Coriobacteriaceae bacterium | reverse complement strand
TCATTCCTTGACGGCGCCTGCGGCAAGGCCGGACTGCCAGTACTTCTGCAGGCACAGGAACGCGATGACCAACGGGACGATCGTGATCAACGAACCCGTGACCACCAGGTTCTGGATCGCCTGGCCGCCCGCGGTGCTCGCCTGGTCCTTCCACTGGTTCAGACCGATCGTCAGCGGATACCAGTTCGAATCCTTCAGCATGATCAACGGCAGGAAGTAGTTGTTCCACGTCGCCACGATCGTGAACAGGGCCGTCGTCACGATCCCCGGGGCGAGCAGCGGCAGGGATACCTGGAAGAACGTGCGGAACTCGCCGGCGCCGTCCACGCGGGCGGCTTCGAGCAGCTCGGTCGGCACGGCCTGGTCGGAGAAGATCCACATCAGGTACAGGCCGAACGTCGACACCAGGCTCGGGATGATCATGGCCCACGGGGTGTTCGTCAGGTTCAGCTTGGCGAACAGCAGGAACTGCGGCACGGCCAGGGCGATGCCCGGCACCGAGATGGCGCCGATGATCACCGCGAACACGGCCTTGCGTCCCGGGAAACGGAACTTCGCCAGGCCGTACCCGCCCATGATGGCGAGCAGGGTCGCGCCGCCGGCGCCCACGACCACGTACAGGATCGTGTTCAGGAACCAGCGTCCGAAGATGCCGTCCTGGTAGGTGAACACGGTCTTGATGTTGTCCCACAAAGCGAACGTGCGGCCGAAGCCCAGACCGAACGTGGACGTGAAGTCCGCCTGCGTCTTCGTGGCGTTGATCAGCAGGTACACGAACGGGAACAGGCAGTACACCGCGAACAGCGCGCACACGATGGTCAGCAGCGTGCTCCTGCGCGGGTTCGCCACGTTCGCGAAGCCGGACTTCGCAGCCCTCTTGCGCTCGGCCTTCTCGTCGCGCGCGACCCTCTTGAGGCGTTCCTTCTCGGTCTTTTTCGCGGCCTTCTCCTGGGCTTTGAGCTCCTGAGCGGTGAGCCTCTGCTCCGTGCCCGCGGCGATTGTTGCGTCACTCATTTTCGATGCTCCTTAGCGTTTCTTCCCCTATATGCGGATGGTTCGCGCCACCGGGCGTTACTTCATCTGCTCCTTCATGCTGTTGAGCTGCACCGCGTACGCGATCGCCATCGTGATCACGGCCATCGTGATCGCCAGGGCGGCGGCGTAGTTCGACTGGTTGCCCGCGAAGCTCAGGTTGTACGCGTACATGTTCGGCGTGTAGTACGTGGTGATCGAGTTGCCCGGCACCATGTTCTGCAGGATGCTCGGCTCGTTGAACAGCTGGAACGAGCCGATGATCGAGAAGATCACCGTGATCGCGAGCGAGCCCTTCAGTTCGGGCAGCTTGATGGACTTGACGATCTGCCATTCGCCCGCGCCGTCGATCGAGGCGGCCTCGTACAGCGAATGCGGGATCGTGGACAGCGAGCTGTAGAAGATCAGCATGTTGTAGCCCGTGAACTCCCACGTCACGATGTTGCCGATCGCGGCGAGCAGCACGTTCGGGCTCAGCACGTCGAGGTTCGTGCCCAGCCAGTCGTTCAGGGAGCCGACCAGACCGTACTTCGCGCCGTACATGAAGCCCCACACCAAAGTCGACACCACGGCCGGCACCGCGTACGGCAGGAACGTGGAGATGCGGAAGAACTTCGCGCCGTGCAGCTTCATGGAATCCAACGCCAGGGCCATCGCCGCCGACAGGAACAGCATGACCGGCACCTGCACGCAGGTGAACAGCGCGACCCTGCCGACCGAGCTCCAGAACTGCTGGTCGTGGAACAGGCGAATGTAGTTGCTGATTCCCACGAACTTCGTGCCGCCGATCATCTGCTTCTGGAAGAAGCTGATGTAGATCGCGTACAGGATCGGGATCACGAACACGAACACGAACACCAACGCGAACGGCCACATGAACTTCCAACCACGCCAATCCGC
>CAJLRY010000043.1:0-2114 GCA_905209215.1 Coriobacteriaceae bacterium | reverse complement strand
TCGGATGACTTGAAGAAGGGGGAGGCCTCGCGGCCTCCCCCTTTTTTGCGTTTACAGGCAACATTCCTTATGCAATTAAATCAATTTAATCATCCACCGCTGAATATAGACGTTCACCGTTCTTTGGTCGGTTCTCTGTTCTCAATGGACTAATATTTGCTTTAGCGCACTGCTGCGCTTGTCCTGTTTTTACACGGGTCGTTTTATTGATTGTGACGGAAGGACTCACATGGCAGATGTTCATGAGCTGCTTGATACTTGGATTGCCAATGTCAAGGACGAGGAGCTCCTCGCTGAGCTTAACACGATGAAGGAGCAGGGTGATGAGGACGCCATCACCGATGCTTTCTTCCAAGATCTCGCCTTCGGTACTGCCGGCCTTCGCGGCACTATCGGTGCGGGCACTAACCGTATGAATATCTATACGGTCGGTCGTGCGACCCAGGGATTCGCTGACTACCTCAATGCGACCTTCGAGCATCCAACGGTTGCCATCGCTCGCGATAGCCGCAATAAAGGTGAGCTGTTCGTTAAGACGACGGCTGCCATTCTTGCAGCAAACGGCGTGACTGCCCTCGTTTATCCCAAGATTTCTCCTGTGCCGACGCTCTCCTGGGCCGTCCGTGATCTTAAGTGCTCCGGTGGCATTTGCATGACCGCTAGTCATAACCCGGCACCGTATAACGGCTATAAGGCCTATGGCCCCGACGGCTGCCAGATCACCAGCGAGGCCGCCGATGCAATTTCTAAGGCTATCGCCGAGACCGATACGTTCACCGGTGTGAAGTCCATGGACTTCGATGAGGCTCTTGAGCAGGGCCTGGTCAAATGGATCGATGACTCGTGCCTCGAGCGTTATTACGACGCCGTTCTCGCTCGCGGCGTTACGAATCTTTCTGCCGAGGAGATTGCCGGCGCACCGCTCAAGCTTGTCTATACGCCGCTGAATGGTACCGGCCTCATTCCCGTCACCACGGTGCTCGAGCGCGCTGGCATCACTGATGTCACGGTTGTTCCCGAGCAGAAGGAACCTAACGGCGATTTCCCGACCTGCCCGTATCCTAACCCCGAGATCCGACAGGCCATGCAGAAGGGCATCGATCTCTGCGAGCAGGTTCACCCCGATCTGCTGCTTGCGACCGATCCCGACGCCGACCGTGTTGGTGTTGCCGTTAAGAATGGCGATGACTATCTGCTGCTGACCGGTAACGAGATGGGCGTCCTGCTGCTCGACTATATTTGCAAGACCCGTGCCGCCCGCGGCGAGGACCTCACTAAGAAGGTCGCGGTTACTACCATTGTTTCTTCCGCCATGGTCGATGCTCTGGCCGAGGAATATGGCTTTGAGCTCCGTCGCTGCCTGACGGGCTTCAAGTACATCGGTGACATCATTACCTCGCTTTCCGATGCCGGTGAAGTCGATCGCTTTATCTTCGGTTTTGAGGAGAGCTACGGTTATCTGGCTGGTGATCACGTGCGCGACAAGGACGCCGTGAGCACTTCGCTGCTGATTTGCCAGATGGCTCAGTATTACAAGCTGCAGGGTAAGAACCTCGCCGACGCGATGCACGAGCTGTACGAGAAGTATGGCTACTACCACAATAAGACGATTTCGCTGAGCTATCCGGGTGCTGAGGGTGCGGCAAAGATGGCCGGCATCATGGCCGGTCTGCGCGAGAACCCGCCCGCGGAGCTCGCCGGTTCCAAGATTGAAGCCGTCGTGGACTACAACACCTGCGTGAACGGCCTGCCGAAGGCTAATGTCATTGAGTTCGATCTCGAGGGTGGCAACAAGGGTATCGTCCGTCCTTCCGGCACCGAGCCCAAGATCAAGCTGTATATCTTTGCCAAGGGCGCGGATGCCGCCGAAGCTGATGCAGCACTTGACGCGATTGAAGAGTCCGGTCGCAAGCTGCTGGCATAAGGTATTTAAGAGTCTATTACTGTAGATAGGCGAAAGAGGGGATCTCGGAAACGAGGTCCCCTCTTATATTTACCCAGCCAGCCGAGAGTCCTTATATGTGTAGGAAATGTGTACGCCCAGATTCCCGCCCCCGGCGCCCCTCCGGTCTGGCAATATATCTCCTTGTCGCGCGGCCCGGTCGGACCGGATC
>CAJLRY010000042.1:0-2456 GCA_905209215.1 Coriobacteriaceae bacterium | reverse complement strand
TGTATTTCGTCAAGTCGGTGTTTCGTGTTTAGTCATGTATTTTTTTCGGGTTTAGGCAGTTGCATGCATTTTCCTTATTTTTCCGGTTGCGCGGAGGTGTTCCTGCCGAACATGAGGGCCTCACTGACGCGGCGGCTCTGGCCGGTGAACTCGAGGAGCCGCCCGTGGTGCACGATGCGGTCGATGATCGCTGCGGCGAGTTTGTCGTCCGCGAAGACCGTGCCCCATTTACTGAACTCGATGTTCGTGGTGAATATGATGCTCCGTCTTTCGTAGCTGCCCGCGATGATCTGGTAGAGCAGGCGCGCCCCGTCGATGTCGAAGGGTACGTAGCCGAACTCGTCCAGTATGATCAGGTCGGCACGGCCGATGTCCCGGAGCATCGTCTCGAGCGTGCCGTCGCGTTTGGCCTTGCCCAGCTGGAGGACGAGCTCGGCGGTCTGATGGAACCGCACGCCCAGCCCCATGTCGATCGCCTTCATGCCCAGCCCGATCGCGAGATGTGTCTTTCCGCGCCCGGTCTTGCCGTAGAACACCAGGTCCTGCGCGCGCGGGATGAAACCGAGCCCTAGGAGCTCATCGAGCATGTAGCCGTCGGGGAGCCTGACGTTCGTGAAGTCGTAGCCGTCGAGACCCTTGACGACGGGGAACCGGGCGCGGCGCAGGAGCCTGTCGTGCTTCGCGCGTTCCCTGTTCGCCAGTTCCGTGTCGAGCAGGCGGTGGACGGCGTCGACCTGGCGGGGCGTGGCCCAGCCGGCGAATTCGTCGATGCTCGCCTTGGAGATGAACAGCTTGCGGGCCTTCTCGTAGAGCCCTTCGTCCGTCTTCGTGTTCATCGCCCGCCTTCCTGCACGCCGACGTCCGCGGTGAACGCGATGTCGTATTCACTCAGATCCGGCCTGTCATCGTCGTATTCGATACCCGCCACGCCCTCGGCGAGCCTGGCCGCGAGCAGTGTGACACCGGCGCGGTCCGCCCCGCCGGTCGATTCGAGGATGGAAAGCATCGCCTCGACCGCGTTCGCCCACCCGGATTCCCTGTCAACGCGTTTGAGGGTCTGCAGCGCCTCGTTGCGTGTCTGTCTGTCCTGCCGATCCAGCCATTCCCGCAACGGGTCCGGCAACGCGTCACGTACCCGGCTGTTGGGCCAGGACGCGGGCTTGTTGCACAGCAGCGCCAACTGCATGGACGGGTCCTCGCTGTTCGTGCTGGCCTGGCCGTACGCCCGAGGATGGGTCGCCAGATGCTTGCCCGACGAGTCGAGGACCTCGACCTCGAGCGCGCGGAGGCCCACGATCACCCCTCTGCCCGCGTTCGCCCGGTCCGCGGAATAACGATGCCGTCCCTCGAGCGTGACCACGCCGTACCGGTCGGCCTTCATATGCCGCCACGTGACCACGTCGAAACGCTTCCCGGGCAACGGCAGCAGCGCCGCACGGTCCTCGGAGAACAGGCCACGTTCCTCCGTGTCCTTGCGGTAATGCGGTTTCGTGGCCAGCTCCAGGCACCGGTCCGGCAGCCCGGCGTTAAAGTTCTCCAGGCTCCATACGCTCGGCCGGGGCACGAACAGCTTGCGCCGCACCATGCCGACCTTGGACTCCACCGCGCCCTTCTCATGACCGGAATACGGGTTGCAGAACGAACAATCGAACCCGTAATGCGCCTGGAAGGCCTGGAACAGGTGCGTCAGGCGCGGCTCGCGCTCCCCGTACCCCTTATGGCCCACGCCGGCGGCGTTATCGAACACGATCCGCTCCGGCACACCGCCCAGCCACTCGAACAGGTTGCGCAACGCCAGGCACGTGCACTCAGCGTTCTCGCCCGGCATCAACTGCACCAGACCGACGTTCGAATACGGGAAATCAAGCACGAAATGATGCATCCGCTGCACCACGCCGCGCAACAGCACGTCGACCTCGCCGAAATCGGCCTGCGCCTCGCCTGGATGCCATACCAGATCCATGAACGCCTCATCACGCTCCGCCGCGAACTCACGCCTGAGCCGCGCCACCGCCCGCGTCACCGTGGACAGGGAGACCTCCGCGCCATGCTCGTCCCTCAACCGCTCCCAGATCCTGGTCGCGGTATGCCGCTGCTTGCGCCAGTTCGCGCGATCCTCCGCGAGCCACTGCTCGATCACGGGCAGATACGGGTCGATCACCGACGCGCGCGGCTTTCTCACCGACGGCACGGCCGACAGATCCTCCTTCGCGAGGTACTTACGCACCGTCGGCTCGCTGACATGTGTTTTCCGCGCGATCGACGCGACGGATTCCCCGTTCCGCCGCAAACGACGGATAGACTGTACTTGGGGCATGCTGATCATAATCCTTTCCGGTCCTTTCTGGCGGAGATACAAGCACCATCCAGTTAAGACCATTCCGTGGTCGGCATGCTCTGCCTAAACCCGAAAAATCATCGTGACTAAACCCGCAACAACTAATTGAACACAAACA
>CAJLRY010000041.1:0-2848 GCA_905209215.1 Coriobacteriaceae bacterium | reverse complement strand
TGCATGTATGGTGCCCGAGGCGAGACTCGAACTCGCACGTTGTTGCCAACGGTGGATTTTGAGTCCACTGCGTCTGCCAATTCCGCCACTCGGGCACGCAATGCGTGAGTTAGTTTATCACAGCTTTCTACCGATTAGTCCGAAAATGGAACTTCGAGCATTTCGATGAGTTCGACCGTGCGTAGCATCTCGCGCTGACGGCATCCGCGACCGTCGACCGAAGCCTCACCCATCTGGTTATCGTAAGGGTCCTCGCGCATGCCGTCGAAAGAGGGCTCAAACTCTGCCTGGAATCGATTGTTGGCCACCATACGCCATGGGTCGAGATTGCCAAAGTAGTGACGGCGGCGCCACTCCTCCCCCATCCTGTGAGCAGAAGATCCAAATGACACGTCGGCGTTGAGCCAACCGGTCTGCGGCGTATAGAACTCTGCCCAGTCGTGCGACCCCACCGAATCGGGCGCAACGTACAGGCCGCTCTGCCAACGGGCAGGCACGCCCGCGATACGGCACATGGTGATAAACGTGAGCGCCATAACGCCGCAATCGCCGCGGAGCGAATGCGCGCAGTCATCGGCAATAGATCCCAAAAGCAAGTACGGCGGCTGATAGCGATAGTCGATATGCTGCGTCAGATAATCATAGATAGCACGAGCGCGATCGAGCGGATCCTCGAGTCCGTCAACAACACCGGCCGTCAGCTGCTGCAGATACGGCGTGAATGCAATGTGCGGACGGTCCTCGGAAATATCCTCGGGCAGAGGCGCGTCCATACGCGGATGAACCGGAAGTGTGCCACCGTAGACATCACAATAAGCAGCACCGATGTGATAACGATAGGTCACCGAAAATAAGTGCTCGCTCGAGGAAGACCACGAGGCGGTACGCGCCGAAGCGTTCGCGGGAGCAACAGCACCCTCCGGCGTCATGTCGAGAATCTCGACACGAGACTGCTGGTGGCAGGTGGCGGCAACGGGAAGCCAAGCGCGAACGGTCTCCCCCTCTAGAGCGCCGGGGACAGACACAGATGCTTTAAGCGTAATGACGCGAGCCAATCCGTTTTGCGACCCCATCTCCTTGAGCATTTCGTTGCGCAGTGCAATTCCGTCCGTAGGATCGGGACGCATGCCGGGAACCTCTTTGGGATATACGCGAAGCGAATCGAGGAAGTTGTCGAGAACGAACAGCTCCCCGTCGATAAAGCGCCAGTCAATACGCTTACGGTCAATCAGATCGTTAAACTGCTCCTCGGTAAACTCAGGCCACTCCTCGCGAATCATCGCAATAGCTCGATCGCGCGACACCGAAAAATGAAGCGGCGTCTCGATCATGCGATACCGCTCGGCACGAACGCAGGCAGCAAGCGAGGGATCGGGATTTTGGGCAAGTAGGCGGTCGCAAGCCTCAATAGCCTGCGAAAGATACCCCGCATCCTTTAAACGCAGGATCTCGGGTGGCAAGCCAATATCTAGAAAACGGAAGTCATCATTGCAAACATCAACAGAGCAACCAACCGGCCCCTCGTCAATAACCTTCCCATCCGAAGGCAGCACATTAATAACAGCCATACCAAACTCCAAGTCATTAGAACTCTTGAAGCCCATTGTAGCGAGATAAAAAAGAAAGCCCCAACAAGGGAGCCATCAACACCGCCGAGCGGTAGTCAAAAAATGAATTCAGCCCAGTAACCCTGTAGCGAGTTAACGAAGGAGGCCCCGTTCACCCGAAGCTTTTCCCATTGCGCGACTTCTGGCAAAGCCAGGTGAGCGCAAGGGAGAAGCGTAGGGTGAACGGGGCCTCCGACGGGAAAGTTAAACCGCTACTTACGCCTTGTTGACGGAGCCAAACTCCTCCATGAGCTCCTTGGTGCGGGCAACGATGTTGTCGCGACCAGGCTTGAGGAGCTTGCGGGGGTCAAAGCCCTTGCCCTGCTGATCCTTGCCAGCCTCGATGTACTCGCGAACGCCCTTGGCGAAGACGAGCTGCAGGTCGGTGTTGACGTTGATCTTGGAGATACCCAGGGAGATGGCCTTCTTGATCTGATCCTCGGGGATGCCGGTGCCACCGTGCAGAACGAGGGGCAGGTCGCCGGTCTCGGCCTTGATCTCGCCCAGACGCTCGAAGGAAAGGCCAGCCCAGTCGGCGGGATACACGCCGTGGATGTTGCCGATACCGCAGGCGAGGAAGTCGACGCCCAGGTCAGCAATCTGCTTGCACTCAGCGGGGTCAGCGAGCTCGCCGTTGGAGGTCACGCCGTCCTCGGTGCCGCCGATGCCGCCGACCTCGGCCTCGATGGACATGCCCTTGGAGTGGGCAAGCTCAACGAGCTCCTTGGTGCGGTCGAGGTTAAGCTGGAAGGTCTCCTCGTGAGAGCCGTCATACATGATGGACGTGAAGCCGGCCTCGATGCACTTGAAGCAGTCCTCGTAAGAACCGTGATCGAGGTGAAGGGCGACGGGAACGGTAACGCCCGTGGCCTCGACGGCAGCCTTGACCATGTCGGCGCAGACCTTGAAACCGCCCATCCACTTAGCGGCACCAGCGGTGCACTGAAGGATCAGCGGAGACTTGGCCTCCTCGGCGGCCTGGAGAATAGCCAGGGTCCACTCGAGGTTGTTGGTGTTGAAGGCACCGAGAGCGTACTTGCCGGCCTCGGCCTTCTTGAGCATGTCTGCTGCGTTGACGAGCATAAAAGAAACCTCCTGTAAGGTTGCTCCGATAACGCCTGAGATTTTACCACGACATACCCGAGCATAAACGTTCGTTTGTTCACGAATATCGTCCAAACAGACTTTCCTTGATTATCAACTTCATCCGAACACTTCCCACATTCATCCGCACATGTGCG
>CAJLRY010000040.1:0-3288 GCA_905209215.1 Coriobacteriaceae bacterium | reverse complement strand
CGATTCGGTCGCACGGAGAGCATTTCCCAGTTGACAAAACTATAGGAACACCCCCATTAGCTGCAATTCCAAGGTAGTTAGTACTTTTGGACTCAGATCGTCATACTGAACAAGAATTTGAGTTGAGTTTTCAGGGACAGATGCGCCATCGGCACACCAAAAACAGTCACCGATATCGATAAAAGGGATGCTCGAGCGCGTGAGGGCCCGTGCAAAAGAGCTTCCGCCCGCGTCACACTCCACGGCCACGACGCAGTAAAGGCCGGCGTCCGCGTACTCGATCGAGACTTCCCCTGCCGGAAACGTTTTCCGTACAAGCGCCGCCAGGCCATCACGCGCCCCACGAGCACGAACGCGCACGCGGTTCACATGTCGCTCGTAATCACCCGATTCCAGCAAACGCGCCAAGGCAACCTGATCAACAGAACTTACCGACGAGGCGTAGAAACCAAGGTTGCGTTTAAACCTCTCCATTAGTTCATCGGGCAGCACCATGTACGCCAAACGTAACGCCGATGAAAGGCTCTTCGAAAACGTGTTGGTGTAGATAACCGACTGGGCGGCATCGATCGACGCGAGCGCGGGAATCGGCTTGCCGGCAAGGCGAAACTCACAATCAAAGTCGTCTTCGATGAGATACCGACCTGGCCGCTCGGCGGCCCAGCTCAGCAACGCATAGCGACGTGCAATGCTCGTCACAAGACCGGTCGGATACTGATGAGACGGCATCAGGTGAAGGACATCGGTCCCGGTTTTCTGCAGCGCGCTCAAGTCCACGCCCTCAGCATCCAACGGGACATGCCGCACTTCGCAACCCATGGCCTGATAGATGCGCGTCAAGCGCAAATAGCCTGGATCCTCGACGGCATACACCTTGTCCGCGCCAAGCAACTGAACCAACATGGTATCGAGCAGCTGGGCGCCCGCACCGATAACGATATTGTCGGGATTGACATTCATGCCCCTTGTCCCGCGCAGATGGCGCGCAATCGCACGTCGCAGTCGAGCGGTGCCCTGCGCCGGTGCGGGCGAAAAGATTTCACGTTCGTCTTCGGACGTCAGCGTCGCCCGTAGCGCACTTTGCCAAAGCCGCGCCGCCTCCAAAGCGGAAGGAGAAAGTGCGTCGAATCGCTCTGCCTGCCCCATGGCATCATGCGCGCTGGGACCAACAGGGACAGCATCTCGGTCGATATCCCCCGCAGCCAAAGCCAAAACCGGCGCATCCGGGAGCTCGCACGCGTAGTAGCCACGACGCGGCATTGAGCAAATATAGCCCTCGGCAAGCAACTGGCTATATGCATTCTCGATGGTAATGACACTGATACCCAGATGACTCGCAAAGGCGCGCTTAGACGGCAGATGCTCCCCCGCCGCAATACGGCCAGCAACAATATCATCGCGAATTTGCTGGTAAACATACTCATAAAGCGATGCTTCGCCGCGATTTTCCAAATTGTAGTCAAGCATGGGTCTATCACCTGACCTTATTGAATCATTCAATCTGGCATTAGTCTGACCTTGTTATTATCTCGAAAACTGAGTATTTCGCCATACCCAGCTCCCCGATAGGATGTTCCGTTAAGCAATGCACATGCCAACCAAGGGAGCAACCATGGCAGAACAGACCAGCAAGGCCGATCGCGTCAAACTCAATCGCGAGCTCGCGCAGATGCTCAAGGGCGGCGTCATCATGGACGTCACCACGCCCGAGCAAGCACGCATCGCCGAGGAGGCGGGCGCCTGCGCCGTCATGGCGCTCGAGCGCATCCCGGCCGACATCCGCGCCGCAGGCGGCGTCTCGCGCATGAGTGATCCCAAGATGATCAAGGGCATCCAAAAAGCTGTCTCCATCCCCGTTATGGCCAAGTGCCGCATCGGCCACATTGTCGAGGCGCAGATCCTGCAGGCCATCGAAATCGACTACATCGACGAATCCGAGGTCCTCTCCCCCGCCGATGATGTCTATCACATCGACAAGACCCAGTTTGACGTGCCGTTTGTCTGCGGCGCCCGCGATCTGGGCGAGGCACTGCGCCGTGTTGCCGAGGGCGCCACGATGATTCGCACCAAGGGCGAGCCGGGCACGGGCGACGTCGTTCAGGCCGTGCGCCATATGCGCAAGATCCAAAAGCAGATCCGCGACGTTGTTGCCCTGCGCGACGACGAGCTCTTTGAGGCAGCCAAGCAGCTGCAGGTTCCGGTCGAGCTGGTGCGCGAGGTCCATGCCGCGGGCAAGCTCCCCGTCGTAAACTTTGCCGCCGGCGGAGTCGCGACCCCCGCCGACGCCGCGCTGATGATGCAGCTGGGCGCCGAGGGCGTCTTTGTTGGCTCGGGCATCTTTAAGAGCGGCGACCCCGCCAAGCGCGCCGCCGCCATCGTCAAGGCCGTGGCAAACTTCACCGACGCCAAGCTCATCGCCGAGCTTTCGGAGGACCTGGGCGAGGCCATGGTGGGCATCAACGCCGACGAAATCGAGATCATCATGGAGGAGCGCGGGCGCTAGTCCAGCAGAAAGGATCGCACATGAGCGATTATGCAGACCAAACGGTCGCCGTGCTGGCGGTCCAGGGCGCTTTTGCCGAGCACGAGGCAAGACTGTCCGAGCTGGGCGCACGTTGTATCGAGATGAGGCAGGCGGCCGATTTGCAGCAGAACTTTGACCGCCTGGTCCTCCCCGGCGGCGAGTCCACCGTTCAGGGCAAGTTACTTGCCGAGCTTGGTATGCTCGATGAGCTTCGCACCCGCATTGTTGAGGGCATGCCCGTCCTGGGCACCTGCGCCGGCTTGATTCTGTTGGCGCGCGATCTTGCCGCCCACGACGATAAGGGGACGCCGCGCTTGGCAACCATGGATGTGCTCGTTGAGCGCAATGCTTACGGCAGACAGCTCGGCAGCTTTCGCACCAAGGGGCAGGTAGGCGGTATCGACTGTGAGGTGCCGCTGACGTTTATCCGCGCGCCCCGCATCGTCGAAGTGCACGGCGACACTGAGGCCCTAGCCGAAGTCGACGGTCGCATCGTCGCCGCCCGCCAAGGCAACCAGCTCGGCGTCACCTTCCACCCCGAGCTCGACGAAGACACCCGCCTCCACGAACTGTTCCTGCAAATGTAGGCAGAATTTAAACGAGCGTGGATTTTCGGACATACAACAAATGAGAGTGGATAATCTCCCACTTTGAGCTTGAATGCAGGCTCAAACCGGGAGATTATCCACTCTCATGCTATGTAGTCGTTGGGTGTTCCTATAGTTTGTCAACTGGGAAATGCTCTCCGTGCGACCGAATCGCGG
>CAJLRY010000039.1:0-3377 GCA_905209215.1 Coriobacteriaceae bacterium | reverse complement strand
CGGGGTCGTGAGGGGCACGCGCAAGGGGCGGTGCCGACGCCGTGCGGTTAGGAGGTCCGATCATGGACAAAAAGGAGACTGTCAACGCCTACGATGAGGAAGCCGTCGACAGGGCGATCGAGGGCATGGGCATGTGGTGCGCGCTGCACAAGGGCGATTTCCTCGATAAGGCATGGGCTTCTTTTGTGGCACTTTCTGGCGACGAGGTCGACCTTGACGGTTGCGAGGGGATTGCTCAGGCAGTGCTCAACTATGCCTTCACCGAGTGGATCATGTTCGACAGCATGGTGTTCGGTCGTGGGTGCATCGATGAGTACCTCGACCGTGTCGAGGGCGTCTCTAATAAGAACAAGGCGATTCTCAGTGAGATTAAGGGGACTGCGAAGTACGGGTTTTTCCGCTACGACGGTCTTTTCGATGACGGTTCCGGCGACAAGGGGATTGTCGTCTCCGATGTCCTCGAAGGGAGCAGCTTCAAGGTTTACAGCGCCTATCTGCACGGTTTGGCTATCGAGCGCTCCTTTGAACCCGGAACCGGACTGTCGGCGAGATTTGCGATTCTGGACGGGCGCGCATATTTTGTCGGTCAGTTCCCGGCGCACGACAAGGCACCGATCGATGAGAGCGAGACTCTGAACCTGTATCGCAAGTGTTTGGAGATCGGCTATCCGTTCATCGTCGCGATGGCAGCGAGCACACTTGTCCCTAACGGCATGTTCAACGGCAGCATGGTTGCTCGAGTATCGGAGTCCGCCGCATAGGAGCCAAACAATGGCAGGGCTGTTCGCAGTCCTGCCCCAAGTCGCTTTCAGTCCAGTGGAAAGCGAGGTGAGATCGAAAAGAAAAGCGAGCCGCATTTTGGGGAGGCGGCTCGCAGTCAAGCCCACGAAAACCATAGCGTAGAAAGGAATATCATGGGGTTTATCGACTATATGATTTTAAGCGAGCGATTTCAAGGTATCAGGCGTGATTGCGTAAGGCCGTCTCTGGTGGATGTAGTGATCTTGATTAAAAGCCTTGCACCCATCGCGTTGGCCTACCTTTTTGAAATCAAGCTGCTGGTCGCCTTCGCCTACCCGATCTGTTGCGCCCTCTTTCTCTATTTCTATCTCAAGCGGGAGGAAGAAGTCTTGGCAACTGTGTTTGATGAATCGAGCGCCAGATATTCCAGGCGCCCATTGAGGCGATAGGATCGGCTTCGCATCAGGGGTGGCTCCCAGCAAGGAGCCGCCCCTCTTTTATCTCGGCCACCGCCCAGGGGGAGCGCTCCGGCGCCGCCTCCCCCTGGACCCCCACGGGCCCCTTGGCGTCTGCTCGCGTTGCGCTCCCTTCCGACAGCCTGGGGCTATACAAGGAGCCCCTACGGCCGTCGAAAGCGCGCACAACGCTCGCTCGTCCGCAGGGGGACGGATGCGGCCCGTCCCCCTGCGACCCCCTCGGCCGCCGGCTGCGCCGGTGCGGCCACTGCCGTGGCGGCCGCGTCCACCGCCGGCGGCCCGCGCGGGGCGCGGCCGCGCGCCAGGGCGGCAACCCGATCGCGCACGCTCCGTCGCCACGGGGGCCGCACCCCGTCAAGGGCCCGCACGGAACCCCGCACAAGCCCCCGCGCGGGGCGCGGGGCCTGGTGGAGGTTGCCGTGCAGACCCCTGACGGGACGCGCCCGCCCGCGGCGGCTTTCGCCAGAGCAAAAGCGACGCGCGGCGGGCAGTCAGGGGCACGCGCAAGGGGCGGTGCCGACGCCGTGCGGTTAAGGAGGAGCCAGATGGGCTACTGCGTTCAGATCGTCTACTCGGATTTCACCATCAAGAAGGAGGACTTCGATCGCGGTTACAAAATCGTCTGCGATCTCAACAGCCGCGACGACTTGAAGGGTGGAGGGAAGTTCGGCGGCACTCCGACACCTAAGCCCGCTGATTCCAAGTCGTGCGCGAGCAGTCCAGACAAATGGTTCTCGTGGATGCTCTGGAACTACGACGAGGTTTGCGACAGCCTCCCTAAGGTTCTGGAGGAGCTTGGTTTCGGGATCGACTATAACGATGAGGGGGATATTATCGGTCTTTCCTATGACTCCAAGACCGGCGACGAGGACGTTTTCCTCGATGCACTCCGCCCGGTCGTGAAGGAGGGATCTTACATCGTCTGGGAGGGGGAGGACTATGACCGATGGTTCACTAGGTTCTAGATAGTATTTCCAATGGTCGGGGCGGCGACTCGCCCCGACCCACCAACTTCACCAACATGCGACGAAAGGCATATCATCATGAGCATCAACCGAGTCAACATCACCGGCAACCTCACCCGCGACCCGGAGCTGCGCGTCACCGCCAGCGGCACGCAGGTTCTCTCCTTCGGCGTCGCCGTGAACGACCGACGCCGCAACCCGCAGACCGGCGAGTGGGAGGACTACCCGAACTTCGTGGACTGCACCATGTTCGGCACCCGCGCCGAGGCCGTGAGCCGCTTCCTCGCCAAGGGCAACAAAGTCGCGATCGAGGGCAAGCTGCGCTACAGCTCGTGGGAGAAGGACGGGCAGCGCCGATCCAAGCTGGAGGTCATCGTGGACGAGATCGAGTTCATGAGCCAGCGTCAGGGCGCCGCAGCCCCCGCTGCAGCCTCCGTTTCCACTCCCGCGCCCGCACCGGCATCAGCCGCCGTCCCGCCCGTCGTGGACCTGTACGACGAGGATATCCCGTTCTAGCAAGTGATACACTGTATATACAATGCAAAGCGTGGTATATACAGTGTATTAGCATTGAAGGAGATACAGCTTATGTCGACCTCAAACATAAATATCCGAATAGAGGAATCTACCAAGCGCGACCTTGAGTCCGTTTGCAAGGAGCTTGGATTGTCAGTCACTACCGCATTTACCATTTTTGCCAAAAAGATGTGCAGGGAAAGGAGGATTCCCTTCGACGTCGCAATCGATCCCTTCTATTCGACTGAGAACCTAGACCATCTGCGCCGTTCGGTCTCGGAACTCGACTCAGGCGGAGGCTTGGAAAGGGGATTGATCGATGCCGATGAATAAGGTTTGGTCGCCAGAGGCGTGGAATGACTACCTTTGGTGGCAAAGCCAAGACAGAAAGACACTCAAGCGCATCAACGCCCTGATTCTAGATATTGACCGAAACGGCCTTTCGGTTGGAATCGGGAAGCCCGAACCGTTGAGGGGCGAGTTCTCAGGGCTTTGGTCACGCCGGATAGACAGAGCGAATCGTCTTGTCTACAGAATTACCGACAGAGGCATAGAGATCGTCTCGTGTAAGACGCATTACGGAGACCACTGATAGTATCCGGCTCACTTGAAGCCCGCCCCAGCCCGGCGGGCTTTTCCATCCCCCGGCTGCTGCCCAGGGGGAGCGCTCCGGCGCCGC
>CAJLRY010000038.1:0-3728 GCA_905209215.1 Coriobacteriaceae bacterium | reverse complement strand
GGACAATCGCTTCATCCACCACGTCGCGCAGCGTCGGATAATCGCGCGGTAAATCGCCGACGGCCCGCAGATAAGCCAGCTCACGCCTTGCGACAGCCTCAAGTTTCGACAGTAGAGGCATTCGGGTCACCTCGGCCTCATGGGCGGCTGATGCGGGTTTTGCGGCAATCCGCACCTTGAGCTCGCGCAAGCGCTCGCGTCGTGCTTTGCGCTTGATTTGATCCTGAGCATGCAGTCGGTCAAAATGCTTCTTGGCCTGACGGAACAACGACTTTGCGAGCATCTGCGCGAGGGGCGTCAGCTCGTCATGTGATGCAGTAACACTGACAATCTTTTTGCCGGGCAGGTGCATATAGCCACTGGCCAGAAATTGCCGCTTGATCTTGTCGCGATCAAGGACGATTTGAAGTCGCGCTGAATCTTTAGTGTGTTTGTCGAGCAATGGCTTGAGGGCGTGCTCGATCACATTTCCCAAAGCTCTCTGCCAAGGTTCATGAAACTCTTTGTCGATAGCTCGATAGCTATATTGTATCTGCATGTATGACTCCTTCGATGTCATTTCTATGGAGGCATGAATCGAGGATGCTCATATCCATAGATTTTGGTTTGGCACGCTCTTACCCCAGGCGCGTTTTGCGAAGACTCCAACTCAAGAACAAAAGCGTGACGCCATAGACTGCCGCATGGAAACCCAACAGCCAGCCTGCGGCCACGAATGACTCGACCGGACGGGTAAAAAATATCCACAAGACGATAGCACCAAGGATAATCGAGAGCAGTCCACTGAGGGCAAGCCAGATTTCACCCTTGATTTCCCGACGCAGCCGAACGGCGGCAGATATCTCCAGCACACCGGTGAAAATCGCCCAGAAGCCCACGCTAGCCCATAAAAAAGAAGCCAAGACTATCGTGGCGACCCAAGGAGCAACCAGGACGACGACGCCCGTAAGTATGCCGACAATGCCGCTGAACAGCAACCAGCCCCAGCGCTCTTTTTTCTGGATATGGCGCACCGCTGCAAACAAGTTGAACGCGCCATTGACCAAGGAAAATGCGCCGAACATGATGGTCATGGCCAACAGAGCCGATTGTGGCATCCAGAACGCGAGGGCTGCAAAAATCAATGCCAAGACACCGCGCAGCACAAAAAGCCACCAATTTTGGCTAAGCGAACACAGTGCTTTGGTGGGGTCATCCGCACTGGAATCGGTGATGGTGTCTGTGTTCATGCAATATCTCCTAAAGATCTATACAAAATAAAAAATCAAACACTCATGGGACAAGAGAGGGGGCACTATGCGCCCCCTCTCCAGCGGTTTCAGAACAACCTGGACAGTTTTGCCTTGACTTCATCGAGCCAGCCTTTTCCGAAGCCTCCCCCTCCCGTCTTTTCCTTGATTTTCTTGAGTTCAGCGTACAGGGGCTCAAAGTCCTTCCTTTTTCCATAGCCCAGCAGTTCTGCCATTTCCAACTGCTGCCGGGCTTCGTTCAACAATGTCTCCAGGCGCTCATTGGATGCTTCGCTGCGCTGACCATCTTCTACCAGAGGCTCGGCGCGCTTCAGGAGCAGCTTCGCACGCAGGACGGGCAGCGGAAGCACGCTGCGCTCCTCGACCAGCGTGCTGAGCGCTGACTGCAGCGCGGCTTTGGCTTCTTCGATCTTGCCCTGATCGATCAGCGGCACGACTGCCTTCACGGCTGCGGGATAGGACGCCAAAGGGATGTTGGTGACCGTGATCACGATTTCACTGGCCAGCAAAGCCAGCACGTGGCGAGCCTGTTGCACCTCGCCATGTTTGAGGGCATCCAGCGCCTCGTCGGTCATCGCCTCAATGGTTTCCGTGTTGGCGAACAAGTCGTGCACGATGGTGCGCACATCAACGCCGGCCAGGGCGAGCGTGGGTTCGCGCGCGACGATCAGCTCCAGCTTTCCCGTCACTTCGGCCAGCGTTGCCAATGCGCGTGCAGTGTCCTTGCCGTCAAGTGCGGCCAGCGCTGATTTGGTCAGCGACAAGGCCGAGACTGCCTCATCGAGGACTTGTTTACGTTTGTCTGCCGCCTGCGAGTCCGTTTCTTTCTGAACCTCAGGCTGTACCTCCGTGACGACTTCAGGCTTGGACTCTGGACTGACAGGAAGGCTGCTTACCGCGGCCTGTTCGTTTATTCCTTCGTTCGTCGCATTGGGATTCGGTGTTTGCTCATTCATGGTGATATGCCTCGTATGAGATAGTGAAAATAGGCGAATCTATTGGGGCTGAATGCGAACATCGCGAGACTGACCGACAGAGCAGTCAGCCCCTTCATCACCTCAAAACAGCTTTTGGATGCGCGTCTTCAACTCGTCGAACCATCCCTTGCCGCTTTTGCCACCAGCCGACTTTTGCTCAATGGACTTCACCTGATCGAAGATGGGTTTGAAGTCCGCCTTCTTGCCATAACCCAGGATCTGCGCCATCTCGATCTCCGTGCGCACGGACGACAGCAAGGTGCTGAGCTCCTCGTTCTGCTTGGCATCGCGCCTGTCGGTCTCGGCCAGCTTTTCAGCTTTTGCCATCGCGGCTTCGGCCCGTAGCACGGGCAGAGGAAAGGCGACCGAGGTCACCACCAGCGTGTTCAGTGCTCGGGCGAGTTCCGCTTTGGCGTTGTCGATCTTGCCGCTGTCGATGAGCCGTGCGGCCGACTTGATCGCTGCCGGGTACGTTGCCATCGGAAGGTTGTCGGTTTGGATTACGATTTCGCTGGCCAGATTGGCAACGATGGGCCGGGCCTTTTGCACCTCGCCATCACCCAACAACTCCCGAGACAACTTGACCGCTTTCTTTACCGATTCCACGTTGGCGTGGATATCGTGGGTGATGACGCGTACATCGACCGGCGCCAAAGCAAGTTTGGCGTCACGTGCCAATACCAGTTCCAGCTTTCCGCTGGCCAGTTCCAGCGCAGCAAGCGCCTCCTTGGTCTTCTTTGCATCAAGGAGGGTCAAAGCCTCCTGGGTCTTGGTGAGCGCCGTGATGGCGTCTTGAGTGAGCTCGGCACGCTTTTTATCGGCTTCCCGGGCGGCCTTGTCATCTACTTGTGGCTGTGCCGCCTTGGATGCGGCAGAGGGTGCTGCAGCACCTGGGCTAGAACCTGCCGCCGATTGGGCCAGAGCCGGTCCGCTCAGTCCGACGACGACCGCCAGGGCAAGTGCGGAGAAGGTGTATTGTGGCTGTTTGATATTCATGATCTTGGGCTCCTGATTGAAGTTAGTTGACTGAGATTTCAATCTGTTTCGGTTTGGCTTGCTCGGCCTTGACAAGCCGCACTTCCAGCACGCCGTCTTTCATGGAAGCCGTCACCTTGGTCGGATCAACGTTGTCAGGCAAGACAAAGCTGCGCACAAAGCGGCCATACGCACGTTCGATGCGGTGGAACTTCTTGCCCTGCTCCTCTTTTTCCAGTTTGCGCTCGCCGCTGATGGTGAGCACACCGTTTTCCGCGCTGACGCGCACGGCATCCTTGGGGACCTCCGGCAGATCCAGCTTGAGGAGGAATGCGTTCTCATCCTCGCTGATGTCCGCCATTGGTGCCCAGTCCGCCGTGGTCATGGCTTCGTTGCCGGTACGGGCGCCCTGTCGCTGGGGTATTCGTCCGAACATCGTCGCCAGGCGGTTTTGCAATTCATCCAGTTCCCGGAAGGGGTCCCACGGAGTCAATGCAGACATATCGGTTCTCCTTGAACAATGCCG
>CAJLRY010000037.1:0-4157 GCA_905209215.1 Coriobacteriaceae bacterium | reverse complement strand
CTCGGTCGCCTTCGCGGCATCCGGCTGCTCCGGCTCGGCCGGGGTCTGCAGTGGCTCTTTGCGTTCGAACACCACGCGTTCGGCCTTGTCGTCCCAGCGTGCGCTGGCGTGATCGCCCTTGCCGATGCCGCCACCGAGCATCTCGCGCGCCAGCGCAGTTTCCAGCTCGCTGCGGATCAGGCGCTTGAGTTCACGCGCACCGAACTCGGGTTTGTAGCCTTCTTCCGCGAAATGGTCGATCAGCGTCTGATCGAAAGTGAGCGTCACGCCCTGGCTGGCGGCGCTGCGCGCCACGCGATCGAGCTGCAGGCCGACGATGTGGCGGATCTCCTCCTTGCCCAGCGCATGGAAGACGATGATCTCGTCGATGCGGTTGAGGAACTCGGGCCGGAAGTGGCCGCGCAGCACGTCCATGACCTCGGCCTTGGTCTTTTCGTACTCCTCGTCGGCCGCCCCACGCGCCTTCAGCCGTCGCTGGATGATGTCCGAACCCAGGTTGGACGTGGCGATGATGATGGTGTTGGTGAAATCCACCACCCGGCCCTTGCCGTCGGTGAGGCGACCGTCGTCGAACACTTGCAGCAGGATGTTGTAGACGTCAGGGTGTGCCTTCTCGATCTCGTCGAGCAGCAGCACGCTGTAGGGCTTGCGCCGCACCTTCTCGGTGAGCTGACCGCCTTCGTCGTAACCGACATAGCCCGGAGGCGCGCCCACCAGCCGCGCCACGGTATGGCGTTCGCCATATTCCGACATGTCGATGCGCAACAGGGCGTGCTCATCGCCGTAGATCGATTCGGCCAATGCCTTGGCGAGCTCGGTCTTGCCCACCCCGGTCGGGCCCAGAAACAGGAAGGTAGCCACCGGTTTGCTGCCTTCGCGCAGGCCGGCGCGGGACAGCCGCACGGCATCGGCCACGGCACGGACCGCCTCGTCTTGTCCCACCAGGCGCTCGTGCAGCCGTTGTTCCAAGTGCAGCAGCTTTTCGCGCTCTTCCACCGTCAACTCGTTGACCGGGATGCCGGTCAGGCGCGAGACGATCTGCGCCACGTGTTCCGCCTTGACCTCTGCACTGCCGGAGGCCCGCTCCCGCTCCCAGTTCTCGACGAGCTTCTTGAGCTCGGCCTCCTTGGCTTCGATGCGCTTGCCGAGCTCGGCGGCCTGGTCGTACTGCTTGCGCGCGGCCACGTAATCCTGTTCACGCCGCAGCTGGTGCAGTTCGGACTCCAGCTCCTGCACGGCCACCGGCCGGGCCGTGGCCGACAGCTTCACGCGCGCGGCCGCCTGGTCGAGCAGGTCGATCGCCTTGTCCGGCAGGAAGCGCGCCGTGATGTAGCGGTCGGACAACTCGGCCGCCGCGATGATCGCGTCCTCGGAGATGCTGACCTTGTGGTGCGCCTCGAAGGTGTCGCGCAGGCCGCGCAGAATCATGATGGTCTGGGCCACCGTCGGCTCGGGCACCGTCACCGGCTGGAAGCGCCGCTCCAGTGCGGCATCCTTCTCGATGTATTTCTGGTACTCGTTCAGCGTCGTGGCGCCGATCAGGTTGAGTTCACCGCGCGCCATCATCGGTTTGAATACGTTGGCCACGTCCAGCCCGCCTTCGCCACCGCCCTGGCCGGCACCGACGATGGTGTGCACCTCGTCGATGAACAAAATCAGCTCGCCCTGGTGCTCGGTCACCTCCTTCAGCACCTTCTGCACGCGCTCCTCGAACTCGCCGCGATATTTGGCGCCGGCCACCATGGCGTTGATGTTGAGTTCCACCAGGCGCTTGTCGCGCAAGGTCTCGGGCACTTCACCCGCCACCATGCGCTGCGCCAGCCCTTCGACGATGGCGGTCTTGCCCACACCCGGCTCGCCGATCAGCACCGGGTTGTTCTTCTTGCGCCGGGCCAGCACCTCGATGGTGGTTTCGATCTCCTGCGCGCGGCCGATCACCGGGTCGAGCTTGCCGTCGCGCGCCATCTTGGTCAGGTCGCGCGAGTACTTGTCGAGTTCTGGCGTGTTGGTCGGCGTCTCAGCGCGTCCATCCTCGGCGCCCTTGCCGACCACCTTGCTGACCTGTTGGCGCAGCGCCTGCGGCGTCAGGCCGTAGCGGCGCAGCAGGTTGGCGGCCAGCCCTTCGCCTTCCTCGGCCAGACCAATCAGGAAATGCTCTGGACCGACATAAGAATGGCCGAGTTCATTGGAGGCCACGAAGGCGCGGCTGAGCGCATCCTTCACGCGCGGCGACACGCCGATCTCGCCCTCGAAGGGCTTGTCCCCGCGCTTGGCCTCAGACTCGATCTGCCGCTTGAGGTCATCGACCTTGATCTTGAACTGACCCAGGATGGTCTTGACCACGTCGCTGTCGGCCAGCGCCAGCAGCAGATGTTCGGTATCCACCTCGGAGCGGCCAAATTCGGCAGCGTGTTTGGCGGCCTCCTGCAACAAGGCTTCCGACTGTTCGCTGATGCGGCTGGCCAGCCCACTGCCGCGACGGCGCGGCGCACCCGAACCTGCGGCGGCGGGCTCGCCAAACGAGGCATCGACCACGTCATCGGTATCGGCGGCAACTGGCGTCGCGTCGTCGCCGATGCGGAAGAAGTCACTGCCGAGGAAGTCCTCGAACAGGCCGCTGCGCGAACCGAACAAGGCTTCCAGCGGCGAAACGGTGCGCTTTTGCTGGCGCACTAATTGCCGGTAATGGTCGTCGCACAACAGCATGGTGCTGTGACGACCGTTGAGATTGGCTTCCACCCGCACGGTGGCGGGTTGGCCGCAGACCTGGCATTGTTTTCTGGCCATGCTGATGCTCCTTAGAAGGTTGAAAAGGTTGAGGCGACGAGGCATCGCGAGCCGCGACACCTCGTCTCGGGCCGGGTTTTTCTTGTGACGAACGAGCCGGCGACGTCAGCCGTTGATCGGGATCGAGCGTCCCTGCTTCGGCGCGCTGACCTCGCGCTTGTCGATCGTGACCGTGAGCACCCCGTTCTTGAACGATGCCTTGATCGAATCCTGGTTGGCGTCGTCAGGCAGGTTCAAGGCACGCTGAAAGCTGCCGTAGGAGCGCTCCACACGGTGGAAGCCACCTTCCTTCTTCTCCTGTTCCTGGCGCTTCTCGCCACGCACCATCAGCACGTCGTTGTCGAGGGTGATCTGGATGTCCTTCTCCTCGACACCGGGCACTTCCAGGGCAATCTTGTACTGCTTGTCGGTTTCCTGGATGTCCAGGGCCGGCTTCAGCATGCCCGACCAATCGGATGGCCACTGCGGCATGTTCAACGCCGGAAAACCGAAGCCCCGGAATGCGTCATCGAACAGCCGGTCGATTTCCCGATGCAGTTGCAGGATCGGGCTGACTGGCCCGCTCGCCGCTGGCAGGTCATTGCGCTGCACCGGCAGGGAAGAGGCGGTCTGCTGCTCTTGCTGCTCGTTCTTGAACCAGTTCCAGGGAGCCAACTTCTTGAAATCGATGTCCATGTCATACCTCCAGAAAAATTGGAAAACGAGTTACTCAAGCCCTTTGCCTGCTGCGACGGGCAGTGCGCCCAGGCGACACGGGCTGCTCGGATGACTTCTGCTGTTCACGCTTGCGCATCACCTCCTTCTTTGCTCCGGCTCGGGTCTGATCATTGATGCACTGATCGATTTCACTTTGACGAAGCCGCCACGTCCCGCCCACCTTGAAAGCCGGAATTTCCCCGTGTGCGGCGAGCCGATAAAGCGTCCGCTTGCCGACTTTCAAGTACGCAGCCAATTCATCGAGCGTGAAAATCACCTGTAGGTGCGCTTTCATCTCACCCTCTCCAATCGCGTCGCTTTGCGGTTCCGGCCAAGGAAATCCTTGCAATACTTTGTAATATTAGACCTACTATGAATAACTTCAAGAGTCAATGTGCAGCGTTCTCCCGCCCCATTGATGCAGGTCAACTGCTCAGGCAAGGCACAGGGGGGCGGCCTGATCAGGCAATGGACAGCGCCTGGCTCCTCAGCCTGCGTGTGCCACAGGCGCCTCGATCAAACACCGATCCTCACGTTGTAGCCGAGTGCCCGCAGCCCCTTGCTTGTCTGCATGTTCCTTGGCGGAAACTCGTCTGGGCGCGCCCAGACGACGATTTCCCCGAGGCTGCTCAGGCCAACGTGCGGAATTGCCCAGTCGTCGCTGCGGATCGCGT
>CAJLRY010000036.1:0-4824 GCA_905209215.1 Coriobacteriaceae bacterium | reverse complement strand
CGCACATGTGCGGATGAATGTGGGAAGTGTTCGGATGAAGTTGATAATCAAGGAACTTATCGGTTACGACATGAAAAAGAACGATGCCACGGTTAGCAGCCTCGACTGGATCACGTACAGCAGCTACGTCGATGGGCCATGTTGGATGAAATACGTCGACGACAACAAGTTCCTCGACGAGCTGAGCATCCCGGGTACGCACGATTCGGGCACCTGCAGCGTGGACAACGACACTGAGCCCCAATCCTCGCAAGTAAAATGCCAGCAGGATTACATTCCCACGCAGTTGCTCGAAGGCATTCGCTATTTTGATATCCGGCTCGGAAAGGGCGACGACCCCGGTATCGACCACGGGGATTACTACCTGCTCAAAAAAGACGCGTACTTTATGCATCTTTCCGATGTCATAGGCTACTTCAAAACGTTTTTGAACGAAAACCCGACAGAAGCGCTCATCATGCTTGTATCACGAGGCAACGACGAGGCTACCGACGAAAGTGTTACGACGGCTTTCGCCAAGGTTTTGGACGACAACCCCAAACTGTTCTATACGTCGAGCCGAATCCCCGCGCTACACGAGGTGCGCGGAAAGATCGTTCTGCTGCGTCGATTTAGGCTCGCCGGCAACAGTGTAAGCGGCCACACGTGGGGCCTCGACCTTACCGAATGGGACAACATAATCGCAGCACACCCCAGCAGCTCCTCTATGTGTCTCGTCCAAAACGCGCAAGGCTTTGAAGCCGCAGGGGAAACAGGCGATAAAAAAGCCTATTGCACCAAGGTATATGCCCAGGACAATTACGAATGCACCGGAACCGACAAGATCAGCTGGGTCGATATGGCCCTGCAGGAGACGGCTAAGCTCACCCGCAACGAGGTAGATGTCGAGGACGATAACGGGGCCAAGGAGCAAGTCCTGGAGCGCTGCTGGTCTATCAACTACACCAGCTGCACGAATCACAAGCAAGGAAGCAATCCTTTTACCGCAGCGCGAGTCGTCAACGAGCATCTGTACGAGAGCCCGTACATCAATCCCAGCGGCACCGAGGATACAAAGTCAGATTACCTCAAGCACATTGGCATCATCGCATCCGACTTTGTTGATGCGGCGCTGGCCCGGAGCATCTACCAGCGCAATTACAATTACGATACGAAGCACACGCAGTCGGCTTCGTGCTGCCTCCCGACCCGCATGCGCATGACGTACGGCGACTCGCCGAGCGATGCCTCACTCCAGGATGGCAAGACCGTTGGCGAGGGTCATTTCCGCCTCGTCGACAGCAGCAACGTACTCAACGTGGCGGCTTCGGGCCATGCGTTTGCCATCGAATATGTGGATGTCGACGCCTTGGGCAACGAGACCGTTACGGAGCTGCGGGGCTCCGTGCCCATCGATATCGATCCACGCGCGCTGACGCCCCATTTTGAGGGACTCGAAGGCCTTAAGGCCGGCGAAGACGTGCGCGCCAAGATTGCGGCATCGCTCGAGGGCAAGCTCGAAACCGATGCCTGCACGGCCCAGCTCGAGTTTGTGCACGACGCGAACGGCGCTCCGGGCACGGCAATGGCCGAGGGCGAAACATTTGCCGCAGGGACGTACTGGGTGCGCGCGAAAGGCCTTTTGGGCGACGCGGCACAGAACTACACGCTCGCCAGCGATGGAGCCGCAAGCTTTACCGTAGCGGCCTCGGGCAGTGCAGGCGGCACCGGCAGCGGCACGGGTTCCAACGCAGGCGGCGCCGACAAGAACGGCGGCGGCAACAAGAGCGACCAGGGCAAGAGCTCGGGCGGAAAACTCGCCGACATGGGCGACGGCTCCGGCATTGCCGCCGGGCTCGCCGCTGCCGCCGTGGCGACAACGGTCGCTGGCGCGGCAATGCTTACCAATGACCGCGAAAGCAACGAAGGCGCTAGCGAATAGGCAAGCCGGCTTTCAGACGCATCGGCTCAATCAGGGGCGCAGGATACCGTTCTGCGCCCCTGATTTTTGTCATGAAGGAGTAGCAAAGTGTTGTTGTCCATGCGTGTCACTCCCGTGGGGCTCGATAAAACTGTCTCTAATGCCACATTTTAGTCACCGCAAGGCTCCCATGCGAAGGTGCCAGACAGCACGGCAATTTATGTCCGCGCGAGGCTTTAAACTAAATGCGATAAAGATGCATTCCACAAGAGGAAAGTGGGGCGACAGTGATGGGCGAACTGGTAAACCGTGGAGAATCGGCAATCGTGCCCGAAGGTTTTTACAAGCAGGTCTCCTCGATTCTCAACGCCGCTCGCGACAAGGCCTATACCGCCGTTAACTTTGCGATGGTTGAGGCGTATTGGGAGATCGGCAAGAGCATTGTTGATGAGCAGGGCGGAGAGGAGCGTGCCAAGTATGGAGAGGCCCTGCTCAAGGCCCTCGCAATCAGACTTACCAAGGATTTTGGTAAGGGTTTTGAAGCAAGGGAGCTGCGCAAAATGCGTCAGTTCTATCTTGCATTTCCAATTCGGGACTCACTGCGTCCCGAATTGAGCTGGACACATTACCGCAGGTTAATACGCATTCCTGACCCCGAAGCTCGCACCTGGTACATGAACGAATGCGCCGACTCTCGCTGGAGCACGCGCCAGCTCGAACGCCAGATTAACACTATGTTCCGCGAGCGCCTACTTGCCAGCAAAGACAAGGAGGCTGTCACCCAGGAAATCCAAAAGAGCACCCCGGCTCGTCGCCCCGAGGATATCATCCGCGACCCATATGTGCTGGAGTTTTTAGGTTTCTCGGACGATGCCGCGTTTCGCGAGAGCGATCTAGAGCAGGCGCTCATCACGCATCTTCAGAAGTTCCTGCTGGAGCTTGGCCGTGGATTCGCTTTCGAGGCGCGCCAAAAGCGCATCACCTTTGATGGGCGCCATTTCTATATTGACCTTGTGTTTTACAACTATCTGATGCGCTGCTTCGTGCTCATCGACCTTAAGACGGACGATCTTACGCACCAGGACCTGGGCCAGATGCAAATGTATGTGAACTACTACACGCGCGAGCTCATGAACGAAGGCGACAATCCGCCCATAGGCATCGTGCTCTGCGCGGACAAAAGCGATTCGATCGTCGAGTACACGCTGCCCGAAGACAACGACCAAGTGTTTGCCGCCAAATACCTGCCGTATCTTCCAAGCAAGGAAGAGCTGGCGCGCGAGCTGAGTGCCGAGTACCGCGCCATCAACGAAGCGACTAATGGCGAAGCGCAAGGGTAGCGGCACGTTGCGACCGATACCCCCGACGGCGCTCCACATCACCCGGGATAAGAGGAGCTTTCCATGACAGACAGACCGAAAACAACACTGCGCGACTGCATCTATGGGCTTGCCGTCGGTGACGCGCTGGGCGTTCCCTACGAGTTCAGGCCCCGCGGTACGTTCGAATGCACGGACATGATCGGCTACGGCACGCATGGGCAACCCGCCGGCACCTGGAGCGACGACACATCTATGACGCTTGCTACCTGCGACTCGATTAGGGAGCTCGGGCACATCGACACCGCGGACATGCGCGACAAGTTCATAAGCTGGATTGCCCGTGGCGAGTATACGATCGACGGCGTTTTCGATTACGGCGGTACGACCGCCCGCGCCCTGCGCACCGGCAAAGGAGGCTCCGGCGAGCGCGACAACGGCAACGGATCGCTCATGCGCATCGCTCCCCTGGCGTTCACCGATGCGACAGACGAAGAGGTCAGCAAGGTCTCCGCGATTACGCACGCCCACAGAACGTCGACCGACGCATGCATCATATTTGTCGAGCTGATGAGGGATGTGATGAACGACGTGCTCCCCTCGTGGGCGCTCCATCTGAAAGGCGTGCCTGAGCAGGAGATCAGGTCGGGTGGCTTCGTGCGCGACACGCTTAAGGCAGCCACTTGGTGCTTCGTCAACACTAACAGCTACGATGATTGTGTGCTTGCCGCCGTCAACCTGGGCGACGACACCGACACCACCGCAGCCGTCGCAGGCGCCCTCGCCGGCGCAGCATACGGCATGGACGCAATTCCGCAGAAATGGATCGACACCCTGCGCGGTAAAGAGTTGATTGAGAGCTGCTTGTTTTAGGGCGCCATTCAAGAAATAAGGTAGGAGGCATCATGGAGAGGAAGATCGCGAATATCGATGAGTTCCAAATGGGCGAAAACGGAATTCCGCTATTTCCAGTAGGACTGAAGGAGGAAACCAGCCTCTATGTCCTCCCCGACGGGCGTTACCTCCCCTGCGGGGTCTACAGGACCGCGGACGGCGGTTCGATCATTTATGAGCCATCCGAACTAAGCTTCTTCGGGCAGATGCTTGCTCAATTCAAAGAGAGCTAAAGGCTTGATTGCCCGTCAGATCGACACTGCTCCAAACCAGGGGGTGGATAGGATGTCTCCCACCGCGGCCTGTGAGGTAAAATCTTGACCGCCGCGGAATCCGCCTGCGGGCAACGCTCCGATCTCCGATTGGGGTGAAGCCTATGAACTTGTTTCTTGAAATCCTGCGCCTCTCGATGTATGTGACCGGCATTGCCCGGAACCTCTACTCGATCTGGCGGGAATATAAGCAGTAACGGATAGCGAAGGGAGTCATAGAAAAGGGTCGGTTGCAGCCGACCCTTTAAGACGATAGCACCTGCGTTGCCCGCGCTTCCAAAGTTGACCGACTGAGGAGCGGGTTCCGCGGCACATCCTGATTTTACCCAGTGGCAAGGCTCTTTTACAGCCGTTCCACCGTTTATTTACATCTGCCAATCAAGACGCCTTGATTCTCATTTTCATTGCAACAGCCTCAGGACTCAGCGCAACGCGTTGC
>CAJLRY010000035.1:0-6251 GCA_905209215.1 Coriobacteriaceae bacterium | reverse complement strand
CCAGGCGGCCGAGCATGGCGAAGCCCATGGCCGGCAGGATGTTGGCGGCAACGCCAAAGCCAGCAAGGACAAAGGGCGGGATGAAGTCGAGCATGCCCTGGATGGCGTCAGCACCCAGATAGAACGACAGCGAGCACAGCAGGAACGCCATGATGCAACCGGTGGAACCGATCAGGAAGTGCATCGCATAGACGCCCTTAAGGTTGCCCTGGCCGGAGAAGACGTCGGCGCGGTCAACCAGGATCGGCAGGGCGGCGTTGAGGATGTTCTTGATGGCAAGGCACAGCGTGGCGATGGGCATGGCGAGCGCGATGGCTGCCTCGGTGCTCTGGCCCAGCTGGATAGCGAAGGCACAGGCAAGCACGCCGCCGATCGTCTCATCAGGTGGCACGTAGGCGCCGATGGAGATCGAGCCCATGAACAGCAGCTCCAGGCTCGCACCGATCGCGAGACCAGACTGCAGGTCCCCCAGGACCAGGCCCACGAGCGGGCACAGGACGATGGGGCGGAACGCATAGAGCGTACCGAGCTGATAGTCGAACTTACCAAATGCGGCGATAAGTCCGATGAGGATTGCTTGGGTAAGCATACATCCCCCTTTCCATATAGGACACTACGAAGAGCTCAGACTCTTCGAATTCAAACGCCTAGAGCACGCTGGCGCAGTCAACCTTGGGGTCATCGGCCAGGGGTCGAATCTCGACCTCAACGCCACGATCCAGCATCTCGCGCACATCGGCTTCCTCGGCCGCGGTCAGGAAGATCTGACGAGAGACCTGACGAGCGTCGGGACGCTTCTCGTCCTTGGGCTTGGTGTTGCCCAGGTTGACCGACTTGATCTGCGGGCAGCCCTCAACAAGCTGCTTTGCCTCAGCGATAGTGGCGACGCAGATGATCATCTTGTACTTGTCGGTCACGCCCGAGTTGATAGCTTCGATTGCATGCTCCATATCTTTAATGACGAGCTTGCAGCCGGCAGGCTTGCCCATCTTGAGCGTCGTCTTCCACACCGGGTCGTTGGCAACCTTATCGCCCACGCAGAAGATGCAGTTGGAGCCGAGGCCCTGAACCCAGGAAACTGCGACCTGGCCATGAAGCAGGCGATGGTCAACGCGAAGTAGCTGAATCATAATGTGACCCCCCAAAGGTCTTGCGCCGTCTTACGGCATGTCAATAGGTGCTGCGGATTAGAACTCTTCTTCCTCGTCGTCATCGACCAGCAGGTCGTTGACAAACTTCACGCGCGTGTCGTCCGCAGCGACGATGGCGCGAATCGTCTCCTCAACCGGCGCCGACTCGTCAGAGAACAGCAGCTGGATGAGCAGAGGAAGGTTCATGTTGGTAACGAGGTACGTGCGGGGACGCGTCTGGACGATCTTGGTGAACTCGTTATTGACGCTGCCGCCAAAGAGATCGGTGCAGACAACGACATCGTCGTCGGCAGACATGCCCGCCAGCAGTTTTTGGGCCTCCTCGGCCACGTCCATGCGGTCATCGACGAACATCGAAAGATCGTGGACGTTGTCGCGCGCGCCCGAGAGCAGCTCGACGCTCTCCTTGATGCCGGTAGCGAAGTGCGCATGGCTGGCGATGATGTACTGTCTCATTCTGTGTTCCTCTCAATAGCCCGGCACGTTCCCGCACCCGTTTTCTTTAGTAGTCGAACTGGTGATAGTAGCGACGATACTTGAGGTTGTGCTTGGTGACCGTCTCGTAGTAGCGAGCCAGGCGGTCGGTCACGAGCACCGTCAGAATCCACGGAGACACGATGACGCGGAACTCGTCGTCAAGGCCCGGGATCGCGAACTCGGCGGTGTCGATGATGTTGATGTCGGTGTCGCCGGTCACGCCGCGGGTCAGGAACGCGCGGACGCGCTCGTCGAGCTTGCGGTTCTCGTCCTCGCCCATGAACAGGAAGACGGGGACGCCCGGCTCCACGAGCTCGAGGGTGCCGTGGAAGAAGTCGGCCGAGGTGATGTAGCGGGTGCGCTTCCACTGCATCTCCTCGAGGATGCACATCGAGAACAGGATCGTCTCGCCCCACAGGGCGCCGGAGCCGATGAACATGGTGTAGGGGGCCAGGGCGTACTTCTTGGCGAGCTCCTCGGCGCGCGGCTCGAAGCGCTTGCGGATATCAAGCATGTCCTTCCAGATGTCCTTGGTCTGCTCGATGAACTTATCGAACTGCGGGAAGCAGCCGCGGCGGTTGAGCAGGCGCAGGCCGAAGCAGTCGGCGAGGTAGTAGCCCTTCTCGCAGCCGCCCGAGCCATGGTCAGAAGCCATGGCGACGCAGTTCTCGGCACCCACAGCCTGGCCGATGAGACCCTCGGGCTTGGTCATGGCGTAGACGCGTACGCCCATGTCCTTCATCTTCTTGACGGCCTCGAGGACCTCGGGGGTGGTGCCGGACTCGGAGGCGGTGAGCACGACGGACTTCTCGGTCATGCGCTTGTGGCCCATGACGTTCCACTCGGCGGCGTGGATCAGGTAGACCTCGAGGTCGCGGTCGCCGAACTTGTTCATGAGGTACTCGAGCTGCATGAGCTCGTCCCAGGTGCCGCCGACGCCCATCAGGAACACGGCGTCGTAGCCCTCGTCGGCGACCTTGTCGGCGAGCGCGGTCATCTTCTTGCCGGTCTCGTAGAGCGCCTTGCCGTCCTCGAGGTAGCCCTCCTGGTCGAAATGCATGATCTCGATCTTCTCGGTTTCCTTCATTTGTCTCTCCTTTCTGGGGTTGTCTCTACATCCCCCATGCCAACGGGCATCAAAACCCGCTTACATTCCGTAACACTCAGCCGCTTTGGCCTTAAGCGCATTGACCGACTCTTCGTAGCCCTCCGCCTTGACCTCCATCTGTTTGGAGACGGCATCGAGATACGGGTGTACGTCCCATGACTTCAGACGCTCGGCGATTATTGCCGCAATCGTCTGGAAGAACACAAGATTGGGAATTGCGCTGAGCAGCGGAGCCACCTGAGGCACCGCAACCTCGTGAGCTCTACCCTTGGGATGAGCCGTGAGCAGCACCGTTTTTGTCGTAACGTTCGATAGCGCATCGGCGATATTCGCAAGACGCTCCGACCCTTGCGGATTGTCGACGATAAACACCAGGTAGCCTGGGGTTATCTGCATCTCGGGACCGTGGACGAACTCCTCGCCCTCGTGATGCATGGCAGGAATCTTGATGGTCTCGCTCAGCTTGAGGGCCGCTTCTTCGGCAACGCCATAGTTGGGGCCGTTGCCGACGACCATGGCGGGCATGTGCTCAGAAAGCTCGAGCATGTGGTCTTGGACATATGCCTCGGCGATCTTGCACATCACGGCATTGGCCTGGATAGCCTCGCGCAGGTCGTCAAGACGCTGGGCAACGCCCTTGGCGTCAATCGTTCCGCGCGCCTGACCACAGTAAATACCAAAGAGCACCAGGTACTCAACGAGAACCTCGACGCCCAGAGTCACAAAGTCCACCGACTCGACACCCACACCGTAGCCAAGAACGATGTCAGCGTGTTCCTTGATGGGTGCCTCGACGTTTGCCGTGAGCGCAACTGCAGCCATATCGTGCGCGCGCATGTAATCGAGCGCCGCGATCGTATTGGTCGAATAGCCGCTCTGCGAAACGGCAATGTTGAGCGCATGCTGCGGATAGGTGTGTTCAAAATCGACGAAGGCCTCGGGCGTCACAACGGACACCTGCATTTGCAGGGCATCTTGCAGGTAATCGCGGGCGCAATCGGCGGCATGGCGCGACGAACCCGAAGCAACGATGCGCAGCGCGTCAAAAGAACCGGACTGGAAAATATCAACGAGCTGCGCTACCAGCTCAGACGAACGCTCGAGGTTCTCTGCCATACGCACATGGGCAAGCTGAACGTAATCGAGCATCTTCATCGTCTCACCTCGTAACAAATCATTAGTATTTGATATCAATCACAGTTACAGGTTACGGCTTTTTGATACCTCTTTGTCGATTAATTTATCCCCATCGGCGAACGGTCGATTTTGAGCCATGTAAGGTTGTATATGCAGTCTGCTCAACGAATCAAAATTCCGTCAGCTTTTCAGCCCGTTATGCAAAAAACCAGCTAGTACGTATAGGTATATCCACCCGCATCACCGCGGTTAAACGACTTGACGTACTCGATCGCCTGGCCGCTCGCATCGAAGCTCACGCACTCAAGCGTCAAGGCAAGATCGCCCTGCTCCAGTCCAAGCAGGCCGGCATCTCGCGCGCCCAGCGCTTCGATATCGAGCTTTTCCTGTGCCATGACCGGCTTTCGGCCCAACATCTCATAGGTCTCATACAAGCTGAAGACCGACACGTCAATATCTTCGATTGTGGGAAACAGCAGGCACGGGATGAACGCCATCTCAATCGATACGGGATCGCCGTTGACGCAGTTCAAACGCCGAATCGAATACAGTAAATCGTCCTCGGCAATGCCAAACAGGTTGGCATAATATGGACCCGCATAACGCTTGGAACGCGCGAGGATGCGGACGGACGGCTCGCCGCCCGAAGCGCGAACCGATTCGCGAAAGCCTCCCGTTCGCTCGTAGGCAACGGGCACTTTCTGTGCCACAAACGCGCCCTTTCCGCGGACGCGTCGAATCTGCCCACGCCGAACCAGCTCATCGACAGCGCTTCGGATGGTCAAGCGCGTCGTACCAAATTCCTCGGCGAGGTCTTTTTCGGACGGAATCATGGAACCCGTGGGATATATACCGCGCTCGATACGCTCCTCGATGCGGCGTCGAATGCGCATATAAACCGGGGTGGCATCTACTGTTTCAGCCATTGTTCACCTGCCACGCTCCTCATGCCGTTCTTTTCGCCGTTATCGGCAAAGCGGAACTTTGTGGGCAAAATCACCGATTTGCAATGCTCCACAAAACGCATGTCCTTATCAAATTCTATCGTGCTCTCATAGAACACCGGCGTTCCCTCTTCTTGCCGGAGCAATTCGGCCTCTTCGGCGTTCAAACGCGAGATGGAGATATGCTCACGTCCATGCTCAACGCGCACGCCACCTTCTTTGAGCAAGACATCGTAAAGGCTCTCACACTCAAAATCGTGATCGGGAAGCGAGGGGCACAGGGACAGGTTAACGTGAGCCGTCTCGATTGACGCCGGCTCGCCCTCAATAAGTCGAACACGCTGCATGCGGAGCAAAGGAGCGCCTACAGCAACCCCAAGCTTGTCGGCAAGCGCCTCATCCGCCTCGATGGCCCCGGTGGAAACCAGACGAGAAGAGGGGTGCAGGCCGGCAGTCCGCACAGCATCGGAGAAGTTATACGTTTCCTGAAAGATATTGAGCGGTTTGGGAGGACACACATACGTACCCGATCCGCGACGGCTCTCGAGCGTTCCACACGAGATGAGCCGCGTGATACCGGCGCGCAACGCCGTACGCGAAACGCCAATCTCTTCGCACAGCACGCGCTCGGCCGGCAGGCGATCGCCGCCGGCAAGCTGATGGTGCTGGATATACCAAAGAATCCCCTCAACAGCACGATCTTTGGGGGGAATTGCATAAGATTCGCCTGCCATTGCACAGACTCCTCATTCAGAAACGTATGCCGCCAAAATTAGGCCAGCCCTCCCATGGCATCAAATTCGGCCTTGATCTTCTCGGCGACATTCCGATACGACTTATATAGGCTTGAATCGCGTTTGACTTCGTCGGTCATAACGGGAATCTCTAATTTGGAAACCTCGTCTTTTCCCGTCTGAACCGCCACAACAACGCCCATACCAAGACACATATTACGCTTGGCTGCGTTCATTTTTGCCGCCTTAGCGGGATTTGCCAGAATACGCTGGGCAAATTCCTGTTTAGAGACCGCTTCATCGGCCTCCGGATCGCCCGCCTCGGCCACTTCGCACTGCAACACGTCCGCATAGTCAAAAATCTTCGGCTCGCCGCCGCGCTGATGTACGGCCCACTTGCGACGCGTGGCATCCTGGTAGATAGCCGGCAAAAACGTAAACCGCGGTGGGTCCAAAATCGTATCCGTGATGGTAAACACATCGGGATCAAAGGCATCCTGCGGGTTTTTCTTCTTGAACAGCCCCATATCAGCCTCTCCTACTAACATTTAACAACTCGAGCTGAATATAGCACCAATTTCAAGCCGCCACCTCACCCTATCGGTACGCGGCGTCTATGGCTCGCCCAGCGGGGTAATACGGGCGAGGGCCGGGGTGCCTGCTTTGTTTTGAGAAGTGGGCTTCGCGAACTTCTCAAAAC
>CAJLRY010000034.1:0-10133 GCA_905209215.1 Coriobacteriaceae bacterium | reverse complement strand
CTGCGGAAACGCGGGGTCCGTTCAGACTGTTGCGTTGAGATTGAAAATCAACCGCTGATGTCGGAGAACTCGACCGTCTGGCTGAACATCCCCGGCATCACCTGGGCGATGCCGTCCCTGTACATGGCGTCGTAGCCGACGTAGGCGGCCATCTCGCTCGAGCGGTCGCGCTCCCGGCGGCGCCTCTGCCGCTCGGCCTCCGCGCCCTTCGAGGCGTCCTTGCGCCCGCCCGTGCCGCCGAGGAGCAGCCCGAGGGTGCTCGGGCGCTTCGGCCTATTCTCCTTGTTGGTTCTTGCTCGGCTCATAGAGCTCGGCTCCTTTCTTCCTTGCCCTGCGCCTCGCGCGACGTCCCGGGCGGCCCGGGCGCGGCGAGCCCTCGGGGAGGCTCCCAGCGAGGCAGGGCTCGTACGCGAGCAGCTGCGGGGAGAGCTCGTGGGCCGCCAAAAGCGGCAGCAGCTCCTCGGCGCGCATGCCGAAGGGCCGCCAGAACCCGGCGAGCCAGAACGGCATGCTGCAGAGCATGATCGGGAAGGCCGCGTCCGCGACGTCTGCGCGCAGGCCCAGGTGGACGAAGGCCGCCGCCCCGACCGCGCTGCCGAAGCCGAGCGACACGCATGAGAGCGTGCGCAGGCTCATCTTCCCGACGATCTTCTCCTCGTACTCTCCGATGTCCTTCTGCACCGGTATCCGGAGCGCCATCCGCGACGCCCCCTATGCCGGCAGCCAGGACGTGTCCAGCTGCCCGAAGTAGACCGACGCGGCGATGATGATCGCGCCGCCGGCGATGGTGGATATGGCGGTCGCGATCTGCGGGCCGCCCTGCTGCTCCCTGATGGCCAGGCCGAGCGAGACCGCTCCCCACACGACCAGGAAGCCGCCGAGGAAGGTCACGCAGCCCGACACGAGCTTGATGACGTTTGCGAGCATGCTGCTCTCCTTTGCATTCGGTTGACGATGTTCCTTGCTGCTCCTCCCCCGCGGCGGGGGAGGCCCGCGCCCTCCGCGGCCCCGTCACGAGGCGCCGTCCTTCCGCCTGCGGTACTCTGCGAAGTCGAACGGGCCTTGGCGGGCGACCTCCTCGAGCAGGCGCGAGCGCGGGTGGCGCTCGAGCCGGTACTTCCGGTCCATGAGCGGCATGCAGCCGTTCACGAGCACGAGCGCGTCCTCGCGCGGCATGCGCGCCACCTCGGCGGGCTGTATGAGGTCGCGCTCGGAGATGCCGCGGTTCACGGTCCGGGTCCAGCCGGCGCCCCGCGAGTCGCTCTGCGTCTCGCTCGCCACCGTCTGCTTGCCGGCCATCTTGCTGATCTCCTCGTTGGTCTCGTTCGCCTTGCCGCCCAGGTAGAGCAGCGTGTCGCAGGCGTTCACGATGGTCTCGGCGTTGTTGTCGCCGTAGGTCTCCTTCAGCTGCGAGAGCGACTGGGCGATCATCGAGACGGCGATGTTCCTGCTGCGGGTGACGGCGATTGTCCGCTCGAAGTCGGGTATGCGCCCGATGTTGGCGAACTCGTCGAAGACGAAGTGCACCGTCGTGGGCAGCGAGCCGCCGTGCGCCTCGAGCGCCTCGGCGCAAAGCGCGCTCACGGCTGTGTCCATGAGCAGGGCGAACAGGAAGTCGAAGGTCGAGTCGGTGTCGCTCATAGACGCGAAGAGCGCGACCTTGGCGCCCTCGTCGCCCATGTGGGCGAGGTCGAGCTCGTCTTTGGAGGTGAGGTCGCGGACGGCGCGGATGGACAGCGGCTTCAGGCGGACGTTGCAGCTCGAGAGCATCGACTTCATGGTGTCGCCGGCGGCCACGCGGAACTCGCGGTAGCTCGCGAGCGCGAAGTCGTCGGGGGGCGCGGGCTCGCGGACCTTGACCCACTCCCACGCGCCGTCCTCCTCGGCGAAGCCGCGCAGCGAACCGCCCTCCGCCGAGGCGCCGCCGCGCCTCACGTAGCGCTCGCCGGTCTCCAGCTCGCGGAACACCATGTCGAGCGGGCTCATGTAGCCCGGGTCGTCGCGTGCGTCGGCGAGCGAGAGCAGCGTGAGCAGCCCGTCGAGGTTTCGGTCGGCGGGCTCGCAGTGCATGACGAGGTAGGCCGTGAGCGCGGTGTAGACCAGGCGCTCGGCCTTCTCCCAGTAGGGGTCGCCCTTGTGGTCGGCCTCGCCCTCGGTGTTGGCGACGATGCCGCGGGCGAAGCGGATGACGCCCGCCTCGTCGCGTATGTAGGCTATGGGGTTGAAGCGCATGGAGCGCGTGAAGTCGATGGTGTCGAACGCGCGGATCTCGTAGCCGAGCTCCGCCAGCGCGCCGCCCATCTCGCGGATGAGCGTGCCCTTCGGGTCGGTCACGAAGAAGCTGGCGTTGGCCTGCAGGAGGTTCGGCTTGACGTAGTAGCGCGTCTTGCCGGTGCCGGGTCCTCCAACCACGAGCACGTTGTCGTTGGTGTCGGTGGAGAGGTCGAACCTGCGGCTCACGAGGCGGATGCGCGCGTTGTCGGTGAGGATGATGTTGTTGTCGGGGTCCTTGGGGTCGCCGAAGGGCGCGATGTCCTTGCGCGTGGCCCACCTGGAGCTACCGTGCTCCTCGCCGTCGCGCCGGGCCCCCTTGGTCCCCAGTGAGCGGGCCCAGGCGAGGAGCGCGCCGCACGCGCAGGCGGTCCCGGCGCACAGGGGAAGCGCCTCCGCGGAGAAGACGCGCCCCGCGCGGAGCGCAGCGGGGATCGCCGCCATGGCGGCCTCCGGGTCGAGGATCGGGTTCGCGCCCGACGCCGCGATTGCCGCGGCCGCGAAGTCTCCCGCGGCGAACGCCGCCGCGGCCAGCGCGGCCGCCGCCTGCCACCTCATCTCTCGGGCCCCTCGATCTGGCGCGGGCCGCGGTCCCGGCCGATGCCCTGGCTGTGGACCCTCGACGCCTCGCGCGCCCGCTCGGCGCGCTCCGCCAGCCGCTCGGGCGCCCGGCGCCTCTCGGCTATCTCGGAGAGCCGCTCCCTTGCGCGCTCGGCGGCCTTTCCCGTCTCTTGCTCGAGCTGTCGGAAGGCCTCATCGACCTCGGGCGCGTCCTCCACCTTGAAGAGCAGCCAGTCGCGGCCCTTGCCGGGGATGATGTGGTGCTCGACCGACGCGGCGCGCAGCTTGTCGGAGACGACCTCCTTGATCGTCGCGTACTCGGGAAGCCCCGAGAGCTCCTCGAGGCTGAGCTTCGCGTAGGTCGGCACGCCCTCGGCCGCCATTGCCTCGGCGCGCCCGCCGGCGATGGTCCCGCGGATTCCCGCGAGGCGCTCGGAGAGCTCCCTCGCGCTGCGCGCCATTGCCTCGGCGCCGGCCTCCTGGCCGATCCTCAGCATCCAGTCGAGCAGCTTGCCGCCCGCCTCGTCCCCGTAGTCGCTCGCCATCCCGCGCCTCCCTTCCAGTCGAGATGAAAAAGGGGCGCCTTCGCGCCCCGGTCGTCCCTATTCGGCCCCGACGGCCCTCTCGCGCGCCATTGGGGCGCGGGCTTCCTGCCCGGCGTGCGCGCGGCTCGCCTCGCGGGCGGACGCGGCGCGCTGCGCCAGCGACTCGGGCGCCTTCTCGTGCAGATGGGCCCACTCGCCGCTGCGGCACTGCTCCGGCGTCGCCTCGCACATGTCGCGCATGGCGCGCTCGAACCGCTCGGGCTCCTGGGCGATGGCGCCGAAGCTCCAGCTCTCGAAGCCGGTCCACGCGTCGCCGTCGCGCTTGAGCGTCCACCACTCGTCGCCGCCGTTCACCTGCTGGATGAACGCGAGGTCGCGGTAGCAGAACCCCTGGCGTATGGCCCAGTTGCCCGAGCCCAGCGCCTCGCGGAGCCTGTCGACGCTGTCCGTGCGGGAGAACTCGTAGGGGTACTCCTCGAGGAACGGGTCGTCCTGCCAGTCGAAGCCGCCGACCTTGAGCCAGCCGTTCTCCTGGCACTTCTCCACGAGCCCGTCGTGCTCGCGGCCGGTTATCCTCTCGAAGCCGTCCATGGGCCCTCCGCCTTTCGTTTGTTGCTTGGCGGGCGGCGTCCTCGCGATGGGGGCACGGTGCGAGTTGGAGCAGGCGTGCGTGCTGGCGCGCCGGCGCCGCCCAAGACGTGTATAGCGATTTCGATTGCGGCGGGCATCGGGGTCGCCCGCGATGGGTCGAGCTGGGTCGAGCCGTCCGCGCCTCCACGGGAAGCGCACAAGCTAGCCGCGCCGGCGCCTGTCCCTTCCGCCCAGGTAGACGGGTCTGCAGGTCTGGGAGATCCTGCTCGCGATGGCCTCTGCCGTGACGCGCTCGCCGCGCCTTGCGAGCCTGTCCGCCAGCGCGCCGGGCGCGTAGTTCGACGTGACGATGGTCGGGCGCATGTCCTCGTAGCGCGCGTCGAGCACGCTGAACACGGTGCCGACGGACCACTCGGTCGCGTCCTCCTTGCCGAGGTCGTCGAGCACGAGGACGTCGCACTTGGCGTACCGCGCGACGGCGGCCTCGGTGCCGCCCGCGTCGAACGTCGCCTTCACGCGCTCGAGCATGCCCTTGGCCGTCGTGAAGGCGACGTCGTAGCCGGCCTCGGCGAACAGCCTGGCCATGGCGGAGGCGGCGTGCGTCTTGCCGGCGCCGACGCCCCCGTGTATGTAGAGCCCGGCGCCCCCGTTGCCGGCGAACGAGGCGATGTACTCGGCGAACTCGGGGCGGTCTGCCTCGGCGGCCCAGTAGCGCCTGGGAATGCCCGCGCGCGAGAGCGCCTTCTCACGGCGGGCGGCCTCCTCCTTGGCGGCGAGGGCCGCGCGCCTTCGCGCCTCGGCCTCCCGCTCGCTGGCTGCGCCCTCGCACGGGCAGGGCGCCGCGGAGACCCAGGCGACCCTGCCCGCCAGCGCCGCGCCGAGCGGTTCGAGGGCGGCGCCGCAGTGCGGGCACGCCCTCGGCTCCGGCTCGTCGAAGGAGAACCCGGCGGCCCGGGCCTGCTCCAGGGTGATGAGTCCCGCTCGGTCCATCGGGCGCCCCTTCCTTATCTTCTGAAGTCCTTGTTGTCCCTTTTGCTTATTGGGTGGCATATCGTCAGGGGTTTCCCTGTCATCTCGTCAGGGGTTCGGGCTGCGAACCCTGTCGGTTCGTCATCCTTGCTCTCGGCGAACCCTGTCATTTCGTCACCCTTTCGGGCCGGGAACCCTGACGAACCGTCAGGGGTTGCCAGCGCTCCGGGCGGCAGTCTCTCGCGCACGATGCGGTACCGCTTGGTGGCGTGCCCGCGTGCCGGGGCGTGCACGCCGCACTCCTCGATGAGGCCCCGATCGAGCAGGTCGCGGATGGCGCGGTGGACGCTGCGCTCCTGCACGTTGAGGAAGCGGGCCAGGCCGCCCTTGCTCTCGAAGTAGCCGCACCCGGCGTCGCAGAAACCGAAGATGCGTGCGTAGACGAGCAGGGGAAGGCCGGAGAGGCCCAGGTCCGCCATCATGAAGTGCCGTACCGTCGTGAACTCGCGCGGGGAGGGGCCGTCGCGCCCCTTCGGGCCTGTGGCCGCCATCGGCGCTAGCCCCTTCTGGGCGAGCCGACGATGCTGTTCCGCTCGACCCATGCGACGAGCTCGTCGTGCAGCACGATGCCGTCGCGAGTCTTGCCGCCGATGTAGCGGATCGGGAACGGGTCGTCGGGGTCCTTGGCGAGCCGGTACATGGCGTCGCGGCTGATGCGCAGCATCGCGCACGCCTCATCGGCGCCGAATATCGCGTTGGTCGATGCGATGAGCCTCACCTGGCTCCTGCTAATGCTCTTGGTCATGGTCGTCCTCGAGCTCCTTTCGTCTCGAGGCTCCCTCGCGTGCCCGGCCGCGGGCGGCTCCTGGGGCGGTCGCCGCCGTCATTTCCTGCCGCTCCTCGACTCGATGTAGGCGTCCACTGACGCCCTCGACACCAGGAGCTTCCTTCCGAGCCTGTACGAGTCGATCTCTCCCGACCAGATGAGGTCGTATGCCTTGTTTCGGCTCGCCCTCATGTACTCCTGCATCTCGATCACCGTCATCCATTCGTCCCGATCTTGGCTTCCCTCGGGCGCGGCGCATTCGGCTGTGCGTGCCATGGTTCCTCCAATCTTCCCGTGCGGCACCGCGCGAGGACACCGCACGACACCGTGTGCCTTTTCGTCTGCGCGACGATTGAACCGCCTGATGTCGATTGGTAAGCACGGCAGGAGCGGAGACGGGTCGAGCTGGGTCGAGCTGGTCGTGCCTTCACGAAACGGCTATGAGCCGCGTGCCTTAGCTCGCAGCTATGTCCCTGAAAAGTAAAAGGCGCCCATGCGGGCGCCTGCCTAGTAGCTGGAGTTGTTCGGTTGTGGTCGGAATGCTCGTCTTCCGCGGTGCTGTCGTCCGGGGTCCGGCATCTGTCGTTCGCCTCTTCTGTCGTGTTTGATGTTGCGTGTTATGCGAGCGACCTTGCGCGGGCCTGCTGGCCCGTTGCCCCAGGTGCACCCGGATAAATGGTACCCATCCGTTGGGACATGGACATCGCGGGAGGGCTGTTTGGGCAAGCTAGGATGGATGAGCGGCGGGGTTCTAAATGCAATAATTCGAGCTAAAGGGCCTTGTACTCTCTTTTGTAAAACGCGAGGGCGCAATAAACTCGACGATCCCCCTGAACCTTTTCTGAACGAATCAGCTCTTAGGCGGTATGACGCGACACGCATCGGTAGTGCTCGGACTGGGTTAGTCATCGAGTGGGTATAGAACATACGTTCTGTATAACGTTATAGCACCAGGTGGCAGGCGTAGTTTCAATCGAAGCTACGCCTGCTGCTATATATGGGTTGATGGTGGTATCAATGACCGCGATGCTTCTGTTTGCGCTTCAGTTTTCGCTGCTCGAAGCGCGCCTCCGCCTCATCCGCGCGACGCTGGCTTCTTGCTTGAGCCGATTCCCGCTTCATCGTCTCCCGCTGATTCGCGAGCGCCTGCTGCGCCTTGGTGCTCATCGCCGGCTGCTTAAGTGCTTTCGCCGCCTCGCGGGCGCGTCGCTTGGGGTTCTTCGCGGGCTTGCTCGCCTCGGTCGAATCGTGACCGAGGAACGAGAGCTTCGCCCATTTGTTGACAACGAATCGCAGGATCTCCTCATTGGACGGTTCTGCGCCGAAGACGATGCGGGCGGCGCCGTATCTGCCGTCCTCGACATGCTCCGCCAGCCCGACCCAGAATTGGCCGTCGTGATATACGGTCAGGGTGGATGACACGCTGATCTGCATGGCTGGTTCCTCCTTTATGTAGATGACCATGCAGAGAAGGGACAACCAAGGAGGCAGGTTACTGATGCGGACTCCCGCACGCCCACGACTACCCGACGGGGACTGTGTTTTCATCTCTGATGGTTGGATTGTAGCACGCGCGGATTTACGATGTTGATTGCCGGCGCCTAGACGGAGATGAAGGCGGTTCGATCTAGGTCAAGCCGGTCGCTCGTTCATGAAGCGGCCGATTCCCTGAAAATAAAAGGCGCCCACGAGGACACCTACAGGCTATCTTCGAACTACTTGGTTTGGGGCAGACGGAGGAAAAAAATAGGGCAGAATCGCTCTCACGATCCCGCCCCGCAAACCCGAGGGTTTCTAACTGGCTCCATTATTCCGGGCTTCTCAGTTCTGTCATTGACCCAGGTATCACCCGTCTCCTATAGCGAGTGAATATAAAAATAGGGCAGAGTCGCTTGCGCAAGTCCGCCCCTAAAACCGTGAAGGTTTTGCTATCTGCAGGCTATTCTACCAACCCGAGCGATTCTGTCAACCTGCGAAGGAACTCGAGCGCGGAGCGAGCTGCGGCGTCGGGCCCCTTGTCGGGCAGCGCCTCGGTTTCGCCGTCGGCCCTGGCGAATATCTCGGCGAGCTCGGATCCGGCGCGCGAGCGCGAGGAGCCCTCGGGTACCAAGCCGGAGTGCGCCACGAGCACGGTCGCGACCTCCTGCATGGCCGTATTCCCCATCCACTTCCTCCTGGTCGCCTTGGGGATTCCCACGGCGGCGACCCTTCGGGAGACGCCGCTGGACGCCGAGCCCCGGGCGGCGCCCCTCTCGGCGAAGCAGTTGATCAGGCACGAGCCGTGCGCGGCGCAGTTGCGGACGGACTTCACGCGCTTGAGGTCGTAGTGGGAGGCCTCGAGGCGCCTGTCGCCCCATCGCCTGGCGCAGAAGCGCACGAAGTCGATGAGGGTGCCGAACGAGGTGAGCTCAAGGAAGGCCCAGGCAGGCATGTCGCCGGAGTACTTCGCGTAGAGGCTCGAGCTGTAGGGGCTGCGGCCGCTCATCTTGAGCTCGCGCAGGCGGTACTCCCTGTTTGCAGTGGTAAGCGATGCCATGTAGTCGGCCACGATGGCGTAGCCGTCCTCTCCGCGGTCCTCCATCTCGCGAAGCAGTGTCACCTTCTGGAAGTGCTCGATGTCGAGCGTCATGCCGAGCAGGGCGTGGCGCAGCTCCTGGTCGAGCGCCGCGAGCAGGCGCAGCTGGCCGAAGTCGAGGTCTACGTAGCGGCCGTCGCGCGGGCCTCCCTCGTATTTCGAGAAGAGTTTGCGATAGGATGCGAGCTTGAAGAAGTTGCACTTGTCGCGCAGGTAGTCCTCGGCCTCTTCCTCGGAACACAGCTCGAAGGCTACGCCCTTCTGCTTGAGGTGCTCTATCTGCTGCTCGATCGTGAGGATCGGCTTCCTATCGTGGGGTTCGGCCATGCTCGTTCTCCTGTCATAAAAAGTATTGCCTATTTTACCAGCATGTTCTCGACATTCGGTGAAGGCCTCATCGTCGACTCATGGGCAAGCCGCCTGATACGACTCCCTTTCCCTGCCAGCAGCGCAGTCGCCTGACCTGCGGCTTTGGAATCGCGTTGGAAGCCGCCCTCGACCAATCATTTGCAGTTGTTGCGAGTGGCTTGTGCGTGATGCTGCGGTTGAGTTCCAGAAACGGGCGATTCCGCCCAATCGGGCATCCGAATCACGGCCGGAAGCTCCTTTGGGACAAAAACAAAAACTCAAAGCCCTGAGTTTGAAAAAAGTTTTTGAAGTTGTCCCAGCTTTTGTCCCCGAAGCCGACGAGACGCGACATCGCGTCATTCGGCGGCACGCGTTCCGTGTCGATGCCGAAAACTGGGTGCAACTGGAATGACGGGACGACAGAACCAAAGCCACCAGCGAAATAGTGGGAATAACAGCCCTCGAACCCTTTGGTTCGAGGGCTTTCTTTTTGCATCTCTACCTGGGAAAACGACCCAATTATTCCCGTGTGTCCCTACTGGGCGGTACAACGGAGTACTCGGCGGTACGGGAATAATTAGGCCCTGCGGGAATAATTCACAATTCGGGTCCCCCGAAGGCCGATTTCGAGCGGATGAAACTGACTTGAAACTGCGAGGCGGATTCAAGCCCTCTTCAATTGCATTCTCCCAGGTCAACAAATGGGAATAAAGAAATGCGAAAATCGGTTTCCTCAGTTTCAGTGACCCCGAATGCCGCCGAATAACGCCGTGTATTCTGAGCGTATTGCTTGCATTGTTGCATTATTTTCCACAATGCAAGCATGGAATAAATCGAAGTCATACGAGCCACCAACGATATCGCCTCTTCCCAAAGGGGGCTCTTCACGTCTGCGCAGGCGAAGGTGCTCGGCGTCGAGTGGTGCGCGCTCTCGAGGCTGGAAGGGCTCGGCAACATAGAGAGGCTCGCGAAGGGCGCCTACCGCATGGGCGGCTCGCCGAGCACGCGGGAGGAGAACGTCCTCGCGGCCTGACTGTCGATCGACCCGGGGAGGCGCCCCGGCGACATCGCGGGCGAGGGCGTGCCCGTCGCCATGGGGGGGGACGGCTGCATGGCTCTACGGCATCGGCGAGGTCAGCCCCTCGCCCTACGAGTTCTGCACGCCCGAGAGAAAGCAGACTAAGCGCCCGAACCTGATCATCAGGAAGCGCCGCCTCGACCCGAAGGACGTGGCGATCGTCTCGGACATCCCGGCGACGAGGCCCTGGCTCACGGTGGTGGACCTGATAGACTCCGGGGAGGAGCTGAGCCTGGTCGCGAACGTGCTCGCGGACGCGCTCGAAAGGGGCCTCGTCGAAGACGAGGGCACGCTGAGGGAGAAAATCGACGCGAGGGGTGTTCCTATAGTTTTGTCAACTGGGAAATGCTCTCCGTGCGACCGAATCGC
>CAJLRY010000033.1:0-11106 GCA_905209215.1 Coriobacteriaceae bacterium | reverse complement strand
GGGGGGTGTTCCTATAGTTTTGTCAACTGGGCAATGCTGTTTTCGAGATTGAATCGCGACATGCTAACGCCAGGCCTTTCGGCCGATGGGCTCCAATCTGTTCGGAGCGCTTCGACTAGGCGGCGTAGGGCACCCTGTCCCGCATGATCGCGTAGATGACCTTCAGCCTCTTTCGTGCCAGCGCCTTGAGCGCCTTGCCGTGCGGCATGCCCCGCTCTCGGCACCTAGCGTAGTAATCGCCCCATCTTCCCTCTGTCCGGGTAAGGCAGTTGCACGAGAATATGAGCAGGTTCTTCAGCCTCTTGTTGCCTTGGCGCGATGCCGTCACCGAGGAGATCGAGGTTCCCGACTGGCGGTTGCGCGGCGCCAGGCCGCAGTACGACGCGAGCCTGTCGTGACTGGGGAAGTCTTCGATGTCGATGGAGATCGCAAGCTCGGAAGCGGTTTTGGGCCCGATGCCCGGCACCGTCAGGAGGCATCGGTAGGTATCGTCGCCCTCGAGCAGGGCGGAGATCTCCGCCGTGATCGCCTCGATCTCCGCCGAGTTCTCGGATATCCTGCGCGCGAGCAGTTTCACCGCCCGGTCCTCGGCGGCGACGACCGACGCATCCGGCCTTGTCGAGGAGGTTGTCGAGCGGACGAGGGCCTCGATCTTACCGCGCGCCGCCCCACGCGTGAGCGCCGCCGCCCTGCGGGGCCCGGCGTCGGCTACCGACCAGGCCCCGCCGAGGGATGCCATGAGCCTCAGCTGGGGCCCGTCGGACAGGTCGACCAGTGCCTCGAAGGCGGGGCACGATTCCAGCAGGATGCTGCGCAGCCGGTTCTTATTCCTAGTGTTCTCGCAGGTCAGGAAGTTCCTCTGGGCGGCCAGCGCCCTCGCCGCCGCAATCGTCGGACCCGGGTCTCCGACCGGCAGGAGCGCGTCGGGGATGCCAAGCGCCGTCTTCGCGATGACCATCGCGTCTCGCTCGTCGGTCTTGGCGTCGCCGGCGAAGAGCCTGGCGGCCCCGTGCGCCGCGAGTCCCGGCAGGTACGCCGCCGACATCCCGGCCGCCCTGGCGCGGGCGAGCGCGAGGGCGCCTATGTTGCGCGACTGGTCGACGACCACGAGCGCATCGGGGAAGCGGCCGAACAGCGAGTCCAGGTCGTCCTCCCTGTTCGCGACGGGGGTGCTCAACAGCACCTCGCCATCTCGAGTCGCGACGCATGCCCAGTGGGACGATTTCCCGACATCGAGCCCGATGACGGCTTCCGGCATTCTAATTGGTGCCACGGTGGTATCCTCCAATCGGTAGGCCGATCGGAACCCCTCCCCGCGACACCCACATTACCTGGCCGTGGCGCTTGCGCCCGGCAGTTTCCTATCAGTCGTCCGGAGCGGCGAGCGCCCCCGGTGGCAACACCCCCCGGGCCCTCTACGGGGCAGGGGCAGACGGCCATCCGGAGGCGCCCGATCGGCGGCCCCTCGGGGCTTGCCCGTATCGTAGGCAATGCGCCGAATGCTCGCCATCGAAATTTATCGGTGGCCCACTTCAGACTGTAATGGGACATGAGCTTCGCATTCTATATCTACACCACAATTATCATGGGTGTGGCTCTGGTGACCAGTGCCGTGGCATTGGTGGTTTGGCTCATGACGCGCCGTCGCGACAGCCTGGTGGCCGCGGCGGGCTTTTTGCTCTACATGCTCGATATGTCGGTCATTTTTTTTGACGAGTACAATCGGCTCAAATACGACTACGCTGTTACCTTTAGCGAGCCGTTGCAGCACCCCTTGCTGCGCTGCGTGCTCGGTATTGCCATCTATGCCTGCGTGGTACTGTGGATGTTTGCGCGCTTGCGCAAAAGGCCGACGTCGCGCATGCTCGGACTTGCTATCGTGCCGTTTTCAATCTTGCAATTGGTGCTGGTGCCTCGCAGCGGTGCTGCCGGAGAGATGCAGCAGTATCTCTTTTGGCTCACGCGTGACCTGGGCAATGTAGGATGTCTTGCCTATGCCGCCTGGCATTACCGGCACAGGGCCACGCGTGTTGAGAAACTCGACCTCGACCGCTCAAAGCTCTTTTGGAAGGTGGCACTCGTTCTTGCGTTTTGCGTAATCGCCGAGGACACCTACATGATTTTGCTCTGCCGCCCCGACTCTCAAAACCCCGTCATCAGCCTCTTTTTGTGGTATCTGTCCGAGCGCAATATCTCCGAAAACGTGCTGCTCGTGGCATGCGCGGTCCAACTCTTTTGCCAGTTTAGCCATATCCTGCGCGTGTATGCCCGTCATCCGCGTGCCGATGAGGACGTGGCGGCCGAGAGCGCACGCTCTGGGGACGATCTGGCATCACGCGTTGTGATCTATGCCGATGCCCATAAGCTGTCGCGGCGCGAGCAGGAGGTGCTCACGCTGGTGCTGAAGGGCAACGACGCCCAAAACATTGCCAGCGAGTTGGTCATCAGCCCTGGCACGGTCAAGGCGCACTTGCATCGCATCTACGTTAAAAGCGGTGTCTCCAACCGAGATGACCTCATAGATGCCTTTTGGCGTTCCTAGTCCTATTCTTCCTTGCATGCGGGTCTTGCCGTGTGGGCGGGCACGCCGTTGGGCGTAATGACGCGGTAATAATCTCAGACAATAAACCTGCAGGTAAAGCGTGTAAACCTGCTTAAACTGACCGTTTGCGATCCCTGGCCTTGGCACGGATTTGCCCCTGTGTATCAATGGGTGTAGCGCGAAGCCGCGGACGTGGGACAGACGTCCGAGCACGGCTTGTAGGCACGCGCCGATGCGGGAGCGCTACGCTCCCAACCGAGTGCCCACGCGGGCGGTGCGTCCGCGTTGCAACCAAAGATGCCTGAGGAGGCTCACATGGACAAGGCTGATGTAGTTATCAAGAGCAACACCGTTTTTACCGGCGATGGGCTCGAACCGTTTAAGGGCGGCGTTGCCGTGCGTGGCGATAAGATCGTTGCCTGCGGTGACGATGCCCACTTGGCGCCGTTTATCGGCCCCGATACTGAGGTGCGCGACTTTGGCGATCAGCTCGTTATGCCTGGCCTGATTGACTCGCACACGCATTTTGCTCAGGGTGCGTTTATGACCGACCCCGATTTTGCCGTCAACCTTATCGATTGCACCAGTTTTGAGATGGCGATGGAGCGTGTCGTGGCGTTTGCGAACGCCCATCCCGATAATGAGTGGATTCTGGGCTGCCAAATCATTCAGTTCCAGTGGGATATCCCCGAGATGCCCACGGCTGCGATGATTGACAAATACATCTCGGACCGTCCGGTATTTTTGCAGCAGGTCGACATGCATACGTTTAGTGCCAATACCTGCGCTATCGAGAAAGTCGGCATTACTACCGAGACGGCCGATCCTACAGGCGGCAAGATCCTTAAGGATGCCGACGGCAACCTGACGGGCGTGTTTTCCAACAATGCCGGCTCCTTCTTTATGGATGAGGTCTACGACCCAGCGCCCGAGGTTGTTGACGCGTCGTTTGCAAAAACCGCCCGGCGCGCCAATGCCCTGGGAATCACTACGGTCGGCATGGTCAATCCTACGTTTGTGAGCATGGAAAACCCGTATGCGGTGTTGGCAGGTCTTAATGCCAAGGGCGACTTGCCACTGCGCGTGTTCCTGTACACCGATCTGTTCGAAAACGAGTCCTTAACGCTCGAGCAGATCAAGGAGAAATACGCCTTCTCGGGTACGCAGGTCGAGTGGCACGGCTTTAAGCAGTTTCTTGATGGCGTGTGCTCCGACCACACCGCTTGGATGCTTGAACCCTATTCCAACGCGCCCGATACCTGCGGTGAGCCCGCGGAGGATCCAGAGCGCATCCGTGCCGCCATTGTCAGGGCGCAGGAATGGGGCGTTGACACGCGCGTCCATACGATCGGCGATCGCTCGGTGCGTTTTGTGCTTGATTGCTTTGAGGAGGGCGAGCGCTTGCATGGTAAGCGGGGTTGCCGCCACTCCATGGAGCACAACGAGACGGTTCAGCCCGAGGATCTGCCGCGCTACGCGGAGCTTGGTATATGCCCCGGCATGCAACCGTGGCACATGCTGCTCGATATGGCTGACCTTGCCAAGGACGATGCCGTGGGCCCCGAGCGTGCAGCGCTTTCGTGGCCCCTGCACAGCCTGCTTGCAAGCGGTGCCGTGGTGCACTTGGGCAGCGACTTCCCCGTTGTGGGCTTGGAGCCCATGGAGGAGGTGTACGGCGCAGTCTTCCGCATGCTCGAGGACGGTTCCAACCCAGAAGGGTGGTTCCCGCAGGAGTGCATCACCATGGCCGAGGCCCTGCGCGCCTACACCTACGGCAGCGCCTACGCCATGCATGCCGAGGATCGCATCGGTACGCTCGCATGCGGCAAACAGGCTGATATCTGTGTGCTCGACCGCAACCTCTTTGACTGCGAACCGGCTGAGGTCCTCGAGGCCACGGCGTCTCTCACGATGATTGCCGGCAAGGTGGTCTACGAGGCCTAGCGGGGCTGCTGCATCGCTGGGCGGTGCCACAGCCTGTGCGTGCCGCCCATCCATCCATCCATCCATTCATCAATCTCTCATGGAAAGGGGAGAACAATGGCAGAAGAAACAACCGCCGCTGTTGAGGAGGAGCGTGAGCTTGCCTCGCAGCCGATTCCCGGCCTGGTGCGCAAGTACACCATCATCACCGGCCAGGGTATGCTTGCCCAAATCATCATGGTGGTCCTGGAGGGCCTTGTCATGGGCTGGGGCTTGGGTGCCCACGGCCTGGCATGTGTCTCGATCATCATGTCGGTCGAGTACATTAACCTGGCCTTTGGTAACCTGTTTGGCACCGGCGTGCCCGCCGTGGTGGGCAACCTTTTGGGTGCCGGCGACATTAAGGGCGCCAGCAAGGCGTTTAGCCAGGGCTTTTGGCTTACCACGATTGTGAGTGTGCTGCTTGCTGTGGTGATGGCTGTGTTTACCGAGCCCATCTGCGCATTCTTCGGCGCCACGCCCGACATCATGGCCGATACCGTTGCCGGCGTGCGCACCTTCTCCGTGCTGCTGCCGCTCACGGTCATTGGTCAGATGGTCACCGCCGTCATGCGTGTGGACGAGAAGGTTCAGATCCAGGCCAACCTCATGACCATGTCTGCCATCGTCGCTATCTGCTGGCTTGCGCTTTCCACGTTTGTACTCAAGCTTGGCGTTATGGGAGCTGGCGTGTACTACGGTCTTTCCATCGGTATCTGGGCCATCGGTATCTTCTGGTTCATCGGGGGCAAAAAGTCCCAGCTCCAGATTAGCCTGGCCGACCTTAAGCTCGACCTCGCCATCTGCGGCCAGATCTTCAAGATCGGCTTCCCGTTCTTCCTGGTTCAGGGTGCGACCTTTATCTTTAATACCGTTGCCAACTCGCTTTTGGGTTCGCTCGGCGGCGATATGGGCTCGCTCTACATCGCAGCCTTTGGCGTGATCAACGGCTACATCCTCTACATTACCATGATGGTTGCCCAGTGCTTCTCCTACGGTCTACAGCCCATCGCTGCCTTCAACGCCGGCGCAAAGGCTTGGGCACGCCTTAAGGAGACGCTCTCCTGCACGCTTAAGTACCAGGTTGTGACGCTGGCGCTGGTCACCGTCGCGCTCTGGCTTGCCGCCACCCCGGTGTGCGCCTTCTTTGCCGGCAGCGATCCTGCGCTCGTTGAAGTTGCCGCCAACGCCACGCGTACTGTCATCCTGGCTGTTGCCCTGGGCTATCTTGCCATGACCATGTCGATGTATTTCCAGGCGGTCGAGAAGGTGGGTGTCGCCACGTTTACGGGCCTGCTTCGCTATGTGATCTGCTCGGTGCCGCTTATGTACCTCCTCGGCAACATGATGGGTGTCGAGGGCGTGTGGATCGCCCTGGTGGTGGCCGATGCCATTACTGGCATCATCTCCATTGCGCTCGCCGCGCACGAGTCCAAGCGCCTTGCCACGCTCTAGGCTCGGACATGGCTCGCGTACGATAGGCGAACAAGTTAACTCGCCTGCAAGCCACCACAATGGGGACAGTCCCCATTGTGGTGGCTTTTGTTATTTAGGGTCTGAGATTTCTGCTCTATAAATAATGCTTTTGAACTGGGTTACTATAAGATTATGGTAAACGCTACTATAAGATTATGGAGAATGAAACTATTCGATTATGGTAACAGCGTAATAAGGGGCGTTGATATGGCTGAGTTCATTAACAGGGATTTGCATGAGTTGCTCATTCGCATGGCAGGCTGGTTTCCTGTTGTGTCGTTGACAGGGCCTAGGCAGAGCGGTAAGTCTACGCTGGTTCGGCATGCCTTTCCCGACTATTCCTACGTCACGCTTGAGGACCCTCAAACGAGGCGCGCGGCCTTGGAGGATCCGGTGAGTTTTATCCGCAACCGAAAGGGCGGACTCATCATCGATGAGGCGCAATACGCGCCGGATTTGTTTTCAATGATCCAGGTTGTTTCGGATGAGCGGGGAGACGCCGGTCAATACATCCTTACAGGCTCGCAAAACTTTTTGATGATGAAAAGCATCGGGCAGTCTCTTGCCGGGCGAGTCGGGATCTTAAAATTGCTGCCATTATCGTTTCGAGAAGCGGAGAGGGGCCAGCAGGGGCAGCTGGAAGTGGATTTGTTCGCGCTCGAAGGGGGATACCCTCGCCTGCGTTCCGCCGGAATGCCGTCCTCGGTTTATTTCCCCAGCTATATCGATACCTATGTTGAGCGCGATGTTGTGGGCTTGCTTGATGTGCGCAATAAGGCGGAGTTTCATAAGTTTCTGTCCATAATTGCTCAGAGCGTCGGTGCCCTCATCAATATATCCTCGCTTTCTCGAGATACGGGCGTGAGCGTATCGACCATTAAAAGCTGGTTGTCCATCCTGGAGCAGAGCTACCTGACGTTTTCGCTGCAGCCCTATTATGCAAATGCCAAGAAGCGTCTAACTAAAACGCCCAAGCTCTATTTTTACGACACGGGGCTGCTCTGCTACTTGCTCAAAATTGGATCACTGGAGCAACTATTGGAGAGCCCTTATCTGGGGGCCGTTTTCGAAAACCTCATCGTTTCCGAAACGGCGAAGAGCCATCTCAACGTGGGCGAGAATCCCGAGCTGTATTTCTATAGGGACGACAGCAAGCGTGAAATCGATTTGCTCGACTGTACAAACTCAGGGAGTCCCAAGGCTATCGAAATAAAATCATCCAGAACGTATCACGATAAGTACGCCCGCCATCTACAGACTGTATGCGATGAGATCGACATTGCAAAAGATGCGCGCTATGTTGTGGCCCGCGTGGACTCAACGTATGAGTCGAAAGACTGTAGTGTGGTTTCGGCGCGTGATTGGCTTTTACGATAACAAGCTCGGCGCATTAACAACAGCCGCGAAGGGAACCGGCCCCTTTTGCGGCGGTTTTTTGCCTATCTGGTGCGTCTTAGATGCAAGTGAGTAGACTTATTTGGATATGCCGAGCACATCGCGACAAATGCTCAATAAAACCGCAGGTCAGAGCTGTGGCGTTTTGGGGCGTGCTTGACCTCCTGCAAAAAGCCTACTCACTTGGTTTTTTCTGTTAGAAGACCGCCGCGAGGGAAGGCAGCTCCCTCGCGGCGGCTGACATTTGCCCAGATAAAACCTGCCAAAATAAACCTGTCCCTTTTTGGCAGGTCTCTATTTGGTATGGCTGACCGGTTTGGGCTGTCTTGGAGAAAGCCCATGAGGCGGCACACAGGCTAATCCTGCGTGTCGCCTCCGTACATGTAGACGATAAAGCCGTCGCCGGTGTCTTGGCTGTGATCTTCTAGGATGCGCTTCATGTTGAGGTGCTCGTAGAACTGCCAGTCAGAGTTGCAGTCGCTCATCAGGAAGAACTTGGTGCAGCCTGCCCGGGCGAGCTCGGCGCGGGCAAGGTCGATGAGCGCGCGGCCGAGCCCTTTGCCCTGCCACTCGGGCACGATGATGATGAGCCCTGGGCATACTCATTGCCCGTGGCGGCAAAGCGGTCGGCCGTGGCCTTCTCGCGGCTGTCGCCAAAGAGCGAGCCCTCGAGCTTGGCGTCGGCGGTCTTTGCCATCTCGGTTGCCTGGGCGAACATCTCGTCGTAGCAGGGCACCCACGTGGGATTGGTACGCGGCTTGCCGTCCTCGAAGATGCCGATGCAGCAGGCGGCGATAATGCGGCCCTCGGCCTCGGCGACAAGCGCGATAGGTGAGCGCTGTAGCTGCATGGTGATGTTAAAGCGCGCGCAGAAATCGGCAGCTTCGACGTCACCGCGGTTGCGCAGCGTGTTGCACCACAGCTGGTTGTAGATGGCGGCGATGCCAGCCAGGTCGTCGAGCGTGGCGGCGCGCAGGGTTACGTTGTCAAGGCTCATGGAGGCTCCTTCCAAGGTGGGTCAGGCCACCTCTGAGTGTGACATGGGCGCGCCGTCGCCGCATCAATCATTCGGCAGACGAGTCCCGTTCCCTCGGGGACGGAGGAAAAGGGGCCACGAGCGAGGATTTTCGGACGCTTGCTCGACGAGAGTGGATAATCTCCCACTTTCAGCGCGATCCTAGGCCAAAAACGGGAGATTATCCACTCTCGTGGTAAGCGACCCGCGCGTTATCCATTCCCTTTTTGGTTGGTCGTGCTTGCACTTTAGCGTGCGACAGCGGATAATGCCGAGCATTCGACGATTCAAGCTTAGACTTCTTTGATTGAGGAGGCCCCGCATGGCCATGGAATTTAAACGCAGGCTGCCGATCCCCATGGAGATCCGCGAGGAAATGCCGCTGTCCGCTGAGCTTACTGCTAAGAAGCAGGCATTCGACGCCGAGGTCGCCAAGGTCTTTACCGGCGAGGACGCGCGCAAGGTGCTCATCATCGGACCGTGCTCTGCCGACCGCGAGGACTCGGTCCTCGAGTACATGAACCGCCTGGCCAAAACCGCCGAGGAGGTCAAGGACAAGCTCATCATCATCCCGCGCGTCTACACCAACAAGCCGCGCACCAAGGGCACCGGTTACAAGGGCCTGCTGCACAACCCCGATCCCGAGGCGCCCGACGATCTGCTCGAAGGCGTTAAGGCCATTCGCCACATGCACTTGCGCGTCATCGAGGAGACTGGCTTCTTCACTGCCGACGAGATGCTCTACCCGTCCAACTACCAGTACCTCGTCGACCTGTTGAGCTACGTCGCCGTGGGTGCGCGTTCGGTCGAGAACCAGGAGCACCGTCTGGTGTCGAGCGGCATTTCGGTGCCGGTGGGCATGAAAAATCCTACAGCCGGTTCCACTACCGTCATGCTCAACTCCATCTACGCCGCCCAGGCGCACCAGAGCTTTATCTTCCGCAACTGGGAGGTCGAGTGCGACGGCAACCCGCTCGCGCACGCCGTCATGCGCGGCTACATCGGTCTCGACGGTCGCACTTACCCCAATTACCACTACGAGCACCTGGAGCGCCTTGCCGAGCGCTATACCGAGCACGCCGGCTACGCCAACCCGGCGGCGGTTATCGACTGCAACCATGACAACTCGGGCAAGCGCCCGCTGGAGCAGTATCGCATCTGCAAGGAAGTGCTCGACAGCTGTCGCCGCAACGAATCCATCTCCAAACTGGTCAAGGGCTTTATGATCGAGTCCTACCTGGAGGATGGCAACCAGCCGGTCGACGGCGGCGTCTTTGGCAAGTCGATCACCGACCCGTGCCTGGGCTGGGAAAAGACCGACTATCTGATCCACGAGATCGCGGAGCGTGTTTAGTTACGCGGGTTTACCAACCCGCGTAACGGCTCGACGCTGCGCGCCGCCCAGAGCGACAATTTGTCATTCAAAAGGCAAGGCATGACCAGAAGGTCAATGCCCTGCCTTTTTCATGCCAACTTGTACGCTCTGGACGGCGCTCGCTGTCCGTCCTCTACCTGCGGAGTTGTCCTGCTCCAGGGCACTCATTGGGGACAGACTTAAATGAGTGCTCGCAGAATGAGAGTGGATAGTCTGCCGTTTATAAGTAGTTGTTGGGGACGTTCTTGTTGTTTGACTAGTCGTTTAAGAACGTCCATTACAGTCGAAATTGTCAGCCCGGGCCCGTCTCGGGCTACGATTGAGGCGCGCCCAGAACGGGCCGCCGACCGGGCGCCCGCGCACGGCCGAACGTCCCTGCCCCCGAGAGGGCCCGTTGGGTGCTGCCGGCGCGGGACGCGCCGCCCCCGACGGCTGATAGGAAAGTGCCGGGCAGGTGCCGCGGCTGGTAATGTGAGTGCCGAGGGGGAGGCCATCCGGTCGAACGACTACCGGAAGGATACCACCGTGAAAGCGCCATCCACCAGGCCCGCGGCCGTGCTCGGCCTGGACGTCGGCAAGTCATCGCACTGGGCCTGCCTGATCGACCGCGACGGGGAGGTGCTGGCCAGCGCCCCCGTCCGCAACAGGGAGGCCGAGCTCGACGCGCTGTTCGCCTCCGCGCCCGCCGGCACGCTCGTCGTCGTCGACCAGTTCCGCAACATAGGGTCCCTCGCCGTGAGGCGGGCCCGCGCCGCGGGGCTCGGGGTCGCCCACCTGCCTGGGCTCGCCGCCAGCCGCGCCGCGGGCCTGTTCGCCGGCGAGGCCAAGACCGACGAGCGCGACGCCGCGGTGATCGCGCGGACCGCCCTGGGCGTGCCGGACTCCCTGTCGGGGGTCCCGGGCCGCGGCGAGGCCCTCGAGGCCGCCCGCGCCCTCTCGTCGCAGCGCGACCACGTCGTCGCCTGCGCGACCAGGGACAAGAACCGCCTGCGCGCGGTGCTGCTCGAGTCCTGCCCGGCCCTCGAGGCCGCGGTCGACCTGTCGGACCGGCGGTGGCTGGAGCTGCTCGCCGGGTTCGGCGGGGCGTGGGGGATCGCCCGCTCCGGGGCCGGGGGCCCGCGGGCCGAGGCCGCCGGGGAGGCCGCGGCCGCCTCCACCGCGCCCCCGCCGGCGCTCGTCGAGGCCGAGAACAGGCAGGTCAGGTTCCTGGCCGCCCGGATATCGGAGGCCCTCGACGAGGCCGGGGCCCTCGAGGCCGAGACGGCGGGGCTGCTCGAGGGCGACGATGTTAGCGTCAATATATTTTTCACCATTTTCACCAACGTATTTTCGCCAATCGCG
>CAJLRY010000032.1:0-16026 GCA_905209215.1 Coriobacteriaceae bacterium | reverse complement strand
CGTCCTTGGTGGCCTGACGCTGGGCGTCGTTGAAGTAGGCCGGGACGGTGATGACGGCGTCGGTGACGGTCTCGCCCAGATACTTCTCGGCGTCAGCCTTCATCTTGGCGAGCGTCATGGCGCTCACCTGCTCGGCGGTGTAATCCTTGCCCTCGATATCGACGACGGCACGGCCACCCTGGCCCTCCTTGACCTCATACGGCACGGTCTTGATCTCGGAGGTGCACTCGGAGTACTTGCGGCCCATGAAGCGCTTGATGGAGAACACGGTGTTCTTGGGGTTGGTGACAGCCTGGTTCTTAGCGGCCTTACCCACGACGCGGTCGCCGTCGGCACGGAAGCCCACGACGGACGGGGTGGTGCGGTCGCCCTCGGCGTTCACGATAATGGTCGGAGAACCGCCCTCGAGAACGGCCATTGCGGAGTTAGTAGTACCAAGGTCGATACCAAGAATCTTACTCATTAGAAATTCCCTCTCTCTTTTGCGTTCGCGCCGCCTCGACGATCTGTCGCGCGGCGCTTCGGCTTGTCTTTCAGGATGTAGTGTATCCCCTTATGGGCCGGAATATACAAAATCTAAGTCAATTCATATAAGATTTCTTATTGCTGAGAGTTTAGGTTCTTAAATGCGCAGGTAGATGCGCTGATTGAGTTCTCGGCAAATCTATTGAGATCTATGTAGAGATGGCTGAGGCTTGGGTCCGAAGGTGTCTGGAGCTGCCTTGCGGAAAGCTCGTCCCGTTTTGAGAGCTGATGCCGGCTCGCAGTTTCCGCTAGCGGGCCTAACCGGAAACTGCGACCCGGTTTTCGGCCAAATAACGGGATGCCCTTTCCGCAGGCGCGCTCAATAGCTCAATATTACAAGTCACCTTTAGCTAACATTTGCGCAGCTCAACGGCCCCACCTGCGCGTTTTTTAGTAAACCTTGGCATACTCGGCGAACGGTATGAAGATGCCGGCCAGAGGGTATTGCAAACGGTCGCTCCCGTGGTATGTTTTTGCCCGAATCAAACCGGCGCGCATCGCCTGTAGCGTCGGTCAACAGAGAGGAAACTACCATGGCTCATCCCGTAATTGATGCCGACGAGTGCATCGCTTGTGGCGTTTGCGTCGACTCCTGCCCCGCTGGCGTTCTGGAGCTCCAGGACGTCGCTACCGTCGCCGACGAGGACTCCTGCGTCGCCTGTGGCGCTTGCCAGGACGCTTGCCCCGCTGGCGCGATCACCGAGATCGTCGAGGAGTAACAACTCCCCCACTTGCACACTCAAAAGTACACCGTGCACAAAAAAGGAGGCTTCCGCATCGCCGCGGAGGCCTCCTTTTGTTTGTATAGGCAGCTAATTGGGGACGGGGCTACCTTGGCAGTTGCGGTGGAATAGTTCCTGGCTCATTGCTTAGGTGCCGATTGTAGGAACTATTTCACCGCAACTTATAAATACAGTATCGGGTTAGGACAAATCATCCTCGTAGGGCATTAAATCGGCAAGGTAGCCCTTCTCCTTGAGTATGGCCTCGATCTCGTCGAGGGTCTGCTCGTCCTCCGCCGCGATGCGATGGAAGTGGTAGCCGCTCGTCACCGTTAGTAGTGGAAAGCTCTTGCCGCTCTCGATATCGTGCAGGTAGCGCTCAACATCGCGACGATTGCGGATGTCCAGGTCGGCCGTGATCTTGCCGTACACACGATGGTTGACGATCACGTTGAGCACGGCGCCACCCGCGTCGACGATACTCGTAAGCTCGTCGCCCGCCTGCTCCACGCCGTGGCGCACCTTAACAAGACGCGTGGGCACGGCGGGGCTACTCGCGGCTTCCTGCAGCACGTAGCCGCGGTTGGTCGCCACGATATCGTGCCCATCGGCACGCAACAGGGCAATATCCTGAACCACGACCTGACGGCTCACGCCAACCTCGCGGGCAAGTGCGCTGCCCGAAACGGGCTCCTTGGCTCCTTCGAGCACGGCCATGATGGCACGGCGACGCTCGCGGGCGTTCATTATTTACCGTCCAGCAGACGCAGGTGCTTAAGCGAGAGGTCGAGGATCGGCGCAGAGTGCGTCAGGGCGCCCGAGCTAATATAGTCGACACCCAGATCGGCCAGGGCGCGAATGTTGCTGGCGTCCACGTTGCCCGAGCACTCGGTCTTGGCGCGACCGGCGATAAGCTCGATGGCGGCGGCCATGTCGTCATGGGTCATGTTGTCGAGCATGATAATGTCGGCACCGGCCTCCACGGCTTCGCGCACCATGTCCAGGTTCTCGCACTCAATCTCAACTGTCGTGGTAAACGACGCATGGGCGCGCGCCATCTCGATCGCGCGCGTCACGCCACCGGCGGCATCGATGTGGTTGTCCTTGAGCATGACGGCCGTCGACAGGTTGTAGCGGTGGTTGCTGCCGCCGCCAATCTCAACCGCGGCCTTCTCGAAGACGCGCATGCCCGGCGTGGTCTTACGTGTGTCGACAAGCACGGTCTTGGTGCCCTCGAGCACCGCAGCCATTCTGTGCGTATAGGTAGCGATACCGCTCATGCGCTGCAGGTAGTTGAGCGCCACGCGCTCGCCCGAAAGCAGCACGCGCGCATCGCCGCGCACCTGGCCCACGTGGTCGCCGGCGTGCACCTCGTCACCGTCGGCAACATCAAACAGCACCGAGCTCTGCGAATCCAGCAGCTCAAAGGTGCGAGCGAACACATCCAGGCCGGCGATGATGCCATCGGCCTTGGCGATAAGCTCCACCGTGGCGGGACGCGCCGTGGGGCACACGCTCGCCGTGCTCACGTCCTCAAAGGTAATGTCCTCGCGCAGAGCCTGCAGAATCAGATCATCGACGACGAGTTTCATGGTAATGGGATTCATGGTCTACTCCTCCACGGCCTGCGTGCCGGCGGCACGAGCCAAATCATCGATTGCAAGGGTATGGGCACTCAGGGCGCGGTGACGCCCGTCAAGCGCGGGCTCACCGGCCTGCTCCACGGCCAGTGACTCGCCGGTACGCATGTACCACGCGGCGCGACGACCCCAGACCAGCGCCTCGAGCAGGCTGTTCGATGCAAGGCGGTTCTTGCCGTGCACGCCATTGCAAGCCGTCTCGCCGGCGGCGTAGAGCTCGGGCATCGAGGTGCGGCCGTCCTTGTCGACCCACACGCCGCCCATAAAGTAGTGCTGCGTAGGCGTAACGGGGATGGGCTCGTCCAAGATGTCGCGGCCGTCCTCCAAGCAGCGTGCGCGAATGTTGGCAAAGTGCCCGGTCACTACATCGCGCTCGACGGGGGCAAAGCTCAGCCACTCGTGCTCGGTACCGTCCCGCTTCATCTGCTCGCGAATAGCGGCAGCGACCACATCGCGCGGCTGAAGCTCGTCGGTAAAGCGCTCACCGGCGGCGTTGAGCAAAATCGCGCCCTCGCCGCGGCAGCTCTCGCTGATCAGGAAGGTGCGGCCTGGCTGCGGCGAGAACAGTCCCGTGGGGTGGATCTGCACGTAGTCCAGGTGCTCCATCTTAATGCCATGCTCCTGAGCGATGTAGCAGGCATCGCCCGTGAGCTGCGGATAGTTGGTCGAGTGGTCGTATATGCCGCCGATGCCGCCCGTCGCCCACAGCGTGTGGCGGGCATGGATCTTAAACGGCTCGCCGGCATGCGCGCCCTCGGCGGCATTTATCAGCTCGTCGGCGGGGCGGACCGAGTTGTCCTCGTCCACGGGAACGGCGACGACACCGGCACACACCGTTGCGCCGTCACGCTCGCCCGTCAGGATGTCGGTCATGGCCACGTGCTCCAAAATCTGCACGTTATCCAGTTTGCGAACGGCCTGAAGCAGCTTGGTCGTGATCTCCTTGCCCGTAATGTCGGCATGGAAGGCAATGCGGGGGCGGCTGTGCGCACCCTCGCGGGTAAAGTCGAGGCTGCCGTCGGCCTTGCGCTCAAAGTCCACGCCCATCGCCAGCAGGTCGTTGATGACCGAGCGGCTCGAGCGAATCATGATGTCGACGCTCTCGCGGCGGTTCTCGTAGTGGCCGGCGTGCATGGTGTCCTCAAAGAAGGCATCGTAGTCAGAACCCTCGGGCAGCACGCAAATGCCGCCCTGCGCGAGCATCGAATCGCACTCGTCGACAGCGCCCTTGGAGAGCATGATCACGCGCATGCTCGTCGGCAGGTTGAGAGCCGCATACAGGCCCGCTACACCGCAGCCGGCAATAACGACGTCGCACTCCATATCGGGGTATTGCTTGGTTTCCACAGGAATCCTCTCCCTTGAATGTGACATAAGGGACCGTCCCTCATGCCGCATTGTTCTAGCGCGCTGCGTACTCGAGCATGCGGTCGAGCGTGAGCTTGGCCTGATCGGCGGCCTTGTCCGACACGCCAATCTGCACCTCGCCCTCGCCCGTCTCCAGGCAGCGCACGAGCTTTTCGAGCGTGATGAGATCCATGTTGACGCAGGTGGGCTGCACCGCGGGGAAGTAGAACTTCTTGCCGGTGCCCTGGCAGCGGCGCTCGAGCTCGTAGAGTACGCCGCGGACCGTCACGATAATGAACTCGCTCGCGTCGGACTCCTCGGCATACTTGATGATGCCGGCGGTGGAGCCGATGTAGTCGGCCTCAGCCAGGACGTCAGCCTTGCACTCAGGATGCGCCAGCACGAGCGCGTCGGGGTGGGCCTCCGTCGCGTCGACGATCTGCTCGACGGTGATGATGTGATGGCGCGGGCAGTAGCCGTTGTTGGGGATGACGTGCTTTTGGGGCACCTGCTCGGCTACGAAGCGGCCCAGGTTCTGGTCGGGAATGAACAAGATGTGCTGCTGCGGCAGCTCGGAGACGATCTTGACGGCGTTTGAGCTGGTAACGCACACGTCACTCCAGCTCTTGATCTCGACCGTCGAGTTGACGTAGCACACCACGGCCAGGTCGTCGCCATACTCGGCGCGCGCCGCGTCGACCGTCTCGCGCTTGACCATGTGCGCCATGGGACAGTCCGCGCCCGGCTCGGGCAGCAGCACGGTCTTGGTGGGATTGAGCAGCTTGGCGCTCTCGCCCATAAACTCCACGCCGCACAGCACGATAGTCTGCTGCGGTAGGCTTTTGGCGAGCTTTGCCAGGTAGAAGCTGTCGCCGACGTAATCGGCCACAGCCTGAACCTCGGGCGCCACATAGTAGTGCGCCAGGATCACCGCGTCACGTTGGGTTTTTAGTTGCTGAATGGCCTCGACAAGCTCTGCGGGCACCAGTGCCGCGCGCTCCGTTGCCGTCGTTGCCGATGCTAGGCCGGCCGCGATATCGCGTGCAAGCTCCGACGCATCCATGTTCGCGCTCTGTGCCATCAAGGCCCCTCTCTTTTGGCGAGTCTTGGGGCTTTAGTATGACACCTAGGTTTACAGCTGACAAGACAGCTGTAAACCTAGGTGTAAGGTTGAAATAAAGATTCAATCATGCGGCAGGTCCATTTTCGAACTGGCAAGCTGAGGATAGCCGAGCTCTCGATAGCGCAGGAGGCATCTTTCGCCACCGCAATACCGCTCGGCGCGAGTTGCGCACCGTGAGGCACGAACGGGCGCTCCCCCGCGAGTGGTCCGCGCCCAATGTGGCAAAATCGAACTACTAAGGGGGCTCAGAATGCTCAAGATTATTGCCTGCGACGATGACGCCGCTTTTCTAGATAGACTGCACCGGATGATCGACCGTTGGTCGATCGAGACGGGCACGGCGGTCGATGTTGCGCTCGTCACGCGCGGCGAGGACCTGCTGGCGCGCCATGCCGCGTCGCGCGCCGACATCATCCTGCTCGACATGATCATGCCGCTCGTCAACGGCATGGACACCGCACGCGAATTGCGCCAGGCCGACACCGCCGTGCGCCTGGTGTTCCTCACCTCGTCGCCCGAGTTTGCACTGGAGTCCTACGAGGTCCGCGCCTTCGACTATCTGCTCAAGCCCGTGACTTACGAACGCCTGGCGCAGTTACTCGACGAACTTTCGAGCATGCGCCCGGCGGCAACCGACGAGCTCGTGATCAAAACGTCCTTTGGCTACCACGCCCTGCGCCTGTCCGACATCGAATATGCCGAGGCGCGCAACAAGCACGTGGTCTTCCATCTGCGCGACGGACGCGATATCGAGGCACTCGAATCGTTCCGCAGCGTCGAGGACCGTTTGGCGCAAAATGCCACCTTCTTTAAATGCCACCGTAGCTACCAGGTCAACTTGCGCAACATCGACCACTTCGATCGCACAGACATCGTCATGCGCTCGGGCGCGTGCATTCCGCTGTCGCGCAGCAGCAAGCAGGGGTTCCAAGACGCCTACTTTGCGGTGCGCTTTGAGGGCGGGAGGCGCTGATGATCTCCTCGGTCGAAATGGTCCTTTGGGCAATCCACCACGCCACGACGCTGCTCTTTGGCGTCTTTGCCTCGGCGGCGCTGTGCGGTATCGAAATCAATCGACGCCATGCACTCGAGTTGGTGGGGGTCGGAGCCGCAACCGGCGCTGCCTTTTCGATCGCCAATGTCGTTGGCGGAGAGCTTTTTGCCCGTCAGGTCTATCCGCTCGTCGTGCACTTGCCGCTTACCGTCTACCTATGCGCGCGCTACCACTTGAGTCCGCTACTCGCGACGTTGGGCGTCACCAGCGCCTATCTGAGCTGCCAGTTCAGCAATTGGATGGGCATCGCCGCATTTGCCGCAACCGATTCTCAGATCGCGTACTATCTGGCACGCATCGCTACCACGCTCGGCGTCTTTGCCGTCCTGCTGCATTGGGCCGGCGACATTGGACCCCGCCTGGCGATTAAAAGCCCCACCGAGCTGGGCATCCTTTTAATCCTGCCGCTCGTCTATTACATCTTTGACTACGCCACCAACGTCTACACCACGCTGTTCCACTCGGGCTCGGTGGTGACAGTTGAGTTTTTGGCATTTGCGCTCTGTGCCTTCTATCTTATGTTTCTTGCCGTTTACCTGCGCGAATACGAAGAAAAGGAAACCGCCGAGCGAGAGCGTTGGATGCTCGAAACCCGCGACAGCGCCGCCATCAAAGAGCTCGAGGCTTGGCGTCAATCTGGGCGCGAGCTGTCGATTCTTCGCCACGATATGCGCCACTTCCTACGCGGCCTGGCCACTTTAATTGAGGAGGGCCACACCGACGAGGCGCTCAACCGCATCGACGAACTCTGCGAAGCCGGCGACCGCACCGCCGTACGCCGCTTCTGCGCCAACGAGACCGTAAACATCGCGCTTTCGTCATTCAACTCAGATATCAATAGAAACGGCATTACCGCCAACCTGCGCGCCGCCGTACCCGAAACCGTCCACGTAGGTGACGCCGACCTGTTTAGCGTGCTCTCAAATGCCTTGGAAAACGCTATCACCGCCGCAAGCGCCGCACCCCAAGGAAAGCGATTCGTCGACCTTGACCTGCGACTTGAGGACGGCCAGCTGTTGCTGTTAGTTTCCAACACGTTTGACCGCGCGCCGCGCATGGTCGACGGCATGCCCGTGACCCGGCATGCGGGCCACGGCTTTGGAACCAAGAGCATCAAACTTACCGTGGAGCGCATGAACGGCAACTGCCAGTTCCGCATTAACGGCGATCGGTTTGAGCTGCGCGCTGTGATGTAGAAGTACGGCGCCGATCTCGCGGCGCGCCTCGCCCGCCAGGCAATCGCTCGCCGGTGCCGATCCGCTACAGTGGAGCGACCGCCGGGGTCAGCTGCTTGATGTAGGCCCACATACGCTGCTTGGCCGCTTTGTCGGTCAGCGCCGCCTCAAAGCCATCGAGCGCGAGCACGCGGCGGCCCTGCACATGGGCGACCAGGCCGGGCTTGAGCATGGCGGTGTCGAAGTCATCAATCGCCACGAGCATATCGGCGTAGGTTTCGCGCATGACATCGGCCGCACTGTTGTCGAGCAGCAGCACCGCCTCGGGGTCCAGAGCCTCCAGCGCCTCGCGGAACAGGTCGCACGGCAGAGTCTCGCCCACCGCGACCGCTCCGTCACCCGCGCCGGCGACGCTTGCCAGCACGCAAAAGTCCTCGGGGGCATATCCGATGGCGCCGAGCGCCTTGCGCAACGCGGCGCCATCCGCGCCGGCAGCCAGCTCGCCGCCCGAGCACTCGGCTTCATCCAAATCGCCTTTGACCAGCACAATCGGCGAGCACGCGTTGCCCGCGATACGCACACCGCGACCTGCAAGCGACGCGAGCTCCTGCTCGGCCGCCTGAGCGATGGCTTCTTTTTTCTGGCTTTGTGACGTGGGCATGCGCTCTCCAATCGTTTGCGTGCCCACCATTATATAAAAGAGCCGCCCGCGAGTGGTTGCTTTGCGGGCCGCTGGGTATAAGCACGGTCGTACTGAGTTTTACGCGGCCGAGCCGCGTCGTATTATGGAGGTCACCATGGCTGACATTAAGCAGATTACCCCCGAGAACTTCGATTCCATCGTTAACGACAGCCTGCCCGTACTGGTTGATTTTTGGGCCCCGTGGTGCGGCCCCTGCCGCTCGCTCTCGCCCATCGTAGACGAGGTTGCCGACGAGCTGGCCGGCAAGTTGGCTGTGGCCAAGTGCAACGTCGACGACAACCAGGACCTGGCCATGAAGTTTGGCGTCATGAGCATCCCCACGCTGATCGTCTTTAAGAACGGCGAGGAGGTCGACCGCTCGGTCGGCGCCTTGCCCAAGGCAAGACTTCAGGCACTGCTGGAGAAACATCTGTAATACGCTTGTTACCCATCTGCCGTCCATGAGCGGTTTCGCACCGCTCGCCGGAGTGCCAAACGCAAGGTATGCGACCACGGATAGTATGGTAGATACAAACAGCCCCCAGTGAACGGGTGCGGGTCAGACGGACTCGCACCCGTTTTCTTATGCGGCGGCGCCCAAGGCGGGCGTAGTAGAATCTGAACCACCATATCGCCCCGTACAAAAGGAGACTCCCCATGCATGACGTCGGAATGAACATGAGCCAGCTTGCCATGAGCGTCAAGCAGGTCGACGACACCATTGAGCTCGCTCACGAGTGGAGCCATCAGCTGCTGCATGCGACCGAGAACTTTGACATGGAGCGCATTGGCGCCAAGCTCGAGGCCGCCATGGCGGCACTCCACGAGGCGCACGATGCGCTCGAGGGCTACGAGGAGGCCATCGAGGCCGACCACAACTCCGTCGGCTCTGTGAAACTGGTGTAACGTGGCCGAGCACGAGCACGCGCACAATCACGGTGCGGACGACGATGCAAGCTGCCGCTACAGCGGCTCCAGCTCCGAGCTGGTCCGCTTTTCGGTCACCGCGCCCGACGACCTGCTGCGCCGCTTTGACGAGCAGATCGCGCGCCGCGGTGACGTGGCTAACCGATCCGAGGCCGTACGCGATCTGATTCGCGCCTCGATCGCCAAGGAGCAGATGCGCACGCCCGACGAGCATGTTATCGGGTCGCTCACCATGATCTACGACCACCATACCGGCGACCTGACGCGCCGTCTGGACGAAGTGCAGCACGACTACACCGACGAGATCGTATCGACCATGCACGTGCATCTGGATCACCACAACTGCTTAGAGATTCTGGCGCTCAAGGGTCGCGGCGAGCGCGTCTACGAACTAGCCGACCGCCTGCTGGGCCTGCGCGGCGTTAAGCACGGTGAGCTCACGTGCGCCGCCACCAAGCAGAGCCTGGGGCTGTAGCGCACCTGTCCCTATTTGGTCGGTTTTGATGAGGGGTGTCGCATGCGACATGTGCATATTCATGTGACGGGCATTGTGCAGGGCGTTGGCATGCGGCCGTTTGTGTATCGCGAGGCCATGGCGCATGGCATTTGCGGATGGGTGCTCAACGCGGGCGACGGCGTGCATATCGAGGCGCACGCCCGTGCCGAGGCGGTTGACGGATTTGTCGCTGCTCTTTCTGAGCATGCGCCCGCGGCGGCTCGCGTTGAGCGAGTCGATATTGCGGATTTGAAGCCTAGCGGCTGGAGCGCTGCCGATGAGCAGGGCTTTCGTATTGTGGCATCGCAGGACCAGACCGCGCACACGACGCTCGTCTCGCCCGATATCGCCACCTGCGATGATTGTCTGCGCGAGTTGTTCGACCCCGCCGATCGGCGCTATCACTACCCTTTTATCAACTGTACCAACTGCGGACCGCGCTTTACCATCATCCGGTCGCTGCCTTATGACCGAGCGGCCACGTCGATGAATTGTTTTCCCATGTGTCCTGAGTGTGCCGCGGAGTATGCCGACCCACTCGACCGGCGTTTTCACGCGCAGCCCGATGCCTGCTTTGATTGCGGGCCGCATATCACGTGGCGCGAAGCGAGCGTGGGCGGTGAGCCGGGCGAAGCCGCCGCGTTGCCGGCCGTCGGCACCACACGCGAAGCCAGCGACGCTATCATCGAGCGCTGCATTGAGCTGCTGGCCGGCGGTGGCATCGTCGCCATCAAGGGCCTGGGCGGATTTCACTTGGCATGTGACGCCTCCAACGAGCAGGCGGTAGCCGAGCTTCGTCGTCGCAAACGCCGCAGCAACAAGCCGCTTGCCGTTATGGTGCGCGACCTTGCCGACGTTGAACGCCTGTGCCATGTCAACGACGTTGAGCGCGGCTTGCTGGCCGGCAGCATTCGCCCCATTGTGCTGCTGCGCCGACGTGCTGTTTGCGAGAGCGGCGGCTCCCCCGACGCCCTCGCGCTCGCGCCGTCCGTCGCGCACGACCTTCCCGAGCTCGGCGTTATGCTCCCCTACACCCCGCTTCAGCATCTGTTGCTTGCCGCAGCAGAAGCCCGCGGTGTGCACGCACTCGTCATGACCAGCGGAAACCTGAGCGAAGAGCCCATCGAGACCGATGACGACCTTGCCTGGGAGCGCCTCGTTGCCGCCGGCATTGCTGATGCGCTACTCGGCAACGACCGCGCGATCCTCTCGCGCTACGACGACTCCGTGGTGCGCGTGGTCAACGGCGCCATTATGCCCGTGCGCCGTGCCCGCGGATATGCACCCCAGCCGCTGCCGTTGCCGGCGCTCGACGGCGCTCCGTCCTGCGTGCTCGCCTGCGGGCCACAACAAAAGGCCACGATTGCGCTCACGCGCGAAGGGACGAACGGCGAGGCAACCTGTTTTGTGTCGCAGCATATCGGCGATGTTGAAAACGGCGGGACCTTCGATGCCTGGAACGCCGCGCGCACGCGCTTGGAAGATCTCTTTGACTTGGCGCCCGCCGCCTTGGCCTGCGATTTACACCCCAGCTATCTATCGGACCAGTGGGCGCGCGAGCAGGCGCGAAAATGCAATCTGCCGCTCGTCGAAGTGCAGCACCATCATGCGCATATCGCGAGCGTAATGGCCGAGGCCATCGCCGCGGGCCAGCTTACAACCGACACGCGTGTCCTTGGCATCGCCTTCGACGGCACCGGCGCCGGCACCGATGGGACCATTTGGGGCGGCGAGTTTCTTGTTGCCAGCCTTGACGGCTTTGAGCGCACCGCGCATTTGCTCACCTGGGCGCTCCCCGGCGGGGCGGCCTCCGTACGCGACGCTCGACGCAACGCCTTTGCCCTGCTCAGCGAACTCGGCCTACTCGAGCACCCAGGCGCCGCTCAGCTTTTGGACAGCCTCGACGAGCAAACGCGTAGCGTGACAGCCACCATGATCGAGCGCGGCATCAACAGCCCGCGTACCAGCAGCATGGGACGTCTCTTTGATGCCGCGGCAGCAATTCTGGGCATCTGCGACAAGGCAACCTACGAGGGCGAACCCGCCATAGAACTCGAAGCCGCCGCCTGGCGCGCGTTCAGCAGTGAAAGTGCCTGCCCCACCGGCAATATGGTCAGCTTTTCCGTAACCGAATCATCCCGTCCGGACGACTGCCATGTTCTGAACTCCAGACCGCTTTTTGAGGCGCTTTTGGAGGGAATCAGGACCGGCGTGCCCGCCGGCAAGCTCGCGCTCGACTTCCACGTCACCATCGCGCGCTCCTCGGCACGAATCGCACGCGAAATCTGCGCCCGTGAAGGCCTCGACACCGTCGCGCTCTCGGGCGGCGTGTTCATGAACCGACTTTTGCTTCAGCTCCTCACCCGCGAGCTCAAAAGCATGGGTCTCACTGTCTTGATTCCCCGCTCCGTGCCCGTCAACGACGGCTGTATCGCCTACGGTCAGGCCGTCATCGCTCGCGCTCGCCTCGCGCAGACAGCATCGCGATAGGCTGTTTTGCCAGCCTGCGCGCCGCCGTCTCACAGGTGTAACGCGTTTGCTCGTGACTCCTGCGAGCGCTACCATCAACTGATGGGTAATTAGGCGCCTATCCAGCGCAAAACGTATAAAAGGGGAACATTATGTGCCTTGCCGTTCCCGGTAAAGTGGTCAAACGCGACGACGACCTTAAGGCGACCGTCGACATGATGGGCATCGAGCGCCCCGTTTCGCTGCGCCTCGTGCCGACGGCACAGGTAGGCGACTATATTCTCGTGCACGCCGGCTTTGGCATTCAGATTGTCGACGAGCAGGAGGCGCAGGAGACGCTCGACCTGGTCAACACCATGACCGAACTGGTCGAAGAAGACCAGCTGGCCACCAACCCGGCCGAGGCTTACTAGTGGCGGCCGGACAGCCGGCTCGCTCCGGTATCGACTTCTCGGCATTCCGCGATCCCAAGCTGGCTCGCGAGCTCATCGAGCGCATCCGTGAACTCGTCGGCGACCGCACCATCAACCTTATGGAAGTCTGCGGCACGCACACCGTGAGCATCGGTCGCTATGGCTTTCGCTCCATTATGCCTGCCGGGCTCAAACTGCTGAGCGGTCCGGGTTGCCCCGTCTGTGTTACCGCCAACCGCGATATCGACCATGCAATCGCGCTCGCCAAGATGGACGGCGCCATCATCACCACCTTTGGCGACATGATGCGCGTGCCCGGGTCGTCTACCTCGCTCGCCGCGCAAAAGGCGGCGGGGCGCGATATTCGCATTGTGTACTCCCCGCTCGATGCACTCGATATCGCCGAACACAACCCCGATCGCCCGGTCATCTTTATGGGCGTCGGCTTTGAGACCACGACGCCCACCATCGCCGCCGCCATTTTGGAGGCCGATGCACGCGGACTCCAGAACTTCTCGGTCTATTGCGCCCACAAGACCACGCCGCCGGCGCTGCGCGCCATCGCCAACGATCCCGAGACCACTATCGACGGCTTTATCCTTCCGGGACACGTCGCCACCATCACGGGCTTAGCCCCCTTTGACTTTTTGGTCGATGAGTTCGAGACCCCAGGCGTAGTCACCGGATTTGAGCCGGTCGATATTCTGCAGGGCATCTGCATGCTGGTCCAGATGGTTGTTGAGGGGCAGCCCGCAATCGACAACGCCTACCGCCGTGGCGTCAACGCAGACGGCAACCCCGTGGCGCGCCAGCTGGTCGAGCAGGTGTTTGAGCCATGCGACACCACGTGGCGCGGGCTGGGGCCGATTGCCAACTCGGGCCTTTCCATCCGCCCCGAGTTCTCGCGCTTTGATGCCCGCACTCGCTTTGACGTGCCCGTTGAGACGACGGTCGAGCCGCGTGGGTGCCGCTGCGGCGACGTGCTGCGCGGGGCCATTACGCCGAGCGACTGCCCTCTGTTCGGCCGCGCTTGTACACCCGAGCATCCCATCGGCCCCTGCATGGTGAGTTCCGAGGGCAGCTGTGCAGCATATTTCCGCTACCGAGGCTAATGGGTTCCGCCGCTCTAACGAACGGCGGGCCGGTCGACGCTGCGCGCCATTCAGGCGAGCGATTTGCCTTTCAATCGTCGGCTGCGGGCAAAAGCCCAGCAGCCTCCTCTTTCAAGGCAACTCACTTCGCCTGAATGGCGCTCGCTGACTTTTACTTAACATCGATTCTGCCACACTCAGCTATTGCCGACCCCCCACGATTGGAGTTTTCGATATGTCCCGTACTGCCACCGATAGCACTGTCCTGTTGGGCCACGGCTCTGGCGGCCAGATGATGAAACGCATCATCGATGAGGTCTTTTTGGATGCCTTTGGGTCGCCCGAACTGCTCGAGGGCAACGATGCCGGCGTCGCTGCGCTGCCCGCGAGCGGGCGCATCGCCATGTCGACCGACAGCTTTGTAGTCTCGCCGCAGTTCTTCCCCGGCGGCAATATCGGCCGACTCGCCGTGTGCGGAACCGTCAACGACGTCGCGACCTCGGGCGCCAACGTGCGCTACCTATCGTGCGGCTTTATCCTCGAAGAGGGCTATCCCATGGACAAGCTGCGTCAAATCGTGCAGACGATGGCCGAGACGGCGCGCGAGGCGGGCGTGTCCATAATCACGGGCGACACCAAGGTGGTCGAGCGCGGCGGGGCCGACGGCGTCTACATCAATACCGCCGGCGTGGGCGAGGTGCCCGCGGGCGTGGCGCTCAGCGGCGCCAACTGCCGGCCCGGCGATATCATCCTGGTGTCGGGTACACTCGGCGACCACGGCATCGCCATCATGAGCCAACGCGAGGGCCTGGCGTTTTCGAGCACCATCGAAAGCGATGCCGCGCCGCTCAACCACCTGATTGCCGATGTGCTTGCCGCAGCACCCGACACACGCTGCTTCCGCGACCCCACGCGCGGTGGCCTGGCGTCCACGCTCAACGAGTTTGCCCAGGCCAGCGGCGTTGCCATGGAGGTCGACGAGGATGCCGTGCCCGTGCGCCCCGACGTGCAGGCAGCCTGCGAGATGCTCGGCTACGATGTGCTGCAGGTGGCAAACGAGGGCAAGATGGTTGCCGTGGTGCCGGCCGAGCAAGCCGATGCCGCGCTGGCAGCCATGCGCGCCGCCCGCTACGGCGAGAACGCCGCCATCATCGGTCGCGTGCTGCCACTTGCCGAGGGCGCCCGTCCCGCCGTGCGCGTACGCACCGGCTGGGGCTCGACCCGTATCCTCGACATGCTTGTGGGAGAACAACTGCCGAGGATTTGCTAACGACAAAGGCTCAGGGCTATTAAAGATATTCAGATTCCAAACATGCCCGGCACGCATGCCCAGTATCATGGGGTTCGTTTTACAACTCAAGCGGCAGGAGCACCCATGGCAGCAGCTTTTTCCCATGTGATCTTTGATCTGGATGGCACCATCCTCAACACGCTCGAGGACCTGGCGGCCGCCAGCAACCATACCTGCGAGATGCACGGCTGGCCCACGTTTGCCGTAGACGAGTACCGCTACAAGGTGGGAAACGGCATGCTCAAGCTGGTCGAGCGCTTTATGCCCGCCGAGTACGCGGGCGACGGCCGTATGTTTGAGCAGACGCTTGCCGAGTTTAGGGCCTATTACGGCGAGCACAAGGAGGACCACACCTCACCCTACGCCGGCACGATTGAGATGCTCGACCGTCTGCGCACAGCGGGCGTTCAGCTTGCCGTGCTCACCAACAAGGATCATATTTCGGCAGCCCCGCTTATCGAGAAATACTTTGGCCCCGATCGCTTTGCGCTGGTACAGGGCCGTGTGGGCGCATTTCCGCCCAAGCCCGAGGCACCCGTCACGTTGCATGTGATGAAAGAGCTGGGCGCCGATCCGGCAACCACGCTCTATGTGGGCGATTCGAATGTCGATGTTCTGACCGGCCACAACGCCGGCCTTAAGAGCGCGGGCGTCAGCTGGGGCTTCCGCGGCCGCGCAGAGCTGGAAGCCGCCGGCGCCGACTACGTGGTAGATACGCAGGACGAACTCGCCGAGCTAATCTTGGGCGAGTAGCGAGCGACACCGCTTAACGCAGCTGCGACAATTCTTCCACGCGGAAAGTGCATCCCGTTTTGGAGCTCCGAAATGGGATGCACTTTCCGTTTGAGGCGCGTCGGGGAAACCGTATCCCGTTTCAGAGCAATATTCCGGGTCGCGGTTTCCGCAACCCGCCCCATCCGGAAACCGCGACCCGGAATTCGGCCAAAAAACCGGGTCGCATTTTCCCGAGCATTTGATACGGCGTTGATACAAGGAGTGTCCCCAACTGCCGGCAGAGACGATATGAGCAGGACATAAAAACATTGAGAGCCCCTGCTGCATGAAAGACCG
>CAJLRY010000031.1:0-21053 GCA_905209215.1 Coriobacteriaceae bacterium | reverse complement strand
CCGTGGTATGTCGGCATCGACCTCGACGGCACGAGCGTCGGGTTCGTGGCCACCGACGAGTGCGGTGAGGTCCTCTACCACAAGGGCCAGCCCGTGATGGGCACACGGTGCTTCAAGGAGGCGCTCCACGCCTCGGAGGCCCGCATGCCGCGCGCGGCGAGGCGCAGGCTCCAGCGCGCCCGCGGCAGGGAGCGCGAGATGGAGCGCGTGTTCGCGCCGGCTATCGCACCTACAGACCCCGATTTCTTCATCAGGCGCAGGATGTCCTATAGGCTCATGCGCGAAGATATCGCGACAGATCCCGCCGCCGCAGCCTGGCAGGGCCTTCTCGACGGATATCCCACGCTCGCACACCTCGATGTCGACCTCATGGAGGCAGACGGCCCGCGCGACCCCAGGCTCATCTTCTGGGCCATCGCCAACCACGTCGTTCGCCGCGGACACTTCCTCATGGAGGGCAACGACGTGACGTCCGCCAATTCCGACCCCTCCGCTCAGGTCGATGCCCTCGTGCGCGAGCTCGACGCCCTGGGGGAGGCCTGTGGCGAGGCTATCGAGCTCGACGGCGGAGCGCTTGCCGGTATGGGCGGCTCCTGGACTGCCCGAGAGCTCCAAAGGGCCGTGTCCGGCGCCGTATCGGTGACAGGCGACGATATCGACGCCAAGATCGCCCGCGCGCAGGCAAAGGCTCTGGGCGACCTCGTCGCCGGCTACAAGGCGAATATGGACGCCTTCGCGCTCGAGGGCGAGCAGATCGGCAAGATATCCGTATCCGACGCCGATGCGATCGATGAGTTCCTCGCCAACTGCCCCGACCGACTCGCCCCGACCATCGAGGCCGCGAGAGGCCTCTACTCCGCGTGGCGCCTACAGGGCCTTCTCTCGTTTGCACCCGGAAAAACCCTCTCGCACAACCAGGTGGCCCAGTACGAGGTGTACGGGCGCCAGCTGCGCACACTGAAGGACCTCGCACTGAAATACATCGTCCATGCTGATTCCGAAAACGGTCCCGACGAGGACGGGCTTGCCCTCTACAGGGACTTCTTCGGCGGCCCGAAAAGGTCCGGCCGCAGGGGGTACGACAAGGTGCTCGTGAAGAAGCTCGACGGCGCCAAGAGGAATATGGGCTATACGGCCTACGACCTCAACGTGATTCCCTATGAGGAGTTCAAGAAGAGAGTTGAGAGGCTCTTCAAGGGAACGGATGCCACAAAGGACCCGGCCTACATCGATATGGTCGCCGCTCTCGGAGAGCACAGGTTCCTTCGCCGCATCCACACCACGGACAACAGTGCTATCCCGTACCAGCTCCATGCGGAGGTCGTGGGCCGCATCATCGACGCCCAGGGCAACTTCTATCCCTGGCTAAAGGACGCAGGCGCCCATATCCTGAAAGTGCTGACCTCGAGGATCCCCTACTACGTAGGGCCCTTGGATTCCTCAGCTGCGCCCTTGGACGCCCACGGCAAGGCGAGGTTCGCGTGGTCGCGCCGTCTTCCCGGCCATGAGCGCGCCTTCGTCGCACCCTGGAACTACGAGGAGCATATCGACACCGATGCGGCCGCAGAGGCATTCATCCGGCGCATGACGGGCAAGTGCACCTATCTGGTAGATGAGGACGTGCTTCCGGCGAACTCCCTCATCTACGAGCGCTTCCGGTTCCTGAACGAGCTGGCGGGCATCCGCTACACCGAGGACGGCCAGGACTGGCTGCCGCTCGATGCGGCGATGAGGGCGGCCGTGGTCGAGGCCGCATCAGACGGCTCGGTCATGACCCTCAGCCGGATCGAAGGCATCCTCTCGCGCGACTTCACGATGGCGCACCCTCACGTCAAGGGCGTGTCCGATGCCAAAAGGATGACGTCGCGCCTGTCCGTCTCGGCCTGGATCGCAGGCCTTCTCGGCGTGAAGTCCTTGACGGCCGCCCAGAAGTCCATGGCAGAGGACATCATCCTGTGGAACACCGTGTTCGAGGAGCGCTCCATCCTGAAGCGCAAGGTCGCCAAGGAATACGGGGATATCCTTGATGAGGGCGCTATTGAGGCCTTTTGCGCGAAGCGCCTCAAGGGCTGGGGCCAGCTCTCCGAGCGGCTGCTCACCGGTGTGTGGGTAGATACCGCGCGTGGCGACATGTGCATCATGGACGTTCTCGAGCAGGGCGCGCCCTACGGCAGGTTCCGCGGCACGTCCATGAACCTGATGCAGGCCCTGAGCGACACCGAGCTCGGCTTCCGCGCGAAGATCGACGAGGTCAACGCCACCGCCCTGGAAAAGGCCGGTGAGCTCGGCATCGACGCCCTGCCCGGGTCCCCCGCACTTCGTCGCGGCGTCTCGCAGGCCATGAAGGTAATCGAGGATATGGCTTCGGTGGCCGGATGCGCCCCGGCAAAGGTCTACGTCGAGGTCACGAGGACCGCCTCGAACAAGCTGAAGGGCAAGCGGTCGCGGAGCCGCGCCCAAGAGATCGAGGCCGCGCTGAAGGCGCTCGACGAGGACGCGCGTCGCGACCTGGATGCCGCCAGGCTCCTGCGCGAGCTGGGGATGTTCGACGAGAAGGAGATCAACGAGCGCCTGTACCTCTATTTCCGACAGGCGGGAAAGAGCCTCTACTCCGGCAAGCCCATCGATATCGCGCGGATCGCGTCGGTCGACTACTGCGTCGACCGCATCCTGCCCAGGTCGGTGCGCAGGGACGAGTCGCTCGACAACAAGGCATTGGTCCTGTACGCCGAGAGCCTTGATAAGAGGGACTCGATCCTCGTGCCCCAACCCGTGCAGAGGAAGATGGCGCCTTTCTGGATGCACCTGCGCCGTGCGGGCCTCATGACCGAGCGCAAGCTCAACGCGCTCATGAGGACGCAGATCTCCGAGAGAATGCTGAAGTCAATCGTCGGGCGCCAGCTGACCGAGACGAGCCAGGAGTGCAAGCTCATCGCCGCTGTCCTCGAGGCCACCTACGCGGGCGTCAAGGTCGTGCCCGTGAAGGCCGGGGTCGCCAGCTCGGTCAGGAGACGCGCGGGAATCCCGAGAAGCCGCAAAGCAAATCGCTACTACCACGCCCACGATGCCCTCATCGCCCTCACGACCGGCAGGTTCATCGAGGCGAGGGCGCCCATGTGGTCGAACAACAGGGCCTTCTACGAGCGCATTATGCGCGATATCGAGGCGCAGGAGCGCCGGGGCGGGGCGGACTCAGAGCTCGATTTCTTCTCCGGCGGGTTCTTCCGCGACCTCGTCGACTACGACACGGCCGAGGTGCTATGGGATTCCGATTTCGAGCGAGAGAGGCTCGTCCGCGCCTGTTCCTGGAAGAACCTTCGCGTGACCTTTGCCCCCTACGAGGAGGGCGGGGCCTTCTGGAAGCAGACCGTCTACTCACCGCGCGACGCGAAGACGAAGCTCATCCCCGTGAAGGGCGACCGAGATGCGGCTCTGTTCGGCGGCTACTCAGCCCAGACGTTTGCCTATTTCATGATTTACGAGAGCGAGGGCAAGAAGGGAAACCTATTCAGGTTCGCCCCCGTGCCCACGTCCATCGCATCCAAGGCGACCGATTCGCTCACAGAGCTCTATGCGCGCTCGCTGTGCCGCGAATCCGGCGAGAGATTCGTCCGCGTCGTGCGCGACAGGATCCTTAAGGAGACCGTGTACGAGGCATATGGGGAGCGCTTCAGGGTCAAGGGGCTGAAGACCGCCGGCCCCGTGCGCCAGCTCGCGCTCGACGCAGCCGACACCCGACTGCTCATGATCGTCGAGCGCATGGTCGACGGCGAGCAGCCGAGCCCCAGGCGCGATCTTGAATCCGATGCCAAGGTTCTCTGCCGGCTGTGGTCACGCCTTCTCGCGCTCGCTCCGGCAAACTTCCCCCGCGTCTCAAAGGTGCTCAAGCTGGGTGCCCTGAAGACGCCGGAGGAGGTGTTTGCCGATACGGAAGCGGACGATCTCGCTAAGACCGTCCGCGCGGTAGCGGAGTCCGAGGTCCAGGTCGTTGAGCTCCTCTCGGGAATCAGGGGTACCGCCGACGTGAGGACCCTCGGCGGCAGCGCGTTCGCGGGTGCGCTCTCGATGACCTTCGATAAGATCGTCAACGACCCCAAGGCCGGTTTCGCTATCGTTGACATTTCGGCGGCGGGCCTCCACGAGAGGGTATCCACCCTTGGGTAAGACACTCTTTTTGGAGAACGCCCGGAAACTGCGCTATGAGGCGGGATGGGTCGCCGTTCACCGTGACGGCGACCCCCGACCCGTCCTGTTGCGTGCAGACGAGCTCGACTGCATCGTTGTTGACGGAAAGGCCGCGTTCATATCGACCTACCTGCTCGATGAGCTTGCGGCAAGGGGCTGCAGCGTCATTTTCACCGATAGCCGGCATATGCCTGCATCAATCCTGATGCCGCTAACGGCAGCGACGATCGATACGAACGGCAGGGTCCTTACGCAGATGTCTTGGGGCGCTTGGCCGCGCAAAATGCTGTGGAAGAGGGTTATCGAGTGCAAGCTGGAAAACCAGGCCTCTGTCCTCGAAGGATCAGGCCACGACCTGGAGGCAGAGCTGCTTGCATCCTATGCGGGAGAGGTCCGCGCGGGCGACTCGACCGGGCGCGAGGCCGCGGGAGCGCGCCGCTATTTCCAAGCGCTGTTCGGCGACGGTTTCGTGCGGGTACCGCACGCGGATGCAACCAATAGCGCCCTCGATTATGGTTATTCCATCCTGCTCTCGCATACAGCGTGCAGGATCGCGTCGAAGGGCTACCTCAACCAGGTGGGAATCCACCACCACTCCAAGACGAACCCCTACAACCTCGCCTGCGATCTCGTGGAGCCGTTCAGGCCCCTGGTCGATCGGAAAGTCGAGCTGGAGCGCCCCCGGGATCTCTCGCCGTCTGTAAAAAGGCTCCTTGCGTCCACACTCGCGGACAGGATTCCCTATGGCCATGGGAGCTACCGGGTGTCGGACGCCATCGACCTATGGGTCGACGGATGCCTTCGCGTGATGGAGGGGGCTGGCGATGCAGATGGGATCTCGGCGCCAGGAACGCCTTGATGGGGAACGGGGGAGGATAAGGTTCATGAGGATAGTCGTAATGTATGACCTACCCGTGGCCGATGCCCAGGACCGTCATGAGTACTCGAGGTTCAGGCAGTTTCTTGTCAGGGATGGTTATACGAGGCTGCAGAATTCCGTCTACACCCGCCTGGCGGTCGATACCAAGAATGCCGAGGCTGCAATCTCTAGGCTCAAGGCCAGCCTTCCAGAAGCGGGGCTGGTGCAGGTGCTCAGGGTATCCGAGGCCTCCTTTTGCTCAATGCTCACGCTATGCGGAAGCCCGTCTGACGAGGGGCATTTTGTTACCGGAGAGGACTTTATCGTCTTATGATCGTCAAGCTCGAAACGGTAGGGGAGACAATCGATTTTCCGGATGGACTTGGAGTCATATCCTTCGATGAGTTCGACGAGCTATCTCGATGCGCCGAATCGCTTTTAGGAGAAGGGGAGCCCGGAATCGCCCTATACCGAGGGGAACGAATGCTCAAACCGAAGGATATCGTCCTTATCGACAGCCTGATCGAGCTCCCATTCGATGACCGGAGGTTGACCGGCGCCTATACGTCAAGGATGGTGTCTGAGATCGAGGCCTGTGAGCCTTTGGCAACCAAAGCGCATGAGATCAGGGCGTGCATCGAGATGTTGATCGCGGAATTGGGGTATTCCCTTCGAACGGATTTGATTGGGAACACGGAACGAGATATCAAATCGTTCGCCAAATGGCTTTCGCTGTCACCCCGCCGCGAGCCGGCCACTACCCTGCTAAGGAAATTCTTCTCCTTCATGGATTACGTTTGCGATACGAGGCTGAATCCGTCAATTGCTGTAATCGCCCTCATCGACAAGCTAAATCCGGCCGAGGTCTTGGAATTAACTCGAAAGGCGCGCCATGAGGGTCTGGAAATGTTGTTTCTTGAATACCGGGAGGTAGACACTGCTAATCTCGAGATCCCAGTGTGGCATATAGATAGAGATCGGGTCCTCTTCTCCCGTAACGTCTAAACCGTTAAACTGGTGTGTGCACCTTGAAATCTCAAATAAGGCTTATTGCTTGATAGCACGGTTTTCCGATGATCCGTCAGCTGTCAAGTTTTTACAGAACTCACGCTATCATCCCTTTTCCGGGCGGAAACTGGATGGTTTCCAAAAATCGTCGGAACCCTTTCTAATCTATTAATTAACTATTAAGCTTCAGTAGCTGCTCTTTTGCGTCGCTTACCAACCGATGTCAATTCTCCGGCTTCGTAGGTACCGCGCTTCGAGCAGCTACTTACCTGATACCCACTCGTTACGGGTACAATCAAGGCTTCGTAGGTACCGCGCTTCGAGCAGCTACTTACCGCTGAACGCCTGCGGCCTGCGCGATTCGAGGCTTCGTAGGTACCGCGCTTCGAGCAGCTACTTACCCGAAAAAAGATTGAAAAAAGATTGAAAACTAGCTTCGTAGGTACCGCGCTTCGAGCAGCTACTTACCCCGACCTGTCAAATTGCTCACGTTTTCCCAGCTTCGTAGGTACCGCGCTTCGAGCAGCTACTTACCATTTTCCAACACCGACCGATTTGCACCCCGGCTTCGTAGGTACCGCGCTTCGAGCAGCTACTTACCGAATACACTCGCTCAGGCTGCGCAGTCCGTGCTTCGTAGGTACCGCGCTTCGAGCAGCTACTTACCTAACCGTTCCAGCAAGCGTCTCGCACAGCGGCTTCGTAGGTACCGCGCTTCGAGCAGCTACTTACCGATATGCCGCGATTCTCGTCGCCGTTAAGTGCTTCGTAGGTACCGCGCTTCGAGCAGCTACTTACCCAGGTACTTTTTGTCGAATTCCCCGTTATGGCTTCGTAGGTACCGCGCTTCGAGCAGCTACTTACCCGAGTTCGATGCGCCTGCTGCAACGTTTACGCTTCGTAGGTACCGCGCTTCGAGCAGCTACTTACCTCGGTGCGGCCGACGAGTGCCTGATGCTGAGCTTCGTAGGTACCGCGCTTCGAGCAGCTACTTACCAACAAAGCTATCACTGTGCTTCGAATTGTGGCTTCGTAGGTACCGCGCTTCGAGCAGCTACTTACCGCACTCACGGGGCATCCGGTTGTGTTTTTCGCTTCGTAGGTACCGCGCTTCGAGCAGCTACTTACCGCGTAATCGACGATGACCAGCGGAGGCTCGGCTTCGTAGGTACCGCGCTTCGAGCTGCTACTTACCTCTTTGTTAGATTTACTCTTATGTTCTTCGGCTTCGTAGGTACTGCGCCTCGAGCAACTACTTACCGAGTGCAAACCGGATGGTCGCGATGGGCGAGCTTAGTAGGCACCGCGCTTCAAGCAGCAACTTACCTTGTAATGTGTGCACAAAAGAAATTGCTTTGCTTCGTAGGTACCGCGCCTCGAGCAGCAACTTACCTCATATATTCTCCGGTCAAGGTCAAATAGTGCTTCGTAGGTACTGCGCTTCGAGCTGCTACTTACCGTAAACCGTCCTATCTATGGTCCTGGACCAGCTTCGTAGGTACCGCGCTTCGAGCTGCTACTTACCGTGTGCGTCCATCCTGCGCTGTAGCTATTCGCTTCGTAGGAACCGCGCTTCGAGTAGTTACTCACCTTCTTTTGCTGTTGATGACTTTGATTCTCTGTTTCGCAGGTACCGCGCATCGAGTAGTTACTCACCAAGTCCGTCGACCGCTTCCCGTAGGCTACGGTTTCGCAGGTACCGCGCTTCGAGCAGCTACTTGCCGAGAGACCGTTTTCAAAACCGCCTTCATGCGCTTCGCAGGGACCGCGATTCGAGCATAAACTTGCTTGGATACGGCACTAGTGATACGGCAATAGTGCTTCATAGGTCCCGCGCTTCGAGCGGCTACTCACTATTTCGCGTCAGCCTGGCAAAGCAGTTCGCTTGGTTTGTAAAACCTCTCGAGCGAACTGCTCCGGTCATAATCTCAAACAACCAAGTCGAGCTTTATGGGTTAGGTCTCAATTATGAAACTTGCCAAGGGCTACAGCCTTATGAGACGAGTGTTTCGAAGGCCGCGCGTTTCGGGCGACCACTCAACTCTATGCGCCGTAACGGCAACTCCAAAAGGATTCGCAGCTGCGCATTTCGAGCTCTTAGGTAGCGATATATCCCGGCTATAGTATGTCTGGCGGCTACCCATAGGCGTACTCAGGACGGAGGCTCCGCAGTTTTGCAGGTATCCTATTTCGGGCAAGTGCTTTACGGGCACGGGAATTAGCCGATACGCCTAATGGCTTCGAAGGTTCTTCGATCGCTGCGATTCACAGCTTCGCCCTGGTTGATTGTCGTCTTTCGCGCAATCCGATACGGTTCTCGTGACAGCTTCTTCGCGACCACTTCGGTTTCGTAGGTCACCCATTGTTGCGACCCCAGGTCGAATGGATAGGCGTTTCAATCAAAATGGTGTCACCGCTTGGCACCAAATTAGCCTTAATTTGAGCAAACACAACCACAGAATTAAATATGAGTATCTATGCCTGTATCGAGGAGGCTCCCGTGTCTTTTGGCGTCAGATTGGCAACCACATTAGCCGTCGGTTGCGGCTTTTGGTGCGCCTCCCATCTTTACCAGCGCTGGCGCTATGCCGCACTGGAACATGAGGACAAGTCTATGCTCCAGGCGCGACCCTCCGATACCGAAAGGGATAAATGGATCGGAGCCGTGAAGAGAGAGGCCGTCAACTACGGCGTCAGCCCCTCGACGCTCATCTCCTTAGGCGATGCAGGGGATATCGACGCGGGGCTATCCCAACAGGCGGATACCGGAGCATATGCCCGACGCCACAACCCTCCCTTGGCCTCGGAAATCACCCTCGTCTATCCCTACCTGCTTGCAGCGTGGGTAGGGTCGCTCATCTCGATTCCCTACGCCGTCTTCCTGGCGGCCTCGGTGGCGCTCGGCCAGGAGGATATGAGGTTCAGGATCGCCCCAGTCCCCATGCTGCTCGTCTTTGCCGGCGCGGGTGCCCTGTCATCCCCCTGGGGACCCTATACGTGGGCGGTTATCGCAATCCCCTTTGCCACCACGTTTGCTCTGATCTCCTTCGTCATGAAAAAGGTCGGCGGGGTCATCTGGCACGCAGGCGACTACCTCACGTTGGCCATAGCGCTCACGGCTGTACTTTCCGTCGGAGGCGTGGTCGAGTTTCTTGCCATCCATCTTCTGTGCGCGTGCACCCTGGAACTCGCCATCAGGCATAACCACGCCTGCGCCCGCCTCAAGGACAACGTCCCCTATAACGTCGTGCTGTCGGCAAGCCTGGTCGGGGCGACATTTATCGCGATCTTGAAAGGTAATCTGCTATGAGGTCTAAAGATACGGGGCTCAGGGCTGTCATGGTGACCCAGCTCGTCCTCCTCCTTCCCATCATGATCGCCATGCTAGCGCTCGTCGTGGATTGCGCGAACATGAGCAGGTGCAAGGCCCTCGCGTCCTCTGCAGCGTCCGAGGGCGCACGCTACGCCGCGGCAAACCCCGATCTGACCGATTCAGAGGTCGAGGCCTACGTCAGGGGGGCAATCGGCCTCGACGACAGCTGTACGGTCGCGATCGTGCACAATTCGCTCGCAGCAAAGGACGTGACACTCAGGGTGGGAGACAAGTCCAGGGATTCCTCCATCGAGCGCAAATCGGTGACGGTCAACGTCCAGATTCCGTGCCGTCGCGTCTTCACCTTGGCCGTCTTCGACGGCCTTGCCGAAAGCGAGCCTGAATCCTCTTCTGCCACCGCGATCTCATCGGAGGTGAAGTGATGGTGCGCTGCAACCGTGTGCCCAAGGCACTCATCTCGACCGAGTTCATCTTCGTGTTCCCGATCGCCCTTACCGTCGTACTCGCCATCATGGGCTTCGGCTTTACGGGCTACCAGCGGGCGAGAATCGACTATTCGCTGGCGCACCTCGCAGACCAGCTACCCGCGGGATGGGATTCCATGGACGCGGACACTCTCGTGACCGAGCTCGTGAGCGCGTCTGCCGATGTGGACCCCGACTGCCTTACGGTGAAGAACGCCTCCGTCACCCTCGACTCCGACGAGGACCTCGGGCAGGGGAGCGCCGTGGCAGGCGACCTGGGCACCGAGAACCTCAGGACCGAGAGCAGGACCGTTACGGTATCGGCAGAGATCGTCTACGACTACCCGGCGCCCTACAACGTGTTTGGGAAGAGGTCCGTACGCAATATCACGCGCTCCTACATCAGCTATTCGGACTGGGAGGTCATCTAGATGAAGTGCCATGTGTGCAGGGGGAGTGGGGCACATGCTCAGCTCACGACCTTCTTCGTCGTGATGCTCATTCCACTGTCCCTCCTTATTGCCCTTGCCGTCGATCTGGGCGGCGCGCTCGCCTACAGGACATGGCAGGGCTCGCTTCTCGAGAGCACGCGACAGTCCTGCTTCGGCGAGGCCAATGCCGTCAAATACGCCGACAATCCGGGCGAGGAGGCCCGCTCCGAGGTGCGCGAGATGCTGAAGGCCAACGGCTATACCGGAAAGGCCACGGTCTACTACGTCGAAGCCCCCGAGAGCCTGTGTGGGGCTGCAGACCGCTACGCAGGCGTCTATGTCGTCCTCGAGGGAACGTGGCCATCGACCTTCGCGAGGTTCGCCGGCATCGATGAGCTAAAGGTTCGCTCCGATGCCGTTTGGACACTTCACCCCTATTCGTCTACGACGGTGTGGCGCCCGGCCGATACCGGAAACGGCTGGTGTGAGTACACGATCGACAAGGACGGAAACGTTTCGGCAAATACTGGCGTCTGCTCGCTCGACGATGCGCCCGAAAGTCTCTCCAAGGCCGTGAGGGATATGCTGCCGGCCTCTACGGGAGGCGCCGGCAAGTCCGGTGAAACGACACCCGACGGCACCGAATAGAGCCAGTCGCGAGCCTCGCCCAGATTGTCACCCGATGGCACCAAATCGCCCCGCACGACAAGCCGTGCGGGGCGATTCTTTATGTGTCGGAATAGCACTACAGATCGGAGGATCCTTGGGTCTGATGTACGACCTGATGCGCCAGGGGAGATATGACCTCATGCCGGCGCTTTTGTCGTCGCGTGAGGCGGCGGACGCGGTCGGCGTCACCCCCAGGACCATCGAGAGGATGTGCGCGGCGGGAAAGCTCGAGGGCGCCCGTTTCGGTAACCGCTGGCGCGTCATCCGTGACTCGCTGCTCAGGTATTCGGGACTCATCGGTCCCGGGAAGGAAGCTAGACGATGAAGAAAAGGTCCCAGGAGGAGATCAAGGCCGAGATCGCCCAGGTCGAGGCAGAGGAGCGCGCGGCCGTGGAGGCTGGGCGCATGCGTAGCGTCGACAGGCTCCGCGGGCGCAAGCAAGCGCTCGGCCACGAGCTGGAGCGCGCGATGGCGCAAGAGGCCGCCATGGGTGCGACCAAGTCGAGCCCCATGCCAAACACGGCCCCCAAGAACGCAAAGAGCGGCCAGAGGACGACAGCTACGGCAGGGGCCGCAACAGCACGCCGACAGCGCGGGCCGCAGCCCGGAGGTACCCGCAAGGACCGCAGGCTCGCTGCAGTGGCCGGCGTGGCCATCGCCGTCTCCGTCGCGACGGTCGGCTTCTCCGGTTGGCGCTGGACCCAGGCACAGGGTGAACTGACGCGCCTCGAGCAGTCGACCGTCAAGGTCGTCACCGTCACGCGCGACATCGCTCCCGGCGAGGTGATCTCCTCGGCAGACCTCACGGTCGCGAGCGTTCCCAAGGCGTTTGCGCCCAAGGACGCGGCAAAGAAGGTCTCAGATGTGGCAGGTCGCCAGACAGTGACCCAGCAGACCTCCGGTACCGCGGTCTCGCTCTCGTCCGTCTCCGGCTCCAAGAAGCCGGCCTCGATTACCACAGCCGTGACCGAGGGGCACGTCGCCTACACCGTCGCACTCGACAGCTCGACCGGCCTCTCCCCGCTGCTCTCCGTCGGCGATAAGGTGGATGTCCTCGCGAGCGTGAGCGACGGCCAGGTCGTGACGACCGAACGCGTGGCCGCCTCCATCCGCGTCATCGCGCTCGACGGAAACCTGTCGGGCTCCAAGTCCGACGGCTACTCGAATGTCACCATCGAGGTGACCGAGGACCAGGCCCTCGCACTCTCCAGCGCGAGCGGCATCAGGCTCGTCGCCCTTCCCGAGACGGGGGAGACGAACAATGCTGAATAGGGACCTGCTCCGAATCGAGCGCGACGCCGTGCGCCAGGCGACCGGCGTGCTGACGGCAGCCAACGACGCATCCGAAAGCAATGAGCAGAGAGACGCGCGCGCACGCGACCTCCTTGCCGAGATCGTAGATTCCGGCCCCGAGGGCTCACGCCTGGACGACGACTCCTTCGATGCGGTTATCCAGGCAGGAATCAACGACCTGTACTATCTCGGACCCATCGAGGAGCTGCTTCCCGATACCACGATCTCAGAGATTATGGTCAACGCCCCGGATGACGTCTGGGTCGAGCGCGCGGGCCTGCTGCAAAAGACCCCGGTGACCTTCGAGGACGACGAGCATGTCAAGTTCGTCATCAACCGCATCGCGTCCGCCGACGGTCGCCGCTGCGACGAGGCGCAACCGCTGTGCGACTGCATCCTCAACCGACCCGGCGCCATCTTCAACGGCTCGCGCGTCGCGGCGACGGCCAAGGGCATCGCCGTCGACCACAACATCCTCAACATCCGAAAGTTCCGACCGGACGCGGTGGAGCCCGAGGACCTCATGGCGCTCGGCACCTTCGACCAGCGCATGCTCGAGTTCATGGAGGCCATCGTGCTCGGCCGCATGAACGTCGTCATCGCCGGCGGCACGGGCTCGGGCAAGACGACGCTGCTCAACGCCTGTTCCTCCTTCATCCCTGACAACCAGCGCATCGTCACGATCGAGGACGCGCCGGAGCTGCGTCTCCAAAAGCCCCATGTCGTGCGCAAGACCGCACGCCGCCCCAATATCGAGGGCGAGGGCGAGATCACCATCCGACAGCTCGTCATCCATGCGTTGCGCGAGCGCCCCGACCGCATCGTCGTCGGCGAGTGCCGCGGCGGCGAGGCTTTCGACATGATCCAGGCCATGATGACGGGCCATGAGGGCTCGCTCACGACCGTGCACTCCTCCAACGCACGCGAGGCCACGACGCGTCTGCGCTCGATGATCCAGCAGACCGGAACCGAGATGCGAAGCGAGCAGATCATGGAGCTCATCGCCTCGGCCATCGACTTCATCGTCTTCGTGAACCGCTTCGACATCGACGGCTCGCGCAAGATCACCGAGATCGCCGAGGTACAGGGGATGCAGGGCGACGTCATCACGATCGGCACCATCATGCGCTTCGAGCAGACGGGCTTCTCCGAGGACGGCAAGGTGCTCGGCGAGTTCATGCCCACGGGAGAGCGCATCACCCCGGCGCACCGCGAGAAGCTCTTCGCGCGCGGCGTATACGTCGACGACGACTTCTGGTTCCGTCGATGAGCGGGCAGATAACCCCGGCGGCCCTCATTCCCGCGCTGCCGGCGGTATTGATGGGAATAGTCCTGTTCCTGACGGCCAGAAAGCTGCGCGTCGAGCGCGAGCGCGCGGAAACCGGCCCCATCCCGGAGAACCCAACCGAAGATGCTGGCGGGAACCGACTCGTCGGCACACTCCGTCGCGTGTGCCAGGGAGCTGCTCCCCAGCTATCGGTCTCCGAGGCCGCGCAGCTTTGGGCCGTTATCGCCTTCGCCCCTTCCGTGCTTATCCTCGCCACCGGCTCGGCGGTGGGTGCGCTTGCCGCGCTCCCGCTCGGCATCGCGGCATTTCCGATCTGGGTTAGGTTAAAGCGCGGAGCGGAGCAGGGCCTTTTCGAGGAGCAACTCGGTGAGGCCATGCCCCTGATCGCGTCGAACCTGCGCACAGGCGCCTCAGTCGCGCAGTCGGTCGCACCTGTCGCCGAACACATGGCAGAGCCCCTGAAATCGGAGTTCGCCATCCTCGAACGCGACCTGCGCAACGGCCGCCCCATCGAGCAGGCCCTCGACGACATGGCCAAGAGAACTGAAAGCTCGAACTTAAGACTCTACTCCACGGCCGTCTCCGTATCCCAGCAGACCGGCGGCTCGCTCTCCGAGATCACTGAGCGAGTGGGCGAGGCCATCCGTGCAAAGGTAAAGGCCAAGCGTTCGGCAGAGGCCAAGACGTCCTCGGCGCGATTCGAGGCGAAACTCGTCGGCTTCGCGCCGGTCGTCATGCTGCTGCTCATGTCCTTCAGCTCGGAGATCCACCGTGAGTTCTTCATGACGCCCGCCGGATGGGCGTGCCTGGCCGTCGGAGCGGTTCTCGATATCGTGGGCTTCTTGGTCCTCAAGCAAATCAGCAACATCAGGTACGACTAGGGGAGCTCAGATGTTCGAAACGATAACGACCGGCTTTATATTCCTTCTCTTCGGAGTCGTCGCGGGCCTTGGCGTGGATATCGCCCTCAAGCGGATCTTCGAACTCGAGTCGCCTGTTGACGAGGGATCGTCCTCGACGCTTCCCGGCATCGCCGAGAGGGTGTCCGACGTTGTATCGCAGCTCGCGCCGATCTCACGCTCGGTCATGGACTCCACGCGGGACTCCCTCGACCGCGCCGGCCTCACCATGCAGCCGGCGACCTTCTGGGCCTTCCGCGTCGCGAGCGCCGCGGGATTCATCGCGGCCGGCCTCATCGCCTCGGTCTTCATCGGCGGCCCCAAGGGCCTCGGCGTCTTCGCCGCGATGGTCCTCATGGGGCTCGCGGTGCCGCAGCTGTGGCTCTTCAACGAGCGCTCGAAATGGCGCGAAGAGCTCGACAGGCAGCTCCCCGACGCCCTCGACCTTCTCGCGATCTGCATGTCGGCGGGCTCGTCCATTGACTTTGCCCTTCATACGGTGGGTAGCAGGATGGACGGCGCCATTGCGCGCGGCTTCGAGCGCGTGGCCAACGAGGCCAGCTTCTCGTCTCGCACCGAGGCGCTCCTGCGCTTCGCGGAACGCGCGCGGGTGCCGTCCCTCACCATCTTCGCGGCATCGTTCGCTCAATCAGAGCGTGCGGGTGGCTCGCTGGTCGACATCATCCGGGACCAGGCCGAGACCGTCCGCGAGCATCGGCGCCTCAAGGTGGAGTCCGAGATCGAGAAACTGAGCTCCAAGATGCTTTTCCCGATTATCCTGTTCATCCTGCCCGTGTTTCTGATTGTCGTCCTGGCGCCCGTGGTGGCACAGATCGCCCAGACGTTCACCTCCCTCATGTAGGAGACGGCCCATGAGCTTCAAATACGATATCCCCTGCGTGGCCACGACTAGGTCCGATGCCGAAGTCCCGCTGTCCCTGAGGGCCGCCAGGACCTTCAGGGACAAAGCCATCGGGTATATGGGCGCAAGGTCGATAGAAAAGTCCTGCGGAATGATCTACGCGAGAGGCAGGTCCCTTCACACCCTGTTCATGCGCATCCCGGTCGATGTCTGCTGGATAGGCCGTTTCGACCCCTCGAATCAATCCTGGCCCGTCGTCTCGCTCGATGCCTCGGTTGCCCCCTGGCGCATCCTCTTCGCACCGCGAGGGGCAGTCGGGGGCATCGAGGTCGCACCCGGTACGTTCACCGACTCAGACCGACCGCTCTTAATCAGGAGACTCGATTGATGCGGATTGATGCAGAAAGGCTCGTTCACGGGGCCTGCACGGCGCTCGCCCTTCTCTTATCCATGGCAATCATTGCTATGATCCCTGCTATCAGGTCGGCGGGGACGCTGGATACCGACGGCTGGTTTCTTCTCGCCTCGGGGCGCGAGGTCGTCGAATCCGGAATCCCGAGAGTAAACCCCTTCACCGCAGTCGAGGGCCAAGGCATCGTGCTCCAGCAGTGGCTCCACGACGCGTGGCTCTATCTGTGCTGGAAGGTGGCTGGCTACACCGGTGTCGCCGTCTCCGTGGCGATTCCCGCCGCGCTGGCACTGTGTACCTATACCGGCGCCGTCTGCCGGCTGGCGCGAGTCCCGCGCTATCCATGGGTGCCGCTGCTGATCGGCGCGCTAGGGTTTTCCCTCATGGCCTCATATCTATCCATCCGTCCGTCAATCTGGACGGCGGCGCTGCTGTTCGCCACCATATCCATCTGTCTGGAGTGGCGACGCAACGCCAACCCGCGGTGCCTTCTGGCGCTTCCGATCGTGTCGCTACTCTCCGAGAACCTGCAGGCCGCGCTCTGGCCCCTGCCGTCGGCCGCCGCCGCATGCTTCCTGCTCCCCGAAATGGGGGCGATCTCACCACATGTAAGCGCTGAGACGCTTCGCGCGTGGTGGCGTTCCAGGCTGCCCCTGCTCATGGCAGTTGCCGGCATGGCTGCCGAATCGCTTGTAAACCCGTATTGTATCGACGGGTCGCTCTATGTGCTCCGCTCGCTCGGAGCCGCATCCTATGGCAGGGTCATCCTAGAGCTGAATCCGGTTTGGGTAATGCCCGCAGCGGCCCTGTTCTGGGGCGCCTCAATCCTTGTGGCCTTCGTATCGTGCTGCCTTGCCCGGCGGTTCCCGCCCAGGTGGCTCCTGGCCTTTTGGGCGGCGTCTGCAATCGCCGGGGCACTTGCCGTCAGGTGCCTTTGGATAACGTGGACGGTTTCGTTTCTCGTTGTCGCCGCATCCGTCGGCCAGAGCGACGCAATCGGCCCCCGGGTGCATCGCCTGCTGATTGCCGGGAGAGCCGTTATGGTCCTCGTCCTAGCGTTCTCCATCGTCAACAGCGGCCTTAACTCGCTTGATTCGGAAACCCGAGGGGTCGAGACCGGATGGAGGGGCATCGACTCGGATATGGCGCAGATCGTCGAGGCCCTGGGTGACAACCCGGGTCGCATATGGTCCGAGGACGCAACGGTGATGAACTACCTCGAGTGGGCGAGGGTGCCCGTGACCTACGACATGCGTCCCGAGATCTGGTCTGAGGCGATCTCCGGTACCGGCAAGGCAAACGACTACCGCGCCTACGTAGACAGCCTGGAAGGGGGCTACAAGGTCCTTAAGGAGGATGGCTGGATGTGGGCGATCGTACGGGATTCCAACATAAAACGCTTTGGAAAAGCCTGTCCCGGCGCCGATAAGGCGGCAAGCGGCAGGGGATACGTGCTCTATCGGCTGTGATATTAAATTGATTGATGGGTGGTAACTCATGGGTATCGTCAACGTCAGCAGGAGGGCCGTTCTGGCTGCCATGGCCTCGCTAGCCCTTACAGGCTGCGGCGGCTCAAAGAAAGCAAATGGATCGGACGATTCAAAGAAGAATAAGGATTCCGAGAAGAGCGAGGACGAGGCGTTTTCCTTTGGAGGGATAGGCGATACGAGCTCATCCGATGCCTCCAGGGGGCTTTCGGTCGATGGCGTCTACAAGAGGGTCGCCACGGACTCGAGCGGCAAGGAGTACCGGTTCCTCCTTGTCGGCATGAAATTCGAGAACGACCTCGACCATGACAGCCGGGCGCCGGTGTCATACGTCTCGTGCTACCAAAACGGCGTGAAGCTCTCCCAGTGCACGAAATACAGCGATCCCAACACGATGAAGACACTCGAGCCCGGCTATTCGATTTCGGTGTGCAAGGCGTTTCTCCTTGAGGATGAGGGCCAGCCCGTGAAGGTGAAGATCAAATCATCGAACTCGTCGGACTACGTCTACGAGGACACCTACCCGATCTCGCACCTGGACTATGCAACACTCTAGGAGTTCTCTCCCGAACGCACGATAAAGTACCCATCGTCGTCCCTGACGATGAAGCGGTGGACGGGCCTGCCCTTCCACTCTATCTCAACGCTCCAGATACGGGCGAGATGACCCGTCTTTCGCCCGGGACAGGGGACAGATGCGCCCGTGGAGCGGACCTGGAATCTACGGCCGTCGGAAAGCTCGATCCACCTGAACTTCGGCTCCCGACCGGGCCTCTCCACGAGACTGACCGTAACGGGAGTCATTTTCGCTCCAAATGATTCTCATGGCCATAGGGGACCTTGGAGCTGCCCGACGGGCGCACCTGCGTACTCATGGCTATTCCGACCTAAATACGGGCGGGACGCGAACGGGTGCTGGATCAACTCTTTCCTGGGATTCCGACTCGCGCTCAAGCTCCGCCTTCCTTGGGTTGCCATAGAAGTCACCGACAACCCACGGCTCGTTCACGTCCAAATGTTCCTTGAGCATCGGCGCGACACGCTGATCCCATATCTCAAGATCGGAATCGAACACCTCGCGCGCTTTCTTGAGAATTGCAACACGGTACTCCGCTGGAACCCCATCCGAGATGAAGCCGGCCTCATTCATTTTACGTATGAAGTCAGGTGAGGAACCGGCACCCAGGACAAGCTCGACTCTCTCCTGGACGGTAACCACATTCCCGTCGGCGGGGCCGAGCAGCTCCTCCGCGTAAACGGGGCTGAACACTTCGAGCCTTTGCAACCCTGCCAGGTGGTCGACTATTTCATGTTCCTCATAGGAGACTTCCGTGACCCTGCGATCTGGCATGAATTTAATATTCAGGCCTTTGGACTCCAGAGGATATCCACTGATATGGCTCTTTCGTTTCCTTCTGAATATTTTTCCGAAGCAAAGGATCTCAGCCGGCATATCTATTGTGACACCGTAGGTTTTTAGAGCGCAGGCGAGGATGGGGAGCTCCAACTGCTCCGCATCGAAGCCGTAAGGCAGACCCTTATTATCCTTGACATACTTTTCCCCTTCAAGGATAGGCATCAAATGATCCTGATCATATTCAACGCTAACGACAAAACCGGCGGGTGAGGTATTGCCCAAGAAAACCGTTAGAGTTTCATAGACCTTTGACTCAATTGTCGCCTCATCCCCAAAGGCGACAATATTCTCGAATCTGATTGTCTTTGGGAACGCATCGTCCCTCGTAACGGTCATCTTGCCAACCGAAGTCTTCAAGGGAATCGGATCATAGATTCGCCTGGCATCATAGGCTGATATCAGAGGAACCAGTATGCTCTCAGATTTCTTATTTTTCATAGCCGTTTAGCCCTTTCATCCAGGGGTTGCCATGAGATAAGAATCCCACTGCTGGAGCTCTCTCGCGGGGTCGTTTGGTGCCATCGGGTGACACCTCAGCCCGAAATGCCAAGTCTTTCAGATGTCCAGCATCCACTCTATCGGATGTGTAATAATAGAACACGCGTTCGTTCGTAAATAGGCATAAGGGAGGCGGCGTGGGGGAGAAGTCAATCAGGCTCGTGACGGCCCTGGTCGAGTGTCGGCCGGATGGGGAGTACGTGCCTTGGGGTATCAAATGGTACGACGGCAGGATCTTCCCCTTCGCGGAGGTCGGCTGGCACGAGACGCGGTCGTGGGTGTTGGGGGAGGGGCGCGTGTGCGAGAGCTGGCGCGTGAAGATGGGGGATGGAACCCTGCGCGACATCTGCCACCACGGCAACAGCTGGTACGTGGTCCATGACATGGATGACGATAGGCCGGATGACGGATGGTCTCCGTAACCGAGCTATCGTATCGGCAATAGTCGCAATGCGACATAGCGTAACTACGCAAAAACGTATGAACGCTACTTCATAACTGTGCAATAACGTAATTACGTATAAACGCAACTTTTCAATATTGAAGGGGAGAGGCACCACACCTCCCCCTTGTTATTTTCAATGCAAGTGAAAACGTATTGATTAAAGGTGGGTTGATTAAAGGTGCAGGCATTTGTAATGCACATGTTGGAACTATCCCCAAAACGACTGGTAAAATAGCATATCGCATCGTATTAGGCAGAGGGGAGCAACTATGGCCATGAAAGCCATTGCCATCAGGTTCGAGGAGGAAGAGAAGGACTGGATCCAGTCCTATGCGAGCGTCCTCGGCATCTCCTTTTCCGAATTCGTGAGGAGTGCCGCCCTCGAGAAGGTCGAGGAGGCGGCCGACATCGAGGCATACAATGAGGCGCTGGTGGAAGATGACGGCACCCGTTACTCGATGGACGACGTCATGCGCATGGCCATGGAGACCGAATGAGCTTCAGTGTCGAGTGGTCCAAGGCCGCGGCCAAACAACTTTTCAAAATCCCGAAAAAACAGCGGCTCATCATCCTGTCCTGGATCCAAGACTATCTAGACGAGTTTGAACACTACTGCCTCTGGCCTTGCGCAAAAGCGCTTCAGGGCTCAGAGAGCGGCTGGCGCTCGCGCGTTGGCGTCTACCGTATCCTGGGAAGGTTCGAGGGTAGGAAAGCCATCATCGAGGTCGTGAGAGTCGGCCACCAGGGCGTTTACAAAAACATGCCGCGGATATAGACTACGCAGAGTCAAGCCGACCTTCAGCGGCAACCCCCGCCGGTTACTGCAGGAGACGCTTTTGTCGAACCCCGCTGAATACTGGCAACACCCGAACTGCGTAATAGCGTAACTACGGCATAGTGCAATTGCGTAATAGCGCGGTTGCCTAATACCGCAACTTCTCAAGAGTGTAAGTATGCATAATGTAATTGTGTAGTTATCGACTACATGCCATGAGTGGCTCCATCGTTACAGTTCACATTGTATGAACGATGGATGGATGATGGATGATCTCGCATGAGAACCCGAACATACGGTGGTTTTATCTTCCCAAAGAGGGTAAGATGGCTGTTGAAGACGACGCATCCCGTGTAAACAACATGGAGCGCGGGCGGCCTAGTTTTCAGTTTTGGTTAAATGCCCGGGCTCCACCCCGGGCATTCTTATTTGCGCTTGCTGCGCAAATGCCGTCCACCGTCCGCACCGCGCGTACGCCTACGGACCTTAACTCGAACATCATACGAATCGAAAAACGCAATGACGAACGTGCCGACCGCCGCAAGGGCGGCCAGCGCATCAAGTATCTTTAGCATAGGGAGGCCTCCAATCGAATTGTCGGCCGCCCGCGCACGGAATGCGCCATCCCGTCAATTCTAGACGAACCAGCGACTATAGAACTCAATCGTCAGACAACCACAGTCCCAAAACGTATGGCCGATGAATGAACTTCGATAGGCTTCGATGGCAA
>CAJLRY010000030.1:0-22656 GCA_905209215.1 Coriobacteriaceae bacterium | reverse complement strand
GCTGCGGAAACGCGGGGTCCGTTCAGACTGTTGCGTTGAGATTGAAAATCAACCGGCGTCCGAATCGATCCGGACGTCCCGCCCCAAAAATCTATCGAAATGAGCTAGCAATCGATGACGTGAAGGTCATGCGGCGTCTTGGTGAAGGGCTCGTAGCCGTTCTCGGTGACCACGCCGTAGTCCTCCAGACGCACGCCGCCCACGCCGGGCAGGTAGACGCCGGGCTCCATGGTGATAACCGAGCCGACCTCGATGATATTCTTGCTGCGGTTGAAGTTGGGCAGCTCATGGATGTCAATGCCCACGCCGTGGCCCAGACCATGGTTGTAGTAATCGCCATAGCCGGCATCGCCAATGATCTTCTTGGAAAGCTTGAAAATGTCATTGCCCTCGACGCCCGGATGGATGGCGGCGACGCACTCCTCGTGCGTACGGCGCACGAGCGCGTACAGGTCGAGCTGTTCTTGCGTGGGCTCGCCCATCACGACGGTACGCGTCATATCGGAGCGATAGTCGCAGTAGCCCGCGCCATAATCCATGAGAACGAAGTCGCCCTTCTCGATCACACGGTCGCTCGGGACGGCATGCGGATTGGCGGTGTTGGGACCGCTCGCGACGATGGAGCCAAAGGCCAGGCTGTCGGCACCGTTAGCGAACATAAAGTTCTCGAGCTCGTTGCGGACCTGCTTCTCGGTCATACCGGGCTTAATATAGCCGAGCATGTGCTGGAAGGCGGCGTCGGTGATCGACTGCGCGTGGCGCATGAGCTCGATCTCCTCGGCGTCCTTGATGGCGCGCATCTTACGGATGTCGTCATGCATCAGCGGCAGCATGCAGGCAACGGAGCGGTCCTCCAGGCCACGCTGAATACCCTGGTAGAAATTGATCTGCATGTCGTCCTCGACAGCGCAGACGCGGCACTTGTTGGCCGCGATCTTGCCGGCGACCCAACCGGGGATGGCGCCCTCGTCCATGTCGTAAACCCAGGGGCTGCCGGCGGGCGTGTTCTCCTCAAAACTGTTGAGATAGCGCGAGTCGGTATGGAACAGGCACTGGTCGGCTGTAATAAACGCAGCGTGCGGGAACTCGAAGGTGTAATCGAAGACGCCCTTCACGCCCGTAAGCCAACGAAGGTTGGCCTCGTCGCGCACCACGATAGCGTCGTAGCCGCGCTCAGCCATCAGGGCACGGACACGCTCAATACGACCGGCAGGACCGGCAGCAAACTCTGACATGCAGATTCCTTTCTTGTTGTCTTCATAAAGACGGGACGGGCTCAATCAGCGTACGGAATCGCGCGCGATTCGCAACCGATTGGAAACCCGCCCCTCAACATGATACGAAAGACGATGTATGTCAATAAATCCTAGAGAAGTTCTTTGCGAGAAGCCAAGTAGGCGTGAGCATGGCGGTCGAGGACCTCGTCCTCAACGCTCGTTAGACGAATGGCGCCGAGTGCCACGGGCAGCGGCAACATACTACGGTTCGAGCGGACAAACTGCTGCCTGCGGAACTCCTCGATATATGCGGCAGGCTCCAGATCGAAGGCGAGCTCCTCGATACCAAAGTCCTCCAGGCAGTCATCGACCTCAAAGACGTAATCGATATCGAAGTCGCAGGCATCGTGTGCTAGGCGCGCCTCAAAGCGCATGCCCTCGGACAACAGCTGGTAGGCAGGCACCTGCGAAGCGGCATCGCCCAAGCAGGCGCGCAGGGTACGCTCCCCCGTCTTGCCAAAATCGAGCGCATGGCGGGCGCTCGGGTTCGTAGCCATCAGCACGTCCTTGCGGGCAGTCTGAGACCACTGAACGGCATTGACGAGCGCGACCTCCTCGCCCGCGAGAATCTCGGGAACGGTCTCGGTAAACTGATTCCAGCGGGACTTACTACTCGAAAGCATGGTGCCAACAAGTACCGCATAGCCGAGCTTGAGGTCCTCGGGGGCCGCCTCGCGAACAAGGTCGAGGTCACACACGACCAAGCCCGGCTCGGGACAGAACGCGATAGCGGGAAGCGCATGCGCGGACGAGGCGACAAGCGGCTTCATGGTCGTCGCAACCGTGAGCATGGCGTCGAACGTCGTCGGCAGCAAGGCGCACTCGGTGCGACCGCACCACTGATTGGCACACCAACAAACGACCGAGCAGGTCGCCGTGTCACCGACAGCGACAACGAGATCGTCGCAGGTAATGCCGTTAGCCGACAGGGCGCCAAAGACGGTATCGGCATCGGCCAGCGTAGCACCGGCAGGAGAAACCTCGAGGACGAGCAGCGACACGGCAAAACCGGCGTCGACCAGCGCATGCTCGACGACCTCGCCAAAACGCTCGGATGTAGCGTCGTTCCAAACCACCATCGCGCGCTTAGGCTTGCCCACAGCCGAGGCAAACATGCGCGACAGCTCCTCGAACGCGCCCAATCCAACGCGGACATCGACACTGCGGTTTTGGAAATTGATAAGTTGACGGCGAATCATAGCAGTCCACGCTCCAAAAGCATCTCGGCACAAAGGTAGGAAACGTCCTCGAAGGACTTGTTGCGAATATCAAGGGTAATATCGGCGGCCTGGCGATACAGCGGACGGCGATGCTCAAACAGGCGCGCAGCGTGCTCGGGCGAGCGGAAATCGGGCCGGGTATCGGAGCGGCGAATCTGGCGCAACGAGTCCTCAAAGTCGCCTTCGAGGTACACGCATATACCCATCTCATGCATCAGCTCAATGTTCACCGGCGTCTCGACGATGCCACCCCCGCACGACACCAGCAGGCTGCGCTCGCTTTGAAGCGAACGGAGTGCCGAGGTCTCAAGCTCGCGAAAACGATCCTCGCCCTCGGTCTCAAATATCTCGGTCACCGACTTGCCACATCGACGCACAACCAAACGATCGGTATCGATAAAACGCCGCTTGAACATAGTGCCGACGTTGCGCGCGAGCGTCGATTTGCCCGCGCCCAAAAAGCCGATAAAGAAGATATGGTCGCAGCCGTGTTTGATGTGCTGAGACATGGCGAAACCTATTCCTCGCAGGGAAGGTCGCGCAGGGCCCGGCGCTCAAAGATACGGAAGATCTGCGTGTACCACAGGTCCTGGGTTGCCTGCGGCTTGACCAGAATAGTGTCAACGCCGGCAAAGTTACCGCTCCACACGTCCGTGTACAGCTGATCGCCGATCAGCACCGCCTCGTCTGCCGTGGCGCCAAGGCGCTTAAGACCCGCCTTCAAGGCAAACGGGGCGGGCTTCATGGCGTGGCTGATGGCCTCGAGTCCCAGCTCGCGTGCAGAGCTCATGACCTGATCGCGATGCCAGTTGTTGGACACCATGCACAGCTTAAAGCCTTTGGCGCGGGCGGTATCGAGCCAAGCGGAAACCGCGGCGGGAACCTGCTCGGTGTCGCGCGGAACCAGAGTGTTATCGCGATCGAGCAGAATGGCGCGTTTGCCGTCGGCCCACAGGGTATCAAGGTCGATGCGATCGACCGAGGCAACGTATCGTTTGGGGCTAAAAATCCTCATGCTAATTCCAAGACAGTTGATGCTCTTCGTAGGTTTGCGAGAAGTACTCCTCGTCCTGCGTAATGTAGAAATACAGGTCATCGGAGTCGGTTGGCTCAAGCGTGGCCTTGAGTGCCTCGAGCGACGGAGAGCAGATGGGCGTGGGTGGCAGGCCCTCGTGCTTATAGGTGTTATACGGGCTATCGCTCTGCAGGTCGTCGGCGGTAACCTCGCCACCGGTGACATACATCATGGTCGCATCGCTGTTGAGATAGCGCAGACCGTCGAGCTTGCCGGCAAGGCGGTTGTAGAAGACCGAGGCCACGTGTGCACGTTGATCGGCGTTGAGGCCCTCGCGCTCAACGATAGAGGCCAAGTTGACGATGTCGTAGTCGGACATCTCCACACCGTAGCGCTCCTTGATCTTGGCTTCGCAGCTCGCAAAGTCAAGCGACTTGTACTCGGTCTTAAACTGATCGAGCATGGCGCGAATCACGTCATCGGCCGTCGGCGAATCACCCAACGAATAGGTCTTGGGGAACAAGAAACCCTCGAGCGAGTCGTTGGCGGCGCCCTTAAGGAAGCTATAGTCGTCCACGTAGTTGGAGGCCTTGGCCTGGTTGAGGAAGTCTTCCTTAGAGATGCTGTCGTAGGCCTGGGCCACGCGATCGGCGACTTGATCGACTGTCAGACCCTCAGGGATAGTCAGCGCATTGGAGCCCGCGTTGGGGCCTTCCATGAGCTGCTGAACAACCTTGGTCGCATCCATGAGTGTGGTGAACGAGTAGGTGCCAGGCTTAAGCGACATATCGGCGTTAAGCTTTTTCACCGCCGCGTAGTAATCCTTGGGATTTTCGACGATATGGTTCTCGGAGAGAATCGAGGCGATCGTATCGCCCGAAGCACCGTCGGGAATGGTCACCGTAACTTGCTGGCCAGCAGCGACTTTCGCATCCTCACCGGCAAAGAAGCCCTTAACGGCAGGTACGACAAAGAAAGCGATAGTAGCAAGCGCGATTACGGCCACCACAACGCCGATGATCATAGGAACCGGAGAACTCTTCTTTTGAGCACCGCGACGAGCATGCGTGTTGTAGCTCGAGCGAGTCGCCGGAGCAACGCCATGCGACCCGCGAGCGTGATGCGAATGCGATTGGGGGGCCTGCGTTCGCTGGGTAGGTGCCTGTTGCTTAAAGCGAGCACCGCCTGCAGGCTGAGCCGAACGAGCAGTGGGCTGCTGAGCCGCGTGAGAAGCCGGATACTGAACCGAACGAGCAGAAGGCTGCTGACCCGTCCGCTGAACAGGTTGGGCCGAACGAGAGGAGGACTGCACCGGGCGCGCGGCAGACTGAGCTGCGCGCTGGGTCGGCTGTGCCGGACGCTGGCCAGGCTGGGCAGGGCGCGACGCCGACTGACGTGTACAATTCGGCTGGCGCGGATCGGAAGCGCTAGGCATGCGAAACCTCCTCGTTTTTACGATCAAGCCACGTCTGCAAAAACAGGCTGGCGGCAATCATGTCAATCTTGCCCCTCATCTGCTTTTCGTTGAGGCCCCGCTCGCGCAGGATACGCTTTGCCTCTTGCGAGGACAGGCGCTCGTCCTCAAACTCCAACGGAAGATCGAGCTCGTCGGCAATCTTTTGCGCAACAGCGGCAACGCGCTCGGCCTGGGGACCGGGCTCACCGGCCATGGTCAGGGGACGCCCACTTACCAGGATATCGGGCTCATAGTCCTCAACCAGGTAGCGGAACGTCTTGGCCATACCGGTGACCTCTGCAGCCGGGAGCACCTTGACAGGCATCGCCATCTTGCCATCACGGCTCGAGACGGCGATGCCGATCCTGGTCTCCCCTATGTCCAGCGCAAGCGCGACCACAGCGACTACCTAGATTCTTAGGCGCCGAGCGCGGTCTTAGCGGCCGCGAGGGCATCGGCGATGCAGGCGGCGTTCTTGCCACCGGCCTGGGCCATGTTGGGACGGCCGCCACCGCGACCGTCGATCAGGCCCGCGATCTGCTTGATCACGTTACCGGCGTGGAAACCGGCCTTGACGGCGTCATCGGAGCCGGCGGCGAGCAGGGCCGGGGTGCCCTTCTCGGTCACGCTGGCGACGACGCAGGCGACAGGACCGGCGACCTTCTGGTGCACGGTATCCCAGACGTTGCGCAGGTCGGCAGCCTCAAGGCCCTGGAGCTCAGCGACGACGAGCTTGTAGCCGTCGAGCTCGACGGCGCCCTCGATGGCGCTGGAGATAGCGTCGGAGGAGCCACCGGTCAGTGCCTTCTTGAGCTTGTTGGAAGTCTCGCGCAGCTCGGCCTGCAGGTTCTCCACGCGGGCGGGAACCTCATCCACGCGGCACTTGAGCGCAGCAGCGGCGGCGTCGACGAGCGCCAGACGGTCGGCCATGTAGTCGAGAGCACCCTTAGAGGTCACGGCCTCAATACGGCGGACGTTGGAGCCCGTAGAGGACTCGGAAATGATCTTGAACAGGCCGATCTCGGCGGTGTTGGCGGCATGGGTGCCACCGCAGAGCTCACGGGAGAACGGCTGGTCCTCGGCGCCCACGGAGACAACGCGGACGACGTCGCCATACTTCTCGCCAAACAGGGCGACAGCACCGGCGGCCTTGGCCTCGTCGATGCCCATGACGCGGGTCACGACCGGCTTGGAGGCGAAGATCTGCTGGTTAACCAGGTCCTCGACAGCCTTGAGCTGCTCGGAGGACAGGGCCTCGAAGTGCGTGAAGTCAAAGCGCAGGTGCTCGGGCGTCACCAGCGAGCCAGCCTGGGAGACATGCTCGCCCAGGACCTGCTTAAGCGCAGCGTCGAGCAGGTGGGTGGCGGTGTGGTTGCGGCGCAGGAAACCACGGCGCTCGGCGTCGAGCGCGGCGGTCACGGTAGCACCGACGGTCAATGTGCCCTCGGCAACGTGGGCGACGTGAGCATACAGGCCATTGTGGTTCTTGGTATCGGAAACGGTCAGCGCAACGCCCTCGGCGAAAAGCTCGCCGGCATCGCCCTGCTGGCCACCCATCTCGGCGTAGAACGGGGTGCGGTCGAGCACGACCTCGACGTCCTCGCCGGCGGCAGCGGACTCGACGGACTCGACGTTGCGCACGATGGCAACAACCTTGGCGCCTACGATCGCATCGTTGTCATAGCCGTCGAACTCAGTCGCGGCGACCTTGTCGGAAAGTTCGACCCACACGTCGTTGAAGCTGCCCCAGGCGTCGCCCTTGGCATTGGCGCGGGCGCGGGCCTTCTGGTCCTCCATGCAGGCGGTGAAGCCGTCCATGTCGACGTCGTGGCCAGCGGTGCCGGCGATCTCGACGGTCAGGTCGATGGGGAAACCAAAGGTGTCGTGCAGCTTAAAGGCAACGTCGCCCGGAAGGACAGCACCCTCGGCAAGCGCGGCCAGGGCCTCGTCCAGGTAGACGCGACCGTTGTCGAGCGTCGTGGAGAAACGCTCCTCCTCGGAAGCGACGATACCCTTGACGAGCGCGACGTTCTTGAGCAGCTCGGGATAGGCCTCGCCCATCTGGGCGTTGACCTCATCAATGAACTTGGTCAGGAAGGCGCCCTCGATGCCCAGCAGGCGACCGTGGAACACGGCACGGCGGAGCAGGCGGCGAAGGACGTACTCGCGACCCTCGTTACCGGGGAGAATGCCGTCCGAGATCATAAAGTCGACGGCACGAGAGTGATCCGCGATGATGCGCAGGGAGCGGCTGGCACCGGAGTAATCGTCGGCGTCATAGGTCTTGCCGCTGATCTTCTCGCCCAGCTTGATGAGGTGCTGCATCAGATCGCCGTCGTAATTAGCGGTCTTGTGCTGCATGATGGCGGCCATGCGCTCCAGACCCATGCCCGTATCGAGGTTGCGGTGCGGCAGCTCCGGCATGGAGCCATCCTCCTGGCGGTCGTACTGGGTAAACACGAGGTTCCAGAACTCAAGGAAGCGATCGCAGTCGCAGCCAGGCTTGCAGTCGGGGCTGCCGCAACCGACCTCCTCGCCCATGTCAAAGTAGATCTCAGAGCACGGACCGCAGGGACCGGTGGGGCCAGCGGCCCAGAAGTTGTCGTCCTCGCCCAAGCGGGAGATGTGGTCCTCGGCAACGCCCAGGGAGCGCCATACGTCATGGGTCTCGTCGTCCTCGGTAAAGACGGTGAAGTACAGGCGATCGAGCGGCAGCTTGAACTCCTTGGTGATGAGCTCAAAGGCCCAAGCGCAGGCCTGCTGCTTGGAGACGCCGCCAAAGGAGAAGTCGCCGAGCATCTCAAAGAAGGACAGGTGACGGCCGTCCTCGCCGATGCAATCGATGTCGTTGGTGCGGACGCACTTCTGGCAGGAGATCGCGCCGATCTCCTTCATGGTCTTCTTGCCCTGGTAGTACTCCTTAAACTGATTCATGCCGGCGTTGGCAAGCAACAGCGAAGGATCGTCGGGGACGAGGGACGAAGAAGGATAGAGCTTAAGACCGCGCTCCTCAAAGAAGTTGAGGAACTTAGAGCGAATCTCGGCCGTAGTCATTGACGGGTAGTCAGCACTCATAGAGGGAATCTCCTCGGTTTCACATCGAAACAGTTCAAACGTAACGATATTACCATCCCACCGCGCCTGTGCAAAAAAGAGGGCCGCCAAACAGCGACCCTCCAGCGAAAGTGCACGTTATTTAGGTCTGTCAAATACTTTGAAAAAAAATGATTTCGGTATAATTGCATATAAGAATCGTCCGGAAGGAGCGATCGATGAATAGCAAACGGTTTGTCGTGAATGCACTAACCTCGGTAGCCCTTTTAGCAATCTTCGCTTACTCGAGCTGGTATGTGAACCAGCCGAGATTTGGCTACGCATTGTACGCAGTAACATCTGGCGATAAAGCGTATTACACCCTAAGCGCAATTGACGCCATCTTTTTCTATGTGGCTGGCCCCTTATCAATCACTTTGATCGCGTTTATTGTTATTTACAACATCAAGAAACGCTAACAGGGCCTATTTGGAATCCGAATCGTCCATGGAGCCGTCGATGCCGGTTTTGGTGTCGTCGTCAGAGCTTGTGTCGTCGTCCTTGGCAAAGGGGTTCTTAAAGAAACCCGTCGCGTCGGGCTGCAGGCCTGAGAGCTTAATCCAGGGATTATCGAGCTCGGGCTTGGGCATGGCCTTGGCCTCGGGCGCGGTCTCGTTGCCGATGAGCTCGGACTCATAGATGAACGTATCGTCGCCAAGCGCGTCGTAGGCGGCAACTGGGTTACCCTCGGTATCGCGATACGGAGTGCCCTTAAACACGGCGCCATCGTATGCCACGAGCTGACGCCCGGTCTCGTTCTCAAAGTAGTAGACGAAAATGCCCTTGAGGGCCGCGCACAGCGGAATGGCGATAACCATGCCGATGGGACCCATGAGTGCCGAACCGATAACGAGAGCCGTCAGGCTCATAACGGGATGCACCTGCACCGAGCTCTGCATGACCTTAGGCGAAATGACATTATCGGTGACGTTTTGAGCCACCATGGTCACGACAAGCGTCCACAACGCCAGCATGGGGCTGAACATAAAGCCGAGCACCGTGGCGATCGCCGCACTCACCCAGGGACCGACAACCGGAACCAGGTGCATAATGCCGGTAAAGATAGCCATGAGTGCTGCATACGGATGGCCGATGATCGTAAAACCAATAAAGGCAAGAAAACCGCCACAGATCGATGTGATGACCATGCCACGCATGTAGCCGCCGACCGAACGCGAAAGGATGGCCACCATAAAGCGGTACGAGGTCTCCTTTTCCTGCCCGATGATGGTGCAGACCTCGTGGTGCATGCGGGGATAATCGCAGGCAAGCCAGTAGGCAAGCACCAGACCCAGGAAGATGACGAACAGCTGCGAGGCCGTGTTGGTAATGAGCGGAAACACACCGCGGCCGAGCTCAGCAGCGATTTGCGAGACGTACTTGGACGCTACGGTAACCAACGAAGAAAGATTGTCGTCCAGATACTCCTTGAGCGGCGTGTTGTTGAGCGTCTTAGCGTGCGAGAGCATCTCGTTGAGATCGCCACCCGCAACACGAAGCTGCTCGGGCAGGCGGCTCAGGACTTCCATGATTTGACCGAGCAAAATAGGCGATAGGATGCAGACGACGCCGACGAGCACGGCAACAACCACAATGAGTGCGATGAGCGAACCGAGGCCACGTCCGACACCGTGATGCTCGAGCCAGTTGGTGATCGGAGACATCACAAAAGCGATGATGGAACCGACAGCGAGAAACTCGATGACCGGTGCCAGGATGCCCATAAGGTTAAAGATGACGGCAGCGATGACAATGCAGCCGACGACGCCCCAAATGCGCAGCGTCAGAATGCGGGTATCGCGAAGCGTGCGGTCGATTTGTTGGGGGTGCTCACTCATGAACGAATCATCACTCCGTCGGGGTCAATCTTATCTTGAATCTTCTTAAGGGTACGGCGCAGCAGGCGCGAGACCTGCACCTGCGAGATGCCAAGCTTCTTGGCAATCTCGATCTGGGTCATGCCCTTAACGAAGCGCAGCTCGATAACCTCGCGCTCGCGCGGCGAGAAATCGCGGATGGCTTCCTCGATTACCAGGCGGTCATCGGTAAAGTCGAGCTCGTTGTCGTCGTCGGCATAGCGATCGAGAATCGAAGGCGCATCATCGGAATCGGACGCACCGGGGGCCTCGATGGGCACCGAGGTGTAAGCCGAGGACGATTCCATGGCTTCGAGCACCTCGTCGACGGTCACGTCCAGGTATTCGGCGATTTCCTCAACCTTGGGCGAACGCTGCAGCTCGTTGGTGAGCTTATCGGTAGCCTGGTTGACCTTGGCCGAGAGCTCCTGCAAACGACGGGGCACGCGCACGCTCCAGCCCTTGTCGCGGAAATGACGCTTAATCTCACCCATAATAGTAGGTGTGGCAAACGTCGTGAACTCGAGCCCGCGCTCAGGGTCAAAGCGGTCGATAGCCTTGAGCAGGCCCAAATAGCCGACCTGCAAAAGGTCATCGAGCGGCTCGCCGCGGTTCTTAAATTTGTTGGCAAGAAACCTTACCAGGTTCATATGGGACATGACGAGCTGCTCGCGAGCATCCGGATCACCGGTCTCCTTATAACGACGAAACAGCTCGCGGGTTTTCTCCTTGTCCCAAGCGGTCTTGCCGCTCCGGGAACGTTCGGTCATATTAGATATCCGCCTTGAGGTCGAGGGAAAGCGTTAGAGGCGCCGCAGTCTTTTCGTAGGAATCGCACACGCTTGCAAGAATGAGCTCGGCATACACAGCAGCCTGGTCATCCTCGTCGACGGTGGCCTGTTCCCCAAAGGTAAAGGTCATGCCGACGTGAGATTCGTCCACATCGAAATTGATCGTGATGTCGTCGCAGTCGACCGCGGTGCACCCAAAGATGAAGGCTTCCTCGGCAGCCATGCGGATATCCTCGATGCGATCGACGGACATAGAGCACAGGGCGCCGACGTTGGCGGCCGTCATGCGCACCAAGCGCGCGAGACGCGGATCACCGGCAACGCTCAGCGTAATGGGGCAGGTTGCTTCACTACTCATCGCAGGACTCCTCGGAGGTCTCGGCAGGCGTATAGGTGTAATACTGAGCAGGCTTAGCAGCGGGCTTCTGAACATCATCGTCGTCAGCAGCGGCATCGTCATCGTCAATCAGAACGCGCTCAGTAGGCTGCTCGGCCTCGGCGGCGGCAGCGGCGAGCTTGCGATCGGCGTCGGCTGCAGGAGCCTTCACCTTATTGAAGAGCTTCTGCACGGCGCCAGCAGCAGAATCAGTCACGCTCGATACGGCATTGCTAGCCTCGGCCACGCTGCCCGTGACCTCGGAGATGTCGCGAACGACCGCCTCAACCTCAACGAGGTTAGACGTCAGAGCATCAACGGCAGTCTTGCTCGACTTGAGGAGCGGCTCAACCTGGGCAAGTGCCGGCGTAAGCTCGTCAACGGCGCCATCGAGCTTTGCCACCACGGGCTGTGCCTCGGCGAGCGTATTGTTAAGGTCACTCACCGTCTTGTCGAGCGAGTCGACGACGGTGCGGGTCTTGCGCAGCGTGAGCGCGAGCTCGACAACAGCCCACACGCCGGCAACGGCGAGCACCAGCAGGGCGATTTGAATGGGACTCATACAAGCCTCCCGAAGGAATCGAAATACAGACGTTTTTCATGGTACCCCAAAGAAGGGCAAAGATACCCAAAGGGAATGCGCGAGGCGCCAATGGCCTACTTGGGAGCGTTGCCGCTACGGTCGCGCTCGCTTTGCTCCACACGCCACTCTTCCCAACCGCGGCCGGCAGGCTGCCAGAACGCACCGCGCTCCAACCCCTCGGGCAAATAGCGCTGATCGACCCAGCCTTCGGGATAATCGTGCGGGTACTTGTATACACCGTACTCGTCGCTGCCGGGACGGTGACGATCGCGCAGGTAGCTGGGCACCTCGCGAAGACCACTGCTGTGGATATCGGCCAGCGCCGCATCGATCGAGGCCTCACACGCGTTGGACTTAGGCGCCAGGCACACATAGAGCGCAGCCTGAGCCAGGTTGATGCGACACTCGGGATAGCCAATGACCTCGGCAGATTTAAATGCGGCATGTGCCACCAAAAGCGCCTGCGGGTCGGCGTTGCCAACATCCTCGGAAGCCTGAATCATAATGCGGCGAGCGATAAACTTGGGATCCTCCCCCGCATCGATCATGCGCGCAAGCCAATAAATGGTGGCATCGGGATCGCTGCCTCGCATGGACTTGATGAACGCGCTAATAATGTCGTAGTGCATATCACCGTTTTTGTCATACGAAAACCCACGACGCGGATTGGCGATCTTCACGTCATCCACGGTAATGGGATAGCGTTCCCCCGCCGCCGGCGCTGGCGTTCCCTCGGTATCGGGACGCGTAACGGCAATCTCACTCGCAAGCTCGAGCGTCGTGAGCGCCGAGCGCGCATCACCCGCGGCCAGCGTGCAAATGGTCTTGACTGTATCCTCATCGGCCGAGAACTTACCGTTTAAACCCTGCGGCGCCTCGAGCGCACGCTCAATGAGCGTGGCGATATCCTCGTCCTTCAGGTGCTCAAGCTCTACCACACGCCCACGCGAGAGCAATGCCGAGTTGACCTCAAAGTACGGGTTTTCCGTCGTGGCGCCAATCATAATGACGGTGCGGTTCTCGACCGCATGCAGCAGGGCATCTTGCTGCGATTTCGAAAAGCGATGGATCTCATCGATAAACAGAATGGTGCGGCGGTCGTAGGTGTTCAGACGGGTCTTAGCCTCATCGATTACGCGGCGCAGGTCCTTCACAGTGCCCGTCACGGCGCTGACCTCGACAAACTCGCTCTTGGTATGGTTGGCGATAATGTGGGCCAGCGTCGTCTTGCCCGTGCCAGCCGGGCCGTACAGAATCACGCTCGACAGCACGTCATGCTCAATCGCGGCGCGCAGCCACGAGCCCTTACCGACGGCCTTTTGCTGGCCCACATACTCGTCGAGCGAATTGGGGCGCATACGCACCGCAAGCGGCGCATTTTTAAAGGAGCGCTCGCGCGTCGAAGCAGAAAAAAGGTCGTCCATAGCCATCCCGTGCATTAATCAAAATCGTTGTTGACCAACAGTATACCGAAAGGATACGAACTACCGTTCGTTAATATAGGTGCGGTGCGGAAACTTTAGACCTGGGAACAATTTGCTCGTCAGCTCGCAGAAATAACCATCCGTCATGCTTGCGATGTAATCGACGACGGCCTGATCCTTGTCGTCCTGCCAAGCATAGGTGCGGCCATAATAGGAAAGCTGCTGCTCAATACGCGAAATGTGGTGCTTAAAGATGTAGGAGGACTCGTCACCCTCGTTTATATCCTGCAGGCAACGGTCGTAGAGCTTTTCGAAGGCCTCGCGCAGTTCCGCTTCAGAGTCGCCTTCGATACCGCCCTTGCTATAGATCTTCTCGTAGTTCTCGCGCTTAGCCCGGCGGATCTCCTCAAACAGGTCCCCGCTCATCTCGATACGCGGTTTGCCGTAGCTATGCTCAACGATATCGATGGATGCGTGCGTGAGAATCCAGCTGTTATAGGCGCCGCCCCGACCGTCGTCAAAAGCGTCGGGCGACAGCAGGCCAGCCGCAATGGCGTCCTGGCGATCGCGCCCAACGTAGGCAAGGATATCCGAGATGCGAACGACGCAGCCCTCGAGCGTCATGGGACGCAGGTGCTCAATCGCGCTATAGCCTGTGGCAATGCATTCCTCGACGGTTCGGTCGAACTGGTCAAAGGAACCCATGTCCGAAAGCTCAAAAACACGCTGCTCGTACTCGCCGTTATGGCATAGCACGCCATCGAGCGTTTGAAGCGACACGTTGCGACCGTACAGCGCATCGAGGACGCGGACCGACTGCACGTTATGGAAAAAGAAGCGACCCGTACGCTCGTGATAGATATCGTTGAGGAATCGCTCGCCGGCATGGCCAAAGGGCGTGTGACCCAAGTCGTGGCCTAAGCCAATCGCCTCGATCAGATCGCAGTTGAGCCCCAGAGCACGTCCGATATCACGCGCGATGCGCGAGACAAGCTGCACGTGCAGGCCTCGGCGCGACAGGTCATCGTTACTGCGAAAACTGAAGACCTGAGTTTTGCCGGCGTATCGGGCATACGCAGGCAGATGAAGAATCTTTTCGGTATCGCGCATAAAGGCCGGACGCATGAGCGTGCCCTCGTCTGCGGCTCGATCAACGCGACGGATGACCTGGTCATCGTCGCAACGGTACGGGTTGACATAGCCCGAAGCACGATCTGCGGCAATGCGCTCGACAAGTTCGGGCGATAACGCCGAGGGAATACGGTCCATGCGCGCCTTAATGACGGCCGTTTCTTGATTAGATGCCATGGCATGCTCCTTAAGAAGGATGCGCAATCGGTTACAATGTGCAGCCCACGACCTCGATTATGGCAAAAATCGGCACCAAAAACGGCAGCAAAGGCAGGGAGCGCGATTTTGTGAAGAGGCAGGAGAGGGCAAGGGCCAGGAGCGCAACGGCAAATGCCACGATGCCGCCCATAGGGTCGAGCGTGCAAAGCGCGAAGAGCGCCTTGGCGTCCCCCATGCCAATGCCAGGGACGTGGCGAACACGACGCCAGAGTGACTCAGTAAGCACAAGGGCAAGGTAGACGATGACCGCAAGACCGGCGTGGTCAAACGCCGTGTTAACACCCTTGTCGAGCCAAACGCCTGCAAGCGCCGCCACCGCACACGCGCCGGCAAGCTGATTGGGAAACCGCCGCTCACGGGCATCAATCACCGCGCCGGCAAAGAAACAAATCCAAAACGGGATATAGACCATCGTGCACCTCCATGAACAGCTGCTCAAAAGCAAAAACCACCACAAAGGTACAGGCACCTTTGTGGTGGTTTTGATGGTGGTTATTTGGCGCCTTGCATGACCTCGTCGAGGGTAACGTTGACGGCGTGCTGCGTCGGGACCCAGTCGACCTTTAGGAACAGCGCTGCCACCGTGATGGGGATATAGCTGAACATAAAGATCGGGAAGGTAAACAGGTTGGTCACCAGGCGCCACTTTTGCGCACAATGAATGTGCTTGTACTCAAAGATGGTCGTAAGTAGCGCCAGGATAAAGAAGGTCTGGTACATCATCGCGAAGGTCATAATGAGCGAGGCGGCACAAGCCTGCATCTCGACCTCGGTGGCCAAGAAGCCATGCGAAAGCCCGCCCACGATGAGAAAGGTAGCGTTGGCGAGCATGGAGATCAGGGACAGCAACATGCCCGGAGCGATGGTCATAAACATGTCATATGCGGCAAAGCGATGATAGCAAAACGTCGATTTGACCAGATGCTTACCGTAGGTAAAGAACACCTGGTAGAAGCCCTTGGTCCAGCGCATACGCTGCTTCCAAGACGCTTTAAACGTCACGGGTTGCTCGTCAAAAAACTCCGCCGGCGCATAGCCAATGCGAATGCCGTGAATGGCGCAGAACGTGGTGAACTGAATATCCTCGGTCAGCGTGTGGAACTGCCAGCCGTGCATACCCTCGATAACACTGGCGGAGATGAGGTAGCCCGAACCCGAGACGGCACAGGACGTCTTGCAGATATTACGCGCGTTGTTAAGGAAACGCGCCTCGCGCAGGTACCAAGTGGCGTTGGCAGCCGAGATCCACGAGCTGCCAAAGTTCTTGGAGTTGCGGTAGCTTGTGACCACATGGAATCCCTGGTCAAAGGCGTCATTCATCTTGGAGACGTAATCGCGGGAGATAACGTTGTCGGCATCGAAGATAAAGTAGCCCTCAAAGGTATCGGGATACTCGTTAAGAATGCGGTCAAAACCAAAGTCCATGACCCAGCTCTTGCCTTTACGGGCCAGGTCGTTTCGCTCGTACACGACAGCGCCCGCCTCGCGCGCGAGCTGCGCGGTGTTATCGGTGCAGGCATCGGCGACGACAAAGACCTCGATGAGCTCGGACGGATAATCCTGGTCCTTGATGGAGCGAACGAGGTTGGCGATAACGGCCTCCTCGTTGTGTGCTGCAATAAAGAAGGCATACCGGTGGAGTTTTTTGGCCTTGGGAGGCGCGACCTCGCCGCGGAGAGCACCGATGACAAAGAAGACCACCTGGTACAAGAAGCAGACCGTGAGCAGCGTGACGACAATCTGGTTGAAGATCACGATGGGTGTGTTGGTTTGTAAAAAGGCGAGCATGCAGGCTCCCAGGAACGCGTTACGTAAACAACCGTATATCTTACCGCAGGCTAGGGGCGTTCAAGAAACCACCTAATACTGGCTAGGCTTCGAGCAGGCCGAGCTGCGGTACGATTTCGTCGCCGGCAGCAGTGCGACCAAGCGAACGCGGGGCCAGGTCGTCAAGAACCGCAGCGAGATCCCACGGCAGCTCGTCGCGGCGCTCAATGCGCTCCCCCGTCACGGGATGATCGAACGCTACGCGCCAGGAATGGAGGAATTGCCTGGTCAGACCCTGATCGGCGCGTGCATCGCACTTGCCGTAGAGCGGATCGCCCACGCAGGCGTGGTTGATATGGCGCATGTGCACGCGAATCTGATGCGTGCGACCGGTAAACAGGTGACACTCAACGAGTGTGTAGCCGTCATCAAAGCGCGTGGAATCAAAACGCTCAAGGACCTTGAAGGTCGTGATGGCTTGGCGCGCAAAGGGATCGTCCGAAACCGCCATCTTCACGCGGTCGCGCGTCGATCGGGCAATACCGGTGTTGATGGTGCCCTCGTCCATGGCGATGTGCCCGTGAACGAGCGTAATGTAGCGGCGGTCGAGCGTGCGCGTACGGATAAGATTTTGGAGCGCGCGCTGGGTGTCGTCGTCCTTTGCCGCAAGCATAAGACCTGAGGTATCGCGATCCAAACGATGCACGATACCGGGGCGGTCCTCGCCCTGCACGGTGCCCAGATGGTCGATACCACAGTGATAGACCAGGGCATTCGCGAGCGTACCGCTCTCATGACCATGCGCAGGATGGCACACCAGGCCGCGCTGCTTGGAGAGCACGATGAGATAGTCGTCCTCGTAGCGAATGTCGAGCGGGATGGCCTCGGGAATCACATCGGTGGGATCGTGCGGCTCGGGCAAATCAACCGAAATACGGTCACCGGCTCGCACGGCGTACTTTTTGGACAGGCAGGTCTCGCCATTGACCACTACGGCCCCACCCTCAATCAGATGCGCGCAGGCAGAGCGCGTAGGGCAGCCGTCATTGGCGCCCAGATAGGCGTCAAGACGCTGACCAGCGGCATCGTCGGCAACAAGGATATGGATGTCGGCCATTAGCGCTCATTCCTTTCACGAATCTTGCGGGCACGCTCCCCACGTTGTTTAGCCTTGCGCTTGGCGCGGGCCTCATCACGGGCGTTAAGCTCGGCGGTCGCATCGACCTCACGGGCCGCGGGGCTCAAGAACATGTAACCGAAGAGGGCGAGCACTACACCGACCGTAATGCCGATATCGGCCACATTGAAGACGGGGAAGTCGATGAAGGTGGTGGCAATAAAATCGGTCACGAAGCCAAAGGCCAAACGATCGATTGCGTTACCGATAGCACCGCCCGCAACCATCGCCATGCCCACAACCTCAAGATGGGCAAGCTGGGGTGCACGAACGAGGTACACAAAAATAGCGATAATGACCGCCAACGCCAGCACGGCAAACGCGATGCCATGCCCCTCGCCCATGCTAAAGGCGGCACCGATATTGCGGACAAACATAAAGTCGATGACACCAGGGATGACGGTCACATGCAAAGCGTCGCCCACGGCACGAACCGCAAACTTGGTCAGCTGGTCAAGAAGCAGCACAACCAGCGCCATCCCACCAGCAACACCCAACCGCCAACGCAAAGGCGGCGTCATATCCCCAGTACGACCCAAATCAATCCCCTACCCTCAAGAACATCGAATTACGTTTAACGCAAATCAATATCTTATATTGACCAGGAACGAAATAGCCGATGATTCGTTACCAACAGCGAAAACCCGCCAGAGCGAGCAAGGTGCCTTGAAGCAAGGCGGCATAGACCTTCTGGTCATGCCGCCGAAGCTGAAAGGCAGATTGCCGCTCTGGCGGGTTTGCAGCGTCAACCTGTTACGCGGTTTGGTAAAACCGCGTAACTACAAAGCGTTCGCACACCTCTCGCAGATGTGAGCGTGGCCGTTGTACTCGCCGACGGTGGTGCGGTAGTTCCAGCAACGGTCGCAGCACTCGCCCTCAGCAGCCTCGATGGCAACGGAGAGCTCCTCGCCCTGGGTCAACTCAACATCGGAGACGATGTAGAACTCGGCCAGGTCGACGGCCTTGTCGCCGGTCAGCAGCGCGTACATCTCGGCGGGAACGACCGCCTTGACGCGGACCTGCTGGCTCTTGGTGAAGGTACCGGCGGAGCGGGCGTCCTCAAGGGCCTTGGTCACGGCGCTACGGAGCTCGAGTGAAGCCTCGAGCACGCCCTCGAACTCATTGGCCTCGTCGACCGTAATGGGCGACTTATACCAATCGAGCAGCGCAGCGTACTTCTGGTGATCGACGCAGCCGGCAGGCGCATAGGCCATGGCCTCGTCGACCGTGTAGGACAGGATCGGCTGCAGGTCGCGCATGAGCATCGAGAAGAGCTCGGCAAGCACGGTCTGGGCGCTGCGACGCTCGAGCGAGCCGGGCTTATCGCAGTACAGACGGTCCTTCAGGGCGTCGAGGTACACGTTAGAGAGCTCGGTAACCACGAAGTCGTAGAGCGCACGGTAGGCGCGCGGGAACTCGTAGCAAGAGTAGGCGTCGTCAACCTCGGCCTGGACCTGAGTCAGGCGGGCAACCATGAGCTTGTCGAGCGGCAGCAGGTCGGCAAAGGCGACGCCGTCGGTCTCGGGCTCAAACTGACCCTCGAGCTCGGAGAGCAGGAAGCGCAGCGTGTTGCGGAAACGACGGTAGGCATCGGAGGTACGAGCAAGGATCTCGTGGTCGATGGACACGTCGGAGCTGGTATCGACGGAGGCAACCCACAGGCGGATGATGTCGGCGCCCATCTCGTCGCAGACCTTGTTGGGGTCGATGACGTTGCCGAGCGACTTCGACATCTTACGGCCCTGGCCGTCGAGCGTGAAGCCCTGCGAGACGACCGCCTTGTACGGAGCATGGCCGTTGGCGCCCACCGAGGTGAGCAGCGAGCTCTGGAACCAACCACGGTGCTGGTCGGAGCCCTCGAGGTAGACGTCCGCCGGGTACTCCAGCTCGGGACGGTACTCGCAGACGGCCTTCCAGGAGACGCCGGAGTCCCACCACACGTCAAGAATGTCCTTATCGGCCTTGAGGTGATGGCCACCGCACTTGGGGCAGACGCAGGCCTCGCCCAGGTAGCTCTCGGGAGCGTCGGTGAACCAGGCGTCGGAGCCCTTCTCGTGGAAGAGCTTGATGACGGCGTCGAGCGTAGCGTCGTTCATGACCTTCTCACCGCAGTCGGCGCAGGTGTAGCTGGGGATAGGCACGCCCCAGTTGCGCTGACGGCTGATGCACCAGTCGGGACGCTGCTCGACCATGGCGCCAATGCGGTTGGCCGCGTGGGCCGGATACCATTTGACGTTCTCGCGGACCTCCTTGCCAGCCTGCTCGCGCAGACCGGTCTTGTCCATCGAGACAAACCACTGGTCGGTAGCACGGAAGAGCACCGGATGCTTGCAGCGCCAGCAGTGCGGATAGCTGTGCGTGATCTTCTTCTCGAGGACCAGGGTACCGCGCTCGCGCAGGAACTCGATGATGTGTGGGTTGGCCTCGTCGGTGTCCATACCGCTGAAGGGGCCACCGGTACCAAACTCCTCGCCGGTGTAGAACTTGCCGTCGTCATCGACCGGCATGCAAATGTCGGTGATGCCCTCCTTGAGGCAGGCGAAGTAGTCGTCGACGCCGTGGCCGGGCGAATTGTGGACGATACCGGTACCGTCATCGACACCGACGTAATCGGCCAGCAGCGCCACGCCCTCAACGCCGTCAAAGATCGGCTGCTTGTAGTGGATGTGGTGGAAGGTCTCGGCGGGCACCACGTAGGGCTTGCCGTCGACCATGACCGGGGTGTACTCCCAGCCAAACTCATCGCAGCACTTGGGAGCCAGGTCCTCGAGCATGACCTCGGCACGGCCATCGTGCTCAACGGCGACGTAGGCGGCGCCGGGCTTGAGGGAAACTGCCTGGTCGGACGGGATGGTCCACGGCGTAGTCGTCCAGATGATAAAGTCGACCGGGCCGTCGAAGTTCTCGAGGCCGGCGGGCTTGGAGGTCATCTCAAAGCGAACGAAGATGGAAGGGCTCGTCTCGTCGGAGTACTCGATCTCGGCCTCGGCGAGCGCGGTGTGACAGTGCTTGCACCAGTGAACCGGCTTGTGGCCGCGATAGATCATGCCCTTATCGAACATGGCCTTGAAGACCTCGATGTCGGCGGCGTCATGCTGGTGATAGAGCGTCAGATATGGGTTGTCCCAGTCGCCGAGCACGCCCAGGCGACGGAAGCCGGCCTTCTGCAGCTCGATGTTCTCGACAGCGAACTTGTTGCAGAGCTCACGGATCTTGGCCGTGGAAGTCTGGTTGAACTTCTCGGTGCCGAGCTTCTCCTCGACCTTGTGCTCAATCGGCTGACCGTGGCAGTCCCAACCGGGGACATAGGGAACCTCATAGCCCTGCATCATCCAGTAACGGTTGATCATGTCCTTGGAGATCTTGTTCATGGCGTGGCCGATGTGGATCGGGCCGTTGGCGTACGGAGGGCCGTCGTGCAGCACGAACTTCTTGTGACCCTCGTTCTTCTTCAGAACCTGCTCGTAGACCTTGTTGTCCTGCCAGTCCTTGAGTCGCTTGGGCTCGGACTTGGAAAGACCGGCACGCATGGGAAAACCGGTCTTGGGCAGATTCATCGTCTGCTTGTACTCGTTTGCCACGGTACCCCTTTCATGTCGTGGGCGCGCACGCCCTCTGGGCACCAAAAAAGCGCCCGTCCCTACAAGCTGGGACGAAGCGCCACAAAACGGGCCGTGTGCCCGCAAAAGCTCTTCGCTTAACCACCCAGCTTAGATGCCCTCGCCCGCGTATTCGCGCGCTCGCATCCGTTACTCGGCTGGTCTGTATCGACGACCATCTCGGCGATGTCTACTAAGACGTGTCTGCACGACGCGTCCGTTGGGACCGCAGCTCCGGGGTGATTTTCATCGGTCGCATGCGCGGGTTCTCAGCACTCCCCGCTCTCTGTAGCATGCGGATGGCCGACTACTCGTCCCCATCAACGCTTATGCGGAGTATGCTAGCACGTTCCGCGCCAGCGAAAAACCCTCAACATCGGTTTCATACTTTAGTAATTTCTCACGGTCGCAAGCACTCACTTGGAGCAAAATGCCTGTAAGCACTTTATCGAACGAAAGAAGGTTGCTATGCGCACGATTGGGATGAGCGATTATACCGTCGGCGAAGACTGCTTTGACGAGCTGCCCGGAGCGCTGGCCGAATACGGAGCGACCAAGGTCGCAATCATCGGTGGCAAGCGGGCACTGGCCGCAGCACTTCCCGGTATCGAAGCTGTGCTGGAAGGTACCGACGTCGAGATTCTAGAGACGCGCGTCTACGGTACCAACAGTACACGCGCCAATATCGCCAAGGTCGTAAACTCCCCCGCCTGCCAGGAAGCCGACGTGCTTATCGCATGCGGCGGCGGCAAGGCGCTCGACACCATGAAGACGGCGGCCATCGAGCTCAAGAAGATCGTCTTTACGGTGCCGACGATCTGCTCCAACTGCTCGGCCGCGACCGCCATTGCCGTCGTCTACAACGACGACGGCTCGCTCGAGGGCTATTCGTACCCCAACCGCCCCGCGCACATCTTCATCAACCCCAAGATCATCGCCGAGGCTCCGGCGGAGTACTTCTGGGCGGGCGTGGGCGATGCCCTGTCCAAGCAGCCCGAGGTCGAGTACGCCACGAGCGCCGGCAACCTGGAGCACACCGCAGGTCTTGGCCTGGCGCTCGCACACACCTGCTCCGAGCCGCTGTTTACCTATGGCGTGCAGGGTCTTGAGGACGTTCGCCAGAACCTGTCGACCGAAGCCGTCAAGCAGATCGCGCTCGATATCGTGGTCAACACGGGCTACGTCTCCAACCTGACCAACCAAAACGATTACTACTACAACTCGAGCGTGGCGCACGCGTTCTACAACGCTTCCTGCAGCATTCCGCGCGAGGGCTCCTACCTGCACGGCGAGGTCGTGAGCCTGGGTGTGCTGGTACTGTTCGCCTATACGGGCGATACCGAGAACCTTGAGCGCTACGCCGCCTTTAACAATCAGATGGGCCTGCCCGTGACGCTTGAGCAGGTCGGGCTTTCCGAGGCTGATATCCCTGCCCTGTGCGAGTACGCGCACGCCACCAACGAATGGAAGCAAGGCAACCCGGAGCCCTTCACCGACGAGAAATTCGCCGCCGCCATCAAGGCCGCCAACGCTTACGGCCACACGCTCTAGGACTGACCCAAAACCACCACAAAGGGGACGGGCACCTTTCTGGTGGTTTTTTATTGCTCCAGCATTCAGTTCGTACTCGAACCCGATTCTTTACGAGAAAGGGTTCGGGTACGTTTTTTGT
>CAJLRY010000029.1:0-25237 GCA_905209215.1 Coriobacteriaceae bacterium | reverse complement strand
AACTGCGGGAATGGCCTATTTGCTCAATGTGTTCGGCTGAGATCGGAAATCAACCTAACCGATAAGTTCGAGCTCCCACGGAATGCTCTTACTCTTATGGCAGATCTTATTGTTGTCCTGGTCTTCGCCGTTCGATTCTATTGCCAGGTACTTAATGTCTTTTTTCTCGGTTTCTTTCTCGACCGTGCGGTCTCGGATGATATAGGTTCCGTTTGATTGACGCTCGAACGCAAAAGCGCGGCTGGGCTTGTTGTCATACTCGCCGCCCCATACGTGGATGACCTTTCCATCTTTGTCAGAGTCGTCGTCGACCGACCAAATGCTGTAGCCCGTCTTTTTATGCTCTTCGAAATTGAGCAAGGTGCGGATAGCATACCAGTTTGTATCGTCATTCTTGGTCGTTACGTTCTCAAGGATGAGCTTGCTGGACGTGCCGTCGTTAAACAGGTGGCAGACGTTGCCGCGAACGTTGCCGTCTTGGTTGACGCTCGCGGTGCGAAAATAGCCCGCGGGGCGAAGGCGAATGACGAAATTGTCGAGGCTGACTGACGCTGTGGCAGCGTCTTCTGCAAATGCCGCGCGCACGGGAAGGCCCAATCCCGCGGTTTCGGGCAGGCTTACAAATGGCGACAATGCTGCGAGTCCTAGGCCCAACGTGAATGCTCGACGGCTGATGGCGTGGTGTTCGGTCATAACTCCTCCGTTCGCAGGGTGCGGTTATGCACTCATTTTGTTCACTATACTGCCCGGATGTCTAAACGTGTTGGCTTAATTGTCTGCGTGGCGCCATAAATCGGCGGGCGGACGCGTTGGGGCGCTTGTCTATTTGTGCTGCTACCGCGCTGGGGGTGGTTTTGCCGCCCGGCACCCTCGCGTTCGCCGGCTATCGGCATAAGAAAAGGAGGGTCGGTTTACCGGCCCTCCCTGGGTACGAAGCGCTGGGGTACCGTCGCTTGTTTGCTCTGCGACCGTGTTTCCCGTTGCGCTCGCCAGTCGCTTAGCGCTTGATCTCGATATCGTCGAGCTTGACGTCCATGGCCTCGGTCTTGGCCTTGGCAATGTCATCGGCAAACTCCAGAGACTTCATCATGGTCTCGACGGCGTCCTTGTGCTCCTCGACATTGTCGATGCTCACGTAAACGCTGCCGCCGCCTGCTTCGGTGAAGTACTCAGTCGTCACGCCGCCCGAGTGTGTATAGGAAGCGTTGCGCCAAGTCTTGCCGTTGTACTTGACGGGATCATTCTCGGTCCACTCAAAGTTGGCCTTCCATTTGGCCTCGTAATCGAACAGCTCGTCGGCGTTCTTGTCGGAGTCGAAGACGGGGATGAAGCGGTCGCTGGCGTGCTCGCTCTCGGTGAACTTAAACTGGGCCCTATCGGCGGTGTCGCCTGCGACGTCCGTGATTTCGACGCCCTCGGGCACCTCGACCTTAAACCAGATGAAATCGGTCCTCATATCCACGGCTGGCTTTTCTGCTCCGCCGCCACCGCCACTGCCGGTAGCGCCACCGCTTCCACCGCAACCCACCAGGGCAACTGCGGCAAAGAGACTCATGCAGAGGGTGAGAATCGCAAAGGCCTTCTTTTTCATGGTCGTGTCCTCCTCGATCTGTAACCGCCCATGGATTACCTGCCTTTACTGTACGCGCGAGCGGCTCGTTCTGGTGGGCCATGTGTCCCATTCTGGGGGCTGGAATTGCGCCGACAAGTGGCAATATGCGCGGGTCCAAAAGAGGGGAGGGCCGATGCTGTCGGCCCTCCCCGGGTTGGGCGCCCGTTGTTTTAATGGGCGCATGCGCGCTGGTGCGCGTAGGCGCGTGCGGGCGTCCCGTTACTTGATCTCGATGCTCGAAATCTCGACTTCGCGTGCCTCGGAAACTGCCTCTGCCATGTCATCGGGGAACTCGATGGAGTTGAGGAGCGCCTCGGCTTCTTTCTTGTGCTGGTCGAAGTTCGAGATGAGGACGTAGACGCTTCCCGGCTCAACGTCGGTAAAAAGCATGGTTGAGATGCCGCTGTTGTCCTCGTATGTTCCGACGAGCCACGTCCTGCCGTTATACTCGACGGACCCGCCATCCTTCCACTGGAACGTATCCCCCTTCTTTTCCGCCTGGTCGGCGTGGGATTCCTCGGCCGTCAGCGCTTTTTTCCAAACGGGGATAAAACGATCGGCCGAGGCGTTCTCGTCTTCGGGGAAGGTGAGCTGGACCCTGTCGGCATTCTTGCCGGCGGAGTCGCTTACGCCGACGCCCTCGGGCATCTCGACCTTAAACCAGATAAAGTCGGTCTTCTTGGCGACGGGGGTCTTTTCCTTGCTCTCGCTCTTGGAGGCGCTGCTGCCGCCCGATGCGCTCCCGCCGCAGCCGACAAGGGCAAACGCGGCAAAGAGGGCGATGCAAAGGGAAAGGATCGATAGGGTCTTTTTCTTCATGGTGGCGTCCTCCTTGTCTGCCAGGGACATCGTGTGCCGCGGATCGCTGGGGCGGCGGTTGCGCGTGCACATGATGACTTTGTTTGCTGTGCGGTGATTCCTCCATTCGTCGTCCGGTGCCGTGATGAGCGTTGCCCCAACATGGGGCTCCTTACCTATATGTATGCCCTAGTTGCCGCTGCCCGGGAGTCTCGAAACGTGGGCCATGTGTCCCATGTTTGCGTTGGCATGGCCTATCGTTCGTCATAGAAATCCGCGATGGCCAGGTGTGCTGACGCCCATGTGCTTATGGGCTAGACTTAGCACCATTACGTGTTCGATGCGGTTGGTCGGCGGTTGCCGCCTGACCGATGTATATGACTTGAAGGTGCGTGCGTATGAGCCAAGAGATGATGGATAAAACCTGTCGAGAGTTTGCCGAGGCACTTGCCGCACGCGAGCCGGTTCCCGGCGGTGGCAGCGCGAGCGCCTTTGTGGGCGCGCTGGGCGCCTCGCTGTGCGGAATGGTTGCCCGCTACGGTGCGACCAATCCCGCGCTTGCTGATCGTGCGGATGACCTGACGCGTGCGTTTGCCCATGCTGATGAGCTGGCCCAGGAGCTTGTCGAGTTGGTTGCCGAGGACGTTCGTGCCTATGGGCAGGTGTCCGCGGCATACGGTATTCCGCGTGACGATCCGGCTCGAGCGACCGCGATTCAGGATGCGCTGCATGTGGCCGCTATGCCGCCGTATCGCATTATGGATGCCTGCGGGCGCGCGCTGGCGCTGCTCGAGGACATGGCCGACAAGGGTTCGCGTCAGCTGCTGTCCGATGTGGCGTGCGGCGCCGTGTTCTGCCGTTCCGCTATGCAGGGCGCGAGCTTGACGCTCTTTGCGAACACCACGTCTATGAAGGATCGCGCTCGTGCTGAGGAGCTCGAGACGGCGTGTGATGAGTTGCTCGACATGTGGTTGCCGCGCGCCGATGCGCTGGCGCGCCGCGCCGCCGACGCCGCAAGGAAGAGGGGATAGCCATGGCTGAACTGCTGAAGGGTGCCCCCGTTGCTCGCGCTTTGACTGAGGAACTTGCTGCTCGCTGCGTGGCTTTGCGCGAGCGCGGCGTTGTGCCGACGCTGGCTATCGTGCGCGTGGGTGAACGCGAGGACGACCTATCCTACGAGCGCGGTGCGCTCAAGCGCTGCGAAAAGGTTGGCATTGAGGCTCGCCGCGTTTTGCTTCCCGCCGATGTTTCGCAGGACGAGCTGTTGGCGGCCATCGAGGACATCAATACCGATTCGTCTGTTCATGGCTGCCTGATGTTCCGCCCGCTGCCCGCCGGCCTTGACGAGGATGCGGTTGCCGCGGCACTCGATCCTGCCAAGGACGTTGACTCCATGACGCCGGTTTCGCTGCTCACCACGCTTTCGGGGCGCGGCGAGGGTTTTGCCCCCTGCACAGCCGAAGCCGTGCTTGCTTTGCTGGATCATTACGGCGTTGAGCTGGATGGAGCTAAGGTTGCTGTGGTCGGGCGCTCGCTGGTGATCGGGCGTCCTGTTGCCGCCATGCTTACGGCGCGCAATGCGACCGTGACGACGTGCCATACGCATACGCGCGACCTTGCTGCCGAGTGCCGTGCTGCCGACATTGTGGTTGCCGCCGTTGGACGCGCACGTACGATTGGCGTGGATGCGGTTCGCGAGGGCCAGACGATCATCGATGTTGGCATTAATTGGGACGAGGCCGCTGGCAAGCTGGTGGGTGACGTCGATTCTGATGCTGCGGAGCCGGTCGTTAACGCCATCACGCCCGTGCCGGGCGGCGTGGGCGCTGTGACGACGGCGATCCTCGCCAAACACGTGATCGAAGCGGCCGAGCGCGCATCGAAATAGGCGTTTTGGGCTGTTTGAGGGGTTAGTTCTATACCCCGTGGACAAAAAATGCCAAATATGAGTACTGTTGCCAAGATAGTCACATATATTTTAGGTCAAATAGGCTCTCTAACGATATTTATTATCGATAGAGAGCCTATTTTATTGGACCTATGAGGAATTACATCATCTAATTTTTGAACAAATGTAGATTTTTGACATCCATGCGTAGCAAAATTGCTGTTACTAAATTGGTGACAGTACTCATATTTGGCATTTTTTGACCACGGGGGTTGCCAGCGCCGTGGTTTCGCCCTTTCTGCGCCGAAGCGATACACTGTTATCGTTTGATTTCTTCGCTCAAGGAGGATGCGCATGCCGTGCACAACGATTTTGGTTGGTAAGAACGCGAGCTACGACGGGTCGACGTTGGTTGCCCGCAACGAGGACTCGTCCAACGGGGTGTTTGAGCCCAAGCGTATGCGCGTGGTGCATCCCGACGAGCAGCCGCGCGTCTACACGAGCGTCCTGAGTCACCTGACCGTTGAACTGCCCGATAACCCCATGCGCTACACGAGCGTCCCCGATGTTGTCCCGGGCCACGGCATCTGGGCGGAGGCCGGTTTCAACGAGCTCAATGTGGGCATGTCCGCAACCGAGACGCTCACCACCAACGAGCGCGTTCGCGGCGCCGACCCGCTCGTCGACTACGTGCCCGCCAAGGGCAACGAGGGCGAGGACGGCTATGTTCCGGCGCAGCCCGGTGGCCTGGGCGAGGAGGACATGGTGACCCTGGTGCTGCCGTATGCCAAGTCCGCCCGCGACGGCGTGCGTATCCTGGGCAACCTGCTCGAGCGCTACGGCACCTACGAGAACAACGGCATCGCCTTTAGTGATGTGGACGAGATCTGGTGGCTCGAGACCATCGGCGGTCACCACTGGATCGCCAAGCGCGTGCCTGACGACGCCTATGTGACCATGCCCAACCAGCTGGGTATCGACAGCTTTGACCTGGATGACGCCGAGGGCGCCCAGGCCGACCACATGTGCTCCGCCGACCTGCGTGCCTGGATGGCCGAGTGGCATCTGGACCTGACGCTGGGCGTCGATGGCGACGGCCCGGCCGTGGTCTTTAACCCGCGCGAGGCCTTTGGCTCGCACAGCGACAGCGACCATGTCTACAACACGCCGCGCGCCTGGTACATGCAGCGCTGCCTCAACCCCAGCGACGTGTGGGATGGCCCCGAGGCCGACTACACGCCCGAGAGCGACGATATTCCCTGGAGCCGCGTGCCCGAGCGCAAGGTGACCATCGAGGACATCAAGTACGTACTCTCGAGCCACTACCAGGGCACGGAGTACGACTGCTACGGCAGCAAGGGCACGCCCGCCACGCGTGGCGCCTATCGCCCCATCGGCATCAACCGCAACAGCCAGCTCGCTGTGCTGCAGCTGCGCCCCTATGCGCATCCGGCCTACCGCGCCGTGCAGTGGATGGCCTTTGGCTCCAACTCGTTTAACGCGCTGGTTCCGCTGTACGCCAACGTCGAGACCATGCCCGAGTACTTTGCCGACACGCAGGCCCGCGTGACGTCCGAAAACTTCTACTGGGCCAACCGCCTGATCGGCGCGCTGGCCGACGTCCGCTTCCATGAGTGCGGCCGCGCAGTCGAGGATTATCAGGAGAAGGTCGGCGGCATGGGCCACAAGCAGATTCATGACGTCGACGCTGCCGTAGCCGTTCTGCCCGAGGCCGAGGTGCCTGCCGAGCTTGCACGCGCCAACGAGGAGTTTGCCGAGCTCGTGCGCGTGGAGACCGATGCCCTGTTGGGCAAGGTGCTCTACACCACGAGCTGCGCCATGAAGAACTCTTTCGCGATGAACGACAACGTGAGATAGGGATTTCCCGTCGATCGAATAGCGCTTAAACGCTTTGTCGCTTTCACTCAATCTTGGGTACAAGAACGCCAATGCAGTTGTTTGTGATTGGAGACAACCATGGTTATGAAACTCGATCAGCTTGTTAACGGCGCCATCAACGTGGGCTTCGGCGCCGCCGCCGTTGCCGTCGAGGGCAGCAAGAAGGTTCTCGACGACCTTAACACCAAGGGCGAGCAGGTGCGCAAGGACGCAGGCGCCCCCGGTATCGCCCGCAGTGTGTCCGACATGTTCGAACAGGCCGGCGGTACCATCTCCGATCTGACCGAGCGCTTGGGCATGCAGGGCGAGACCGCGGCCCAGCGCGTGCTCGACGAGCTCATTCTGGCTCGCGTCCGCGTCATGACAGCCCCCGAGCGCACGGCCTTCCTGGCCCATGTGCGCGACATCGTCGATTCGGTCGAGGACAACGTGACCTCGGTGCCCGTCGAGTCCGTTGAGCCCGACGATGCGAAGGATACCGAAGAGGCCGAGTAGCAGCGCAGATGGCAGATTCCACCACCGATTACAACAATCTAGATCCCTTGGGTGACGAGGCAGCGGTTGTCGATGAGGTCGACGCCGCCGTCTCGGGCGCTCGCAAGAAGCCGCGCGCTGTCGATATGGTGCCAGAGGAGCCCGACGCGATGGCGCCGGACGAGGAATACCAGCTCACGCCGGCGGGTCGTCGCGAACGCATCGGGCAGATTGTTCGCCTGGTCAAAAAGTACCGTGTGTGGGATAACCTCACGCCGGTTCGTTTGCGCCGCCTGCTCGAGGAACTCGGCCCCATGTTCGTCAAGATGGGGCAGATTCTGGCCAACCGGTCCGAGATTCTGCCGCAACGCTTTTGCGACGAGCTGCGTCGTCTGCGCTCCGACGTGGAGCCGGTGCCGTACGAGGTCGTACTCAGTTGTCTGGAAGAAGAATACGGCCTGCGCCTGGGGGAGATGTTCGATGCGATCGACCCCAATCCGCTTGGTAGCGCATCGCTCGCGCAGGTGCACCGCGCTCGTCTGGTGACGGGCGAGGACGTGGCCGTCAAGGTGCAGCGCCCCGGTGCGCAGCAGGTTATGGCACAGGACATCGATATCATCCGCTCGGTGGTGCGTATCGTTTCCAAGTTCGTCAACACCGATCAATTTGTTGACCTGCACGGCGTAGTCGAGGAGTTGTGGACCTCGTTTCGCGAGGAGACCAACTTTTTGGCCGAGGCCAAAAACCTCAACGACTTCTACGAGTTCCATAAGAGCGTTCATGGCGTGACGTGTCCTAAATCCTATCTGGACCTGTGCACCGAGCACGTGGTGGTTATGGACTACGTCGACGGCATTTCGATCGCCGATCCTGAACGCTTGGTGGCCGAGGGCTATGACTTGGAAAAGATCGGTGCCGCAATCGTCGAGGATTACTCGACGCAGGTGCTCGATGACGGCTTTTTCCATGCCGACCCGCATGCGGGAAACATTATTCTCAAGGACGGCATCGTTTACTTTATCGACTTGGGCATGGTCGGACGCATGTCGAGTCACGATCGCGGTATCGTCAAGGACATGATTTTCGCCGTGGCCGAGGGTGACGTGCCCAAGCTCAAGGATTCGCTCATGCGCTTCGCCGTGACGCGTGGCGACTCGGCTGAGCTCGATCATTCGGCCTTTTTGTCCGATTTGGACTTTATCGTGGCTGACTTTGCGGGCCTTAACCTGAAGGATCTGGATATCGGCGAGTTTTTGACCTCGCTGTTAAACCTGGCGCGCAAAAACGACGTTGAGCTGCCGAGCGTGGTAACGATGTTCGCCCGCGGCATGGTGACGCTCGAGGGCCTGTTGACCGAGTACATGCCCAACGTCAACATGATCCAGATCATTCAGACGCATATCAAAAACGAAAAAAGCACTTATGCGCGCGTGCGCGACATGGGACGCGATCTTGCCGCGAGCAGCTATCGCGCGGCAAAAGGCTCGCTCGAGGCGGCCGAGTATCTTGGCCTGGCTTCGCGCATGCTCACGCGCGGCCAGCTTAAGGTGAACACGCAGATCATGAGCAGCGATAAGGCGCTGCGACAGCTGGGTGGAATTATCGACCGTATGTCGATGGCAATTGTGATTGCTGGCCTGTTTATCGGTTCGTCGGTGGTGTACTACGCGCGCATCGAGCCGGTTGTGTTTGGTATCCCAGTCATTGGCTTTATGGGCTACGTGAGCGCGCTGGTGCTGGCGCTTATGCTGGGCCGCAATATCTGGCTCAACAGTCACGGCGGCAAGCACTAGAGGCCGCGACCGTCACCGCATTTTCCTATCGCAAACAATAGCTTTTACCTTGGGCTTCGCCTGCGTGCGAGGCTCTTTTGCGTGATACCATTTTGACGGTAATAATCGATGGCCTAGATGGTGGTGCGGAGACGCATGAATGCGCGGTTTACCTGCGCGTTTGGGAGAATTGGGGTGCAAGTCCCCGGCTGTACCAGTAACCGTAATTCCTCTTGGCTCGGGATGTTCGCGTCGCAGATCGGACGACGTGCCCGAGTCGTTAAGGTTAAGTCGGATCGCCTCCCATCTTGCATGCGGTTGCGGCGTATGCCGCCGGTGTGCATAGGGCTCTGGAGGGAAGGGGGACCCCGATGGGGGAACTCGAGCGCAACATGCGCGATGACGTGGGGCAGCCTCAAGGCAACGCTCCAAGTACAGACAATGGGAGACAAATGGATATGTTTGTGGACGAGCGTCAGCGCGTCTCGCATCGCCGTGGCGCAATTGCGCGCGGCGTAGCCAAGCGCGGCCTGGTGGCATTCCTGGCCTTCGCGATGGCCTTTGGCACCACGCCGGCTCAGCTGTGGGCCGAGGGCGCCGAGGGCATTGCCGAGGCTGTGGCTCAGGCTACGACGCCGGACGAGGGTGCAGCGCCTGCGGATGGTGCTGCCGACGGTGTCGTTTCTGAAACCGGCTCTAACGCGAGCGATGCGTCGGTTAACGATGGCGCTTCGGCGAATGCCGCAGATAGCAACGGCGTAGCGTCGGACGATTCTGCCGCAGTCGAGGCTCCTACTGCTTCGCCGGATTCATCCGAACAGAACGTCAAAAGTGTTGTAGCCGCTTCCGATGAGGCTGAATCTCAGCCTACCGAAGCCGCAAGCCAAGAGGTCGCGGCCACGTGCTCCGTCGTCGGCACCGACGCCAAGGGCGCCCAGCAGACCTGGGCCGCCGCGCAGCAGATCGCTCTGAAGGAGGGCTCGACCGCGGCCGACCTCTCCGAGCAGCTCTTCAGGCAGGCCGGCCTCAAGGCCGACTACGACCCCAACGGCTCCTGGGGCTGGGCGCTCAACTCGATCACGTCGCCCTTCGACGCGGGCCGCACGCTCGCCTACGACCCGGCGACCGGCGCGTACTGGCAGTTGTTCGTCAACGGCAGCGCCTCCGCGGTCGGCGCCGGCGGCTACACGCTCAAGGACGGCGACTCCGTCGTCTGGTGCTACTCGAAGTACGGTGACCCCGCGCCCGCCAATCAGATTTCCGTTAGCTGCACCGTTGTCGGTCAGGACGCTTCGGGCGCTCAGCAGACATGGGCGCAGCCCACGACAGCTTTGGTGGAAGAGGGCACGACCGCTGCTGATCTTTCCGAGCAGGCCTTTAAAAAGGCCGGCATTGGCGCCAAAACGGGGAAAGGCACGTACGGCTGGTATCTCGAGTCGCTGACTTCACCGTTCAACAAGACCGTGACGCTTTCGAGCGAGAAAGTTAACGAAAACACATGGAAATTCTGGCAGTTCTTCGTTAACGGTCAGGCGGCCAATGTCGGCGCGGGCAATTACACACTCAAGGCCGGGGACAAGGTTACCTGGGTCTATGGCTTTGATGGAACCATGCCCGGCCAGGTTTCCGTTTCAATGGAGATCATCGGTAAGAAGGATGAGAAGGCGCAGCGCTGGACCGATCCTTCGACGCAGGTGTTTGTCGAGGGCACGACGATCAAGGACGCTTCCGCTGCCTACTTCGATGCCATTGGCATTGAGTCCAAGATGTACGACCAATTTGGTTATTGGGGTGTTCATAGTCTTGTCTCCCCGCTTGATGGCACCGAGCTGTCGGGTGCATGGTCGTTCTTTGTTAATGGCGTTCCCGGGCCTCAGCTCGATAGCGATTACGTGCTCAAGTCGGGCGACAAAATCGTCTGGGCTTACGCCCCTGGCGACACCGTTCCTAATCCCGATGAAGTCGTAGTCGATCCGAGCGCTTCGCGCCCGACCGATTGGAAAGCCGACTGGAGCGGCAATTCCAATGCGGTGGTCAAGAACGTGTCCACGCCTACGGGCACGCTGGCAAGCTCTTGGACGTTCGATTGGAGGGCCTACTCGGGTGCCACGTATCCCAATGCGAGCGAGCCTATTGTCGTGAACGGCAACGTTTACCTTGCCGTGAACAAGCGTTTGCTTAAGATCGACGCCGAGTCGGGCAAGGTGCTTGCCGAGTCGAACCTTCAGACTGCGATTGGCTACACCACGCGTCCGATTTATACGAAAGGCTTGGTCATCGTCCCGCTCGACGGCGGTGCGGTCCAGGCTCTGACGGCCGATACGCTGACGACGGTTTGGGTCACTGACTCTGTGAGCAAATCTGCCCAGTCAAATTCCCAGTTGACGGTCGATGGCAACTATCTCTACGTTGGCACCGTTGATGTCGACTATGGAACGAGTACGTACAATAACGGTCATCTGACGCGTATTAATATACTGACCGGCGCTGTTTCTTGGCAGCATGTTAATGCTGATGAGGGCTACTACTGGACGAGCGCTACAGTGGGCGACGGCTATATTCTGGTTCCGACGAGTGCAGGTACCGTTGAGATGCTGAGCAAGTCGACGGGTGATGTGCTCGGCAGCGTTTCGGTTGGTGCCATCGTCAACTCCAGCTGTGTACTGTCCAAAGACGGCAAGCATGCCTATGTGATCTCGCGTGACGGCAAGCTCCACGTGCTGGCACTGTCGGACGCAAACGCAAGGGCCTCTTCGCGCATTTCCGAAGAACGCGTCATCGATCTTGGTCTTACGGGTTGTGCCTGCATGCCCACGCTGTATGGCAATAAGCTGATTGTCGGTGGCGAGGTTTCTGGCGGTTCGGCGCTGGCGATTGTCGACCTTGATAATGACTTTGCTACGACGTTGGTTTCGTCTGCCGATGGCTCCGTGCTTCCTGCCGGTGGCATTAAGGGCGCACCGCTCGTGAGTGTCCAGGCGGATGACACGTACGTTTATTTCACTGTCAACTATGGTGCGACTTCCGACTATGTGAACTACACCTCGGGCGGTGGCGTGTATCGCTACAAGATGGGTGACGCACAGGCGACCGGTGCGTTTAGCGCGGCGGGACACAACAATTACTGTGACTCGCCGATTGCCTGCGATGCCAAGGGTAACCTCTACTACATCAACGATTCCGGCACGCTTTTCAAGCTGAGTGGTGGCGTTAAGGTCTCGTTTGAGACTGGCGAGGGTTCTAAGGTCGACTTCCAGACTACGGCCGATGGCAAGCTGGTCAAGCCGGCCGATCCGACGCGCGATGGCTATACTTTCGGCGGTTGGTATACCGATGAGGCTTGCACGCAGGCGTATGACTTTAGCGCGCCGGTGACGGCCGATCTGACGCTGTATGCCAAGTGGACCAAGAATGCTGTTAACCCTGGCGGCAATGGCGGTTCTGGCACTAATGGTGGCAACGGTGGCGCTGGCAACGGTTCCGGCGCTGGCGCTGGCGCTGGCACTGGCACGGGTTCCGGCTCCGGCTCTAAGGGCCAGCAGGCCGGCGGCGCTATCGCCCCGGGTCAGAAGCCGGTGACCAAGACGACGGTGTCGACCAAGACCGAGACCAAGGACAACAAGTCCGACAAGAAGGACACCGATAAGTCCGATAAGAAGGACGAGAAGAAGTCTGACAAGAAGGACAGCAAGTCCGATACGGGTGCTGCTTCCACGACCACTGCTAAGAAGTCCTCTAGTGCCTCCGAGCAGGAGGCTGGCACCAACCCGCTCGCTATTGTTGGCGTTGCCGCTGGCGTCATCGGTCTCGCCATCGTCGGCGTGTTCGTGTTCACCAAACGTCGGTAGGTGAGGGCTGTGTCCAATAAATCCAAGGACGCTGACCCCAAGCAACCAGATTCCTCGTTCATTCAGTTCGACGATACAAAGCAACAGGGCGCCGCTTCGGCGGCGTCCGCCCCTCGTCGCAAGGCTCTTCTCGGCGTCCTGACTGCCGCGTGCACCATTCTGATCGTCGTCTCGCTGGGCTTCGTCCATCCTTCCGAGAGCGGCGCCTGGTCCATCGACTGGATCATTCAGGCCGTGACGGGGGAGAGCGTCGTCACCAAGGATACCAAGGCGTCTGGCTCGACTATGACTTCGGGCGAGGCCAGTTCCGAGGACTCCAAGTCATCGAATGATGCAAAAGACGAGTCCAAGGGTTCGAACGACGGCAAGGACGATTCCGAGTCTTCAAACAAGGAATCGGACAAGAACTCGGATAGCAAGAAGTCCGATGGTCAGGACGGCAAGAAGTCTGGCGATAAATCCGCTGCCCAAAATACGGGAGCCGGTGATACTTCCAATGTGTCTGGCGGTGCTTCTTCGGGCGGCGGTCAGTCGTCTGATGGAGCCTCCAGCTCTAATGGCGGCAGCGCTCCCTCGGGCGGCCAGAGCGGCTCGCAGGAGTCCAGCTACGTAACAGTGACGGTTTCGGTCACATCGAGCGCTGTGGGCAATCCTGTGTCTTCTGGTGGCACCTTTACCTTTAACGAAGGCGCTACCGTCTATGATGCCCTGTGCGCGCTGGGCCTTTCCGTTAACGCACATGGCTCGTCGTACGGCACGTATGTCTCCGCGATTGGTGGTTTGGCCGAGAAACAGTACGGTGGCACGAGCGGCTGGATGTACTCCGTCAACGGCACAACGCCCATGACGGCCTGCAGTAACTACGTTCTCTCCAATGGCGACAACGTGGTCTGGTATTACGTTACAGGCTAGGGACCTCGACATAGTGCCCCAGACGGGCGGTTCGGACAAACATCCGGGCCGCCCGTTTTTCATGCGAATGGGACTGGGTCGCCGGGTCTCTCGGCAAACAAAAAAACCGGTTGGAACGGGAATTCCAACCGGTTTTACATTCAAGCAAATAGTGAATCGACTACGACCGTGCGCCCTCGAGGAAGAAGCGGCGGCTGAAGTAGTTGTACCAGGTGACGAGGAACGTGGCGATGGCCTTCATGGCCTGGTAGCCGATGCTCAAAAACGTGACGCCCACAAACATGTACAGGTCGTTGAGGCCCAGGCCGATCACCGACAGGATGGTGAAGATCGTGAACTCGCGCTTGCGGCTCATGCCCTCGCGGTGGTCGAACACGTACTTCATGCTGAGCCAGTAGTTGACCACGACGGACGTGATGAACGAAACCGTGGTGCTCATCAAAAAGTCGAGGTGAAACAGCTCGACGAGCGCAATGAGCATACCCCAGTCGATGCCAAAGGAGACAAGACCCACGACAGCGAACTTGAGGAACTGCTTGGTATGAGGTTGTGCCAGTGCCTTGCGCACGTAATCACATCCAATGCGTTGATGAATCGAGCAGAGGATACTTTAGAGCTTTTGCAAGGGAAACGTAAGGTCTTTGCCAAGAACTATACGAACTCGCCAAATTATCAAGTGCTAATCCGCAAACGTTGAAAATTTGCCCGTAAACGAGCAATGCCCACGAACAACACAGCGCTCGACGCGCGTCATCTGTGGGCATTGTAAAGCTGTAAGGTTGCGAGTTACTTGGTCTCGTCGCCTTCCAGGAAGATCTTTCGGGTCACAAAGTTGTAGACCATGACAAGCGCGGTGGCGCAAATCTTGGCGATATTGGCCTCGAGCCCCAGGCCGGCGTTGAGCGCCAGCACGATGCCGTCGTTGAGTCCCAAACCGATCACAGACAGCACGACAAAGATAATGAACTCGCGGCGGCGGCTCATGCCCTCCTTGTGCGCAAACACGTACTTCATGCTGGCGAGGTAGTTAAAGATGAGTGAGATGATAAAGCCGCTGGTGTTGGCGATTAGGATGTTGAGGCCCAGACCGTAGTGGAGCAGATTCATAATGCCAAAGTCGATGACCGTGGCAATGACGCCGACGACGCCAAACTTCATGATCTGCGCAAGGAGCTTTTGCATGGTACCTGCCTTATGGTGGCGCCGGGGCGCCGCGGGGATGACAAACTCAGCAAGTTTAGCCAATCCCCACGGGTGGTGCTAGGCGCGCTCCTCGATAGCACCGTTTCTATATGCATCGAGCAGCTGGCGCAGGTCCTGGATCTGGCTGCGGATCTTGGCACCGGAATCGGTGTCGCTCACCATGCGGCGACGGTCGGCCTCGTCAAAGCGGTTGGTCTCGCTTTCGATATCGACGTTGCGGGTGAGTGCCTCGGCAACCGTCGTAAAGGCCCGGTGCGACTTGAGGCGGCAGCCGCGCGAGCTCGAGATGAGCGTATAGCCGGCGATACCCGTCTTGGGATGGTAAGCGCGGCAGAAGCCGCCATCGATGACCAGCAGCTTGCCCTCGGCGCGGATGGGCTGCTCGCCCTTGGTGGTTTTAACGGGCGTGTGGCCGTTGATGATGTGGCCAGTCGGTGAACATGCCATGGGCGTGACGCCAAACTCGCGCATGATGTCGTCGCAGACCGAGGGCGACTTGGTAAGCGTAAAGTACGGGTCCATCGGCTCGACCCAGGTGCTCTTATCGGCGATATAGGCGCGCTCAAAGGTACGCACCAGGCGTCCGCTGGCGGGTGAGTTAAAGCCAATCCACAGGTACCACATCCAGTCGAGAGCGTCGCGGTCGCCCACACGCCAGGCGCGGCGGGCGATGTAGTCGCAAAAATCGAGATAATCGCGGCCAGTGTGCCAGGTGCCCAGGCAGTTCATGCTGCTAATGGTGCCGTCTTCGTTGAGTGGCACGCAGCCATGGAACAGCAGGTTGCCGTTGGCAACCTTGTACATCGAGCCGTGGGAATAGAGGAAATCGATATGGCGATGCAGGTGATCGGCGGTGACAAACTCGGACACGAGCTTGTCGATGATGTGCTGCTCCTGAGACGTGAGCGTATAGGGGTCCGCCGGGTCGACGGTGGGGAAGTCGTTGGTCGTGAGCGGCCACACGCTGCCGTCGGCGAGCGTGACCGTGCCGGTGTCGTGTTCGATCTTGTCGAGTAACAGGCGGTCGGTCATGTCGAACTCGGGATGGCGCTGGATAATCTGGCCCTCGAGCTTAAAGAGCAGCACGTTGATGGCCTTGATCAGCGGGGTGATGGACTCGCCGGCGGTGTAGGTGGCATCAGCAAAGGCGACAAGTTCACGCAGCGAGATGCCGTAGTCGTTCTCCAGGATCTCGTAGTTGTCGTAGCGTAGGTTGTTGCGCAGCACCGTGGCGATGCAGGCAGGTTCACCGGCCGCAGCGCCCATCCACAGCAGGTCGTGGTTGCCCCACTGGATGTCGAGTGAATGGTAGGTGAGCAGGCGGTCCATAATCTTGGCCGCGCCGCCACCGCGGTCGAAGATATCGCCCACCAGGTGCAGGTGGTCGACGGCCAGGCGCTTGATGAGCGAGGCGAGCGACTCGATAAAGTCGTCGGCGCTGGCGGTCTCTAGGATGGACTCCACGATGCGCTCGTGATAGCGCACGCGATAGTTGTTCTCGTCCGGATGCGTGTGTAGCAGCTCGTCGATGATGTAGGCGTAATCGCGTGGGATGGCCTTACGCACCTTGGAGCGCGTATAGCGGCTCGAAAGCGAGCGGGCGACCATGATGAGCTGGTCAAGCATCGTCTTGTACCAGGTGGGCGAGTCCTCGCGCTGGCTGCGGACCAGCTCGATCTTCTCGCGCGGGTAGTAGATGAGCGTGCACAGCTCGCCCTTCTCGTCAAAGGAGAGCGTTTCGCCAAAGATTTCGTCGACATGCTCGCGCACGACGCCCGAGCAGTTGTTGAGGATGTGCATAAAGGCTTCGTACTCGCCATGCACGTCGCTCATAAAATGCTCAGTGCCTTTGGGCAGGTTGAGGATGGCCGAGAGGTTGATGATCTCGGTAAACGCGGATTGCTCGGTGGGAAACTGTCTCGACAGCAGGCGCAGATACTTGAAGTCTTGCGGATTGCGATCGAATGCGACCATGAAACACCTTCCGATAGGGCTGGTAAAACTGATAAACAGCGTAAAACGTTTATCAGTATGCGCCGCTTTTGTTTCGATTGGGGATGGGCGGCCGAATTGTTAGCCGAACGGTTTGGTAAATCGATTTAGTGGAGGTAGATATGGCGGTTGAGTGGAGACGATAGAGGGTGTTTTCTCAGATATTTATGCGTGGGGTCGGTGGAAACGATGGTGGTAAAGATGTTCGCTATTTTTGGTTCGATTTGGTAAATAGTGGACATATGTACCGTATGTAGGCTCACTGTGCGATAATTTGCGCAGCAATGAGTAAGGAGCCTCATATGAGTGATTTTGTCCTGACCTGTGAATCCGCCGCCGATCGAACTCGGGAGTTCTTTGAATCGCGCAATATCCCTGTCGTGTGTTTTCATTACGGGATCGACGATGTTGTCTATACGGACGATCTGTATCAGTCGATTACGCCGGACGAGTTTTTTGCCCAGATTGCCGCAGGCGCCATGCCCAAGACGTCTCAGGTGAGCGTGGGTGAGTACGAGGAGTTTTGGGAGCCGCTTGTTGCCGAGGGTAAAGACGTGCTGCACCTGACGTTGTCGTCGGGTATTTCGGGTACGTATGGCTCGGCTTGCGTTGCGGCGCAGATGCTCGCGGATCGCTATCCCCAGGGCGGCAAGGTGCGCGTCATCGATTCGCTGGCGGCGTCTTCGGGCTTTGGCCTGCTGGCGGAATGTGCCGCCGACGTGCGCGATAGCGGGGCTTCACTCGACGAGACGGCTGCCTGGATCGAGGAGCACAAGCTCAACCTGCACCACTGGTTCTTCTCGACCGATCTGTCGAGCTACCTGCGCGGCGGTCGCATTTCGGCTGCGAGCGCGATCATCGGCACGGCGCTTAAGATTTGCCCGCTTATGACGGTCGATTGCGAAGGTGGGCTGTCGCCACGTGAGAAGATTCGCACTAAGAAGCGCGCGATTTCCGAGATGGCTAAGACCATGATGGCACACGTGCAGGACGGTGCGGATTATTCGGGTAAGTGCGTCATGTCGCACTCGGCGTGCCGCGAGGATGCCGAGGCAGTTGCGGCGCTGATTGAGGAACAGGTTCCTCAGCTTAAAGGCAAGATTGAGATCAATAACATCGGTACTCTGATTGGCTCGCATACCGGACCTGGCACGGTGGCGCTCTTCTTTATGGGCGACAAACGCGTGGATTAATTTGCCCCATCACATCGCTGCATGATTGCTCAGACGAAAACGGCCCGCCTCACGTTTGTGGGGCGGGCCAAGATGTTTTGTTAGCGTTTCTTTCCGCGGAAGAAGAAACCGTGCAGTGACGGCTTGAGGCCGCGGTTGGCGCGACGCTCCTCGACGCGCTCGTGGATCGAAGCGACGCGCTCGATGACCTCGTCGGGAATCGGCACGTCGGGATTCATGTTCTCGACCTGGCTGACCTCGGCGGCGGCGACCTGGTCGATAATGGGCACGTCGTCGCGCGAGATAACGGGCGTGGCGTCTTCCTTCATCTTGCGATAACGCTGCATCATGTCGGTCTGTAGCTGCTGGGCCGAAGGCGGCGTCCAGATGATGGCGTTGGCGCCTGCGGCGATGGTTTCACGGATGCTCTCGGGCGTCTTGCCGCCCGGCGCGATGAGCGGCAGGTTGGGATAGTGCTCGCGCAGCTCGCGTAGGACCTGGGGCGTGTTCTTGCCGGCGGCGATGTTGAGAATCTTGGCTCCAGCGCGCACCTTGGCGTGGGCATCGTCGTCGCAGCGAACGACCGTAGCGATGACGGGGATGTCGGCGATGTTGGTGATGTGCTCGACCATCTCGGCGGTGGCGGGGGAGTTGACCACACAGCCCGCCGCGCCCTGCATCTCGGAGACGGCTGCCATCTGAACGGAGCGCTTGCCGGTGGTGGTGCCACCGCCCACGCCTACGAAGACCGGGCACTCGGCGACGGTCAGCAGCGCCTGCGTAATGGCGGGCTGCGGCGTGAAGGGGTAAACGGCAAAGACGGCATCGGCGTTGGAGTTGCGGATGACCGCGACGTCGGTGGTGTAGATGAGCGATTTGATACGACGGCCGAAGAGCGTGAAGCCGCTGGCCTCCTCAATCTCGTCAGGCATGCGAAGGGCCGCCTTGCGCAGGCGCCCGTCGATGGGCAGCGGCTCCATGGGAAGCAGTCCGTTGGGGGTCACGGCTACCTGGGGTTCGGTGAACTCGTCTGCGAGCTCGACCTCGGAGAAATCGACCGAGGCGACGATGTCCTCGTGAACCTCGGCGGGCACATCGATGGGGGCTTGGTCGTTTGCCGCGGCAGGCGTGTCGAAGGAGCTGGTGCCGACGAAGGCGTCGACGCGCTCATTTAGATCGTTGAGGGTATCCATGGAAGCTCGATTCTATGTGATGACGGCCGGCGCGATGCAGCCGGAATTGCGAATGCTAAATCGTTTGACGAGTTGATTTTTCCCCGCCGCGCCATCCGTTAGACCGAAGGGCCGGCGAACGTGAAGGAGCTGTGGTGGCGGGTATTGAGGTGCTATCTTGAATGTCCCGTTTAAAAGAGAGGTGACGCGGTATGGAATTGACAGCAATGTTTAGCTCGATTGGCCTGTGCGTGGGCGCAATCGTTGCCGCCGCGGTCATCTACTTTGTGGTCACGGCCATTAAGGGCAAAAGGGCCGAACGCAAGGAGCGCGCGACGCTTAAACAGCATCGCGACCAGCAGGGCAAACGCGCACGGAGATAGCTTGTTGAGTTTTGGATCCGTGCGCTAGCTGCGTTTTCGGATCAGGGCGATGTAGAAGCCCTCAAAGTCGCGGCTAGGCGGAATGGTGAGCGTGCCGGACAGGCCGTTGGCGATGGCCGATACCTGACCCGCGGCAATGGCCTCGGTTAGGGCGTTGGACTCGATGCGCGGCTCCTCGCCAGCTTCCTGGGCGCGGCGTGCCTCACTTTCGCTTGGCGTGCCGTCGAGGGGGATGAGCTCGCAGTCCATATGCTTGTCGAGGGCCTCTTGCAGGGCGTCCTCGTTTTCCTGCGGCAAGATCGAACAAGTCGAATAGACGAGCGTGCCGCCCGGTTTGAGGGCTCCCATGGCGCGGTCCAGAAGCGCACGCTGCGAGCGGGCGCATTTGACGAGCAGCTGCTCGGTCAGGCCGCGCAGGCTTTTCTCGTTGCCGCTGATGACGGTGCCCGTGCCGGTGCAGGGAGCGTCGAGCAGGATGCGGTCAAAGCGGAAGAACTCGTCGAGCTCGCGTGCGTCGGTGCGCATGACGGGCACGTTTTTTGCGCCTTGGCGGTGGAGGTTGGCTTCGAGCTTCTCGGCGCGGGGAATGCTCATCTCGCAGGCGGTAAGGTGCGCCTGCCCCTGCGTGAGGGCGGCGATCTGCGTCGTCTTGCCGCCAGGGGCTGCGCACATGTCCAGGATGTCCTCGCCTGCCTGAGCGCCCAGGACCAGCGGCGGCATCATGGACGACAGGCTCTGCAGGTAGATTTTGCCGTCGCGGTAGATGTCGAGATCCCACAGATCGGAAACCTGGGCCTCGGGCAGGATGAAGGCGTCTGGGTACCAGGTGACGGGGTTGTGGGCGATGTCGGCGGCATCGAGCGCCGCAGCGATGTCCTCGGCGGTTGCCTTGAGCGTGTTGACGCGCAGCGTGACCGGGCGCGTGGCCGCGGCGCCGAAGCCCTCGATCATGAGCTCGGCATCGGCGGGCGCATAGGCGCCGGCGACCGTGTCGACCATAAAGCGCGGCAGGTCGGCGGCGGAGTGTTGGGCGGCAAGCTGGTCGGAAAGCTCGGTGGCGGCAAACTGCCTGAGCTTGAGCTCGGGCTTAACCTGCTTTTTCTGCTTACGACGACGCGGCTTGGACATCCGTCTTTCCTTCCCATTCCATTACATGTCGAGTGTTTAGTACTGGCTCTCGTGCTTGCTAAAGAAGTCGAAGCGCGGGGGCAGCGGCTTCACGCGGTGCTCGCCGGGCTTCTCGCCCAAGCTCTCCACAAACTCGTCCGTGGAGGCGAAGATGTTGTCCCAGCTAAAGAAGGCGACCGGGTCGACATCGAAGTACTCGCAGATGAGCTCGCAGCCGGCCGGCACAATACCGTGCATCAGGACGGTCGCCACGCGAAGCTCGGTAAAGGCGTCGACGAGCGCCTGCGTCATCGCAGCGTTTGCCTCCTCGCCCTCGAGCTTGTTAGCGGCCTTGGAGGCGTCGCTCCAGCGCTTGTTGGCGGCGCGCAGGTAGTCGTCGCACACGGCAAGCGCGCGGTGCGTCTCGAACTTGTACATAGCCTGCTCAAAGGCGAGAGCTGCCTGCTCGGCGGCTTCGACCACGGTGTCAGAAGCGGCACCGGCGGGGATGCAGCCGTTGCGGTAGGGGCTCTCGTCGCCCTCCTTGATGGCGACGCCGTAGAAGCAGCTGCGGGCCAGGCGGTTGAAGACGCCGGTCAAAAGGGCGCTCTCCTTAAGGGCCGGATCGATAACGCGCTTGTCGTCGCAGGCACGCACCTCGTTGCCGTCCTTGTCCTTGCCGGTCACACGCGTGTCGTATGCCTTGGGGCTAAAGCTCACCGGCTTCTCGGATAGGCCGAGCGACAGCCAGTGCGCGCGCATCTGCTCGCAGGTGTAGTGGTTGAGCAGGTCGTCTGCCGGCGGGGGAGGGGTCTGCGAGGACGAGCTCGCCTTTTTGCCCATGTAGAGCAGGTGATAGCAGGCGCTGACGGTGCTCTGCGTAAGGTCCCAACCCAGGGCCTCCCACATGGCGGTTTGCGCGATGCAGTAGAAATAGATGTTGTCCTGACCGATGAACTGGTAGATCTGCGCGTCGTCCGAGCACCACCAGTCGCGCCAGTCGAGCGAGCTGTGCTGGTAGGTGGGCGCGGGGACCTGCGTGGAATCGGCGGCGGGCTCGCCCATGAGGGCGGCATCCTGGGCGGCGACGCCCTCGGTCACGCCGGCGGCCTTGGCATCGCGTGCGAGCACGGTGCGAGTGTAGCTGATGGGCGCCCACAGGCTCTCGGGCCAGCACCAGCAGGTGACGTCGGTTACGCCGTCAACCTCGGGCACCGGAACGCCCCAGTCGATGTTGCCGGTGATGCGGAAGGGCACGAGCGCCTTGCCGCTGCGGAAGCGCACGCCGCCGTTGGCGAGCACCGCGTGGGCGTCGTCGCGCTCCTTCCAGCTGGGGAAGGTGACGGTAAAGCTGCTCTTGTTGCCCTCGGGCTCCAGCACGGTGTGCTCGGGGAGCTGGTCCTCGACGGCATCGAAGGCCTCGCGGAACTTGTTCTGGATGTAGAGCTGAGCCGGCAGCAGCCACTCCTCCATGGTCTTGGAGACCACGGAGCGAACCTGCGGGTTCTGGGCGAGCTTGGCGGTATAGGTCTTCATAAAGTCGAGGTAGGCGGGTAGGTCGAAGTAGAGGTTGTCGACCGGGCGCAGCTCGGGCACCTCGCCGGTGAGCTGGCTCTTGGGTGCGATGAGCTCTTCGGGCTCAAACTGGTGGCCCAGATCGCACTCGTCGGCATAAGCCTTCTCGGACTTGCAGCCCTGGATGGGGCAGCGGCCGATCACCTGACGGCCGTTGAGGAACGTGCCGGCCTTGGCATCGTAGAACTGCAGCGTGGAGCGCTTGGAGATGGTGCCCTGCTCGTGCAGGCGCTCGATAATCTCGGCGGTAACCTCGTTGTGAATCTGCGCAGCTGGCTCAAGGCCTGAGCCGCCGTAGATGTCGCAGCTGATGTTGTAGTTGTTGAGGGTCGCGGCCTGTCGGGAGTGGTTGGACTCGACATACTCGCCGATGGACTTATCGTAGCCTTCGTTCTCCTTGAGCTTGCGGTAGCTCTCCATGATGGGCGAGCCGTAGCAGTCGGTGCCCGAGGTGAAGATGACGTTCTCGCGGCCCAGGCGGTCGCGCAGGAAACGGGCGAAGAAGTCGGCCGGGACAAAGACGCCGCCAACGTGGCCAAAGTGAAGGCCCTTGTTGCCGTAGGGCTCGCCGGCGGTAACGATGGCGCGGCGCGGCCAGCTGGGACGGTCGTTCATGGAGTATTTGGATGCCATGGGACTCCTTCGCATATGGTGAGAGCGCGGCCGGGCGCGGGGCTCGGCGGCGCGGTGGTCAATTCGTGCATATCGTTCGACATTATCGCACATGCGGACGGGTACGTGGCAGGGGCGCTATCCTAAGATGCTATGAATGAGATTTCCAACATACATGCGTTTGAAGACGAGGATTTTCTGCACGCTTGCTTCGTGTGGGGGATGGTCGTAGTCGGCGTGTTTGCCGTGTGCCTGGTGCCGGTGTTTATGCTGCTGGGCGGGCCTGCAGACTTGGATGCTGCTGATGCGGGCGGCTGGACGGCAGTCGTGGGCTGGATAGTCGGCTTGGCTGCGGTCTCAATGGCGTCGTTTGCCGTGCACGAGCTGGTGCACGGTGTGTTTTTTAAGCTGCTGGCGCTCGCGAGTGCGCACGTGACTTTTGGAGCGAACCGTGAGACGTGCATGATCTATGCCTGCGCCGAGGGGATTGTGTATTCGCGCCGGCGGTACATGGCGGTTTGCCTGGCGCCGACGGTTGTTGTGACGGCGGCGTTTGCCCTGGGATTTGCGTTTTCGGGGTATCCGCTGCTGTGCTACCTGGCGGCTGGTTTGCACCTTTCGGGATGCACGGGCGACTGGTATTACGTGCGGACGATCCTGCGCGACCGCCGCATTGCCGCCTGCGAGGACACGTCCTTTGGCGTGCGCTTTTTCGGGTGAGGAGATGTTGATGAGGCCGTTGTTGTTGCACGCTTGCTGTGCGCCGTGTTCGCTTGAGCCGGTTCGCCTGCTGCGCGAGGAGGGGTTTGAACCCACGATCTGCTGGACCAACCCCAATATTCAGCCGCGCGATGAATGGCAGCGTCGTTTGGACGAGCTGCGCCGGTGGTGTGCCGATGGCGACATCGAGCTCATCGAGGCCGGGGAGGACCGCGAACGCTGGGAAACCGGCGTGGCTCCGTTGGGTGCCGATCGTCCCCGTCGCTGTCGCGCGTGCTATGCCTTGCGCTTGGCCGAGGCATGCCGCGTTGCCCAGGAGCGCGGGTTTGAATATGTGGGTACGACGCTCGCCGTATCGCCGTATCAGCTGTTCGATACCTGCAATGATGTGCTTGAGCGCTTGGCTGCCGCCCGCGGTCTCACTCCGGTCATTCGCGATTTTCGCCCGTATTACCCCGAGGCGACACGCCGTTCGCGCGAGCTGGGCATGTATCGGCAGAACTACTGTGGTTGCCGCTTTTCTGCTGTCGAGGCGGCCATGGACCGCGCCCGCATCCGCGACGAGCGCAAAGCCGCCAAAAAGTAGTTCGTTTGGGACGTCAGCCTGCTAGGATGTAGAGCGGACTTTAGCTATATAAGGAGTATCCGACGTGTCTATGCGTACCGATGATTTTGACTACAACCTTCCTGAGGAACTGATTGCCCAGGCTCCTGCCGAGCCGCGCGACTCCTGCCGCCTGCTGGTGGTTGATCGCAAAGGCTCCGAGACAGGAACGCCGCTAGAGCATGGCGGTACCGTTGAGCACCGCATCTTCCGCGACATTATCGACTATATCGAGCCGGGCGATGTGCTCGTCATCAACCAGACGCGCGTGATGCCGGCCCGTCTTATCGGTCGCAAGGCTGGCTCGGGCGGTGTGGTCGAGACGCTGCTGCTCAAGCGCCGCGAGGATGTTGACCCGCTGGGTCACGTTTGGGAGTGCCTGGTCAAGCCGGGCAAGCGCCTGAAGCCCGGTGCTCAGATTGAGTATCGCGCCGGTGGCGCCCATGCGCCCGAGGGGGCTCCCGTGGTGCTGATGGCCGAGGTCATCGACTTTGTCACCGATAGCCGCGGCGGTCGTCTGGTGCGTTTTGAGCCGGCCGGTTGCAATGCCGCCGGTGACCCGCGCACGCTCGACGAGGCCATCCATGCTGCCGGCCACGTGCCGCTGCCGCCTTACATTACCGATTACGAGGGCGATCCCGAGAAGTACCAGACCGTCTACGCCATGAAGGAGGAGCACTCGGCTGCCGCTCCTACGGCGGGTCTGCATTTTACGCCCGAGCTTATGGCCGCTATCGAGGCCAAGGGTGCGAAGTTTGCCGCCGTCGAGCTCGAGGTGGGTATCGATACCTTCCGTCTGGTGGAGGAGGACGACCCCACGCAGCACGTGATGCACACCGAGCGCTACCACGTGTCGCAGGAGGTTGTCGACGCCGTGCATAAGGCTAAGGCCGAGGGGCATCGCGTGATTGCTGTCGGTACCACCGCAGTGCGCTCGCTCGAGAGCGCCTTTGACGCTGAGGCACCGGTGTCCGATCCGGCCGTGACGGCGCGCTATTTTGAGGGCCGCGAGGACGGGGCCGATACACTTGGCCGCGGTGACATCGTGGTGCGCGAGAACGCCACGACGCAGCTCTACCTTATGCCCGGCTCGACCTATCACGTGGTCGACGCGCTGATCACAAACTTCCACGTGCCGCGCTCCACGCTCATGATGCTCGTGAGCGCGCTTGCCACCCGCGACCAGATCATGGATGCCTACGCCGCCGCCATCGAGGAGCGCTACCGCTTCTTCAGCTTTGGTGATGCGATGCTCATTTGTTAGTTACGCGGTTCTACGAACCGCGTAACGGCTCGACGCTGCAAACCCGCCAGAGCGGCAATCTGCCTTTCAACTTCGGCGGCATGACCAGAAGGTCAATGCCGCCTCGTTTCAAGGCACCTTGCTCGCTCTGGCGGGTTTTCGCTGACTTTGCCAAGGCATCGGCGTCGCCTTTGTTGGCACTTGGGGACGTTCCTTTTAATATGAGCAGGACATTGTCAAGAGGCAAAATC
>CAJLRY010000028.1:0-26159 GCA_905209215.1 Coriobacteriaceae bacterium | reverse complement strand
CATGGTCGTGGGCATCGTCGGCGCGTTCTTCGGCGTGCTGGCGTAAGGGCCCGGCTGCATAGATTTTCGTTTCAACCTGGAAAGGGGATGGAGCAGGCCTATGCCCTCCATCCCCTTTTTGTATAGAAGGAGTTCGTATGTTCGCGAAGGATCGCGAAGCAATGCGCCTGACGCCGGCAGAGGTCAGGCTGATTCTTATTGAGTCCCTGCAGTGGTGCGCCAACAACGCGGTCTACTTTTTGGGGCTTATCGGTGCGGCTACGTATGATCTGGCCGGCACGGCCTTTTTGGTTGCCGCCATTACGCTCGTGCGCAATCTTATGACGTCGGTGGGCAATATGGTGTCGGGATTGGTCATCGATCGCTTTGGACCGCGTCGGACGTCGTTTGTGACGTGCGTGATTACGGCGGTGCTTTCGCTTGGCGTGGGGTTGGCGCCGTTGTCTGTCCCCGGGCTTGTGTTTGCCGCGTGTGTCTTGGGACTTGCGGGCGGTTTTATCAACACCTGCACGCATGCGTTTCCGGGATACCTAGAGTCGACCACCGAGGGCCGTACCCGCGTGAACGGTCTCATGGTGTTTTACAGCAATATCGCCTATACCGCTGGCCCGCTGCTCGGTGGTGCCATCGTGAGCTGTTTTGCCACGCAATCGGTCTATCTGCTCATGGCGGGCATGATGGGTGTGGCGGCCGTGCTCTCCTTGGGCTGCCACGAGTGTGTTGTTCCCGCAAAAGGGGAGAAGCCGAAGGGCGGTATTCTGGGCGGCATGGCCGAGGGTGCGCGACTTACGTTTCGCGACCACGACCTGCGCCTCATCTTTATCTCGGGCTTTTTGGGTTTCTTTGCGTTTGGCGCGTTCGATTCGCTGGAGTCGTTGTTCTACCGTGATGTGCTCAACGTGGATATCGTCTGGCTGGGCTGGCTGTCCTCGGTCGTGGGCCTCACTTCCTCGGTGGGCGCGTTCATCCTGACCAAGCTTTCTGCTCGCCATGTCAACCTACGATTGTTACTCGGCGCGCTCATGGCCGTGGGCATTGGGTCCATGGTGTACGTGGGCACCGATATGCTGGGGGTCGCGATTATCGGTCAGGCGATTAACGGTCTGGCCTGGGGGTTCCTGGAGCCGCTGCAGATGATCTTGATTCAGGAGCGCGCAGACATCAAATACCTGGGGCGCATTACCGGCTTTGTGCGTTTTGGCCTGATGAGCGCCGGCGTGGTGCCGCTGCTGGCGGCTCCGTTTTTGGCGGAGGCTTTGGGCGTCCAGACGGTATTGTTTGGGGCATCGACCATTATTGCGCTGGTAGGAACGCTGTTCTTTGTCACACAAGGGAGACGCCAGGGGCGTTAGCTATACATCAAATTCTAATTTAATACCACTCACCAGAGAATTTCGACCGTTCACCGAGGATTGGGGCAGATTGAAAAGTGGTATTAAAAACACGTTAGGTGTATGTCTATAATTGGTATCGAAAAGAAACGCGATGTATAGATTCGCGTGCAAGACAGAAAGGAAAAGCAATGAAGGAAACCGAGAAGATCGAGATCATGCACTTTAGCCAGGAGGGCTACGTCGAGGACGGCAAGAACGTCTACGAGACCGGCAAGAAGATGACCGCGCTCGCCGACAAGGTCGCCGACGAGGGCTACGACGCCGTGTTCCTGATGGGCGTCGGCGGCACCTGGGACGAGCTCATGCAGCTCGAGTACCTCATGAACAAGTTCGGCGACCGCGACCTCGAGGTCTACCTGATCCACGCCGCCGAGTGGAACGTCATGGGCCACAAGCGCATGACCGAGAAGTCCGTCGTGCTCACCGCCTCCGAGTCCGGCACCACCCCCGAGGTCCTCGAGGCCGTCAAGAAGATGAAGGACATGGGCGTACGCGTCTACGCCATGACCAAGCCCGAGGGTCTCATCGGCCAGGCTGTGGGTGCCGAGAACTGCGTCGCCATGGCTTCTGACCATGGCTCGGGCGGCTGCGAGAAGGGCTACTACCTCGCCGACTGCTTCGGCCTGCGCCTGCTCAACCGCCGCGGCTGCTTCCCGCAGTTCGATAAGTTCATCGAGCAGACCAAGGACATCTGGAAGGACATGCTTGATATCCGCAAGCGCTTCGAGCCGCGCGCCGAGGAGCTCGCCAAGAAGTACGCCCTGGCCCCCTACACCATGTTCATCGGCTCCGGCGCCCTGTGGGGCGAGACGATCCTGTTCTCGATGTGCATCCTCGAGGAGATGCAGTGGAAGCGCACCCGCTACATCACCTCGGCCGACTTCTTCCACGGCACCCTCGAGCTCGTGGAGCCGGGCGTCCCCGTCTTCCTGTTCATGGGCGAGGACGAGAACCGCAAGCTCGACGAGCGCGTCCGCGCGTTCCTGACCCGCGGCGTGACCGGCGACACCGACATCAACATCATCGACACCGCCGAGTTCGCGATCCCCGGCCTTGACGACGAGTTCCGCGTCATCGTGTCTCCGTGGATCCTCTCCTCGCTGATCACCGATCGCCTTGCCGCTTACTACGAGACGGTCACCAAGCACAACCTCAACTACCGTCGTTACTATCACCAGTTCGACTACTAATCGGTGACAAATAAGCTACTGATCAAGAAGCACCCTGCCCGGGCGCATGCGTCCGGGCATTTTTATGCCGAAGTTCGCAAGAAAGGGGAATCGAATGAGGCAGTTTATCGTTGCATCCCATGCTCATTTTGCGTCCGGAATCGTCGAGAGCATTGGGCTACTCTCGGGCGAGCGCGAGAACGTCCATGCGCTGTCTATGTATGTCGACGGAAACGAGGACCTGGTCAAGGAGGCCGCAGCGATTCTGGACGGCTTTGCCGCGGACGATGAGGTCGTCGTTTGCACCGACCTCTTTGGCGGCAGCGTCAACAACGAGTTCACCAAGATCGTCCAGACGCGCCCCAACACGCACCTGGTGACCAATATGAACCTGCCGCTCCTTATTCAGCTGCTGTTCGTGCCCGACTCCACCCCGATCGATGAGGCCATTCGCCAGATCGTCGAGGCGGACGACACCAAGGTCAAGTACGTCAACGACCTGCTGGGGCAGGCCGAACTCGATGAGTTTTAATCGTTAGGAGCACATCATGATTCAGATGATTCGCGTGGACTATCGACTGCTTCACGGCCAGGTTGCCGTTAGCTGGACCTCGGCTCTGGGTGCCGACTGCATCCTGTTAGTAAGCGACACGGTCCTCAACGACAAGCTTCGTCTGCAGGCCCTGTCCCTTGCAAAGCCCGAAGGATGCAAGGTCGTCGTCAAAAACACCGAGGATGCCATCAAGGCGCTCCAGAGCGGTGTGACCGACAAGTACAAGCTCTTCGTGGTTTGCGAGACGATCCAACAGGCCGGTGCCGTCGCCAAGGCGATGGGCGTCAAGAAGATCAACCTCGGCAATGTGGCCTTTAGCGAGGATGCCCGCCAGGTCTCGACGAGCGTATTCCTTACGCCCGAGAACGAGGCCTACGTGAAGGAGCTACTCGGCGAGGGCTATGAGCTGTTCATTCAGATGATTCCGGCGGATGCGAAGACTGACGCCGCAAAGGTCATCGGTTAGGGGCTGTCATGGTTATCAAGACGATCCTGATTTTCCTGATTGCCCTTTTGGGCTATTCCGAGTGGCTGACCGGTACGAGTTACCTTCAGCGCCCCATTGTGCTCGGACCGTTGGTCGGCCTTGTCATGGGCGATGTGGTGACCGGCACCATTATGGGCGCCACGATGGAGCTTGCCATGGTCGGCGCCATCTCGGTCGGCGCCTATAACCCGCCCGATACGATTTCCGGCACTATCCTGGGTGTATCTCTTGCCATGCAGGCCGGCGCGGACGCTTCGGCGGCCCTGACCCTGGGTATTCCCATCGCAACGATCGTCCTGGCGCTCGATACGGCCCTGGGCCAGCCGGTCATGCTGCTGCTGGTGCACCGTATCGACAAAAACGTCGAGGACGGAGACACCAAGGCCATCACGCGCAACATGCTCATCGCCGGTTACGCGCAGAGCTGGTGCGGCCTGCTGATCATTCCCCTGGCATTCTTCTTTGGCGCCGATGCTGTTGCCAGCCTGCTCAACATCATCCCCGATTTCGTTCAGACCGGCATGGATGTCGCCGCCGCCTTCTTGCCCGCACTCGGCTTTGCGATGCTGGCGCAGATGATTATGAACAAAACAGTGGCTCCGTTCTTCTTCGCTGGCTTCTTCCTCGTCGCCTACTTTGGCATTAGCACGACGGGCGTGGCGATCTTTGCCGCGATTATCGTCGTCGCGATGACGGTTTTGGGTGACAAGAAAAAGGCGGAGCAGCCCGCAGCGGCAACCGAGGATCCTGCGATTGGGAGTGGGTTTGATGAGTTTTAAGTTTGAGTCTTCTTACAACGGGCTGATTTCCCGCGCAGACCTTAAGAAGCTGTTCTGGCGCTCGATTCCCTATGAGCATTCCTGGAACTACGAGCGTATGGGCCATATCGGCTTTATGTGGGCCCTTATGCCGATCCTTCGCAAGCTGTATCCGCAGGATGCGGACTTTAAGGCCGCACTCAAGCGCCATATGGAGCTCTATAACGTCACGCCGTATATCTCGACGCTCCCCATGTCCATTGCTGCCGCAATGGAAGAAGTCAACGCCACCGAAGATAACTTTGACACGAGCGCGATCTCTAATGTCAAGCTTGCTTTGATGGGACCGCTGTCCGGCGTGGGCGATGCCTTCTACTGGGGTACGCTGCGAATTTTGGCAACGGGTGTCGGCACGTCGCTGGCGCTGCAGGGCTCTATTCTTGGCCCGATTTTGTTCCTGCTCGTGTTCAACGTCCCCCACTACATCATCCGTTACCTGCTGACGTTTGTGGGATATCGCTTTGGCTCGGACATGATCAGCAAGGTCCAGGAATCGGGCATTATGGACACGATCGTCAAGATGGCCTCTATCATGGGCGCCATGGTGATCGGCGCTATGACCATGGAGATGGTCACCGTGGACATTCCGCTCATGGTCGGCGCGGGCGATGGCGCTCAGACGCTCGCCGAGCTGCTCAACGGAATCTTCCCGGGCTTTGTCACGATGGGGCTGTTTGGAATTGTCTATCTCATGCTCAAGAAGAAGATGAATCCGCTGCTCATCATGCTCGTGATCCTACTCGTGAGTATCGCCGGCGCGTTCTTTGGAGTGCTTGGTGTTCAGTAGGGTATCCGTCATAATTAAAACAATGTAAGAGGGGGCGTCGCGCACATTGTGCTGCGGCGCCCTTTTGCCGAAAGGTGGACAAGATGGAGTATCCGCAGCTTGCCGTCATGAATATCAGCCATCGTTATTTTGACCTTGAGGAATTCTTTTTCTCGGCAGCGGCCTCGGGCTACACGTGTTGCGAGCTTTGGACCGGGGCGATGCATCTGTATGTCGATTGCCATGGATACGATTCGATCGAGCAGGTGCGGGAGCTGTCACAGCGGTATGGAGTTCGGATTGTGGGGCTTTGTCCCGAACAGAACAACCCCAAGCCGTGGAATATCGCGGCGCGCGGGAATGAAGCGCGTACCCGCACGCTCGCGTACTTTAAGAACGTTGTGGATATCGCGGCGGAACTTGGAGCCGAGCAGGTCATGGTCTCGAGCGGCTGGGCATTTTTGAACGAGCCGATCGAGGACGCGTGGGGTCGCAGTGCCTCGATGCTGCGTGCGATTGCCGAGCATGCGGGAGAACGCGGCGTGCGACTGGTGCTCGAGGCCCTACAGCCGGTTGAGTCGATGATCGTGAACTCGGCGGCCGACACGAAGCGCATGATCGAGGCAGTTGACCATCCGGCACTTAAGGCGTGTCTGGATATGGGCGCCATGGCGGTGGCGGGGGATACCATCGACGATTATTTCGATCTGCTTGGCGATGATGTCGCCCACGTGCATTTTGTCGATGTTGCGGCAGATGGCACGACGCATCTTGCCTGGGGTGACGGCGACCGCGATATGCGCGCCGACCTGGATAGGCTGGTGGCGCGCGGCTATCGCGGAGTTGTTTCGGCCGAGACCTATGACGGACGCTATTTTGCCGACCCCGCAGCTGCCGATGCGCAGGTAATGGCAGAGTATCGTCGTGCGATTGGCGCCTAGGTGGGGTCGGGTTGCGGCAACCTACCCTATGTTTCCAGATGAATACGGTGTGAGCGGCTGCGACGGATTTTCCCCGCAAGCACTCTAGTATGCTAAAGTACCCAGAAGACCGGCGGAGCTATGCCGGTCTTCTGCTCTATATGAAACACAGCATGAGGAGGCTCACCAGATGACGGCCACACCGTGGGGGTTCCGGGACATATTGCCCGAGGAGGCTCAGGCGCGCGAGGAGATCGCATATACGGTGAAGGGCTGCTTCAGGGAGCATCATTACCTTCCGGTCGAAACGCCGCTGCTCGAGGACAAGGGTTCACTCGAGGAAGGCGGCCGCATCGCGGATACTCCGTTCAAGCTTTTTGACGACGACGGCCGCTTGTTGGTGGTCCGTCCCGACAACACGCTGCCGATCGTACGCCTGGTTTCGACCCGCATGCGCGCTGCCGACCTGCCCCTGCGCCTTCGCTACGAGGCGCCGGTGGTTCGTGAGTGTCAGCGAAATGCCGGTGGTTCGCGCCAGTTTACACAGTTGGGCTTTGAGCTTATCGGCGCGGGCGATACCGCGGGCGATGTCGAGATCGTCTCGCTCGTGGCCGAGGCCGTGCGCAAGCTGGCACTGCCCGATGCGCGCATTATCGCAGGTAGCGTGCGTCCGTTTAAGGAGCTGCTCGCGGCGTGCGAGGATCGCGAGCTGGCCGCCGAGGCCCTGCGCTGTGTGCACGCCAACGACTTTGTGGGGCTCGATGCCCGCGTGACGGCAAGCGCCGAGTCCGATGCCGTCAAGGCCGCCATTAGCGAGCTGCCGCGCCTACACGGCGGAGCCGAGGTGCTTGACCGCGTGGACGCGCTGCTGGAGACCGCCGGTATCGTCGCGCCGCTGACGCGCGAGCTGCGTGCCCTGGTCGAGGGCCTGGCTCCCGAGGACGCCCAGGTGCTGTCCTTCGACTTCTCCATAATGAACTCGTTTGATTACTATACGGGCCTGGTCTTTAAGGCCTATGCCGGCGGCCTGCCCGATCCGGTCGGTTCGGGCGGACGCTACGACTCCATCTTTACCGGTGCATTTGGCGACGGCATCGAGGTGCCGGCGGCGGGCTTCGCCTTTTCGCTCGAGCGCCTGGAGGCCGCGCGCACCTCGGTCGAGGATGCCGCTTCCGATGGCGACCACGCCGCGGGCCGTGGTGCCGAGGGCCCGCTGCGCATCGCCGTGCCCAAGGGCTCGCTTAAGGCCGACACGCTCGACGTGCTCGAGGCCGCGGGCCTGGACGTCTCTGAGTTGCGTGACCCCGACCGTCACCTGATTGTGCGCGGCCGCGATACGCGTGCCGGCGAGGGCGCGGTCGGCGATATCGAGTTTGTCATCGTGCGTCCCAGCGATGCGCCTGCCTTTGTGGGCTGCGGCGGCGCCGATTGCGGCATCTGCGGTTGGGACTCGCTCATCGAGGCGGACCTCAACCTGCTGCAGCTGGTCGATTTGGGCTACGGCCTGTGCACCTTTATCGAGGCGGAGCCCGCGTGGCGCGCCGGTCAGGCCGAGCGCAACTATGCCCGCCGCGGTTCGCTTTGCGTGGCAACCAAGTACCCGCGCATCGCGAGTGCCTGGTATGCCGAGCGCGGCGTGAATGTCGACATCGTTTCGCTGCACGGTAACATCGAGCTGGGCCCCATCGTCGGCATGACCGATCGCATCGTGGATATTACCGCCACGGGTGCCACGCTGCGCGACAACGACCTGGTCATCACCGGCCGCATCATGGACTGCACTGCCCGCTTCTTTGTCAACCCGGGTGCCGCGCGCTTAGATCCGCGCGTGCGTAATCTGGCAGATCGCCTGGCCGCGGCCGTGAAGGACAAGCATTTTGAGCCCGTCGCGGGCTCGGCACAATAGCGCGAGCGCGCACGGGCGCCCCAACGTCCGGGCTGCGGGCCGATTGGTGCCGCCGCCCGGTCTCTCGTTTTTCGAAGACAACCTCGACCGATAGGGGATACCGATATGAAGACCATCAAGCTTGCTCCCGGTGAGCGCCTCGTTACCAATCAGCTCAACCGCAAGGGCGTGCTGCCGCAAAACATCGTCGACGCCGCCCGCGATATCGTGGCCAACGTGCGCGCCAACGGCGATACCGCGGTGCGTGATTACTGTCAGCGTTTTGACGGTGTTGAGCTGCAGAGCTTCCGCCTGCCTCAGGAACAGATCGATGCCGCGCTCGAAGGCCTCGATCCCGCTTTTGTCGTGGCGCTCGAAAAGGCTGCACGCCAGATTCGTGAGTTCCACCAGCGCGAGGTCGAGCAGAGCTGGTTTACCACACGCCCGGACGGCACGATGCTCGGCGTTAAGGTGACCCCGCTCGCGGCGGCCGGCATCTATGTGCCGGGCGGTCGTGCGCAGTACCCTTCCGCCGTGCTTATGAATGCCATTCCCGCCAAGGTGGCCGGCGTCAAGCGCGTGGTCATGGTGACCCCGCCGCAAAAAGACGGCCTGATCAGCCCTTACACGCTTGCCGCGGCAAAGCTCGGCGGCGTGGACGAAATCTATATGGTGGGCGGCGCTCAGGCCGTGGCCGCGCTGGCGTACGGTACCGAGACAATTCCGCGCGTCGACAAAATCACCGGCCCGGGCAACGCCTTTGTTGCCGCTGCCAAGCAGATTGTCTCGGGTGACGTGGGTATCGACATGGTCGCCGGTCCCTCCGAGGTCTGCGTGCTGGCCGATGCCACGGCCAAGCCTATGGTGGTCGCGGCCGACCTGATGGCTCAGGCCGAGCACGATCCGCTGGCGGCCTGCTATCTGGTGACCTGCGACGAGCAGTTTGCGCGTGAGGTCGAGGCGGGTATCGACATTCTGGTAGCGCAGTCCCCGCGTGCCGAGATTACGTGCGCTTCGCTCGATAACGAAGGCGCCATCGTGGTGGCCGCCGACATGGCGGCCGCCGTCGAGGCCGTGAACACCGTGGCGCCCGAGCACCTTGAGCTGCACTGCAAGGATGCGATGGGCCTGCTCGGCGGCATTCGCAACGCCGGCGCCATCTTTGTGGGCGCTTGGAGCTCCGAGCCGCTCGGCGATTACGTTGCCGGTCCCAACCACACGTTGCCGACCGGCGGCACGGCCATGTTCTCCAACCCGCTTTCGGTCGAAGAGTTCGTTAAGCGCTCGAGCGTTATATGCTATACGCCCGAGGGCCTGCTCTCCGACGCTCCCGCTACGCAGCGTCTGGCCGAGGCCGAGGGCCTGTGGGCGCACGCGCTTTCGGCCGCACTGCGTCGCCGCGTGTTGGAGCAGGGCGAGGATGCCGTGAGCGCCGAGTCGCTCGCCGCGGCCGACCTAACCAAGGTCGCCTGGCCGGGCGATGCCGTGACGACGGTTGCCGAGGGCGTGGACCTGGCGGCAGCTGCGGGCGGTGCCACTGGCGCGGTCGTCGAGGGGGCCTAATATGGCCGAGCTGACGCCCCGCATGAAGGAGCTCGTCCGGCCTTACCTGGCCGGTATTGAGCCCTACGATCCTAACTTTACGCCCACGCGCATCAACCTTTCGGCCAACGAGAACACCTATCCCGTGCCGGCCGGCGTGCGCGAGGCGGTCGACGCGGCCCTGGTTGCCACGCCGCTCAACCGCTACCCCGATCCCATGTCCTGTGACCTGCGCGACGAGCTAGCCGCCTGGCATGGCGTGACGCGTGAGAATATCTGCGTGGGCAACGGCGGCGACGAGCTGCTCTATAACTACCTGTTGGCGTTTGGCGGCGCGGGACGGACCCTGCTCAACTGCCCGCCGTGCTTTAGCGAGTATGCGTTCTTTGCGTCGCTCTGTCAGACCGAGGTGCGCGACGTGTGGCGCGACCCCGCGACCTTTGAGCTCGACCAGGCAGCCGCGCTTGCGGCGGCGCCCGAGTGCAACCTGGCGATCGTGACCTCGCCCAACAATCCCACGGGTGACGTGGCGCCGCTCGACTTTGTCGCTGCCCTGTGCGATGCGTGCCCCGGCATGGTAATGGTCGACGAGGCCTACGTGGAGTTTGCCGACGATTCGTTTGGCGCGGCCACCACGGCGCAGGGGCTTATCGCCGAGCATCCCAACCTGGTGATTCTGCATACGCTGTCCAAGGCGTTTGGCGCCGCCGGCACGCGGCTGGGCTACGTGATCGCGGCACCCGAGGCCATCGATGTGTTCGCGGCGATTCGCCAGATCTATTCGGTCAATGTGCTGAGCCAAGCCGCGGCGCTTGCCTGTGTGCGTGCCCGCGACGCGTACGCGCCCGTGGTGGCACAGGTCACATCCGAGCGCGAGCGCGAGCTGTGCGCCCTGCGCGCAATGGCTGCCGAGGGCCTGCCAGTGGAGGCATGGCCGAGTGCGGCGAACTTTGTACTCGTACGTACGCCGCATGCCACGCGCGTGCGCGAGCGCCTGCGCGACGAGTACTCGATTTTGGTGCGCGACTTTAGCTACGCGCTGGGGCTCGCGGACTGCCTGCGCATCACTGTTGGCACGCCGCAGGAAAACGATGAGGTGCTGGCTGCGTTTGCCGCGCTGGTGAAGGAGGAGATGTAGATGGGCCGTTATGCCGAGGTGACCCGTAAGACGGGGGAGACCGACATTGTCGTCAAGCTCGACCTGGACGGGAGCGGCGTGTGCGATATCTCGACCGGCGTGCCGTTTTTCGACCATATGCTCAACGCCTTTGGTCGCCATGGCCTGTTTGATCTGACGGTACACGCGGTGGGCGACGTTGAGGTCGACGCACATCACACCGTCGAGGACGCGGGCATTGTGCTGGGCGAGGCGTTCTGCCAAGCGCTGGGCGATAAAGCGGGTATTGCGCGCTTTGCCGATGCAGCGATCGCCATGGACGAGACGCTCGTGATGGCCGCTGTGGATATCTCGGGTCGCGGGCAGGCCTACTGCGAGCTGCCCGTGCCGACCGAGCGCGTGGGTAGCTTCGATACCGAGCTGGCCGTCGAGTTCTTCTACGCCTTTGCGCGCGATGCCAAGCTCACGCTGCACGTGCGCGAGCTGGCGGGTGGCAACTCGCATCACATTATCGAGGCCGCCTTTAAGGCCGTGGGCCGTACGATGCGCCGCGCCTGCGAGCTCGATCCCCGCGTGCAGGGTATCCCCAGCACCAAGGGCTCGCTGTAACCTGCCAAAAAGGGACAGGTTTTGAATGGGAAAAGGGAGGGTCGCGTGGGCGAACCGAAGATCGTGGTGGTCGACTACCACAAGGGCAACTTGTCGAGCGTCGCGCGCGGGCTTGCGCGCGCCGGTGCCGCCGCCTGCACGTCGGACGATCCGGAGCAGATCCGCAATGCCGACGGCCTGGTCATCCCGGGCGTGGGCGCGTTCTATGACGCGATCGCCTTTATGCGCCAGAGCGGCGAGGCGGACGCGGTGCTCGACGCCGTTGCCGCCGGAACTCCGCTGCTCGGCATCTGCCTGGGCCTTCAGCTATTTTTTGAGCGCGGCAACGAGGGCGTGCCTGCGGACGAGGGCGTGGTCGCCGACGGCAACGCCCCCGAGCGGGCTGGCGGTCCCTGGGTCGATGGCCTGGGTATTATGCGCGGTTCGTGCACGCGCCTGGAGTCGAGCCGCCTGAAGGTGCCGCACGTGGGCTGGGACCAGGTGCACATGACGCCCGCCGGCGCGGCCGACCCGCTGCTTGCTGGTTTTGCCGAGGGTGCCAACATGTACTTCACCCACAGCTATGCGGTGGCCGACGATGCCGATGCCGCCGATGTTCTGGCGCGCACGCACTATACGCGGAGCTTCCCGTGCATTGTGCGTCACGACAACGTGTGGGGCTGCCAGTTCCATCCCGAGAAATCCTCAGCGTTGGGTCAGCGCATCCTTAAGAACTTCGTCAACATCGTCGAGGAGGCCGGCCGATGATCCTGTTTCCCGCAATCGATCTGATCGGCGGCAAGGTCGTGCGCCTGGAGCGCGGCGACCGCAGCCGCTGCAAGGTATATTCCGACGACCCCGTGGCCGTTGCCCGCTCGTTTGCCGAGCAGGACGCAAGCTGGGTGCACGTCGTCGACCTGTCCGCTGCCTTTGGCGAGGATGAGGACACATGCGCTGCCAATTCGGCGGCGATCAAGGCCATCTGCGGCGTCGACGGTCTGTCCGTGGACGTGGGCGGCGGCGTTCGCTCGCTTGCACGCATCGACGAACTGGCCGGCTACGGCGCGCGTCGCATCGCACTGGGCACCGTGCTGGTGACCGAGCCGGGTTTTGCCGAGGTGGCGGCCCAAGGCTTTGGCGAGTTGCTGGTGGCAGACATCGCCGCGCGCGACGGTCAGGTCAAGGTGAATGGTTGGCGCGACGGCGCGGGCGTGGCACTCGACGATGCCGTGGCGCAGCTTTCCGAGCTGGGTTTTAAGCATCTGGTGTATACCGACATCGCGCGCGATGGCATGCAGACGGGCATCGATGTGGCGGCGTATCGCCATGTGGCCGAGGTCGCGGGCTTTCCCGTCGTGGCATCGGGTGGCATCTCGACGCTCGACGATATCCGCGCGCTTGCCGCGGTGGGTGAGGACGCCATCGAAGGTGCCATCACCGGTCGCGCTCTCTACGAGGGCAACTTTACGCTGGCCCAGGCGCTGGCCGCCGCCCGAGGGGAGGAGTAGTCCATGCTTACCAAACGTGTGATTCCCTGCCTGGACGTCAAGGACGGTCGTGTGGTCAAGGGCGTCAACTTTGTGAGCCTGCGCGATGCGGGCGATCCGGTGGAGCTGGCGCGCGCCTACGACCGCGAGGGTGCGGACGAGGTCGTCTTCCTGGACATTACCGCCACGAGCGACAACCGCGCGACGACCATCGAGATGGCGGCGCATGCTGCCGAGGAGCTGGCCATTCCCTATACCGTGGGCGGCGGCTTTCGCGACCTGGCGGGCATGCGCACCATGGTGGCTGCCGGTGCCGACAAGGTGTCGCTCAACTCGGCCGCCGTGCGCGATCCGTCGTTGATCAGCCAAGCCGCCGCGGCGTTTGGCAGCCAGGCCGTGGTCGTGGCGATTGATGCCAAACGCGTCGGTTTGCCCGGCGCATCCGGTGCCGACAAGTGGGAGGTCTTCACGGCGGGCGGTCGCAACGCCACAGGTATCGATGCGGTGGCGTGGGCCGAGGAGGCGGCTCGTCGCGGTGCCGGTGAGATCTTGCTCACCAGCATGGATCGCGACGGCACCAAGGCTGGCTTCGACCTGGCGCTCACCCGTGCCGTGGCGCGCGCGGTGCCGATTCCCGTCATCGCGAGCGGCGGCGTGGGTACGCTCGAGCATTTTGCCGAGGGTGTGATTGAGGGCGAAGCCGATGCCGTGCTGGCGGCCAGTGTCTTTCACTTTGGAACCTTCAGCATTCGCGAAGTCAAAGAGTATATGGCCTCTCAAGGCATCCCTGTCAGGTTGGACTTCTAGCGCTGCGGCTTGCCCAGACACCCGACCTTCCGGCTCCAACCCTCCTCGCGTACTTAAGTACGCGTCGTCGGGCTTGTCGCTCGGAATCTCGGGCACCTGGACAACCCTCGCCGACCTGCGAGGTTTGAATTTGGGGAGAGAAATGGAAGAGATAACCGATCCTTCAAAGCTTACATACGACGCCCGCGGGCTGATTCCTTGTGTGGTTCAGCAATATGACACCGGTGAGGTGCTTATGGTTGCTTGGATGAACGAGGAATCGGTGGGGCTGACGCTCAAGACCGGCACCACGTGGTTTTGGAGTCGCAGCCGCCAGGAGCTCTGGAACAAGGGCGCGACGAGCGGCAATATGCAGGAGGTCAAGGAGCTCTGGGCCGACTGCGATAGCGATACGCTGCTGGTTAAGGTTGACTCTCCGGGCCCGGCCTGCCACACCGGCAACCGTACCTGCTTCTTTAAGAAACTCGCCTAAGGCGGGCGTCCTGTTGGGCACTCGGTAAAACGGAAAGGATTGAACTATGGGTGTGCGCACCGCAAATGTTCAGGATGGAAATATCGGCGAGACGCTGACGGGTCTGGCCGAGGTGATTCGTGGCCGTCGTGACGCGTCGCCGCAGGAGAGCTATACCGCTCGTCTGTTGACCGACGTCGAGGATGAGCTGCTCAAGAAGCTTGCCGAGGAGGCGAGCGAGGTCATCATGGCCTGCAAGGATAACGATCACGACCACATCCGCTACGAGGCCGGCGACCTGGTCTACCACCTGCTCGTGACGCTCGAACGCTACGGTATCACCCTCGACGAACTGGCCGGCGAACTCAACGCCCGCCGCCACTAGTCATTGGGGACGTTCTTAAACGACTAGCCGTTTGGGACAGTCTTTGCCGGGCCGCCAAATAACATGCCCAATTACTACGATGAAGTTGAACCTACTGACTAATCGGCGGTTTTTGAGCAAATCGTCAACGCTTCTACCTGCGGTTTTATTTTCCACATTGAGCCGATGGTCGGAGGTTTGCGGTCCATCGTAGTAATTGGGCGTTCTTTTTGGCGAGCGGTGTTGCACGGGCGTCGGTGGCGAGCGAAACGATCTGTTTTCCTCCGTCCCCAAGGGGTCATTTGTGAAGAGTGTCCCCAATGACTAGTCGTTTAAGAACGTCCCCAATGACTCGTTAGGCGAGGGGCGTGGACTCCCATTCTCCGGTGGGGTGGGGGATGTCGAAGGTTCGATAGCCGCAGTCGTAGGCGTGGGCCTGAGCCTCGCGGATGTTCCAGCAGATATCGCAGGCGCGGTGCGCGTCCGAGCCAAAGGTGATGGGTACCTCGGCGTGGGCGAAGCAACGCAACAGCCCCGTCGAGGGGTAATAGTCGTCGAGGCCCTTGCGCGGTGCGGCGGTCGAGACCTCAACGCGACGACCCGTATCGTGGGCGCATTCGGCCATCTGCTGCCAAAACGGCGCGGGGTCAAAGTCGGGCGCAAAGCCTTCCTTCGAAAAGCGCATGACCAGGTCGGGGTGGGCCATTACATCAAAGTTGAGTGAACTTTCGCAAGCACGGCACCAGTCGTCGACGTAGCGCTCCCACACGCCGCGTACCCCCAGGTTTTCCCAAACATGCAGGTTGGTGTCGTCATCGATCCAACCGCAAAGGGAATCGGGCGTATCGGGGCGAGCGACGTTTTCCGTTCCCGCCGTACCCGCGGCACCGGCCATGATATCGCCGGGGTCGCCAATCCAGTGCACGCTGCCCAAGCGCACCACGGCGCCCTGGGACCAGTGCTCAACCAAAGGCTCGCAGCCCTCGTACCAATCGCATTCAAAGCCATAGATAAAGCTGAGATCCGGCGCGATCTGCGCGGCAAGCTTGTGAGCATCCTCAAAGGCCAGACGATGCGCCGGCAGGTCGCCCTCGACAACCTGTACTTCGCAGCTGGCGTCCATGCTGGCGGGCAGGGTGAGGTGATCGGTCGAGACCATGACGCGGCAGCCGGCCGCAGCAGCGGCGCGAACGTTGTCCTCAAATGAGGCATGGCCGTCCGAAAACGAGGTGTGGGTGTGGCAATCGACCAACGGGCAAGCAGGCATGGCGGCTCCTTTGCATTCGGCGAATCTGCTCCATTGTAATGGCGCAGCCTCGGCGCGTCGTGCGCGCGGGGTGCCGAAATCGATCGGAAAGCTGCGCGGTGCAGCCTCGCTTGCTCTCAAAACGTGTACGTCAGCCTCCAAAACCGACAAAAAATGACATGTTTGGAGGCTGATGTACACGTTTGGATAGGGGCGAGGGCGACGACGGACGAAAGTCACACCTGTGCCACGTCCGATGTGCTAGCGTTTGGGTGAACAAAACGAGCCCGTGCGGAAAGGATTCGGACCGTATGCAACGTGGAAGCACATCTCCGCTGTCCCGCGAGACCGATGCGCCCGAGACCATCGTCAAGCTGGAATGCGACATCGACGACGCGTCGCCCGAGGTGCTCGCCTTCGCCGCCGACCGCCTGCGCGAGGCCGGTGCGCGCGAGGTACATTGGCTGCCCCTCTATTGCAAGAAAGGTCGCCCCGGCTGGCAGCTGCAGGTAATCTGCACCCACGAGGATATCGAGCGCCTGCAGACGATTATCTTTTTGGAGACCACGACCAACGGCATTCGTCGCCAGGTCATGGAGCGCGTCTGCTTGCCGCGCCGCTTTGAGCAGGTGGCGACGCCTTGGGGCGAGGTATCCGTTAAGGTGGCGACTCTGCCCGACGGCAGCGAGCGTGCGGCTCCCGAGTACGAGGATTGCGCCCGCCTTGCCCGCGAGCATAACGTGCCGCTCCAGCGCGTGATGCAGGCGGCACAAGCTGCGGCACTGCGATTTGAGTAACGCGGCCGGCGGCACGCCACGCCCAGCCCCATCAACTCCACCCGAAAGGACCACCCATGAAATACCTCATCGCTTCCGACATTCACGGCTCGGCATACTGGACCGAACGCCTCTGCGCCGCCATCGAGTCCGAGCAACCCGACCGCATCGTGCTGCTGGGCGACCTGCTCTACCATGGCCCGCGCAACGACCTGCCGCGCGACTACGCCCCCAAGCGCGTGATTCCGCTGCTCAACGCCCTGGCCGACCGCATCATCGCGGTGCGCGGCAACTGTGACGCCGAGGTCGACCAGATGGTGCTCGACTTCCCCGTCATGGCCGACTACGCCACCCTGTTTGACGAGACCGGCCGCGAACTGTTCCTGACGCACGGCCACGTCTTTGGCGCCGGCATGCATAACAGCGTTGACCACGCGCCCACGCTGCCCGAGGGCTCCGCGCTCGTCTACGGCCACACGCACATCAAGGTTAACGAGGAAAGCGCCGCGCACCCGGGCCTGTGGCTCTTCAACCCCGGCAGCGTGAGCATTCCCAAGGACGGTACGCACAGCTACGGCATCTACGAGGACGGCGCGTTCCGTCACGTGATCCTGGAGGAGGACTAACCATGGCGCAGCACATGGCTCAACAAAATGCCGAGGGCTCGCGCGATCTGTCCACGCTGGTCGACGCGTCGGCCGAGCTGCAGCATCTGGTGCAGACCATCTGGCGTCTGCGTCAGCCCGATGGCTGCCCGTGGGACCGCGAACAGACGCATCAGAGCATCGGCAAGAACATGATCGAGGAGGCCTACGAGGCGCTCGACTGCATTGAGGCCGACGACGCGGCGCACCTGCGCGAGGAGCTGGGCGATGTGCTCATGCAGGTAGTGCTGCATGCGCAGATTGCGGCGGACGCCGGTGAGTTTACGCTGGCCGATGTGGCACGCGATATCGACGCCAAGCTCATCCGCCGCCACCCGCACGTGTTTGGCGATGCGGATGCCGATAACTCCGACGATGTGCTCAAGATCTGGGACGAGGTTAAGCTTGCCGAGAAGGCTGCCAAGGACAAGGCCGTGGCAGCAGGCGAGGCTGCGCCCGAGGGCCTGCTCGACGGCGTGCCCACACATCTGCCGGCGCTGATGCAGGCCCAGAAGGTGTCGCGCAAGGCGGCGGCCGTGGGCTTTGAGTGGGAGACGGTCCAGGATGTGTGGGACGAGGTTGCCGAGGAGCGCGCTGAGTTTGAGGCCGAGGCTCCCGGCTCGCCCGAGCGCGAAATGGAGTTTGGCGACCTGCTCTTTGCCTTGGTCAACGTTGCGCGCAAGGAGGGAATCGACGCCGAGAGCGCCCTGCGCGCCAGCACGGCAAAGTTCCGCCGCCGCTGGGCCGCAATGGAGCAGATGGCGGCCAACGCTCATGTAGATCTGACTGAGCTTTCGACCCACGGCCTCAACGACCTCTGGGATGCCGCAAAGGCAGAGGAGTAAGACTGCGGGAACGACGGGCTGACATGCCTCATCGTTCCCGCTAAATTTTTCGAAAAATAATTGTATCCCTCGGCTAACTTAGGGCATAATGCAAAAAGTGCGACATGGCTAACTTGCAAACCAAAGCGCCACATTGGCGCAATGCCGTGTCGCCAAGCATTCAACCCGTTTCCAAGTGAGAGGGAGACAACATGAGCGATATTTTGGACGTCTACGGTCGTGAGGTACTCGACAGCCGCGGCAACCCCACCGTCGAGGTCGAGGTCGTGCTCGAGGACGGCAGCTTCGGTCGCGCGATGGTGCCTTCGGGCGCTTCGACCGGCGCTTTCGAAGCTTGCGAGCTGCGCGACGGCGACAAGGGTCGCTACCTGGGCAAGGGCGTCTCGCAGGCCGTCGAGCACGTCAACAACGAGTGTGCCAACGCCGTCGTGGGCCTCGACGCCTTCGACCAGCGCGCTGTCGATGTTGCGTTGATCGCTGCGGACGGTACGCCCAACAAGACCAAGCTCGGCGCCAACGCGATTCTGGGCGTGTCGCTGGCCGTTGCCCGCGCTGCGGCAGAGTCGGCGGGCCTGTCGCTGTACCAGTACCTGGGCGGCGTCAACGCCCACCTGCTGCCCACGCCCATGATGAACATCCTCAACGGCGGCGTGCATGCCGACAATAACGTTGACTTCCAGGAGTTCATGATCATGCCGGTGGGCGCCCCGAGCTTTGCCGAGGGCCTGCGTTGGTGCGCCGAGGTCTACCACACCCTCAAGGGCGTGCTGCACGAGGCAGGCCTGGGCGGCGGCGTGGGCGACGAGGGCGGCTTTGCGCCCAACCTCAAGACCAACGCCGAGCCGTTCGAGTACATCACCAAGGCCGTGGAGAAGGCCGGCTTTAAGCCCGGCGTCGACTTCATGTACGCCATGGATCCGGCCTCGACCGAGTTCTACAACGCCGAGACCGGTATGTACGAGCTCAAGGGCGAGGGCGTGGAGTACACGAGCGCCCAGATGGTCGATTACTGGGAGAAGCTCGTCGACACCTACCCCATCATCTCCATCGAGGACGGCATGGCCGAGGAGGATTGGGACGGCTGGGTCGAGCTCACCCGTCGCATTGGCAACAAGGTGCAGCTGGTGGGCGACGACCTGTTCGTCACCAACACCGAGCGCCTCAAGAAGGGCATCGAGCTGGGCGCCGCCAACGCGATCCTGGTCAAGGTCAACCAGATCGGCACGCTCACCGAGTCGCTCGAGGCCATCGAAACCGCCAAGGAGGCCGGCTACGCTTGCATCGTGAGCCACCGTTCCGGCGAGACCGAGGATTCCACGATCGCCGACCTGGTCGTGGGCGTCAATGCCGGCCAGATCAAGTCGGGCGCCCCGTGCCGCAGCGACCGTATTGCCAAGTACAACCAGCTCATCCGCATCGAGGACGAGCTCGAGGGCAGCGCGCGCTACGCCGGCAAGGCCGCGTTCTACAACATCCGCTAGGCAGCGGCGTGTGCGGCGGCGGGGCTGACTCGGATTCGCCTCGCTTCCGCCGGGCACTGTTGAGCACCATTGGGCGCTGGGCCATATGGCTCAGCGCCTTTTTTATGTCGAGCAAAGGCTGGCGAAGGCGGTGCGGGCGCTCGTGCTATAACTAAAGGACTTAGCGCAAACAAACCTCAACCGCACAAGGCGCACATGGATCAGATTTACGACAACAGGTATTATTCCGCCGGTTCGCGTGAGCCGTCGCCTCGTCGTGCGCGTACCGCGCAGCTTGGCGGGTCTGGTTATGCTGGTGCTGATCGCTCCAGGTATAGCTCGCCGGCGACTTCGCATCCCAATGCTCAGCCAAATAGTTCCTTGGATAGTCCGGTGCGCCCATCGCGTTCCGCGCATGCGTCGCGCCCTTCGACCCAGGCGTCCGACAAGCCGCGCCGTCCCTCAAGCCGTCTTTCCGGCTCGGACTTTATGCACTACGCCAACGACAACGCTGTGGTCAAGGCAATTTACGACTTTACCCACGGTCCTCAGCGAGGGCTATTCATCGGCATTGTCGTTGCCCTGGTGCTCGTGAGCCTGTATTTCCCCGTGCGCGATCTGTACGTGGCAAAGCGTTCGAGCGATATCTTGGCCAAGCAGGTCGAGATTCGTCAGCAATACAATGATGAGCTGCAGAAAAGCGTCGACAAGCTGCTCTCGGAGGAGGGTATCAAGGACGCGGCATCCGAGGACTTGGGCCTGGTGATGCCCGGTGAGAAGAGAATTGAAGTGCAGGGCCTGGACGACGATTCGGATTCGTCTTCGAGCAAGAAGTCGTCGAACGCCAAGAAGGCCAGCGAAGTTGCCAAGGAAATCGAAGACGTCGGTAAGGACGCGCCGTGGTACATTCAGGCGCTCGACATGCTGTTTGGGTTTAACGGTGTCGAGGGCCAGACGGTCGTGTCCAACGGCAAATAGCGCCCGGAGGGGAGCCCGCAATGACAAATTGCAAACGCTATAAGGTGGCGGCGATCGACCTGGGAACGGTGTCGTCGCGACTGGTGTTGGCCCAGGTCGAGGGCGGGGCGATTGTGGAATCGTCCAAGCATACCGAGATTACCGATCTGGGCGAGGGCGTCGACGCGACAGGTCGCTTTTGCGAGGCGGCCGTTGAGCGTGTGCTCGCTGCGTGCCGGATGTTTGTGGACGAGGCGCATGCCTTTGGGGCCGTGTGCATCTGCACCACGTGCACGAGTGCCGCGCGCGATGCGTCCAATGCCGCCCTGCTGCTGGACGGCCTGTGCGAGCTGGGGCTCGAACCGCAGGTGATTCCGGGCGAGGTTGAGGCGCGTCTGACGTTTTTTGGCGTGGCGCACGACTTTGCCGGCGAGCGCATCATTGTTGCCGATTCGGGTGGCGGCTCTACGGAGCTCGCGACGGGCGTGTACGCACCGGAGCGTGGGGTCTTTGCGCTGGAGGGCACGCGTTCGCTGGACATCGGTTGTCGCCGCGTGACGGAGCGGTTTTTCTCGGCACTGCCGCCTGCGGACGGCGAGCTTGCTGCCGCTGCCAACTGGGCGGGCGAGCAGTTCGCTGCCTATTTTGGGAGCTTGCCCGTCGATTTTGAGCGTGCCGAGCGCTTGGTCGCGGTGGGTGGCACCGTCACCACACTCGTGGCGCTGGTTCACGAGCTGGAGCCGTATGATTCGAGCTTCGTGCACCTGCGCGAGCTTTCACTGGAGCAGGTCTCGGCCGCTATCGAGCGCATGTCCACGCTGGACGTGGAGGGCATCGCCGCGCTGCCGGGCGTGCAGTCCAAGCGCGCGCGCGTTATCTTGGCCGGTGCTGTGGTAATTCGCGAGCTCATGCGCGCTGGCAACTACGACACGCTCACCGTAAGCGAGAACAGCCTACTCGCCGGCATGGCCGCCACCATCAACGAGACTCTCGACGGCGCCGCCCCCACCATCGGCTGGACCCCAGAGCTCAGTACCCTCTAAATAAGTTGCGGTGGAATAGTTCCTAAATGGGCCGGTAAACGGCCAAAACAGGAACTATTCCACCGCAACTTCTAAGGGACCGAAGCTGTCTTTTTAGCCCGTCCTAAATTAGTTGACTTTCTGAAGCGCGGAGCGGTGGGACGTCTGCGTATTTGCTGCGCAAATACGCACCGGCTTCAGCCGCCTGCCGGCGCCCTCGCCGGCTCGCTGCGGACGCTGCGCGTCCGCTTGACGCTCGCCCCCTCGCGGGTTCGAGCCCCAGCGGCGTCCAAATAAAACGGGCCCGCATCCCTGGGGGACACGGGCCCGTAAACAATACATGGTAGGGGCGGTGGGACTCGAACCCACAATCCTTGCGGCGAGAGATTTTAAGTCTCCTGCGTATGCCAATTCCGCCACGCCCCCGTGAGACTAGAAGTCTAGCACAAGCCGCCCGTTACGCGTTGACAGCCATCGAGTGCCGGCCCGACTTTTCCAAGTACTCGGCAAACTTGGCCTCGTCGCCCTTGTTCTTGTACTGCAGGGCCAGCAGGTATTCCAGGCGGCAGCTCTTGACCTTGTCGTCACCGGCCTCCTTGAGCATGCGCTCCAGCTCGGGGATGTCGTTGTGGCGCTTGAGGATCATCGTGTCGTACATCAGCTGGCATTCGTGCGCGACTGCCTCGGCCTGACCGCCCTCAAAGCCCTTGATCTCGTGCAGTAACTCCTTGGACTTTTTGCGGTCCTCCTGGCCAACGTAGTAGTTAAAGGCCTTGATTACCAGGTCGACGCGCTGCATCTTGGGCAGGTTGAGTCCCAGCAGCAAATCGAACATCTCGTCGGCACGCTTGTGGTCCTCGCGCAGCAGATAGGAGTTCAGGCGCAGGTAGTCGCGGTTGTAGCGCGGGTACAGCATGCTGGTGAGCTTGCTGTCGAGCAAGCGATCGAACTCGTCCCACTGCTTAGCGGCCATAAGCTGCTGCAGACGCTTGAACGTGGTGCGTTTTTTGACGCTAAAGAACACCGACACGGCGATGCAGATGATAACGACGGCGGTCCAGAGTGTGCGGGAATCAGGCATATTAGGATCCTTAGTCGCTCATAAAGCGAGCGGTATGACAACACGTACTAGATGTATTATACGCAGCGCGCAAGCAAACTGGCATAAAAGCTCATCGAGGCCGAGTGCCATCGCTCGCTGCGGTACACTTACCTAAAGTAAACCATGAAGGGAGACATTACCTATGAAGAAAATCGTTTTGGCTTGCGGTGCTGGCGCTGCTACTTCCACGCTCGTTGCCCAGAAGGTCGCCACCCTGCTCGACGCCAACGGTTATGCCGGCAAGTATGAGATCGTGCAGTGCGCCATCTCCGAGGCCAAGGATTACTGCGACGAGGGCGCCGACCTGCTGATCGCCACCACCGTTGCCCCCGAGGGCCTCACCTGCCCGTACGTGAGCGGCGTGCCCTTCATGACGGGCATGAACCGCGTCGCTGCCGAGAAGGCCGTCCTCGACGTCATGGCTCAGTAGGCGCTGACTGTATGAGTGAGCAGAACGCCAATCCGGTCGAGCTCTTTGGCATGCGCGTTGCCCATGTGGGCATTAACGCCACCGACCCGGCAGATGCCCTGGAGATCGCGGAGCTGTTCTCGACGATGATGGGCCTGCCCGTTATCGAGACCCCGGTTTCGTACTTTAACGATTCGCTGGTCGAGATCATGAAGCAGAACGGTCGTGGCGCCAAGGGCCACATTGGCTTTGCTGTCAACGACATCGATGCGGCCGAGAAGTGGTTTGCCGAGCGCGGGCTCGAGGTCAACGAGGAGTCGCGCGTGCTGCTGCCCGACGGCGGCACCAAGCTCGTGTACTTTAAGCGCGAGTTTGCCGGTTTCGCCGTGCACCTGTGCCGCGAGTAGCGCACGAGCTGCTTTAGTTAGCAAAAAGGGATAGGGCCGTATGGCCTTATCCCTTTATTTATGCCGAGGGGCTTTCTATCGTGGCAGGCGAATCGTAAAGCGGCTGCCGACGCCCTCGACTGAGGTCACGCCAATGACACCACCATGGCTATCGACGATCCACTTGGCAATGGCAAGCCCCAGACCCGAGCCCTGCGCGCCGGCATCGCGTGCGTTGTCGGCGCGGTAGAACCGTTCAAACGCGTGAGCTGCGGATTCCTGGTTCATGCCGATGCCCTCGTCTTCAACGGCTATGTCGATCGTGCCCGCGCCCGCATCCGGCGCTACGCCAAACGAGATGGGCGTGCCCGCGTCCGAATACTTGGCGGCGTTTTGCACGATCACGCGCAGTGCCTGCTTCACGAGTGCCACGTCAACCGATGCGCTGCAGCGCGGGTCGCTGGTAAGTGCGGCATCGTACGCCAGCCGATATGTGTGCCCGGCATCGATCATCTGTGATTCTTCGCAAACCTCGCCGACCAGTGCAGCCAGGTTGGTATTCGCGCGCCGCAGCACGGTGCGACCGGCATCGCCGCGTGCCAAAAACAGCAGCTGTTCCACGAGCTCCTGCATATGCTCGCTTTCGGCTTTGAGCGAGGTGATGGATTCTGCCAGCACGTCCGGGTCGTCTTTGCCCCAGCGGTCGAGCATGTTCACGTAACCCTGAATCACCGCGATGGGCGTGCGCAGCTCGTGACTCGCATCGTTGACAAAGCGCATCTGCTGCAGCTTTGCCTCTTGCATCTGACGCAGCAGGCGGTTGAGCGCGACCTCGATACTCGCCAGATCGGCATCGCCGGTGGTGACGCTCGGCGAGTCGACGCTTGCGCGCTCGATGGCCTGCTCGAGCGTTTCCATCTTGCCGCCGGCGAGCTGCATGCGGCCGAGCTCGTCAACGCGCAGGGCCAGGTCGTTGAGCGGCGCCATAGTGCGGCGCACGCGGCGGGCTCCGCCGAGCATGTTGAGCACGCTGATAACCTGCCAGCCCGCAACGACAAGGTAGAGAGGCCATAGCGTAACGAGGTCCTGTGCGAGGGGGAAGGTCTTGGTGTTACGCGCGAGCTCGACGGTATAGGTGAGCGTGGTCAGGTCCCAGCCGCGCGCAGGGGTCAGCGACATGCTGCGAACGGCGGCGCCGGGGATCCATCCCGCGGTAAACGCGCCATCGGGCAGCGTCTGGTTGTAGCCATAGACGAGGATCGCCGCCGCAACAAGCAGCAGTAACAGATCCAGCCAGACGTAGCTCACCAAGCGGCGCCACATATAGCTCCAGTTGATGGCGCGGGCGATGGAGGTGACGCGCTTGGCCTCGGCGTTACGCGCGGCAGACATAGCCCACCCCGCGCACGGTCTGGATGATGCGGGCACTGCCGCCGTCCTCGATCTTGGCGCGTAGGTGCGCGATGTGCACGTCGACGTTGTTGGTGTCGCCCACATAGTCGTAGCCTAGCGCCTCGTGCGCAATGCGCTCGCGCGTGAGCACGGTGCCGGCATGCGTCATAAGCAGGGCGAGGACATCGAACTCGCGGGCGGTCAGCACGATGGGCGAGCCGCCGACCGTGACTTCGCGGCGGTCGGGATCGAGCGCAACCGAGCCCACGGTGAGCGCGGTGGGGGAGGGCGAGGCAGAGGTCTTGGCCGAGTCGCTAGCCGGGGGTATCGCAACGGCGCACCCGCCCGCACCGCCCGCCCCAACGCCGCCAACGCCCGAAGCCGCCCGCACGGCTTCCGAGCGCTTCAGCGCCACACGGATCCGTGCGAACAGCTCCTCAATTGCAAACGGCTTGGTTAAGTAATCGTCGGCGCCGGCATCGAGCCCGGCCACCTTGTCCATCACGGCATCGCGCGCGGTGACCATAATCACCGGCACATCCTTGTGCTTGCGCACGCGCCGCAGCACCTCCATACCGTTGAGCTGCGGCAGCAGCACGTCGAGCAGAATCAGATCGTAGTCACGCTCCAGCGCCAGGTCAACGGCGGTGCGGCCGTCGGCGGCGTGCTCCACCTGGTAGCCCTCGTGCTCCAGCTCGAGCGTCACAAAGCGGGCGATTTTCTCCTCGTCCTCTACGATCAGGATCCGTGCCATGCGTGCTCCCGTCTGCGATTACTTGTCGTCGTTCAGATTTTGCTTGATGTCGTCCGCGGCATTGGCAGCGCTGTCCATCAGGTTGTTGATGCTGCCGGGCACGTCGCCGTCGCTATCGATGCGGTAGCGCATGCCAAAGAACAGGCCAAGCAGCATCAGCCATATCGTGGCGCCCCAGGCAAACAGGGCGACGATGGGAATCAGGATGGGGATGTTGAGGATGATCGCGTCGCGGCGCGTGGCGATAAACTTGGTGTCTAGGCTCAGACGGAAGAGCTTTTTGAGGTACTCCCACACGCTGTCCATCTTCTTGGAGAAGTCGGTCTTTTCGCTCGACTTTTCGTAGGCGACCTGCGCGGCGACCATCTCGGCCGAGGGCTCGTCGACTGGCGCGGCTTCGGTGGCGGCGTGCGCCGACGTGGTCTGGGTCTTGCCCTGCGACTCGAGCCAAATGATGGCATCCAGAACGTTGCCGTCGGCGGCGTCGAGCGCGGCCTTGGCGTCGGTGTAACTCACGTTGCACTTGGTGCGGATGGTTTCAACTTTTTCGAGGTCGTCCATGACCTTTCCTTTCGTTCGATGGGCGCGACACCGGGCGATCTGCCCGGGCGCGAGCGTTGTGTTCGGCGGCCTGCGTTGCACCGCTCCGCCCTTGGTCGAACTCTATAGTGCAGGTTATAGATTAAGCGATTCTTGAGCCAAGATTAATGTTGGATGAGTTTTTGGGTGGGATGAAGTTGATATTCAAGGGAGGCGGCCGTTTGGTTGATTTCCGATCTCAGCCGAACACATTGAGCAAATAGGCCGTTCCCGCACCT
>CAJLRY010000027.1:0-29325 GCA_905209215.1 Coriobacteriaceae bacterium | reverse complement strand
CGCAACGCGTTGCGCTGAGTCCTGAGGCTGTTGCAATGAAAATGAGAATCAAGGACGGCCGTATAAGAGGTACCCCTTACTGGAAGAAAGGTAAAGTTCCTTGTTTTTGCGCCAATCATGGGGTATAAGTGGTTTAAGGTGTTCGACACCGTCAATGCGCCGCTAACCAGGGCGCCCATCAGTCCGCAATAGGGATTTAAGGAGACGGTGCCATGCCGAATGAATCATTCCGCTACTCAAAGCAAATATCAGACCAGGGTCGAGAACGCTCTGTAGAGGTGCGCCGGGAGCGCGCCGCACTCAAGGAGCGCCTCAAGGCAGGTGAGATAGCCCCTGTCGATGTGCTCAACGATGAGAGCCGCGTCGCAGCTAAAATCAGAATGTTTGCGTTCCTCAAGAATTGTCCCGGCGTGGGGGCGGTAGGTGCGAGAACACTACTCCGCGCGCTGGGCCTGTCCGAGACCAAGACGATCCGCTCCCTGGGACCCGTGCAGAAGGCTCGCATAGTCACGACATTGGACATGATCGCAAGCGGCGTCCGGGTCGATCGCGTGGCCGAGATCATCATGTCCGAACGATAGAATAGAATCCGATAGGGGATTAGAGAAAGGCAACATCATGGATGAGAACGACAACAAACCCCAGGACGAGCTGGACCAGGAACTCAACCTCGTACCCGATGGAGACGGCGGCGGCACAATGCCTTTGAAGCGGAAGGTCGCCATCGGCGCCGCGGTCGCGCTCGTCGTCGCGGGGCTGGGGCTCGGCGGCGCATGGGCGACCGGCGCCTTCACACCCACACCCGAGTCCTCCAAGGTCGAGGCTGGCACTGGTGCCAACAAGAAGCAGGTCTCGGATAAGGCCGAGTCGACGGTTGATTGGACCGTCAAGATCGAGGCCGAGGGCGTGACGGCCGACTCCTCGCCCCTCATCACCCGCTATGTCTGCACCGACGGCGCCGAGGTGGGCACCGAGTTCTACCATGCCACGCCGGCATCCGACGCCATCGAGGGCAAGGACAGCGTGCGTCTTACCGAGGGCACCTGGGAGATCACCGCGATCCCCATCATCAACCCGGACGGCTCCATCACCACCCCCTCCGGCGGCGGCGAGCAGGCCGTCCCAGGCGACCACAAGGGCTCCGGCTGCACTGATTTCACCGGCGAGACCAAGCCCGCCGGGGACGTCACCCAGGACGACATCGATGGGGTCCTCGACAAGGTGAACGATGCCATCTCCAAGGGCGACGGCACGCTAACGGGGGATGCCGGCAAGGACGTGGTGAACAAGGTCACCGACAACGCCTCGAAGGCCCCTGCCGCCGACAAGGAGAAGGTGGAGGAGAAGAAGGACGCCGCGACCGACAGCGCCGCGAAGGCCGAGGAAAAGAAGGCCGATGCCGTGAAGCCGCCGACAGGCTCTAGCTCCGCGCCGTCCAAGTCGGACTCCAAGCCGTCCTCAGGCTCTACCTCAAAGCCCTCTCATGAGCATACGTGGCAGGCGCAATACCGTAGCGAACCGGTGTACGAGACTCGCACTCGAACTGTGGTCGATCAGGCTGCATGGGATGAGACGGTTAGTGCTGGCTACGATGAGTTTAGATTCTCTGACGGTTATGTAACCACTTCTCTCACTGACGCCATCAATCATCAAGATAGCACCGGTTGTTCATACTCTATTTATACACCCCAAGTTACTGTTCACCACGATGCCGTTACGCATCAAGAGCAATATCAGGTGCAGACCGGGACCAAGCAGATTCTCACGGGCTACCGCTGCTCCGGTTGCGGCGCCACGAAATAGGCCCGAAGCGGAAAAGATGGACCGGCTCTATGGAACCAGGTGTGAATTTGCTCCACGCCATCTCGCTCTTCGGTCGATTTTACTTCGCCCTGCTCCCGATAATACGACTGGATCACTTCGGGAAGAGGACATGTCTTTATAGGGGAGTCGGGCTGCTCGTTCTGCTTGGCGCGCTCCTGCGCCTGGCGCGCGGCATCTTGCGATATGTTGCCGGGCTGATGCGAGCTTTGCCGCCTTTCCAAAGGGTGACCACATGGAAATGGGGATATCAAGGCGGCAACATCGCATCTAAACGAAAGGCTTTTGGGTACTATGATTATGCGATAGTATGTCATTATCATATTGAGAGGTGATATATATGGCACTGATACAGCTGAACGTCCCCGATGAGGTGAAGGACCGCGCTGACAGGGCTTTTGCCAGGAGCGGTCTCACGACGCCGTATGCGATGCGCATTATGGTCAATCAGGTTGCCCAGACCGGCAGGACGCCTTTCGACGGCCTGTTCTCATCGCCATCCGGCCGCCTCTACTCGGAGGAAGTGCGCGTAGCGATGCTTCGTGCCGAGGCCCAGGAGTACGGTTTGATTGAGGACGATTCCGGGGAGGACCCGCTCGAGATACCGGCAGGCATACTTGCGGAGATGGGCATCGAGCCCGAGGAGGTCGGGCAGTGAACCGCTACGATGTCAAGGTTCCCGCCTCCTTTTGGAAAACGCTCGTCGTGCTGAAGCCGAAATACTCCCATGCCGAATACGTGGAAGTCGTCAACGCGGTCAAGGGATGTATTGATGAACTCGGCCGCACCGGAATGATAGAGGAAAGCGGATGGGACGACCACGTTCTCGTCCATCCGCCCTATTCTGACGGCAAGCACCGTGAGGCCCATACCTACGACGACGATGTCCTGGTCGTGTATTTTATCCGCGAGAGAAACCGCCGAATCCGCATGGTCGGCGTGTTCGACCACGAGAATATCCCGCATTCATAGTCGCATCCCGATGGGGGCGCATGGAAAACCCCTTACAAACCGACAGCTCCTTTCAAAAAGAGAAGGGCCCCGCTCGTGTGAGCGGGGCCCTTTGGCTTTATAGCGAAAGCGCCTTAGATCTTGCGCTTGTGATGGATCAGGACGATACCGGCGATGCAGGCCGCGACTCCGGCAGCGATTGCCGCGTAGAGGATCCAGTTGCCGGTCTGGTCGAGGTTCTTGCCCTCGGGGGCTTTCTCGATATCGATAGTCTGGTCGGTATCCTCGAGGTCAGTCTCCTTGGAGATCTCCTTGCCATCGGTGTCGCGCTGCAGACTCTCGAACACGACCGCCTGCTGACCTGCCACGTCGGAGGCCTTGAACACCATGGGGACATCTACGTCGAGATCGGACACGGCGGGGGTGAAGCGCACCTGCCCGTTGGCGATGACCTCGTAGGTGCCCAGCGTCGAGTTCTCCACGGTCGATTCCGAACCCGCTGCCGTGCCGTCGCCGTCCGCCTTGTCACCCCTATCGGAAGGCTCGAGTTTCACCTGGCTGCCGCTCAGCTTCGTTACGATGTCGACCGCGTCCTGCGTCGCGCCCGGCATCGTGAGCGTGTAAGTCCCGTCATCGTTCTTGGAGAGCTTGGCGCCCTCGGGAATACTGACAAACGAACCCGTCCCGGTGACGTCGACGAGCGCCTTCGAGAGGTCGGTGCCGGATGCGGTACCAGTGGAGCCCTTCTGGATTCCATTGCCGGCAAGGGTCGAGGCGTCCTTCACGTCCGCGAGCGTGAGCTGCGTACCATCGGCCTTTTTGTTGATCGATGCTGTGAGCGTATAGCTCTGGCCGGGGCGCAGCCCCTTGAGGTGGACGGTGTCGACGATGGCGACCTCGTCCTCGGGCTTCACGACCTTGCTGCCCTGGATAGTGGCCGCCGTGGTCTTGAGGCTCGGGGAGATCTCGACCGTCTGTCCCTCATCGGTCGGGTCCTCGTGGGATCCGATTAGCGTGCCGTCGACGAACAGCTTCTCGAATACGACCGCCTTGGCGCCGCCCAGCTCGCTCGCATCGAACGTGAAGGTCACGTCCTGGGTGCCGTCCTGGGACTGCGGCGTGAACTTGGCCGTGGCGGTGATCTCCTTGCCATCGGCGCCCTTCAGCGCCTCGCCGGTCTCGGCGTCCATGAGTGTGCCGATGAGTTCGTATTCGGTACCGGGGACGAGGCCCGTGTACTTGACGGCGTCGATGATGGAGGCCTTGCCGTCGGCGGTGATCTCCTTGTCGCCGTCGGCGCCATCGGCCGCAGACGTGCCGATCTCGGGAGGAACGACCTCGACGGTCTGCCCCTCGTCCGTCAGGTCCTCATGGCTGGCGATGACATTGCCATCTGCCGCGAGCTTCTCGAACACGACGAGCTTCTTATTGGAAAGGGTCGAGGTGTCGACCGAGAACGTCACCTTCACCTTACCCTCGGTTTTCTCGGGCTCGAAGGTCGTGGATGCGGTCACGGCATTTCCGTCTGCGTCCTTCAGGGGTTCTCCGGTCTCGGCATCCATCAGCGTGCCGGTGACGGTGTACTCGCGGCCCGTGGCGAGATTCTCGTAGGAGACCTCGTCCTCGATGGTTACGGCCTTGCCGACCCCGATGGCCTTGTCCCCGTCGGCGGCGTCGGTCGCGGTGGTTCCGATTTTGACGGGCAGGAACTCGACACTCTGGTCCTCGTCCTCGGGATCCTCGTGTGACGCCTGGATCTTGCCTTCAAGGTAGAGGCGCTCGAACACGACCGCCTTATGGCCACCGAGAAGCGTGGCATCGAACTTGAACTTGACCTTCTGCTTGCCGCTGGATGCCTTGGGCGTGAACTTGGCCGTGGCGGTGACCTCCTTGCCGGCGACGTCCTTCAGCGCCTCTCCGGTCTCGGCGTCCATGAGGGTGCCGGAGAGCTCATACTCCAGGCCCTTCTTGAGGCCCTTGTAGGTAACCGTGTCGACGATCTCGGATTGGTTCGATGCCAGGAGCTTATGGTCCCCGTCTGCGGCGTCGGTCGCGGTCGTGCCGATCTCGATGGGGTTGTCGTCCACGGTGCCGCGGTCGATAGTGTAGGCGTCGCGGCTCACGGTCACTTCGAACTTGACGAGGTTGAGGCTGTCGTTTGAGGCGCAGCGGAGCTCCTCGAAGGTGTATGTGTCATACGGAAGCGCGCCCTTGGAGTCGTCAGCCGTCGTCTGCGCGCCCTTCGATCCGGAGAACCACAGGCCGTTGTCGATGGAGAGCTTCGACTCATCGAGGGTGCCGTCGGCGTTGAGTGCCGCATCGTTACCGTTGGTGTTCTGGGTATGCGGGCAGGCCGAGGACTCGGTCGTCAGGATACCGTTCGCATCGGTGATGGCGATGTGGCTCTCGCCCGTGGTCTTGGAGGTGATCTTGAACGGGGCGTTCGCGAGGCCGGTCATATCCTCGCCGTGGACCTTGTTGAAGGCGATATCCCCGCGCTTCACCTGCTCGCGCACAGTGGGGGCGTCCTCGCTGGGCTCAACGAAGGTCGTTACACGCTCTGTCGTAGTGTTAGATGTAATTTGTTGAATGTGAACTGAATTATCAGAAAGCAGGTACCCGCTTGGAGCTTTTGTCTCTTGAACGGTTACAGTACCAATTGGAAGGGTTATGTTCCCATTTGTGCTTGTGTAGAAGCTGTCACCCGAAACAAAATACTTGTCCTTGTCAAGTGTTACACGCGCAAGAGAAGTTCGGCCGTTTTCATCCGTTTTCAGAATCCAGGCCCTCGTGGCCTTCTCGGGCAGGTTCTCCTGTGTGTAGAAGCCGTCGTAGTACTTGACGGTGAACTCCGCGCCCGCGAGCGTGCCGGCACCGAGCGGGGAGGCCTTGCCCGTCTCGGCATCGACCTTGGCGACCAGCATGTCGGCAGGGTCGTTCTGGGGGGCATCGGTGACGTTCACGGTCGCCGTCTGGCCACCCGACACGTTCACCTTATGGATCCCCTCATCGAACGCATAGGACTTGCCGGCCTTGGTCTCCTTGACATAGTAGGTGCCAGGGGCGATATCGATCACGTTGGAGTCGCCGGAGGCGTTGCATGTGAGGGTGCCCACCTGCTGTGTGCAGCCCGAATCGGAGTAGACGCCGTAGGTCGCGCCCTCGAGCGAGTAGCAGGGGTTGTAGTCGGATATGCCGGGGTTCGAGCTCCTCTTCTTGAGCTTCATCTTGCCCTTGTTGTGGAAGGTGATGAGGCACTGGGTGGAGGTACCGTAGTTGACCAGGTAGATCGTATCCTTGAAGGACTGGGGGCAGTAACCCGGGAACAGTTTATCGAGGTTCGCGAGGAACGAGCCGCAGTTGACGTCGCCGTTGTAGTAGAGGACGGTCTTGTAGCACCAGTTGCGGAACTGGGCGGTCGTGCCCTGCATACCGTACTGGCTCGAGCATTTCGACAGCGCCGACAGCGCGACGTGCTGGATGGCGAGCATCTTGCTGTAGTCCAGGGCCGTGCCGTCGTACCAGTTGAAGTTCCACAGGCCCTTTGCCTTCGCCTCCTCATAACCCGGTCCCGTGGGGCCGTAGTAGAGGACCTTTGCCATGAGCTCCTGGTGGGATTTGACGATGAACGCACTACCGCCACCGCTATATCCCTTGGTCCAGTCGCTCTCGATGGGGAGTTGGGCGGTCGCAGTCGAAGCATCGAGCGGGTGACGCTTCGCCGGGTCGAGACAGATCGCCGGGGTGCCCTCGGAAGTCGTGGAATTGTACATATAGAAGCCGCCGTAGTTCACGCGCTCGCCGCGAGTGATCGTCTCGGACGATGCGGCATATGCTGCGGTCGGCGCCGGCACGATGGAGAGCACCTGGCTCGCGATGAGCACCGCGCCCGTACCGATGACCGCGCCTTTCCTGAGACGGGCGCCGATGCGGCCGAAGAGCCTGACGGCGCACTCCTTCATCTTTCCTCCAGGTCGCATGACTGCTCCATTCTCTCGGTTACCGGAGAGGGGACGCGGGTTTCTGGCTACATTTATTGGCATGCGCCCCCATGGTCTAACGTACCGCCGGCATCGGCGCCATGAGCACCGATTTGGTGCCACAGGGTGACAGTTTGCGCGTGCGGTGCGGGACGGACCTATCGTTTCCACACTAACGGGAGCGCTCGGTTGCATATGGACTCGGAACAAGTGTTCAGGCGTTTCCGAGCCCCAGCAAACCTGCCCGTAGTAAACTATTAGAGATAGCCATCCGGCCGGCCATCTGGCGACTACGGAACAATGGCGCGAACGCGCCCTCGTCAACGAGCAACCGGAGGCAAATAAATGAATGAATTCAATTTCGGCATGGGCGCTAGTTCATCGGGCCGCAGCATGACGGTTCGAGAGTTCCTCGAGAGCGGCACGGAGGTGGGGGAGCTGGTCGTCATCAGGCGCGGAGGCTGGAAGGAATGCGCCGCCTACATAGACCATGAGGACTACTTTCGCCTCCCCGGCGATATAGCCCGTCAGAAGGTGCTGAATTCGAGCTTCGGAACGATTAAGGTCACGACCCGTGGGCCGTTGCCCATGGACGTCCCCGTTCGTTTTGTCGACTGCTAAATGCGAATGCGGGCCAGGCAGCCGCCAATGAGAGCCCGTACATCGAGGACGGGGGCGCGGGTCTTTAATCGCTAAAATACCGCCATAACCGTGCTTTATAGCTGGAATTGGGGCCGTTCAACAAGAACGGTCCCATCATTGCTTGAGGCTAAATCCGACGAGTGCGATGCGTCTCATGATCGGACTTGATCTCGGATCCAGAGTTTTCGACTGATTCGAGGCTGGATTTCAACGATTTTGTGGAAGGGCCGACAAAGCCGGCGTCATCCTTGAAGTTCGGCCTCTCTATGCCCAATTTCCCAAGTAGGCTATCGGACAGAGAGCGGTCGGAGAGCATGGGCGCTATCGTGGAAACGAAATCGACCTGCATTGCCTCAGCATAGGAAATAAGTGGTGTTGTAGTCCCCGCCCTGAACTCATCAAGGGAGGCGTAATAGGTTTCCTTCGAGGCGTCCGTCACGATAAAGGGAATGAGTCCGGCTCGCAGGCATTCACGAAAGGCGATGGCTCTTCCGACTCTTCCGTTACCGTCCGGAAAGGGGTGGATCGTCTCGAATCGAACGTGGAACCTGACGATGTTCTCCAGGGACGGCTCGTATTTGTTGTATTCCGTGACCAGGCGGTCGATTAGCGAGGGAACCTCCTCTGGGCGTGCCGTGATGACGCTTCCCACGCCGTTGCCCAGAATCTTCCACTGGCCGGGCACGTCCATTACCCCTGCCATAAGCTGCAGATGGATTTCCTTGATGAATTCGGGGGTCAGCTCCCTGTCCAGCGAATCGAAAAGGAAATCGAACATTTTCGTATGGTTTGCCGTCTCGCGGACGTTTCCGGGGGTAGTCGAGTCCGCGAGAACGGTATCCCTGGTTTCGAAAACCGTCCTTGTCTGCCATTCCGTGAGGGAGCCGCCCTCGATCCTTTCGTTATTGAACACGAAAGAGACGAGAGACGTCTCGTACACGCCGTTTGGGACGCGACCTTTACACTCGGAGGCGGTCTGCTCGATATAGCTGCGGGCAAATTGCCGCTGCGATTCCCGGCTCAGGGACATATCTGTACGCGAGCTGACGGCGGGGTTCTTTTCCTTGTTGGACCCAGCAAGCAAATTGAATAATCTGTTGAACATATATCCGCATACTCCGATAGACGCGCCGATTCCTAGGGACACTCTACCCTAGGATAGCTTCCCTTCACGGTCGGCCTGTCACCCAATGGCACCAAACCGACCGGCACTGAGCTGATTGTCGTCTTACGCTTTTGATGGGGCCGAATGCTCATGGGTGACCATGGGCCAGTGGCGGGCTGGTCGCCATAAGGCCCCGACCAACTGACGGCAAACGTAGTTCCTTGGAGGATATCGAGTGCTGGATAACCTTTCACTTATGGGGCCCGATGAGGATGAGCTCTCACTCTCGGCGGCAGTGTCTTCCGCGACCCTCCTGCCCGCCTGCGCATACTCGGCCTATTCCATCATCGTCAACATCATGCCCGTGATGGGCAAGCGGGCCGCCCTGTTCTACCTGACGCGAGGGTCTGTTGAGACCATCTGGATTCCCGTTTTCATATTCGCCTTCGCCCTTATAGCGCGAAAGGTCGACGACTGGCGCTTTTACGCACTTACGGCCTTGTTCGGGCTCGTAGCATGCGTGCTTGCATCCATGAGGCTGGATTTGTATCAGGCTGCCGTCTATCTGGCGGTGGCCTTGTGCTGTGGCCTGTCTGCCATCAAGTCGAGGGGATACTGATATGGGCTCCCGTAATAAAAGGGGAATCGCCCGCTTTGAAGCGCGCAAGGCGACCGGAAATGAGGGCCGACCCCATGGCGACGGATCCGACACCGGCATCTCCGCGCCCATTTCGCGCCGCGGCCTCTTCGCGGCCCTCGCGGTTGCAGCCGGGCTTGGCATCCTATCGAGAACCCAGGCATATGCCCTTGCCGCGCAGAATTTCGGGCGCGGGCAGTGGATTGGCAACAAATGGGTGAACGGCCACATCTCGGGCGAGATCACGCATCCCCATCTCCAACGCGGGGTCAACGATTACTTTTTCGGCAAGTCCACCAACAGTGGCGCATGGAACGCCACCGCAAACGGCAGCCAGAAATTAATTGCAGAGTTCGCTTGCGTGGTGGAGTGTGATTGGTCTGACGAGCTCTATGACCATATCGTGTTTCGTCCGTTCTATTACTGCGCCTCGCTTAACCCGAATGGCCGTCCCCTCTGGTTTGGCTCCGAGGATGGCGATGACAACCGAAGCTACGTATTCCTCAACGACAATCCGGTCGGAACGTTTCAGGGAAACTTGATCAATAGCGGCTGGGGCACCGGTTGGCTCGCCAACGGGTTCTATGAGGGGCCCGGGTGCGATACCTTCGTTCGTCGCCAGGCGAAACCCCATGATGAGAGAGTTAAGGCTCGCATGGATATCTGGAATGTCTGGGTGGACGGAGTTCCTGCAAATAAAAACCCAGACGACATCAAGTTCCGCCGTTATGCCCCCGATAACGACATGGCCATCAACGTCGAGAAGATATATCTCGAGAACGACATGTCCATCATGGGCGGCATCTTCAAGATCATCCCGGTATGCGCGCCCGAGATGAGGCTGGACCTTTCCCAGGGGGTCGTCGACTCCAACAACAATGCGATCGCGTCCTATGAGAATGGGCGTCAGGTCGTCATCTGGACGGACTACGAGGGCGTCAACCAGAATTGGATGATGAAGCCCAACAAAAATGACGGCAGGGGCACGTTCACCTTCTGCGTCGCGAATATGCTCGGTCCAGGCCTTGATCGCGGCCTGGACAACAAGGGGCATACGGCTCCGACCATGGATAGGGGACATGCGGAAATCTGGCGAAACCGCGAGTCCACCAACCTCACAAACTCTTGGTGGGTCCACCACGAGCCGTCTATTACGAGCGAGACGGATCACAAGTGCTGGTTTTTCACCTCTGACGCCGACGGGCAGAGACTGGATCTCTGGAGCACCGGCAAGGGCGCCAACCCCCAGGTCTACAGCGCGGCCTGCCCCGGGCGATGGGGCCAGCAGGCGGGTGCCCAATGGATGCTAGAGGAGGCGTGCTGCCACGGCACCGTCGCCCTGTCGCAAGACCTCATTAAGGTGGGCGAGACTGTTGAGATCCAGGGGTGGCACAATAGGATCGGCGACGATACGCAGATGATCCTACCCCTGGGCTATATCAGGGACTCCGTCAACGAGTCCTCTCTACCCGTCTATCCCATCTTCCGGCTCTACATGACTGACGTTGAGGCCGAGGTCACCGACGACCCGGATGCGGTCATCATGGCGTCCTGCGGCGTCGTCACCTGGGACAGCAAGCAGCTGGAATGTCCATCGCACCGCCATATCGGCTGGCCGCACGGCGGGCATTCAATCCATAATCTCGAAATGAGGCTCGAGGGCTCGAAGTTCCCGGGCTCCATCCACTATGCCGCACGTCCCCAGGCCGGAGGCGAGTGGATCGAGGGCTCCGACGGCGCCCGCATCCTCGAGTCGTCCTCGGCACCCATCGCGCAGGTGAAGATCTGGCTCGAGGGCGAGATCTCCAAGCATTACGACCTCTGCTACCGAGCCTTCGTGGGCGGCCTCGGCTGGGTGGGGCCGTACTACTCCAATTCCGGCACCGCCGAGGGCGCGCCGGCGGCGGGCGCGAACATAACGTCCGGCGATGAATCTCCCCAGACCGGCTGGATTGAGTTCCGGACCCCGTCCGGGCTCTGCCTCGATGTCTACGACGGCATCAGCAGGGGCAATGTCAACGGTCAAAACGTCCAGCTCTGGACGACGAACTCGTCGATCGCGCAGCAGTTCCTCGTCCAGGAAACCGTGTCCGGCACCACCTATATCGCGAATACCTACGGTTGGCTCATTGACGTCTATTCGAACCACAACGTACAGATTTGGCAGAGAAACGACGGCTTGGGCCCGAAATGGCAGATAGAGGAAGCGGAGGGGGGCGTCCTTGTCCGCAGCCAATGGACGGGCGGCCTCATGACTTACGCCTCCGACACCAAGGGCGCCAACGTATCCTGCGAAGCGGAGCGCGCGGACCACACCGGACAGGTATGGTCCATGGTCGGCGTGCCCGCCCGCTCCGAAGGGCTGACCGGAAAGATCGCCGGACTGAATGTCCATCTCATCAGGAAACCGGAAAACGGACGCGTCGTGCGCGAGTTCTCAGGCGACGAGGATTTTACGGTCGACGAGTCCTGGGGGGCAGGCTATATCTACGCCGCCGCAATGCTCGGCATTCGCACCGTCCCCTTCACAGACGTGACGGTCTGGACCGACCGCTACAAGGGAACTGTGGTGTCAAAGCCGAGCAAGGTCGAAACTGTTTGCGTCGAGTACTACGCGGACGGTATCGATGAGGCTCACCTTGTATATCGAGATTCCAATGTCCATTCAGGTGACCCCTACGCGCCTGTAGATGCGGCACTTGAGGCGGCTGGGAAGAAGCCATGCAATCTCGATGCCCATTTCGGGGAGGATGCCGCCTCAGGTTTCACTGGATGGTTCAAGGATGCCGCTTTAGTCAATCCAGCTGCCTCCCTTGAGATTCCCGAGAAGGGCGCATTGAAGCTGTATGGGCGCAACCGCTGCACTTTGCGTATCGAATATGCGGAAGGATCGGTCGAGCCCGACGCTGGAACCGTCTTCAGGAAGAAGCCGAGCGATAGGGCCGAGGTCATTGACGGTGCGCTTGGCCTGGTCGACTTTACCGGACGTAATGAGAAACACCGGCTCGACAAGATCGACCTGCCCGCCATCGGCGATGACGGGGTGGCGCACGCGGCCTTCTACTGCGGCGAGTCTGTAACGCTCGCCGGATCGGCTGACGTTTTCACCAAGCTGGAGGACGGAACGTGGCGCCGCCTCGTCTTCAAGGGCTACATGTCCGATAAGGCGGGGGGGGTCGCCTCTCACGACAATCAAGATGGAACGCGACACGACCGTATATGCCGTATGGGCGTTTGCGGAGTCGGACGGCGTCGCCACGGCAAAGAAGTAACTACGAATCGGGACGGAGGTGCGGCCTCCGTCCCGAGGCCGCGCATGTCCCTTGCGGGAGGTGCGCGTAGATGAAGGCTGACAAATACGAAAGCAAGACCGCTGCCGATAAGACCTTAAAGGAAACCCCGATTAGCAGACGAGGCCTGTTCGCCGCTTTAGCGGTTGCAGCTGGGTTGGGATTGCTTGGCGCCGACGATGCTTTTGGTTGGGACTACTGGGGCCAAAACGCCGGAATCGGCCAGGGATTTTGGGACGCATACGGCATGCTAAAAGGCCATGTTGGCCGGAGTAGGTCGTATACGAACCCCAGCGCCAAGTGCATGGGGTATGCAACAAGCTGGTGCGAATGGACATGTTGGCCGGGAACCCAGCAGCTCCGTTGCGCCCTCAACCTGCAAATCGAGTGCGACTATGAGAACACGCTGTGGTACCACCTCAGTTTCTATCCGCTCTCGGCCTGCGGCGACACAAACTACGGCACCTCTCACCGCCTCTGGTACGATAACGGCGAGGACGACAACCGCGGGCGCATTTATGAGGATGCCCCCGATGACTCCCATAAGATTCTTGACTTTAACTGCGACCTCAAGAATAACTATGCCGGTTGTCCGTCCCCGGGCCAGCAAGCGACATTCAACACCGGGTGGGAGCGCCGCTCCTACAAGGACACTTCCAAGTGGTATCGCCGAACGGGCAGCGGTTTTTCGCACAGTTTCGCAGCATGGTTCGAGCTCCGAGACATCAGAATCGATAAGGTCTGGCACAGCGAATGGGGCGCCAAGGCATTTGGAACGGGCTGGTGCGCGACCAGCTTCCCCGCAATTCCGCACGGGTCGCGTCAGGATTTCTTCGGGATGGTCTGCCGTGTTCACGCCGCCGTTGACGATTCACTCAACTGGGACGTATGCAACGCCAAGTCATCAAATCGCACGCCGATCTACCAGCAGGAGCTCTTTGCAGGAAATGACAAGACCAGGCCCGAACCGAATTTGAACCAGCTGTTTCTGACTGAGTTCGCGAACTACCAGGAGATTGGCGGCAACTATGCGGATGCCGACCAAAGCTATCTCATCACCTTCCGTCCCGCCCATGTCGTGGATGGCTCTGCGGCCCTCAATGCGTGGGGCGGCGGCCCCTTCGACGGAACTGACATCAGGACGAGCACCAAACGCGAATTCGTCATCTGCAAATATACTGTCGCTGACCGCACCTGCGGATGGTGGCTTGTCGATAAATGGAACTCCGACGGCACCAAAAATGCCGTACAGGTCATCAGCGATGCGTCGGGGCAGGCTGTGAACCGCTATGGCGGCACGACCGCCAAACCGACACAGCTATTCATGTGGCATGCTGGCTATGATTCGGATACGCAAAAGAATAAGGCTTCCGAATGGGTCATCGAGGAGGTTCCCTTTACAGGCAAGCTAGAGCTAAATAGTGGCGCCGAAGAAATCACTTGGCCCCAGGCCCCGACCTGCGGCGACCCCTTCGCCACCTGCTATCCTGCCAAAAAGGAGCTGTGGGAAACGATGGGAAAGCCGACTGCGATGATCTATCGCTGGTACGCTGCGAAGACGCCAGATCCAGCACCCGATGAGGACGCCGTGGTCATGGGTCAGGCCCACATCTCCAAAACGGGCGACTTCATGGAAGTCCCCGCCTACCGCCACGTTGGCACGAACTTCAACCCAGACTACGTGCTCGAAGCGTTCCGTCTCTACCTCAAGGGAACGGGTTATGAGGGATCTATCTGGTACATGGCGCTTTCCCGCGACGGCGGGACTTGGTCTGACGCCCGCTCCGACGGCGAGTTGGTCGGTCAAAGCGGCGCCAGCCTGCGCTGGAGCCAGATCAAGGTCTGGCTCCAGGGTGAGGTCGCACGTCACTACGACCTCGAGGTTCGCGCGTTCCAAAGCGATGTGTCGTGGTGTCGAACTTATGTGAGCGCCACGGATGCTGAAAGCGCCCCTGCAGTGGGCGTGGCGGGCAAGACCTTGCGCTGCATCCAGGTCGACCTTATACCGAAGCCGACAGATGCCGTGCTCGTCAAGGAGTTCTCGCGTGACGCGCAGATGCTCGAACTTACCGAGGACGAGGCCGGTGCTGTGGACGGAATGTACCTGAGCTGCGCCGTCCAGCAGGAATTCAAAACCGAGAAGCGCTCAGGCACAGCCGAGGCATGGCCACTCGTCCACCGTTTCCACGGCACCATCGTCACGCCCAGCGTTAAGTATTACGCAAAGAAATCGCTCATAACCTACTACGCTGACGGCGTCGACGATGAGCATATCGTCTATATCGATCACGCTGACCCGGGCAAGTACACGGCATCCGATGCCGCCACTCAGGCGGCGGTAAAGGCCGTGTGCAACCTTAACGAGCATTTTGGCGACACCGCTTCTAGCGGCTTCACCGGTTGGTTCACGACCAGGGAGCTTATTGACTCCTTTGGAGGCATCGACCTCGACAGGGGGCAGAAACTCGACCTCTACGGCCGCAACCGCTGCACGCTGAGGATTGACTATGCAAACGGATCCCTGAGACCGGAGGATGGAGTCGATTACAAATCGCAGCCGAAGGACGGGGCTGCATCTATCTCGGGTGCCCTTGGACTCCCGGACTTTTCAGGCGATATCGAGTCACATGCCCTTGACGGTATCGACCTTCCCGCCATCGGCGACAACGGCGTCGGTCACATGGCCGTCTACTACGGCGAGCGCATCTCACTCGCTACGCCGACAGACGCCTACCGCAAGATGGGCGATGGCACCTGGAGACATATCGTGTGCGACGCATACCTGACAGATAGAGCGGGGGGGGGTCGTCCCTGCAGAACATCAAGATGGTCCGGGACACCACGCTCTACGTCAGATGGCGCTACGCCGATTCGGACGGCGTCGCCACGGCAAAGAAGTAATTACGAACCGGGACGGAGGCGCGGCCTCCGTCCCCAGGCCGCGCATGTCCCTTACGGGAGGTGCGCGTAGATGAACGGTCTCGATGCTCGGAATGAGGACCGAGCAGACACTGAGAAAAATGGAACACCGATATCGAGACGCGGCCTGCTGGCAGCGCTGGCGATTGCTGCCGGGCTCGGCCTTGCCGGCCTTGCATACGCGGATACGGATGAAAGCCATGGCGCGGGGCGCGGCGGTCATTACTATTGGGGTAACTGGAATAACGGAGCCCTTTACAACGGTAACGGCTTCGGCTGTGCGACGCATTGGCTCGAATGGGATGCCCATGCAGGCCAGACACTTCGAGTCGCGATGGCAGTGGAGCTCTCCTCCAACTATTCAAACCCCCTATACGAATGGTGTTGCATGCAGCCGTTTTCACAATGCGGCGACACGAATAACCTCAACACGCACAGGCTTTGGTACCCACGCTATCAAGACAACTATATTGAGTACTACTGGAACGGTGCCTACTGGAAGACCGAGACGGGACGCTTCGCGTTCGATAATACATTCCTAGGCGCGGGATACGGCCGCCACGATACCGCCATGCACACCTTTGGCTATCCCAGCTACGGATGGCTGGAGAGGAAAGGCGCGACGGAGTCGACCAGAACGCTGGGGGCGAACATATATCTGTTCAACATCGTCGTAAACGGATACAACGCCTTCGGGCAAAGATATGGCGCGGACACGCCGTTTGACTTCAACAACGCGGGCCATATCGCATGCGTGCAAAAGGGGATGAATACGCATGACGATGCGGGCGGGGACCTGAGCGTAAAGCTCGAGAAGATCGCCATCAGGAATCGATATGACCTATTTGGTGCGATTGTATCCCTTTCCAATCGCTACAGCGACTCTGACCTGGTGATTCGCGGCGATGGTTCAGGAGAGTGGTCGAGGCTTTGCCAGAAGAAGGACGGAGCCGGCACGACTGACGGCAACTTTGCCGTGGAGCTCGGCAACGCATGCGATGAGTACGGCGACTTCCTACACTGCCTGAAATCCGTCTGCTTCAAGGGCTGGAACTCAACCCTGTACGCCGAGTCGGGTCGAGGGATCATCTCAAAGGGACTGTCTGCAGATGCGTATCCCAATGTGGATTCCGGCTTCTCAAATGCCTACTTTGAGAAACTCTGGGTTTGGCATAATCCGCAAGCCTCGAATTTCTGCAATTTCTGGGTGACCGATAGCCTCAAGTCTGATGAGGGTTATTCGCAGATCGTGAGCAATGAAACAGGGCTCTGCATCTCGCTCACAAAGTCGGTTAAAAGCGACGGCGCGGATGTCTGCCTATGGCACAGCGGCACCCGGAACGGCACCAGGGGTGTTTCAAGTGTCGACTGGAAAGCCAACGAGGTCGTGTTCGTGGGCGATGTCTCGTTCAAGGAGCCCTCGAATGACTCCAAAGAGATTGAGATAGGGGACCCGTCTTCGAGCTGCACGCCGATTGATATATATAAGACCCTTTCCGTTGAACACCTCACGAGATTTATCCTGTGCGATTCGAATGCCGGGGTCCGTTCAGCCTCCCTCGATATCGTCGGTGGCGCCTCGCAGGCCCCCTGGGGACTGAATTGGTTCAAGGAGACTGCCGCCAACCGCCTGATAGGCTTTCCCTTCGCGGCGGCTAACCTCATGAGAGGGTTCTATTTAAAGCTGGCTTCTGCCGACGTGCCGGGTTCAATCTGCTATTCGGTACTAAAGAGCGCAGATGGAAGCTGGTCGGAGACCTACAGAGACGGCCAGTGGACCGAGCTTTCTGATGAATCGCGTATCTGGGGAATCAAGATCTGGCTCGAGGGCGATGTATCGGATGATTTCGACCTCTCGATCCGCTGCTGCACCGAAAAGACCGGTTGGGGACTGCGCCATGAGTCCTTCAAGGTCGCTGCCGAACATGCCCCCGAGATCACCTTTGCAGGGGAGAGGCTTATCGCGTTTCAGCTGGAAGCGGTTCCGCGCCCTGTCGGCGCTATCAAGTTGCTTGCCGATTTTTCGAATAGCCTTAAGGTCCAGTTGCCGGACGATGCCGCAGGCTACGTCTACGCACAGACCTGCCTCGTGCGAAACGCCGCTTATGCGACCACCGATTCGCTGCATAGCGCGGCCCAACGCTACAAGGGTACGGTGACCTCATCCACGCCTCTGTTTATCGGCGGCATCAGGGTCGTCTACCATGCCGACGGCATCGATGACAAGTCCGTTGTGTTTACCGAGACGGCTCAGCCCGGACCCCATACAGCAGACGACGATGCCACGTCTGCCGCGATAAAATCGCACTGCAACCTTAACGATCACTTCGACGAGGATCCCGGCGTGGGCCTTACGGGCTGGTTCACGAACAAGGGACTGACCGCACCCTACGGAGGATCCGAACTGTCGGCGGGCGACGAGCTACATCTCTATGCGCGCAACCGCTGCACCCTGCATATCGAGTATGCCAAGGGTTCCCTTGAGCCGGAGGAGGGCTCCGTCTACGTGTCCGAGCCCAAGGATGATGCCGCAACCGTGGAGGGCGCGCTCGAGCTGCCCGACTTCACCGGTTTGGCTGAATCCCATAGCCTGGACGGGATCGAACTTCCCGCCATCGGCGACAACGGCGCCGGTCACATGGCCGTCTACTATGGCGAGCGCATCTCGCTCGCGGCACCGACGGGCGCTTACCGCAAGATGGAAGACGGCACCTGGAGGCATATCGTGTGCGACGCCTACCTGACCGATAGGGCGGGGGGGGTCGTCCCTGCGAAACATCAAGATGGTCCGGGACACCACGCTATATATCAGGTGGCGCTACGCCGATTCGGACGGCGTCGCCAGCGCAAAGAGATAAATATCATCCGGGACGGGGGTGCGGCCTCCGTCCCGAGCCCACGCACGTCCCTTGTAGGAGGTGCGCGTAGATGAGGTCTGACAAAAACAATAGTGAGCAACCGGCCGACAAGTCTTTAATTGAAACCCCGGTTAGCAGGCGGGGCCTGTTCGCCGCCCTGGCAGTTGCGGCCGGGCTGGGATTGTTGGGCGCCAATGACGCGCTCGGATGGGACTACTGGGGCCAGAATGCCCGTATCAACCAGGGAGCCTGGGACATGTACGGGATGATCAACGGCAAGATCAACTGCTGCAGAGGTAGGTCGAATCCCACAAATCAGTGCATGGGCTGGGCGAATGACTGGACTGAATGGTATGCCTTCCGCTATGCCTACGTCCAGATCCTGCGATACGCCCTGAATTTACAGGTCGAGTGCGACTATGAGAACGAGCTATGGTTCCACCTCTCCTTTTATCCTCTGACTGCCTGCGGAGACACTAACTACAACCCCAACGGAAAACGCATATGGTATGCGGCGGACCATGATAACCTCGGGGCAATCAAGGAGGACGAGCAGGAAAATAACATAGTCACCTTTGATGGCAATTTGACCAATGAGGAACTTGGGGTCGGCACCGGTCGGCACGATACCGGCTGGAAGCACTATCAATACCATGACACGGGGAAATGGTACAGGCGCACCTCGAAAGACGTGTCCCATAGATGGTGCGCGGACCTCAACATCTTCAATATCTACGTCGAGGGGGTTTTGCATGACGAGACGGTCGACACCCTCCACTCTCAAACCGGCTGGCTGACCTCTACCGTGGAGCAAACGTACCTAACCAGCGAGGACATCCAGGGCATCGTCTGTCGCGTCCATGCGGCAGACGATGACTCCCTGAACTGGGATGTCGGAAATGCCTCAATTAAAGATTGCACGGGCCTATTCCAGCAGATATTCAAAGGCAATTACAATCAGCTCTTCTTGACTGAATTCTCGAAAGTTCGCGACGATTCCTATTTCGATGACTGGGGACCCATCCCTGGGTTTCTCACGACGTTCCGACCGGCCCATGTGGCCGACGCGTCCTGTGCCGTCAATGCCCTAGGGGGAGGCCCTTGGGACGGAAAGGAATTCAACCACGTCGCGAACACGCAGCCGTTCGAGATCAATAGAGCCGGAGTCGCTTCGAGGGCGAGCGCCTGGTGGGTTACAAAGGCGTTTTCCGAAGGAACGCCCCTATTCGAAGATGGCGCGGTCGCAATTATCAGCGACGCATCGGGGCTGTGCGTGAACAGGCCGAACGCAACACAAACAAGGCCATTTAAATTGAACCTCTTCCATAATGGCTACAAGGGAGGCGTGGCGGGAGACCGAGCCTCGGCCTGGGTCGTCGAAGAGGTCCCGTTCACGGGTTCGCTGAGCCTGAATGACGGGTCAAAGGAGATCGGGGCCGGCGAGACGGTGACGTGTTCGGATCCGCTCCTCTCATGTACGCCGTGCCATAACTGGTCGGACGTCAAGGGTAACAATGGCGGGACTGCCGTATCTGACTTTATGTACCGCTGGTATTGTGCCGACACAGATGACGTTCCGCTTGACTGCTCCGGTGCGTCCATCATCGGATCTTGCCATCTTTCGAACTTCGGTGATATGCCCGACTGTCCCGCCTATCGGCATGTGGGCATGAATATGTCGGCCAAAATGTGCATAGAGGCGATATCGCTTCGTCTGGACGGCTCCCCCTGGCAAGGCTCAATCTGCTACAGCATGCTTGCAAAAGGCGGCGAATGGAGCGATGCCGCCGCAGATGGCGCCCGAATCGGCGAGGGCGGCAAGTCCTTGCGCTGGAGTGCCATCAAGGTATGGCTTACCGGCGAGGTATCCCAACATTTCGACCTTGAGGTCAGGGCGTTCAACTCAAATTTGTCATGGACCGGGGGATATGTCTCCGGGCACGATCTCGATTTCACGAGCGTTAACGGCTTTGGCGATCTAAGGGGCGTCAACGAGCTGCGCTGCGTTCAGGTCGACCTGATTCCGAAACCGAAGGGCGCGAAGGTACTGCGCGAGTTCACGAAAGGCTCGAGACGGCTCAGCCTAACGGACCAGGAGCTCGATTCACTTTCGGGGCGCTATCTTTCCTGTGTGGTCCAGCAGGTGTTCCCAGCGGAATTGCGGAGCGGCATCAACTTCGATTCGCCACTCGTCCACCGCTTTCATGGCTCGGTATCCGCCGGACCCGTTCATGTCGGCGGCGTCAAGGTCGTCTACCATGCCGACGGCATCGACGACGGGTCCGTTGTGTTCACCGAGACGCTTCAGGCCGGACCCCATACGGCAAGCGTCGACGCCACGTCTGCAGCTATTAAAACCCATTGCAACCTCAACGACCATTTCAATGAGGACCCGAGCACAGGGTTCACGGGCTGGTTCACGGACAAAGGCCTGACCTCCCCCTATGGCGGCTCCGAGCTGTCGGCGGGCGACGAGCTCCATCTCTACTCCCGCAACCGCCTGACACTCAGGTGTGCCTTCACTGATGACTCCGTGGACACCACGGAGCTTGTGCTCAGGACTTCGCCCGAGTCGACAGCCCCGCTTGCCGAATCATGGTCCCTGCCGGATTTCGGGCTGTCCGACGAGAGGCATGTTCTTGACGGCATCGGCCTTCCCGCTATCGGCGATGACGGGCCCGCCCACAAGGCGCTTTATCTCGGTGAGTCGGTCACGCTCGCAAGGCCCATGGGCAGGGTGTACGCCCGCATGGAGGACGGAACCTGGGCGGGCTTTCGCGCCGTAGCATGGCTTGCCTCACAGGATTCCGATTCCCAGATGACGAAGGTCACGCCGACACGCGACACCTGCGTATGGATGAGGGTGGAGCGAGCCGACTACGACGGCGTCTCGTCGACTAAGAACTAGCAAGAGGGCCCTCATGGGGCCCTCTTCTTTAGTCTGATTTAATAAGTGAAATAGCCCGGTCGCTTGTTGTGGCTTGGTGTCTTTTTGGGTTCAGCCTTCTTCTCGAGCTTCGCAAGTCCGTCCTTCAACGCCACAGTGCCAGGCATTTTCTCCGGGGTCTTCTGCTTTAGGGGGTAGACTTCGCGCAAATGCTCGAGTTGGGCGGCGTAACGGGCGTTGATGAAGGGCGGCACGCCATCTGTCTCCCTGAACCCGTTATGGTCTGCCGCAATCTGGTCGATGAGATTGCTCGGGTAGGTTTTCGTTGCGTTCGATTCCGTGACCTCGAATTCGGGCCCTTCGTAGGAATCCCATGCGTCGATACGCTCGATATGGTAAAGACGATCTGATTTCGAGCGCGAAACGGCCATCCACTCCTGGGCGTCGTCCGAACGCCATTCGCTCATACCGCACGCCAGAAGGATGCGATTGGAGTTGCCGTTCGCGTCGAGATCATAACCGAGAGAAGGATATTCAATCCGCTGGTTAAAGAAAAGGCTCCAGTCTGCACATGATTTGATGGCGGCGACCAGTTCGGTTAGTTCGAACATGCGGAGAGAATAATCCAGCCTGGAGGAGGCGCCCTTCCCCCTTATCGACCAGTAGTAATTATGCTTTTCGTGAGCCCTGTCAATGTTCAGCCTTATACTCTCGGCATCCATCTCATTGAGAGTGATCGCCGTTTTGCCCAAATGAGCCATCGGTACTTTGTCGCCGTTGAAGTCGGCATACAGGTCGACGTGAATCCTGTCCGACTTGCGAATTTCGTCTATGAACTCACCCACCTTAACAAAGGGCAGGACGGTGAATGAATCGGCGTTACCCCCGTTTTCCACGCGCGATTGCCTGCATAGGCTAACCACGGCATCTCGATATGAGGGTTGCTCCTGCCTTCCGTTCGCAGCCGTCATGCAAATCTGCTCGACGACCTGCCTGAGCATCTTGTGCGGGTCGGCGAGCAGATAGTGGTCTCTGAAGGCGAAACTCTTACCGAGCGTGAGCTCCTTGTACCCGGTCACAGTGAACAGGGACTCAAATGCACGATTCGGCCAGTTGTCGGGCCCTTCGTACAAGGCGTTCAGACGCTTCGAGCAATCGATGAGGCCGAAATTCATGTACGCCTCGTCTGGCTCGCGGTCGACCGAGTAGCTCCTCGCGATTCGCTCCATGCGGCCCGCCAGCTCATCGACTGCCATCGCCTTTCGGTAACCCGGCCAGTCAGCGGGGGAGAGCCAGGTGCCGCTCACGATTTCCTCGAGCGTGTGAAAGGGCGAGAAACGGCCCTCGAATTTGATTTCCGAGGCGCTGGGGATAAGGGGCGTCTTGCCATCCCATTCGACCCCGGGGCCGTCCATAAGGCCGGCATCTACCGGATCGGCACAGTGACAGTCTCTCAACGTCATGCCGTCCTTTTTCGCGGTATAGCTGAACAGGCCGTCCTTCTCGTCGAAGCTGAGGGAGATCTCGCAGCCCTCAACCTTCCCGCTCCACACCTTCTCATACATGTTGACCATGGCTCCCAGTGCCTTGCTTTCGATCTACATTTATCTTCGTATCGAGTTTCGCCAGGTTCTCCTTAAGCGACTTCGTGCCGGGCACGACCTTATCTCGGGCACCCTTGTAGGTGCGTTCCTTGAGCAGCCGGTCCGGGTCGCTCGCATAGCGGGCATTGACGAATGTCGCCGGCTCACTACCGTCCATGACCATCGGCATGGTGTGCATGTCCGGCATGAATTGTGACGGGAACGAGTCGAAGGTGCTGTCCCGTTCTCTCCAGGCCTGTTTACTGCTCTTGCGGTCGTCCGCAAGATACTTTGGCGCTTGCCACAACTCGACATGGTAGACGTCCTCCGATTTAGACCAGGAGACGACCACCCATGAGCAGCTCCTTTGAAGAAGGCCGCACTCATTCATACAGTCGCCCTCATCAACCACCTTTGCTGAGATGAGAACCCGGTCTGCCTCGCTCTCAGGGCCTACTTCGTACTCACCATTGAGGAAGGCACCGGTCCAGGCCGTGTGCAGGAGCCCTCTTGCGGATTGCACGAGGTATTCCTCCAGCTCCCCGATCTGGAGCTTTCCCAAGGCGTGACCATCTAACGGTCCGTGCAGGAAATTTTCGCTTTGAAGCATATCTCTAAACCAGGCGGCAGATTTGAAATCGACCCGGACATCGCCCAGCTCCGCTGCGCTTCCGCAGAATGAGTTGAAGCTGGCGGCAAGCGACAAGGTAACAATGTCACCTTCGGATAGCTCCCTGATAAACTGAGCCGCGTCCACGCTGGGAATGACGCAAAAGCAGTTCTTCCAGTCCTGTTCAATAAACAAGCCATCGGACTTAGCTTTCTCGTATAGGGCGTATACCGCATCGCGATAGCCCAGGGCTCTGCCCGCCAACGCGCTTCCTGCGCGCATGATGGCGGCAGAGAACTCCGGTGGAAGAATGGCGCCACTGAGCCATGGGTCACGGTATCTGTTTCCGGGCATAGTGCCACGCGGATAGCGGAGCACGGCGTCAACAGCACGGCGCGGCCAGCGGGATGGATCTCCGTACATGCCGTTCAGAAGCCTAGAGCACTCCATGATGGCCAGTCGGTTGGGATTTACGTCATCGGTCAATCTCACAATGTCATTTCTTCTAAAAAGGAGCTCCCTGACCGTCGCGCCCTTTCGTGCATCCGGCCAATCCCGAGGGGTGCGCCATGAGCCCGCGACGATCTGGTCGGGGGAGGAGAAGGGGGCGAACCTGCCCCGCATCTCCAAGGGAGCGGGAGGGATGAGTGCCATCATTTCGGGGCTGTCCGGCCGATCGAATTCAGACCTCGCCATGAGGCCGGATACTACCGGGTCGGCGCACTCGTGGACCTGGGGAGCCTCTCCGTCCAGCGCGCCGCAGACTCGGAACAGTCCTGTATCCTCGTTAAAGTCGAGTGTGAGGTCCCATTCGGTCCCGTCCGGGCCGGGCGCCGCACCTTCCCATACCCTCTCATACATGATGGCCACGATTCCCATTGCCCTGCGCACGGTTTACATTTGCCTTCCGGTCGAGTTTCGACAGGTTCGCTTTGAGCGCCTTCGTGCCGGGTACGGTCTTGACTTGGGTGTCCTTGCGGGCATGCCCCTTGAGCAGTCTGTCCGGGTCGTACGCATAGCGGGCGTTGACGAACGCCTCCGGCTCGCCGCTCATCGTCATGGGCATGTTGCGCATATCCGGCATTTTTTCCGACGGAAACGAATCGAAGGTTCTGTCATATTCCTTCCAGGATTGCTCGGAGCTCTTGTGGCTTCCATCGAGGTACTTTGGAGCCTGCCACGTCTCAACGTGGTAGGCTCCTTCCGATTTGGACCAGGAGATAACCTCCCATGCAAGCGCCTTATGGTGAAGGCCGTAATCGTCATGACTGTCCCACTCATCGAATGCCATCGCCGAGATGAGAACACGGTCAGCCTTACCCTCGAGGTCCATTCCGTATTCGCCATCGAGGAAGGCGCCGGCCCAGCGCGTATATAGGCGACCATTATGGCAATTTCTGAGATAGTCACTGAATTCTTGGAGGGGAAGTTTTCCAAGATTCTGTACATTTAGAGGGCCGTGAGAGAATTCACAACTTTTAAACTTATCTCTATACCAGTTGGCGGATTTGAGATCGACCCGGACATCTCCCAGCTCAACGATACAATTACCGAATCGACTGAAGCTGGCGGCAAGCGATAGGGTAACGGTGTCGCCTTCGGATAGTTCCCTGACAAACCGAGTTGCGTCCACACTGGGAATGACGCCGAAGTGGTCCTCCCAGTCCTTCTCTATATACAGGCCGTTGGACTTAGCTTTCTCGTAGAGGGCGTATACCGCATCGCGATAGCCCAAGGCCTTGCCCTTCAACGCGCTTCCGAAGCCCACGACGGCAGCAGAGAACTCCGGTGGAAGCGTGATGCCCCAAAGGCCCGGGTCATTATATTTACTTCCGGGCTTGGTGCCGCGTGGATAGCCGAGCGCGACGTCGACAGCGCGTCGCGGCCAGCGGGTCGGATCTCCGTACATGCCGTTCAGGAGCCTCGAGCACTCCTGGATGACCAGTCGGTCGGGGTCTGGCTCATTAGGCAATCTCACAATGTCGGATCTTCTCATTCTGAGTTCCTTGACCGCTTCATCCTTTCTCGCCTCCGGCCAATCCCGTGGGGTGCGCCATGTGCCCGCGACGATCTGGTCAGGGGAGGAGAAGGGGGCGAATCTGCCCTTCATCTTCAGGGGAGCGGGTGGGATGAGCGCCATGATATCGTGATCGCTGGGTCGATCAGTTGCAGATCTCGCCATGAGTCTGGATGCTACCGGATCGGCGCATTCCCACATCTCGCTATGCTCTCCGTCCAACGAGTCGCCGACTCGGAACAGTCCCGTATCCTGGTTAAAGTCAAGGAAAAGGTCCCATTCGGCCCCGTCCAGCCCGGGTGCCGAGCCTTCCCATACCCTCTCATACATTGCCATCAGTCCTTTCTGTCATCAATGGCCGAACTTGGGCCCGCGGCCCTTCGTTTCCGGGTCTTGTAGGGGTCTCATGCCGCCCACTGGCGCCATGCCTATCGCATGGCCAACCGAATTCTGCGGAACCACGCCGCCTGAGCGGATCTGCGTGTCCTTGAGCTCGCGCGATGTGCCGTAGGCGGCCATGTTGTAGTCTTTCTCCTGGCAGGCCATCTCCCGCGCAATCGTTGTGCCAAGCAGCGCCCTGTCCGCATCCGGATAGAACGCGGCGGCACAGGAGACGAGGCGCGACAGCGCCGCGTGCCCGTCGGCAAAGGTCAGGGGGACCGAATAGCGTTCCCTGCACCACTTGGCCGCGACGGCACACGTCAGGCCCTCGCGCCACCATTCGCCCTCAACTGCGGCAAAAGAGCTGAGGGAGCTGTAGCCGTTCTCATTCAGGATGTCGATGAGGTCCTCGGGCTCGATATAGCCGTCCTGCCCGGCTATCGGGTCGTAGATGTCATAGGCGTCCTGCAGGACTTGCCAGCCCCCGTTGCCGATGGGCCAGGCCATGGCGAAATCGGTCGTCGTCCCGCTCATCGCGTGGAATCCCAGGCCATGGACCGTGAAGCTGCCGCACCATGTGAGGCAGGGATGGGCGCTCCCATCCGCACCGGGTCTCACCGACGCGCCGACATCCATGTCCCTCAGCCAATCGGGAAGCATATCCAGATTAAGCACCTCGGCCATAATTCTTCCTCCGTCCAGTCTCTCGATGCACCAATCATCGTTTGGAGGGCAGGCGTGCGGGCGGCTATGAACAAGTGTTCAGGGCGGGTGTCACCCTGTGGCACCAAGTGGACGGGCGGCGGCATCTGTAGGAGCTTAGACTTGTGGCGTATATCCCCCAATAAGGAGGCAGATCATGGAAACGTCGGGTCCCGCTACCCAGGTAATGCAGTCTCTATTGCCGCTCCTGCAGATCGTTGTCGCGCTATGGGCCGCGGAGGCAATCCTGACGATGTTATTGAAGGAACATCGCAAATCGAAAAAGAAGAAGGAGCGGGATAAGCGCCGCCTAGAGTACCAGGATCGCCGCATGGCCAACGACGAGGAGCACGCAAAGGTAACGCGCGCGATGCGTTATGACGTGCTGCGCCGGGACGGTTTCAGGTGCGTCAAGTGCGGACGCGGACGCGAGGACGGCGTGAAGCTCCACGTCGACCATATCAAGCCCGTCTCGCGCGGGGGAAAGTCTGTAATGAGCAACCTGCAGACTCTCTGCGAGGACTGCAACTGCGGGAAGGGCAACAAATACGAGGAGTAGCGTATTTATTAACAAAAATAGAGGGCGGGGCACATTACTGTATCCGCCCTCTATTTTTTATCAGTTCAGCCCTCTAAGTATCCTTCTCATCGTGAATCACCGTAACGCGGCGAGTGCAGACTGCTTCGAGATGCGAGCCGCTGAATACCTTTCGGTCGGGCTCTAGCTCGAAACAGCCATTCTCAAAGGGGGTGGCCATGCGCTCGAGGTCGGCATCAGTGATATCGTGCTTCGCCATAAAATCGTTAACGTTCATGCTAATCACCTATCCAAACCGGGTTTCCTAAGTGTCTTGCCGCCCGGTGAAATCATCCCGTGGAATTGATAGAAGCAATCATCCACTGAATCTAAGAAGCAACGAACTAGATGAGCCTGCTGTTCAAGCCCTGTATTCAGAAATCATAGTGTTCTTCATTTTGCTGCCCCTCAATCCATATTTGGACAGCGAGGCAAGCGAGGGCATTTGGCACAGGTCCATGGGGGTTGTTCCCCCAAGCGTAGCCCATTTTTTCGGCAGCATCGGTTAGCTCGATGTTCGCAAGGCAGTTTCGGTCGTGGTTCTTTTCACTGAGCCATCGGCAATATTCATACATCGTATCCGTGACCCTGGTTCGAGATCCGGGAGCCATGTCGCTGTGCTCCAAGAATTTCATAACGCGCGGGGCATTGTAGACGATAACTTCGTCGGCACCCCAGATGATCTCCCTGATCTTTTCCTGGTCGTCGAAAACAGAGTGGAGGTCTATCTGGTTGTCGGGTGCGAACTCATTGACCTCAGATGCCGCCTGCCACAGCTCCTTGCGACTTGGCCCGTATTTCCCCTCATGGACCACATTTCCCGCCCAGTCCACGATAGCGATGGCCACGATTTCATCTTCAACGGGGTTAGGCCCCGTCGTCCCGAGGTCTAGACAGATAATCTTTGGGGCCTGTTTCTCGAAATAGCCAGCCATCATGCCGTCACGCCGCCGCTGGATCCTGGGGGCAGCTCCGAGGGAGCGAGCGATGAGCTCGATTTCATCTGCCGTTCCGATTACGCGAACCTCTGCCATACACCGCTCTTTTCGCACGCAGACGGACCTTTCAATTGCTTCTCGACTCTAGCACAACCCCGCTTAGGATAATTCGGCACGGTCGGTGCCACGGCTGCCATTTAATCTGGGCGAACATACGTTATACGGCTACGCACATGTCGCCTACCCGCGCTTTTCAGTGTCACCATTTGTCACCCCTTGGCACCAAATGGCCCCTCACGGATGCATTTACGGGAGCAGAATGTATCTCGGGGGCGGGAAGCAAGCCCCTATCGTGTCGACGGGGGCCAAAGACTCGAACCCCCTAATCGAAAGGAGCGCATCGTGGATTCTGCAACCATGAACGCCATGGCCACGTATCTCGCGGCCAAGACCTACAATGTCCGCCGTGCGGCTGACGAGAAGTTTGGTGCCGTCATCTCCACCGAGATGATCATCCTCATCGGCCTGCTCGCCCTCGCCCTCGTGAGCGTCCTCGCCATTTACTCCGGCAAGCTCCGAGGCGTCATTACTATGGCTACCGAAGTTGTAAACAAGATCGGCACTAGCGGTTATCCCACGGCCTAAATGCGAATACGCCTTCCCCTTTGGCCCCGCCCCGGCTTCATTGCCGGGGCGGGGTTTTGCTTTCGAAAGGAAGGTTGTTTGCCCCAGAATATCCTCTGGCTCAATGAATCTATTTATCAATATCGAATCGTTAAATCTGACCTTATGGCGATACCCTGAATCACCGATGGAATAGTCCCCGCGCCAGTCTATAATTTAATAAAACCCTCCAATGCCGGGAAAGGCCCGGCCTCATGCCTTCTTGCAGAGGGGGAGGGTAACTGTGAACAGTTTCCAAATAAATAGCCTGAACCTGACCGAGGCCGGCGGCGGCACGGTCGAGCGCTGCCTGGACTCCAAGGGCCAGATGCACGTGCGCAACCAAGTGGGAAAGCTCCGTATCGACTCCGAGACCGGCGCCACCGAGATGGAAGTGTCGCGCGGGCTCAGCGATGCCGTCTACGTCGATGTGGCGACCGGCAATATGATCCACGAGAACACGGTGGGCAGCATCCGCTTCCGCACCGATTCGACCGGTACCGTCATGGAGCACCTGCTCTAGATGCCTATGGAATGTCGTGATAAAGAAAAAGCCCCATACGGGGCGGCCTGAAAAGGCAGTTTGTGGCTTTTAAGCCGTATTTCGACTTAGGTACTGCGTTTCGAGCAGCAACTCACAATCCCTTTATATCACACAGGAGAACTCATGGCTAGGAAACTTAAAAACATCAACGGTCCGTGGTATGTCCCTTGATTCTCATCTTCATTGCAACAGACTCAGGACTCAGCGCAACGCGTTGCGC
>CAJLRY010000026.1:0-31877 GCA_905209215.1 Coriobacteriaceae bacterium | reverse complement strand
GCGCATAAAGAAAGCCTCCCATTTCTCATGTCCAAGAAATGGGAGGCAGTTCAACTTCGTGCGGCGGGGGCTTTTTGTGCCGCGCCGATGCCCCGATATGGGCAAAACCAAGGCATGCTGCCCGCTGCGGATAGGTGGTGCACTTCCCAGCGTGCATTTTTGGGAGTATTCAGCAAGCTCTGAAAAATGCATAACGTTGTGAATGGGTCGTAGTGGCCCGCGGCGCCCATCGACAGCACTTGTGGGCGGGCTATCGATGGGCGGAGATGGCTGTCGCCGCGTTTTTGGTTTGCGCCGGCCTGCAACACTGCTGCAACCACATCGTTATGTCGTTTGTGATGGGGCCGTTGGGGCCCACGGTGCTGAATACTCCGTTTTTTGCACGGTCCAAGGTGGGGTACCCTAGGATGAGAGAAATTGATACCTCATATTTATGCATATATCGATATTTCTATGCAAGATTTGGATTGTAAACCGTGCGCGTGCATAAAACCGGTGTGGGGACGTCTGGAGTCGGCTCGGCTCCTGGGGCATTGCACGTGCAGAACGGTTAAAATCGGGACTCGGTCTTAGTTTTACTTGGAAGGATGCATATGGCTTCTAATGTTGATGCTTCTCTAGAGGAGACGCTCTCCTATATTACTGACCAGTTGAAGGCGCTTACCTCGATTGCTTCGCCTACGGGCTATACCCGTGCGGCGACTGATTATCTGATGGAGACCCTGCGCGATATGGGGTTTGGGCCCGAGCGTTCCAATAAGGGCAACGTGTTGGTTGAGCTTGGTGGCGAGGGTGGGCCGCTCGTACTGGCGAGCCATGTCGATACCCTGGGCGCCATGGTGCGTTCCATCAAGGACAATGGTCGCTTGCGTCCCACGACGCTCGGCGGGCATCAGTGGTCTACGGCCGATGGCGAGAACTGCACCGTTTACACGCGCGATGGCAAAGTCTTTACGGGTGTGGTCCTCAATACCGAGCCTTCGGCGCATGTGGCCGATGAGCCGGTCAAGACCATCGAGAAGAACATGGAAATCCTGCTCGACGAGAACGTTGACAGCAAGGACGATGTGCTCGAGCTGGGTATTCAGACGGGCGACATCATCGCTATGGATCCGCGTACCACGGTGACGGAGAGCGGCTACATCAAGAGCCGCTTCCTGGATGACAAGCTGTCGGCGTCGATTCTGCTGGGTCTGGCCCGTTCCGTTGCTGACGGCGAGGTGTCGCTTTCGCGCAAGGTGTCGCTGCTCTTTACCGTGTACGAGGAGGTCGGCCACGGCGGTGCCTTTGTGCCGGCCGACACGCGTGAGATGATCAGCGTGGACATGGGCTGCGTGGGTGACGACCTGGGCTGCACCGAGCGCATGGTTTCGATTTGCGCCAAGGATTCGGGCGGTCCGTACAACTACGACCTGGTAACCACGCTGTCCAACATCGCGCGCGAGCTGGAGCTCGATTACGCCATCGATGTGTACCCGCACTACGGCTCCGACGTCGAGGCCACGCTCTCGGCCGGCTACGACATTCGCCATGGTCTGATCGGCCCCGGCGTGTACGCGAGCCACAACTACGAGCGCAGCCACATCGACGGTGTGCGCAACACTTTCGAGCTGGTTCGCGCCTACGTCCAGCGCTAACGATGCAGCGGCCTCGGCTGACACGGCAGTACCGACCGAGGCTGTCCTCTCTAACTTGCGGTGAAATAGGGACTGTTTGGCGGTTTTAAACGCTTAAACAGTCCCTATTTCACCGCAACTTATGAAGGGGATGGGGCTATTTGATGGCGCCGGTCACGGTGCCGCCGCCCAGGACGATGTCGCCGCGATAGACTACAACGGCTTGGCCGGGGGCGATGGCGCGCTGCGGCTCGTCAAAGGTCAGCAACATTTGCCCGTCTTCGCCGCACGTAAGGATCGCTGCCTGGTCTTTCTGTCGGTAGCGGTACTTGGCGCCCACGCGGATGCCGCCGGCATCCAGCTCGGCCTCCATGCGGTCGGCAGGGGCGCTCCAGATCCAGTCGTTGGCCGTGAGCGCCGTGGCCGTCAGGTCCTCGGCCTCGCCCAGATGCACGGTGTTGTTAGCGGCGTCGACGCCCGTCACATACACAGGATGCGCCATCGCGACGCCCAGGCCTTTGCGCTGGCCGATGGTGTAGCGCAGCGCGCCGTTGTGGCGCCCGACCACGCTGCCGTCGCGCCACACAATGTCGCCCGGTGCAGCGGGATGTCCGCAGCGGCGCTCGATATAGCCCGCGTAGTTACCGTCTGGAATAAAGCAGATGTCCTCGCTTTCGGCCTTCTGGGCGTTGGTAAAGCCCTGCTCGGCGGCTATGCGGCGCACGTCGCGCTCTTTGTCTAGGCCTGCCAGCGGAAAGATCGTGTGCGCCAGGCGCTCCTGCGTGAGCGAATACAAAAAGTAGCTTTGGTCCTTTTTAGGGTCCTCGCCGCGATGCAGCTGCCAGGTGCCGTCTGCCGCCTGGCTTGTTTTGGCGTAATGGCCCGTGGCGATGTAGTCGCAGCCCATGTCCAGCGCTGCATCGAGCAGCGCGCCAAACTTAATGTGGCGGTTGCAGATAATGCACGGATTGGGCGTCAGCCCCTCCTGGTAGGCGTTCATAAAACGCTCGACAACGTTGCGGTCGAAGGTTTGCTGCAAGTCGAGCACGTGATGGGGTATCCCCAGGCGCTCGGCGACGGCCTTTGCATCGGCGATGTCGTGGTCGACCTTACTCATGCCCGTGGCGGGATCGGGCGCGGGGCAGGTGAGGCGCATGGTGGCACCGACACATTCGTAACCCTGACTTTTGAGCAGATACGCGGTCACGCTGGAATCGACGCCGCCGCTCATGGCGACGAGCACGCGCTTGTTGTGCATGAGGAGGTTCTCCTTGGTGGCATGTGGCCAAAAAAGAAAAGCGGCGCGGGAGGCTGGTTCCGCGCCGCAGACATTGTAGCAAGTTCGGACGTCTCGTGGGGCATCCTGTTGGGATGAGGTCAGACTGCCAGAAGAGAGGGGAGACCGGCGTGCCTTGGACTCGTTCTAAGAACGAGAAGCTCTAGTCCTGGAAGAGCGCCGTGGACAGGTAGCGCTCGCCGGTATCGGCGAGCAGCGCCACGATGGTCTTGCCCTCGTTCTCGGGGCGCTTGGCCAGCTGCAGCGCAGCCCACACGGCGGCGCCAGACGAAATACCCACGAGCACGCCCTCCTTGTGGCCCACGGCGCGGCCGGTGGCAAAGGCGTCGTCGTTCTCGACGGGGATGATCTCGTCATAGACCTGGGTGTCGAGGACGTCGGGCACAAAGCCGGCGCCGATACCCTGGATCTTGTGCGGGCCGGCCTGGCCCTTAGAGAGCACCGGAGAGGTGGCGGGCTCGACGGCGACGACCTGAATCTCGGGGTTCTGCTCCTTGAGGAACTCGCCCACGCCGGTCACGGTGCCGCCGGTGCCAACGCCGGCGACGAAGATGTCGACCTTGCCGTCGGTGTCGTCCCAGATCTCGGGGCCGGTCGTGGCCTTGTGGATGGCGGGGTTGGCGGGGTTCACAAACTGGCCGGCGATGATGCTGTTGGGGGTCTCCTTCTGCAGCTCCTCGGCCTTGGCGATGGCGCCCTTCATGCCTTTGGAGCCGTCGGTGAGCACGAGCTGTGCGCCGTATGCCTGCATGAGCTTGCGGCGCTCGACGGACATGGTCTCGGGCATAGTGATGATCACCTTGTAGCCGCGGGCCGCCGCCACCGAGGCGATGCCGACGCCGGTGTTGCCACTCGTGGGCTCGATGATGGTGTAGTCGCCACCGCGCACGAGCTTGCCGGCCTTCTCGGCCTCGTCAATCATGTTCTTGGCGACGCGGTCTTTGACGGACCCGGCGGGGTTGAAGTATTCCAATTTGACGAGCACACGGGCCTTGAGGTCCTCGTCGGCCTCGAAGTGGGTGAGCTCCAGAAGCGGGGTGTGGCCGATAAGCTGATCGATGGACGTGTAAACATTGCTCATGGTGAACCTCCAAAGTGTTCAAATGACTGGATACCGTGTGGTTTTACGGTGTGTGTGGCAGCGAAACCCACAAACCTTATAGGTTGTTCGTTTTGCTGTTGGCAAGCATAGTAGACACCAAAGCCTAGTAACGCAATAGGAAATAGAAGATTATTACGAGTCGATTAACCATCTTGACGGGAATAGGTATTTTCAAAACCAATTTTTCGGCTAGAATTTCTACGAATTAAAAGACCGAAAGGCAGCTATATATATGTTGGTTTCCACAAAGGGCAGATATGCCCTGCGCGTTATGGTCGACCTGGCCGAGCACCAGGCGACAGGCCGTATCCCGCTTAAAGAGATTGCGGCGCGTCAGGGTATTTCGGAGAAGTACCTCGAGAATATTCTGGCTACGCTCGTGCGCGCCAACATGCTCTCGGGCATGCGCGGCAAGGGCGGCGGCTATGTGCTCACGCGCCCGCCCGAGCAGTACACGGTGGGCGAGATCTTGCGCCTGACCGAGGGCAGCCTGGCGCCGGTCGCCTGCCTGGATGGCGACTGCAAGGGTTGTTCGCGCTCTGACGAGTGCCCCACGCTCGACGTGTGGAAGAACCTGGACAAGCTTATCAACGACTACCTCGACGGTGTGACGCTCGATCAACTTGTCGCTCCCAACGAAGGCTACGACTACGTGATCTAGCCCACCTGCCATTTGGGGACGGGGTGGAAATGGCAGATTCTCTCGCCCTTTGAGACTTGGCAAATAAGAAGGCCGCCCATTTTTGTGATGGGCGGCCTTCGTTTTGGGCTGTTGAGACGGGCGCGGCCGGAATGGCCGTTTTAGCCCTCGGCGATGCTGTCGAGGATGCTGCGCATGATGGACACCAGGATGCTGCCCATAAAGGCCGATCCAAAGCTGGCGATGGAGATGCCCGCGCCCAGCAGATTGACCGACAGATAGCTGGCCAGCTCGAGCATAAAGCTGTTGACTACGAGCTGAAAAATACCCAGCGTAATGATCGTGAGCGGCAGCGAGATAACCGTCAGGAACGGCTTGACGAGCGAATCGACGATGTTCAGGAACAGTCCCACGAAGGCGAAACAGACCCAGGCCTCGGCAAAACCGAAGGGCTGGATGCCGGGGACGAGGAACGTGGCAATCGCGATGGCGATCGAGGTAAAGAGCCAGTTAAGCATAAAGCGCATGGTGTGAATCCTTTCTTGCGCAGGGTGCGTCGGTGTCGCGTGAAGCGGTTTGCTGCGGCAGCTTGGACGGCCGCTCGGGTGTGCCGCCTTGTTCGGCCGCCCATTGTCTCAGATATTCGTGGAGCTTACGTGCGCATTCGGTTTCAAAACGGCGTTCGTCCTAGAAAACGCGCCGCTGGCAGAGAGTTTTGTCGCTTTAGTTTGGTGGTGTGCTAAACTGCTACGGGCAAAAGCCACAGGCGTTGCCCTATTGCATAGAACGGGCGAACGATGCCCGATGTCAGTATCAACTTCGATGCCTTTTGGCGGGTTTGGCGGTGATCGATGAATATCGAGAACATGTTTGACAAGCCTGATGTCAAGCAGCTGGTCCACGCATTTAGTCTTTTGGATGACGAGAAGGATATCCAAGCGTTTTTGACCGATATCTGCACGCCGCGCGAGATCTGCGATCTATCGCAGCGTCTGCAGGTTGCGCGTTATCTGGATGAGGGCGAGCCTTATGTTGAGGTTCAGGCCCGCACCGGCGCTTCGTCCACTACGGTGAGCCGCGTTTCAAAGGCACTCAACGGCGAGTACGGCGGCTATCGCAAGATCCTCATCAAACTGGAGGATGGCGAGTAGGCCAGCGGCAACAAACGAATTGCGCAGAACCGTCCCTTCGGGGGCGGTTTTTTGATCCTTTGGGGACGGAGGAAAACGGATCACTGGGTTAGACTGACCTCCTCGGTGATCCATTTTCCTCTGTCTCCAAGGGGTCAAATCTGTTGGCGTGGGGCAAATCTGTCCGCGCGGGCGGGTAGGATGGAAGCATTGAATATTGCGAACGGTTTGAGTGGAGGACCATGCCTGTTCGAATCTATACCACCAACGCCGGCGCGGATTTGAGCGATGCCGAGGCGGCGCTGCTTGCCGACCTTATTGCCCGCCACGGGCGTGCCGTGCTGCTGGCGCCAACGTTTGCCGAGCTCGACCTGTGCCGTCATGATGCGGCGGAAGCCGGCGTTTCGCTGGGTATTGACTACAAGACGCCTACATCGTGGCTTCGCTCGCTTTGGGAGCTTTTGGGCGACGGGCGCGGTTTCGTCGACAACCTGCAGCGCCAGATGCTGTTTTCGGACATGGTAGCGCGCCTCGACGACGCCGACCTGCAGCCGCTTTCGCGCAGCCAGGGCACGGTGCGTATGCTCGCGCGTATGGCTCGCGATGTGCTGCCGGGTGTGGCAGGGACAGGTGCCGAGCGTTGCTGCGACAACGTTTGCAAGCCCAAGCCCAGAAGCGACGCCGAGGCTCGCGTGTTTGAACTTTTGTGCGCCTATGCGCGCGGTTTGGACCGTCGAGATATGGTCGAGCCCTGCGAGGCGGCTGACATTATGGCCGGCGCTTTGGCCGACAACCTGCCGGGGTGCGCCCGCGCCGTTTGCGTGCGCGGCGTCACGTCATTTACGTATAGCCTGCTCGAGCTGCTGTCCGCCGTGGCAAACAACGGGGGAGAGGTTGTCGTGCTGCTTGCCCGCGAGCAAGCGGCGATGCGCGAGGAGCTTGCCGCGGCATTTGATGTCCGCGGTGTGCTGTTTGAGATCGCGCCGCTGGGGGAGGGCGCCGCCGCGCCCCAGACTGCCTCCAAGTCCGCTGCTCAGCCTGCCTTTATTGAGGTCGCCGGCCCCCATGCCCGTGCCCATGCTTATGCGGACGTCATCGATAAGTTGGTGAAAGCGCACAAGGAGTCCAAGGACGATAAAGCTGCTGCAACACCCGCCGACCCCGTACGCGTGCTCGTTGTTTCTGCCCGGGCACCCCAGCTGTTCGGCGAGCTTGCCGCTCGTTTGGCGGCGCGCCACGTTGCTGCCGAGACGGCCGAGTTCACGGCGTTTTCCCAATCCATTGCGGGCAGGCAGTTCACGGCGCTCGCCAACCTGATCGAGCGTATGAAGGCCGCCGACGAAGGGGCAGCTTCTAAGACTGAGTGGTGGCCCGCTCCGGAGCTTACCGACTGGATTTACAGCCCGCTTTCGGGTGCCGACGCCGCCAGCGCGCGCACGTTCGACAAGAATATGCGACTGTCGCGCAGCAAGACCACTGCGGGCGTCAAGAGCCTGCTGCAGAGCGTGCAGGGCCAGGTGAGGGGCGCGCGTAAAGCGGCGAGCGACGAGAACTGGTTTAAGAACGTGCCGTGCGTGATCTCGGACGTGTTCCAGGCGCTGTGGCGCGACAAACCCGTGACGGCGCTCAAGGCCATGCTTGCCGTTGCCGAGGCACTGCCCGATCGCGCACTTGGCGGTCTCGACGGTCAGGCCCGTCGCCAGGCGGAGGTGGCCCTGCTGCGCCACGTCATCGACATCCTTATGAATGGCGCCCGTGCGCTCGACGTGTCGCAGGCCGCGACCGTGCCCGTGCTCGATGACATTCGCACCAAGGTGGACAAGCGTAGCGCCGCCTACGATTACGAGACCTACGAGGTTGACCGTGCGCCACGCGCCCAGGTTCGCTTTGCTTCGCTTGCCGATGCGGCGGCCCTGCGCCCCGGCAGCTACGATGCCGTGCTGTTTGCCGACGTCGACCTGGACAGTTATCCGCTCTCACACGAAGAGGGGCCGCTGGCCACGCTGACGGCGAGCCTCGATCGCGAGGGTGTGACGCTTGAGCCTGCCGCCTTGTTGCGCGTGCGCTTTGGCCGCGCGATGCAGGCCGCGCGCGGTCCGGTTGCGCTTGCCCGCGTGACGCACGATCGCCAGGCGCGCGAGTGCTACCCGGCTGCCGTGTGGACCGAGTTGCGGGCGCATGCCGAGGCCGCTAACGATGCTAAGGCCGCTGACGCCGACAAGGCCGCTGACGACGCTAAGGCCGTTGGCGCCGACAAGGCGAAGTGTGTGGGTGAGGGCGATATCGTAAGGGACTTCGATCCCGCGGCAGGCGAAGGTCTTAGGCGCGAGCGCGTGACCTGCGAAGCTCCTCAGCATCTGAGCGATGAAGCCATTCCGTATTTGGTCCTGCGTCGTCGCGATGGCGAGGGCGAGGATGCGCCGCTGGTGCCGCGCCTGACGTCTGCCTCGCAGATCGAGGCCTATTCGACCTGCCCGCTATGCTGGTTCGTCTCGTACCGCGTGAAGCCCCAGTCGATCGACGCTGGCTTTGGCAATATGGAGAAGGGCAACTTTGTCCACGACGTGCTGGAACACTTGCATGCCCGTCTGCCCCAGGAGGGCATGGAGCGCGTGACACCCATGAATCTGCCACGCGCGAAGGAGCTGCTGCGCGAGGTCTTTGACGAGACCTTGGCCGAGCATGCGGGCAAGCGCGGTACCGAGGGCCCGCTCGTGCCGCTCTCCCCGGTGGAGGAGCGCCAGGTGGCCGAGATTTTGCCGCAGCTGGAGGGCGTTCTTGCCTACGAGTCCGAGGCGCTCGCGCCCTTCGCGCCGCGCTATCTGGAGTTTGCGTTCAACGAGCTCCAGGTCGAGTATGCCGGCTGGCCGCTCGGCGGGCGCATCGACCGCGTGGATGTGGATGCCGAGAATCGCGCCGTGGTAATCGACTACAAGCATCGCACGGGCGTTGAGGAGTTTAAACTCGCCGACCCCACGGTGCGCGACGAGGAATCGGGCGAGGCCGCCATCGACGACCCGCGGTGGCTGCCGCCCCATACCCAGACGCTTATCTATGCGCAGGCTATGCGCCGGGCGCTGGATCTGGATGCCCGTGCGGCGCTCTATTTTTCGACCAAGGGCGGCAAACCGGCGCTGCGCGGCGCCGCGAGTGCCGAGCTGCTCGAGGAGGAGCGTGGTGACGGCCGCATCCCGGGGCTTAAGAAGGGCTTTCCCGGCGAGGGTGGCAGCATGGACTTCGACGCCCTGCTCGATCGCGTGGAGGCCGGCATCGCCGAGCGCCTGCACGAACTCGAGGCAGGCGACGTTGCCGCCGTCGACCCGACGTCGGCTCAGGCCGCGCATGCGCGCTGCTCGTATAACCACGAAGGAACGTTTGTAAGGAGGGACGTGTAGACCATGGATCTTTCGACTTTGATGCCGCAACAGCTGCAGATCGTCAAAACGCTCGACCGTCCGCTGTTTGTCTCGGCGGGTGCCGGTTCGGGCAAGACCTTTACCCTCACGCGCCGCATCGTCTACGCGCTCTCGCCCGAATCCGGTCCGTTCGTTGAGCATCTGGACCAGGTGCTCGCCATTACCTTTACCAAAGACGCCGCGGCCGAGATCCGTGACCGTGTGCGCCGCGCGCTCATCGACGAGGGCATGGACGAGGAAGCCCTGACCGTCGACGATGCGTGGATCTCGACCATTCACGGCATGTGCTCGCGTATCCTGCGCGCACATGCGTTGGAGCTGGGCATCGATCCCGAGTTCACGGTGCTCACCGATACCGACGAGCTTATGGACCAGGCTGTTGAGCATGTGCTGGCCCGCGCGACGGCGCCCGATGCCGCCCCCGAGCTCGCCGCTTCGCTTAAGGCCCTCTACGCTTGGTATCCCATGGCGGGCGAGGGTGGGCCGTTTGGCGCCGGTACCACCATTAAAGGACTGGTGCGCGACCTGCTGGAGCTATCGAGCCAGCTGCCGGGCGGCATGGACGATGTGTGCGTGGCGCGCGGCCAGGCTGACACCTCGGCGCTTGCCGACGCCTATCGCGCGGCGTTGGGTGCGAGCAAGGCCGCGACCGAAAAGGCACAGGTGGCACTCGACGCCATCGACGCGTTTGAGGCGAGCGGCAAAACCATGGAGGATGCGGCGCGACTCATGATGTCGTGCAGCATGCCTCGGGCGAGCAAGGCGTTTTCTAAGGAGCAGGTGGAGCTACTCAAGGCCGAGGCTGCCGATGCGTTTATCAATATCGTGCTGGCCTGCGGTGGTCCCGCACTCGATGCGCTGGTGGGCCTGGCCCGTTCCGTGGAGGCTGAGTATCGCGCGCTGAAGGCCGGCCAGTCCGCGCTCGATAACAACGACCTACTGCGTATGGCGTACGAGGCGCTGCGCGACTACCCGGCTATTCGAGCGGCCTATGAGGGCCGCTTTAAGATGGTCATGATCGACGAGTTCCAGGATACCGACCAGATGCAGGTCGATCTGATTCGCTATTTGACGGGTGCGGGCGAGCGCGCGCTGTGCACGGTGGGCGATGCGCAGCAGTCGATCTATCGCTTCCGTGGTGCCGAGGTCGAGGTGTTTCGCCGCCAGGAGCGCAAGGTGGGTTCGACGACGGCGTCCGAGACGGTCACCACGTCCGATGCTCCCGCCGGCGAGCTCGTCAAACTCGTGCGCAACTTCCGCAGCCACGACGAGGTGCTGCGCTATGTGGCGCGCGTCTTTGACGGCGACACCGGTGGTTTGATGCAGGGGTTCTTGGATCTTGAACCGAGCGACAAACGCAAGGACAAGCTCAAGGCAAAGGCTTCGCGCCGCCAGGCGCTGTTCGTTGCCGGCGGCAGTATGCAGGAGCGCACGCAGGCCAAGGCCCGTGCGATCGCCGAGCGATTCCATGCGCTTGCCGATGCCGGCCAGCCCCAGGGCGGCATGGTGCTGCTGCTGGGTCGCATGACCAATGCCGACGTCTACGCGCAGGCCTTCCGCGACCAAGGACTCGACTGCGTCATCGCAGGCGGCTCGGTCTTTGCCCAGGCGGCCGAGGTGCAGACGGTGCGTGCCCTGGTCTGCGCGCTCGCCAATCCGGCCGATACGGCCCAAGGCCTTATGCCGTTGCTGGCCTCGCCGATGTTTGCACTCGGCGCCCAGGAGTTCCTGGCGCTGGCGACCAAGCTCGACGAGCAAACGGGCGAGACGTCGCGCCGCAATATCGATGTGGGCATCATGAGCGATTCCGATGTGCCGGGTTTGCAGAGCCTGCCGCTCGTGACGCGTGCCCGCGAGGTGCTGCGCTACGCGCTTCGTCGCGTGGGACGAGATTCGTTCGCCGCCATCGCGCGCGATATGGTCAATGCCTCCGGCTGGTTCGTGCGTCTGGCGCAGCGCGGCCCCGAGGGCAAGGCCATTGCCGCCAACGTGCTCAAGGCGCTCGACGCCGTGGCCGAGGCAGAGGCCGAGCTCGGCAATTCTCCGCGCTCCATCGCGCTCGCCTTCGACCGCTTCTTGGCGGGCAAGGAGGCCCCGGGCGCCCTCAACGAGGAGGGCGACGGCGCGGTGCGCATCATGACCGTGCATGCGTCCAAGGGCCTGGAGTATCCGGTCGTGGCGGTTGCGGAGTGCTTTGGCGTGCGTAAGTCTTCGGGTGCGGCTCAGATGGGGCGTGTCGAGGGCGGAGCGCAGGTCGTGGCGCTGCCGGCGCGCTTCGACGGCGTTAAACTCGCGGACGGCACGTTCGTAAAGGGCGATGACGTCAAAAAGCAGTTTGAGCATGCGTTTAAGGGCAAGGGCACGTCGCTGTGGCTGCCGCCAGAGCTTATGGAGGACGTATGCGCGACGGGCTCTCCCGCCGAGGCATTTGCCCGCCTGCGCAACGACGACCTGCAGCTTTCGCTCGAGGAACGGGCCCGCTTGCTCTACGTTGCCATGACGCGTGCGGGCGAGCTGGTGATCTTGGCGATGGACGCCGGCGTGAGCCGTGGCAAGGTGACGGCGCCGACCTTCGATGTCGAGACGGACCTGACCTACGACGTCCTGCGCCGCATCCTGCCGACCGACAGTCTGGACATGCCGCAGCTCGATAGCGACCGCCTGGTGTTCGACAACTCCCAACCGGGCGACTACGAGCTCATTTCGCTGACGGACTTTACGTTTGGTGAGCAGGCGTTTGAGGCTAACGCTTCGCTGGATGCCGAGGACAGGCTCGTTCGCGGCGATGTCGATGTCGCTGATAATGCTTCGCGCTCAACTGTGCCCGGTCCTGCCGACCCCGAGCCCGATGTGTTTGAGCTCGTGTATCCCCAGGCAGCGGGCGTGCGCATGGGTGTCTGTCCGTATCCGATGCGTGATTCGTATAGCTACTCGTCAATCGCCGCGGCGCTCCATGCCGAGGCGGAAGACCGTGCCGCCGAGGCTCGTGTTCCCATGGACGAGTCCGGCGATGATGCGGAGTCGGATGGTTCCGAGATGACGGATGCAGACGTGGCCGCCGTCGAGCCCGTTGGCAACCCCATGGCGCTGGGCTCGGCCTTCCACGCTGCCTGCCAGTGGCTCATCGAGATGGGTGCCGATGCGCTGCCCGCTGAGCGTGCCGAGGCCCTGGCTCGCCTGTGGCACCTGACGCCGGAACAGCGCGAGCGCTTCGATGTCGCTCTGGATCGCTGGCTCAAGTCGTCGGTTCGTGTCGAGCTGCTCGCGTGGCCGTGCATCCGTGCCGAGGTGCCGTTCTTCTCGCTGGGCTGCGAGGACGAGGATATCGCCCGCTACGGCGCCTATGCTGAGGGCGCCATCGATGTCTTGGCAACCGACCCGGCCGATCCGTCGCGCGCACTGGTCATCGATTACAAGACGGGTGGCACGCCGGACGAGACGCCGGACCAGCTGCTCGAGAAGCACGCCCTGCAGGCGCGCGTCTACGCTGATGTTCTGCACAAGGCGGGCTTTGAGGCTGTGACCGTCAAGTTCGTCCGCGTGGAGCAGCCGGATCCAACCATCTTCGTCGAACCCGCCGAACCTCAAGTGGTCACCTACAACCTCTAGCCCTCAGATAACTTGCGGTGGAATACGGACTGTTTTGGTCAAAAAAGCCGCCAAACAGTCCGCATTTCACCGCAACTGCAAGAGGAGCCGTGTGGGTTTGGGCTAGGTTCGGGTGCCGTCCGCGCCGTGCGGTAGAATCGTAACCCTAAGATCACGAACCCGCATCGGAGCTCATTACATGGCATTCGTCCATCTGCACAATCACACTGTTTTCTCCATGCTCGACGGCGCAACCCGTATCCAGGATATGGTCAACCGTGCCGTTGAGCTTGGCATGCCCGCCGTGGCCATTACCGACCACGGCTACATGTATGGCGTGCCCGACCTGGCGCTGGCCTGCGACGCCGTTAACCACAACACGCCCGAGTACAAAACCTGGAGTCACGACAAGGCCTTCTTGGAAAAGGATCGCCGCGACGAGTTGGTGGAGCCCGATCCCGAGGAAAACCCGCGCGAGCATGCCCAGTATGTGAAGGACATGGCCATGTGGGACGAGAAAGGCAACATCGACGAGCTCAAGCCGCCTCTGGTCATCAAGCCCATCTTTGGCTGCGAGGTCTACTTTACGCCGGACGAGACCCTTGCCCGCGACCACAAGCCCGAGCTCTACCACATGATTCTTCTGGCCAAGGACCAGGAGGGCTACGTCAACCTAATGCAGACGGTCTCCGAGGCCGCTGTGCAGGGCTTTTACTACAAGCCGCGTGTGACGCTCGACAACCTGCGCCGCCACGCCAAGGGCATGATCTGCACGAGCGCCTGCATCGCGGGCGTCATCCCCAAGTACATCGACCGCGGTGACATGGAGGGCGCCATCAAGTGGGCCGAGACCTTCCGCGACACCTTCGATCCCGGCGACTTTTATATCGAGATCCAGGAACACGGCATCACCACCGACAACGGCCTGACCGACGAGCAGATGGACCGCACGCTCATCGATATTGCCAAGCAGGTGGGCGTCAAGGTCATCGCCACCAACGACTTCCACTACCTGCGCCGCGAGGACGCGCCCGTGCAGGATGTCATCATGTGCATTGGCATGAACGCCAAGGTCGACGACCCCAACCGTATGCGCATGACCGGCTCGGAGTTTTATATGAAGACCGAGGAGGAGATGCGGGCGATGTTCCCGTATTGCCCCGAGGCCTGCGACAACACGCTCGAGATCGCCGACAAGTGCTACGTAGAGCTGGACTGGGACTCCATCATCCTGCCGCGCTTCCCGCTGCTCGACCCCGGCGAGACACACGAGAGCCAGTTCCGCCGCGAGTGCGAGAAGGGCCTGCGCCAGCACTATGGTGACGACTGGGCCACGCGCGAGATCGGTGGCGTCAACATCAAAGAGCGCTTTGAGTACGAATACAAGGTCATTTGCGACAAGGGCTTTGCCGCCTACTTCCTCATCGTCGCCGAGTACGTGCAATGGGCCAAGGACAACGGCATCGGCGTCGGCCCCGGCCGTGGCTCGGCCGCCGGCGCTATCGTCGCCTACGCCATGAACATCACCGCGTTCGACCCGCTCGAGAACGGCCTGATGTTCGAGAGGTTCCTGTCCCCGCAGCGTACCGAGATGCCCGATATCGATATGGACTTCGACGATGAGCGGCGCCTCGAGGTCGTGGAGCACGTTCGCCAGCTCTACGGCCCCGAGAAGGTCACCCACGTCATCACCTACTCGACCATCAAGGCCAAGCAGGCCATCAACGACGCCGCGCGCGTCCTGGACTACCCGGTCTACATGGGTCAGCGCCTGTCCAAGATGGTCTCGAGCGACCCCAAGGTCAAACTCAAGCAGGTGCTCGACAAGCAACCCGGCAAAGAGGATCTGTTTAACCCCGACTTTGCCGAGGCCTATAAAAAGGATGACGACGCCCGCCGCATCATCGACACGGCGCTCTCGATTGAGGGCCTCACCCGTGGCGAGGGCGTGCACGCGTGCGCCGTTCTGATCTGCCGCGACCCCGTCAACGAGCATGTGCCCACCAAGCTCGACACCAAGGGCGGCGTCGAGATTACCCAGTACGAGGGCCATACCGTTGCCGACATGGGCCTGCTCAAGATGGACTTCTTGGGCCTGCGCACGCTGACGGTTATCTCCAAGGCCAAGGCAAACATCAAAAAGAACTTCGGCATCGACATCAAAGAGGAAGAGATCCCCTTTGACGATCCCGAGATCTTTAAGCTCATGGGTTCCGGCCACACCGCCGGCGTCTTCCAGGTCGAGTCCGCCGGCATGACGGCCACGATCAAGAACATGAAGCCCACCGAGTACAAGCACGTCGTGGCATTGATCGCTCTGTACCGCCCGGGCCCGCTGGGCGCCGGCATGGTTTCGTCCTACATCAACCGTATGAACGGCAAGGAGCCGGCCGTCTCCTACGACGACCGCCTGGACGACATCCTGGGCGAAACCTACGGCACCATGGTCTACCAGGAGCAGGTTATGCTCATCTCCGTCGAGATGTGCGGCTTCTCCAAGGGCGAATCGGACTCGCGTATCCGTAAGCCCGTGGCTAAGAAGAAAATCAAGCTGCTCACGTCGACGGTGCTCCACTGGGAGGATGGCTCGGACGAGACCACCTACGACCACTGGATGAACGGCGCTATCAAGAACAACTACACGCGCGAGGTCGCCCAGAAGATTTGGGACGATGTTCTCGAGTTCGCATCTTACGCCTTTAACAAGTCGCACTCCGCCGGCTACGCCATCCTGGTTATGCAGACGGCGTGGCTCAAGGCGCACTATCCGCACGAGTACATGGCGGCCGTTCTGACGTCCTATACGGGCAAGACCGACAAGATCGTTCATTACGTTTCGGCGTGCCGTCACGACGGCATCCCCGTGCTGTCGCCAGATGTCAACGAGTCCGGTACCGAGTTCACGGCTACCAAGGAGGGCGTGCGCTTTGGTCTGGCCGGCATCCGCGGCGTGGGCACCGGCGTGGCACAGGCGATTATTGCCGAGCGCGAGGCGGGCGGCCCGTTTAAGACGCTGCACGACTTTGTCGAGCGCGTGGACTCGAGCCAGGCCAACCGTCGCGTGATCGAATCGCTCATCAAGGCAGGCGCCTTCGACTCCACGGGGTATCCGCGTCGCCAGATGATGCACTTTGTGGACAAGAACAACCCCGAGAACATCATCGATGCCGCGGTGAAGCGCCAGAAGGATCGCGCGAGCGGCCAGACGTCGTTCTTCGATATGTTTGGCGACGTTGAGGGCTCGGGCTTTGAGGTGAGCGTGCCCGATCCGGATGGCCAGGAATGGGACCGCCACCTTAAGTTGAGTCAGGAGAAGGAGGTTCTGGGCATCTATGTCTCGGACCACCCGCTGCGCCCGTTTGAGTATGCACTAGCCAAGGCGCGTGACTTCTCGTTCTCGCAGATCGACACCGGCTACGAAGTTCAGAATCCTACGGGCGGCACCATCAACCAGGAAATTCCCGAGGGCAAGGCGCTGTGGTGGGCCGGCATGGTCTCGAGCGTGTCCAAGCGCGTGACCAAAAACGGTGACCCCATGGGCATCGTGCAGCTCGAGGACATGGAAGGCGAGGCCACCGTCGTCGTGTTCCCCAAGACCTACAAGGAGGCCGAGGGGTACCTGTACGGCGAGGTCGATCCCGAGACCGGCGCGCAGCTGTCCGATGCCTTTGTGCGCATTAAGGGCAAGCTCGAGCGCTCGGACCGCGGCGACCAGATCATCGCGCAGGAGATCGTGCCGCTCGAGCTCAACGAGGAGAACAACAAGCCCAAGGTGTTTGAGGTCATGGTGCCCAACAGCCGCTTTAGCCAGGGCAATATGGCGCGCCTGGCCACGGTGCTCACCGCTAACCCGGGCGGCGACCGCGTGGAGATCTTTATCGAGCAGGTGGACGGGCGCGTGCTGCGTGCCGAGGTACCTGCCAAGGTCAACGCGCGTTCGATTCCGCTGCTGGCCGAGGCCAAGGCCATTGTGGGTAACCAGGGCCGCGTGACGGTGATCTAAGCTACCCCGGGTGAGATTGGAGGAAGTGATGGCGCAGGGGACGTTTGTGCAGGCGCTTCGCAAAGAGGCGGCGTTGAGCGGCACCTTTATGAAGGGCCGCTCGCTCATGCTCAACGGCGCCGTGCTGTCGATTGAGGACAGCGGCTCGCGCTTCTCCAAAAACGTGACGGTTGAGGGCTCGGTGCGCGGCTCGCGCGGCGACCTGTACAAGACGCACGTGGCGCTCGATATGGACGAGCACGAGGTTATCGACTACGACTGCGACTGCCCCGCCGCATACCGCTATCCCGGTATGTGCAAGCACGCCATCGCCACAGCGCTGGCGTACCTGGACACCAGCGGCATTGAGCCTGTTGAGGGGCTGCGCACGCCGGTTCGCACGTTTACGGCGCAGCCGAAACAGCCCGCGCGCGCCGCGTCCGCCGCGCCGGCCGTCAACCCCAACTTTCCCTTCCCGGCGCCCGTCCCCACGAGCCCGAGCCTTGTGGCGGCGCTTTCCGATCTTTCGGACGCGCGCATGGATGAGCTGGCGAGCATGCGCCGCAAACTAGCCGGTGCCGTTGATCCCGACGCCCCCAAAGCGGCGTTGGAGCCCTCGTTGGTGCCGTGCTACAATCCGCTGTTCGCTGACCGCTTTAGCTGGGCGCTCGAGTTCCGCATTCGCTGTGGATCGGTCTCCTACGTGGTCAAGGACATCGACGGCATGGCCGATGCCTACGTGCGCGGCGGCACGTTCTCCTATGGCAAGAAGCTCACGTTTGTCCATTCACCTGAGGCCTTTGACGAAACATCGGCAAAGCTGCTCAACCTTGTTGTGACGACAGTTGCCTATCTCGATGACATCACAAGCTCGCGTTCGGCGTCGTACGACTTTGCCCGCAGTGGTTTTGTTGCCGAGCGTCAGTTGCCGCTGTCCGAGCATAGCATCGTATATGTGCTGGACCTGCTGCGCGGCCAGACCATCTCCTTTGAGCCCGCCTGGTCGCGGGGGATGACGACGCATCGCACCTACGACGTGGCGGTTGAGCTGTCTCCGCAAGGGGAGGACGAGGCATCCGCTAAGCGCCCACCGCTGCTTGCCGCCAAAATCGCGCCGGCGGCTGGTGGTAGCTATGACCTGCGCCTGCCCGCCGATATGTACTGCTTTGCGTCGGGCGATGCCGCCTACTTGGTTGACACGCGCCGCGCGCGCCGTACCGACGCTGCATTTGCTCAGCATGCCGCACCTTTTTTGTCGCGCTTGCTGCCGTGCCGCACGCCCGCCCATATTGCCGCCGAGCAGGTGGGTGAGTTCTGCCGTATGGCGCTGCCCATTTTGCGCGACTACACCGACCTCACCGCGCCCGCCGCGCTCGATACCGTGGCACCCGAGCCGAGCTTTGCTATGGCGATCGGCGTCGACGATGGGCTCGTGACCTGCAAAATTACGGTTACCTACGGCGATTGGTCGGCGGATCTCTTTAGCCTGGGCGCTCCGGGCAGCCCCTTCGAAGAGCAGCGCCCCGGTGTGCCGCCCCGCGACGAGGTGGCGGAGTTTCGCGTTATGGATACGGCGGCCCTGTACTTCGATTTCTACGAGCGCGGTCTGGCGTTTGAGGAGCGCGATGACGCCCGCTTGTTCTGCCTGCTGACCGAGGGCCTGTCTGCCCTGTCCGAACTGGGTGAGATCATGCTCAGCGACCGTCTGCGCCAGATCTCGGTCCGCCCCGCGCCCAAGCTCTCGGTTCGTGCGACCGTTAAGAGCAATCTGCTCGATGTCGAGCTGGGCGCGAGCGGGCTTTCGGCCGCGGACCTTGCCGTCTATCTCGATTCGTACAAGCGCCATCAAACGTTTGCGCGCCTTACGTCCGGCGACATCATTCGCCTGGACGAGGGGGCGCGCGCCGCGTTTGGCCTTGCCGAGGACCTGGGTGTCGATGCCGTCGACCTGCTCGACGGCGTGTCGCTTCCCGCGTCGAGCACCCTGTTCGTCGACAGCATGCTCGCACGCACGCCGGCGCTCGAGGCCGATCGCGACGCTGCGTTCCGCCGTACCGTCGAGCGCCTGGACACGCTCGGCAAGATGGACTTTACGGTGCCGGCATCGCTCAAGGCAACGATGCGCGGCTACCAGGTCGACGGATACCAGTGGCTCGGCTCGCTCGAACACCTGGGCCTTGGCGGCATCTTGGCCGACGACATGGGCCTGGGCAAAACGCTCCAGATGATTGCGCATATTCTGGCGCGCGTGGAGGCGGGGGACACCAAGCCCACGCTCGTGGTATGCCCGGCCTCACTCGTGTACAACTGGACTGCCGAGCTGGAGCGCTTTGCCCCGTCGCTCGATGTGTGCGCCATTGTGGGCGCCAAGGCTCAACGCCGCGTGCAGATCGCCGGCGTGGCCGAGCATAGCGTGGTCGTGACGTCGTATGACCTTATGCGGCGCGATATCGACGAGTACGTCGAGCGGGATTTTGCCCGCGTGGTGCTCGATGAGGCACAGTACATTAAAAATCCGCTCACGCAGGTGGCGCGCGCCGCCAAGCGCCTGCCTGCCGGCGTGCGCTTTGCCCTGACGGGCACGCCCATCGAAAACCGCCTGTCCGAGCTCTGGAGCATCTTCGACTTTTTGATGCCGGGCCTTTTGGGGACGCGCGAGTCGTTTGCCAAGCGCTTTGAGAGCCCCGTCGAGCATGCCGAGGGCGATAGCGCCGCTCGCCTGCAGGCGCTCGTGTCGCCGTTTGTGCTGCGCCGTGTTAAGGAAGACGTGGTGGCCGACCTGCCCGAGAAGATCGAAGACACCGTCATGGCGCAGCTTACCGGCGAGCAGCGCAAGCTCTACCTGGCCAACCAGGACCGCATCGCCCAGCAGGTGCAGCACCGCGAGGCTGGGGAGTTTAAGAAGGACAAACTCAAGGTGCTCGCCGAGCTCACCAAGCTGCGCCAGATCTGCTGCGACCCGCGTCTACACTACGAGGATTACAAGGCGGGGAGCGCCAAGCTCGATACGTGTATGGAGCTCGTGCACGGCGCACTCGACGGCGGGCATCGCATCCTGTTGTTCAGCCAGTTTACGGGTATGCTCGATATCATCGGTAAGCGCTTGGCCAAGGAGGACATCGCCTTCCTTAAGCTCACGGGCGCTTCGTCTAAGGAGAGCCGCGCCAAGATGGTCGCGCAGTTCCAAGCGGGCGAGGTTCCGGTCTTTTTGATTTCGCTCAAGGCGGGCGGCGTGGGCCTTAACCTGACGGCGGCCGACGTGGTCATCCACTACGACCCGTGGTGGAACGTGGCAGCGCAGGACCAGGCGACCGACCGCGCGCACCGTATTGGCCAGCAACATACCGTGACCGTGTACAAGCTCATCGCCAAGGACACGATCGAGGAGCGCATTATGCAGATGCAGGAGTCCAAGCGCGACCTGGTCAACAGCGTGCTCGGCGGCGACGGCATCTCGTCGGCGCTGTTTACCCGCGAAGATGTTCTGGCGCTGCTGGGCGGCGACGGGCGCTAACCCGCTCGGGTGGGGCCGCCAGGGCGGATAGCGCACGCTGCCCCATCGTCCCCGCCCGTTATGTGTTCATTTGCAATGCCGTGGATGGTTTGTCTGCCTTTGGGCATAAGAACCATCAAGAACATTGGCACGTCAGCAAAGGAGAACATCATGGCGAAATTCTTTAAGGACCCCGACGGTAAGCTCATTGCCGCCCTTGGCAACGACGTTGCAACCCCTGCCGGTTGCACGGAACTGACCGCAAACACTGAGGACGCGGCGCACGAGAAGCACGTGCCTGTTGTCGAGACCGAGCGCGACGGTCACGTGATTCGCGCACGCGTTGGCTCGGTCGAGCACCCCAGCCTGCCCGAGCACTATATTGAGTGGATCGCCCTTGAGGCCGAGGGCCGCTTAGAGGTCCATTACCTTGAGCCCGGCATGAAGCCCGCGACGTTTTTTGCCGGCGGTTCCAAGACCGGTACCGTCTATGCCTACTGCAACCTGCACGGGCTGTGGTCCGCGACGTTCTAGGAGCGCGCCCCCGCTCGGGGTATCATAGCTAGCATATGCACATGCGAGCGCCGACTGCATCATGCGGCCGGCGCTTTTACTACGATTTCGATGGTTTACGACGGAAAGGGCTGAGCCATGAAGCTCGCGCTTGCACAGATCGATATGCGCCTGGGTGATATTGAGGGCATTTGCGGCCGCATCGAGGACCAGGCTCGTCTGGCCCACGAGCGCGGGGCGCGCGTGCTGTGCGTTCCGGCTCCGCTCTTTATGGGCGCCATGCCCGGTGGCCTGGTGGGCGCTGCCGACTTTGAGCACGACATGCTTGCCGGCTTGACTGGTGTCGCCGAGCGCATCCAGGAGCTTGACATGATCTGCATCGTGCCCGCGGCGGTTTCGTTTGAGGGTCAGCCGCTGCTCGACTACATGATGCTCAAGGACGGTCATGTGGTGCCGGCGCGTTCGAGCATTGCCCTGCAGCGTGGCGAGAACAACGACACGCGTTGGGCGCCGCCGGTGTTCGACGTGGACGGCGTGCGCATCGCCGTGATTTTTGACTTGGACCGCGAACTCGAGATGTTGCCGACCGGTGTTGACCTCATTGCGTATTTCCAATTCAATGCGTTTGACATGACCGACCGCGAGACTGCCGCCATTGCCGCCGTTCGCAGCGGCGCCTACCGCAAGATCGCATCCAAGCGCAGCGTGTGGTTTGCCTGTATGGCGCCGGTCGGTGCTTATGACGAGTCGGTGTATACCGGCGGTTCGTTTGTGCTCGACGACTGTGGTCGTGTGGTGGCCCAGGCGCCGTGTTTTGAGGAGAGCCTGCTGGTTCAGGAGATTCAGCGCGGCGTGATGCTCGATGCCCTGGAAGATCACGAACTGCCCGAGTTCCGTTCCGAGGAGTGGCTGTGGCAGGCGCTGGTGCTCGCCGTGCGCGACAACGCCCGAGCCCACGGTGCGTCGCGTGCTGTGGTGGCGCTCGAGGGCGACTTGCCGTCGTCCCTGCTGGCGGCGCTGACCGTCGACGCTCTGGGCCCGCGTAATGTGATTGGCCTGGTGCTGGGGCGCAACCGTATCTTTACGCCGGCGCAGGAAGAGGCCGAGGCTGCCCGCTGTGCCGCCGTCCGCGCCATCGCCGAGCGTCTGCACATTCGCACCGTCGAGCGCGATGCACCGGATGCGGCGCGTGTGCTCGATCGCGACGTGTCGGCGGGCGATGCCGAGCGTCTGCGCTCGCGCACGCTGGGCCTCATGCTGGAGGACACGGCGCTCGAGCTGGGTGCGATGGCGCTGAGCCCGCTGTCCAAAACCGAGTACGCGCTGGCGGCGCCGGCGCTTTGCGGCGGCTACCAGGGCGATTACGCGCCCTTTGGCGATGTGTACCTGTCGACGCTTGAGTTTGTGGCGCGTGTGCGCAACCGCACGTCTGCCGTGGTGCCCCAAGAGCTCGTGACGCTCAACGCGGTGGAAGATTGTATGGAGCGAGTGCTGGCGCAGGCGCTCTCGACGCTCGACGGTCCGGTCGATATGCTCGACCGCGCGGCACAGCTGCTCGGCGGGCTTGAGCCGGGTGAGGTCGATGGCGCGCTCGAGGCGCACGTGGACCGCAATCGATCTTTCGACGACATCCCGATGGCCGCTGGCAAGCCTGAGGCCTGCTCGCTGCTGCTGATGCTCGTGCGTCAGGGCGAGGCCGCCCGCCGCATGCTGCCGACGGCGTCGATCGTCTCAGCCCGTTCGTTTGTCGAGCGCGCCTGGCCGTACATGCTCGCGTGGTCCGACCTGGGGCTTAACGGCAAGGAGCGTATGACGGTCGATTCGCTGGCGCGCGCCGAGGTGCGCCGTTTTGCTGACGAGGATACGAGCGAGCGCGTGCGAAACGAGATGATGGGCGTGCTGGGCGAGCTACTGGGTATTTCGCCCGAGCAGATGGAGGAGCTGCGCTCCGAGGACGGCCAGCGCCGCCTGCACGAGGGTATGAAGAAGTTTGAGGGCGAGGTCCAGGACGCCATCGATAAGATGATGGGCGGCCAGGGTGGCCCGCAGGGTGGGCCCCAGGGTGGCCCGATGCCGCATCCGCCGGTGGATCCGAGGCAGTTTCCCTTTTTCTCTCAAAACTAACTATGGGATAGGGCCAAGGTTACGCGGTTTTACCAAACCGCGTAACGAGTCGACGCTGCGCGAGCCCCTGCCGGGCAATCTGCCACTCAAACCGTCGCTTGCGTACAGAAGTACGCGGCGCTCCTCTTTCGCGACACCTTGCCACGGCAGGGACTCGCTCGCTGACTTATGCTCAACCTATGGTTCAACCTTGCTTGCTAGATACGGTCGCTGTTGTGTTATTCTAGAACAGACGTTCGTGAATGATGCTCGGGGCCTTGCCTTGTGCTGTACTTGTGACGAGGGGAGGTTGGCTTGGTCATTTTGGGTATCGACCCCGGTTTGGCCCATACGGGTTGGGGGATTATCGAGGAGCGGCGCGGCGAGGTTCGCTGCCGTGCCTACGGTTGTATCGAGACCAGCGCGGGTAGTCCGCTCGCGGTGCGCCTGTCGCATATCGCCCGCGACCTCAAGGGCGTCGTGGAGCGTTATCGACCCGATACTGCTGCTATCGAGAGCATCTACTTTGGCGCTAATGTCCGCTCGGCAATCCCCACGGCACATGCCCGCGGTGCCGCGCTCGTGGCGCTTTCGGAGTGCGCGCTCGAGATCGGCGAGTACACGCCTATGCAGATCAAGCAGGCTGTGGTGGGTACCGGCGCCGCGGACAAGCGGCAGGTCGCCTACATGGTGCGCACGCTCACGCAGCTCGACCACGACCCTCATCCCGACCATGCCGCCGATGCCCTGGCTTGCGCCATCTGCCACGTAAACCTCAGCCGCACCCGCGCCCTCACCGGTGGCGAGTTCTATCAACAGAGAGGAACCGGATACTGATGATTTCCCAGCTCCACGGAACGCTTGTCGAGGCCACGATGAGCTCTGCTGTCGTCGACGTGTCGGGCGTTGGCTTTGAACTCGGCATTTCTGGCGGCACTGCGGCCACGCTGCCTACGCCCGGCGGTGAGGTGCGCCTCTATACCCGTATGCAGGTGCGCGAGGACGCTATGACACTTTTCGGTTTTTCCTCTAAGGATGAGCGCACGATGTTCGACCGGCTTGTGTCCGTCTCGGGCGTTGGCCCGCGCTTGGCGCTCGCCGTACTTTCCACCTATACCGTGGGACAGCTGTATTCCCTGGTGATGGCCGAGGACGACAAGGGCATGGCCAAGGTGCCCGGCGTGGGCAAAAAGACCGCCCAGCGCCTCATCTTGGAGCTCAAGAGCACCTTTGCCAAGGACAAGGGCTTTGTGCCGGTCGATGCGATCCCCGGTCAGGTTGCGATGCCCGTGCCCGCCGCCGCTCCTTCGGCGATCGATGACGCCCGTGCGGCACTCCTTTCCATGGGCTTTAGCCCGCAGGAGACCGATGTCGCTCTGAGCGGGTATGATGGGCAGGATATGCGTGTCGAGGATTTGCTCGGCGCGGCGCTTAAGCGACTCGGAATGGATGCGTGATGTGGGAAGCCGATGACTCTCAGGACCTGTGGGCGACGCCCGGCAACTCGCCGGCGGCATCCATGGCGCACGGCGAGCGCATGGTGGGCTCGGAGCTGACGGCCGAGGACCTCGATGTCGACCGCACTTTGCGCCCCCAGCGCCTGGACGACTACTGTGGCCAGGAGCACATCAAGCAGAGCCTGCGCGTGTTGATCGAAGCGGCGCAGAACCGTGGCGAGACGCTCGACCACGTGATTTTCTCGGGTCCTCCGGGCCTGGGCAAGACCACGCTGGCCACCGTTATCGCCAACGAGCTGGGCGCTCAGATCAAGACCACGAGTGGCCCCGCCATCGCGCGCACGGGCGACCTGGCGGCCATCCTTACTAACTTGCAGCCGGGTGATGTGCTGTTTATCGACGAGATCCACCGCCTCAACCGTTCGGTCGAGGAGGTCCTGTACCCCGCGATGGAGGACTTTGCCCTCGATATCGTGATTGGCAAGGGTCCGGCGGCGCGCTCGATTCGCCTGGATATTCCCAAGTTTACGCTGGTGGCGGCAACGACCCGCTCAGGCATGTTGACAGGCCCGTTGCGCGACCGCTTTGGCATTTCATATCGCCTGGATTACTACACGGTCGAGGAGCTCGCGCAGATTGTGACGCGCTCGGCGACTATCCTGGGCGTGACGATCGACCACCCCAGTGCACTCGAGATCGGCTCGCGTTCGCGCGGCACGCCACGTCTTGCCAACCGCCTGCTCAAGCGCGTGCGCGATTACGCACAGGTGCGCGGCAACGGTCCCATTGAGCTCGATATCTGCCGTCAGGCACTCGAGTTCTTCGAGATCGACGAGCTCGGTCTGGACTGGATGGATATTCGCATTTTGGAGACGCTCGCCAAGACGTTCTCCGGTCGTGCCGTGGGACTTACGACCCTTGCCAGCGCGGTGGGCGAGGACCCGGGCACGCTCGAGGATGTCTATGAGCCATATCTGCTGCAGTGCGGGTTGATGATTCGTACGCCGCAGGGCCGTCAGGCAACCCTTCGCACCTTTGAGCACCTGGGGATTGAACCTACCGTTTAGGGCGCTTTGTTTTGGCGGGCTGTTGGGCTATCGCTGGGCATCGGGTAAACATATCGCCGTTCATCGGTTATGGGCGTTTTACTATTGCGCGCCCGTGCTATGCTGAATTGGTCTTTTTCTCATTCGGTAACGAAAGGACCGCTCATGCCTACTGACATCGAAATCGCACGTTCTGTCACGCCACTGCCTATTACCGAGGTGGCCAAGAACGCCGGCGTCGACGTTAAGCACCTTATTCCGTACGGCTTCGACAAGGCTAAGGTCGACTATTCACTGCTCAACGAGCCGACTGATCACCAGGCCAAGCTCGTCCTCGTGACCGCTATCAACCCAACGCCTGCGGGCGAGGGCAAGACCACCACGACCATCGGTCTGGCCGATGGCCTGCGTCGCCGCGGCGTCAAGAGCGCCGTGGCCCTGCGCGAGCCTTCGCTCGGCCCTGTCTTTGGCGTTAAGGGCGGTGCTGCCGGTGGCGGCTGGGCTCAGGTGATCCCCATGGAGGATATCAACCTGCACTTTACCGGCGACTTTCATGCTATCGGTGCTGCCAACAACCTGCTGGCCGCCATGCTTGATAACCACATCCAGCAGGGCAATCAGCTCGGTATTGACGTTAAGCGCATTACTTGGAAGCGCGTCGTCGATATGAACGACCGTCAGCTGCGCCACGTTATCGACGGCATTGGCGGTAAGGCCCAGGGCGTGCCGCGCGAGGACGGCTTCGATATCACCGTCGCCTCCGAGGTCATGGCAATCCTGTGCCTGTCTACGAGCATCAGCGACCTCAAGGAACGCTTGGGTGAGATCGTCGTCGGCTACAGCTTTGCCGGCGAGCCCGTCCGTGCCCGCGACCTTAAGGCCCAGGGTGCCATGGCCGCGTTGCTTAAGGACGCGCTCAAGCCCAACCTGGTGCAAACGCTCGAGGGCACGCCCGCGTTTGTCCACGGCGGTCCCTTCGCCAACATTGCCCACGGCTGCAACTCCATCATGGCTACGCGTATGGCGATGCGCTTTGGCGATGTCGCCATTACCGAGGCCGGCTTCGGTGCCGATCTGGGTGCCGAGAAGTTCCTCGACATTAAGTGCCGCATGACGGGCGTTCGCCCCAGCGCCGTCGTGGTCGTCGCGACCGCTCGTGCGCTGAAGTACAACGGTGGCGTCGCCAAGGCCGACCTCAACGAGGAGAACCTCGAGGCACTCAAGGCTGGCATGCCCAACCTGCTGCGTCATGTCGACAACATCCAGAACGTTTATGGTCTGCCCTGCGTGGTCGCCATCAACCGCTTCCCGACGGACACCGAGGCCGAGCTCGAGCTCATCGAGTCCGAGTGCCAGAAGCTGGGCGTCAATGTGAAGCTGTCCGAGGTCTGGGCCAAGGGCGGCGAGGGCGCGCTCGATCTGGCCGATGAGGTCATGCGCTTGGTTGAACAGCCGAGTGAGCTCAAGTTTGCCTACGAGGACGGTGCCGATGTGGCCGACGCCCTGGAGGCTGTTGCCACCAAGGTCTATCGCGCCGATGGCGTCGACTTTACGCCGGCCGCCAAGCGCCAGCTCGCCGAGCTGCGCGAGAACGGCTTTGGTAACCTGCCGGTGTGCGTCGCCAAGACGCAGTACAGCTTTAGCGACAACGCCAAGGTCCTGGGCGCTCCCGAGAACTTCCGCATCACCGTGCGTGAGCTCAAGGTTTCTGCCGGCGCCCACTTTGTGGTCGCGCTGACCGGCAGTGTTCTGACCATGCCGGGTCTGCCCAAGGTGCCCGCGGCCGAAAACATCGACGTCGACAACGACGGCAACATCACCGGCCTGTTCTAAGCTCGCTGTCCATAGCCGCTTGCCCGCCCCGTCGCGCCTACCAAGGCCCGGCGGGGCTTTTTGATCCTTAGGCCCGCGCATGTCTTGTAGATACCGACGGGCTTTGCCCATCATAGGCTTTTGCGCGGGTAGAATGCATGCATAACTTGATGCTTACGGGCGACGGAAAGGAATCGTTGCATGGATCAGGACAAGACAACCGTGATGGGCGGCTACGGTTCCACGCAGGCTGGCGATAGCGCCGATGCGACCCGCGTTGTTCCCAACCCCGGTTATACCGACCCCGCCGCGACACAGCCTTCTGCCGAGCCCACCCGGGTTATGGGCTATGGCGACTCGGCGCAGGATTCTTACGCTGCATCTTCGCAAGGCCCCTATGGCAACGCAGCTCCGGACCCGTTTGATTATGCGCCGCAGGATTCTTATGCCGCCTCGACACCGAATCCCTATGATGACCTGCCGCAGAATCCTATTCCGCAGCCTCAGCAGACGACGTATATGCCTCGCACGGCGCAGCCTCGCTACGAGTCGCGCGAGCCGTATCGCGAGTACCCCAAGTCGATTCCGCAATATGGCGAGGACGAGGAGAAGAAGCCGTCGCGTTCGTCGAGCGTGATCAAGAAGATCCTCATCGTGCTGGCGATCTTCTTTGCGCTGTCGGTTGTGTTTGCCATTGTGTCGGGCATGCTCAACAAGCGAGGGAGTTCAACGGCCGATACCGCTGCCGAGCAAACCGAGTCCGCCTCGTCTAGCACCGTCGATCTGAGCGATATCCCGGGGCAGTACTGGTCCAACGCCAAGAAGCTCCTTAAGTCGCGCGGCGCCGATCTTTCGAATGCCGTGGTCCTGACTGATGATGGCTCAACGCCCGTCGTCGATGCCAACTGGATCGTTACTTCTGCTTACTATAACGACAGCGGCAACCTCGAAATTCAGCTCACGCACAAGAACAGCTCAGGCAACTCGTCCGACGGCCAAAGCGGTACCGACAGCTCGAGCTCCAACACGCTGGAGGACTTGAGCAACAAGGCACAGGAGTTGGGAGACAAGGCGCAAGAGCTGGGCGACACGGCTCAGAATCTCGGCGATACCGCACAGAACCTGGGCGATATGGCAACGAACGCTTGGAACGCCCTGCAAAACGGCATCTCGGGCGCGCAGGGAAACTAGCTGTTAAACAGGCTACAGCTGCTCTGCTGGACGGTCGGGCGAGCTAAAGCCCGAATCAAACGTGACGACGCATGAGACGTCGGGCCGGCGCTCGTGCACGATGCGCGTGACGAGCTCCAGCAGCTCCTCGTCGGATATGTCAAAGCCGTCGGGACGCACAAGGTCAAACGAAACGAACCCGTCGTGCTCGTGCAGGTCGTGGATGGAGAGCGCGGGATCGATCTGCATGACGCCGCGCTTGACCCAGCCGCGCAAGTCATCGCCGGTTGTCGCGATGGGGTCGCAGTGCAGCGTGATACCAATGCCCATCTGGCGCTTGATGTCGTGCTCGATGGTGTCCAGAATCTCGTGGTGCTCAAACGCGTCGCCCTCACCGGGCATCTCCACGTGGGCGCTGGCAAACTGACGACCGGGGCCGTAGTCGTGCACCATGAGGTCGTGTGTGCCCAAGACCTGCGGATAGGACATGATCTTGTCGCGGATTGCCTGGACGAGCTTGGGGTCGGGCGCTTGCCCCAGCAACGGGCTGATGGCGTCGCGCACTAGGCCCATGCCACTGATGCAGATAAAGATGCCCACACCCAGGCCTGCCCAGCCATCGAGGTCAAAGCCGGTCGTCTGCGAAATAAGCGCCGCCACCAAGACCGAGCCCGAGGTAATGACGTCGTTTTTGGAGTCCTGCGCTGTGGCGATGAGCATCTCGGAATCGATGCGGTTACCCAGTGCGCGGTTGAACGCGGCCATCCAGAATTTGACGAGCATGGACAGAATAAGGGCGGCCATGGAGAGCGCCGAATACACGGTGGGCGAGGGCTTGATGATCTTGGTTATCGACTCGAGGATTAGGTTGATGCCGACGGCGCAAACCAGGACGGCGACAAACAGACCGGCCAGGTACTCGTAGCGGCCGTGGCCGTAAGGGTGGCCCTCGTCTGCCGGGCGGCTGGCAAGGCGGAACCCGAGCAGACTCACGATGTTGCTCGAGGCATCGGAGAGGTTGTTGAAAGCGTCGGCGATGAGCGAGACAGAGCCGGCGAGCAGGCCCGCGATGCCCTTGGCCAGGCACAGGGTGATGTTGAGGCCAATGCAGATGAGGCTTGCGGCAAAGCCCGCGTTGGTGCGGCAAGATGCATCGACCGGCTCGCCCTCGCTGCCGTGAACAAGCGTATGTACCAGCCGATTTACAAATAGCATAGCGGTCGTCCTCACAATCATGTTTAAGGGGATAGTGTAGCTCGCGCGGGGGCGCCGTGCACCGATGCTCAGAAAATGCAGCAATAGTCTGCCGGTGCTAACGAGCGAGCCTTCTCGTCTGCCTGGGTGGTCCATTTTGGGCCACATGGGTATGGGCATGTGCCTGTTTGCTCGACATACTTAATGTCGACAGCCCCTGCGCAAAGGAGGACGTTTCCATGGACGAGATGTTTGCCATTAAATGCCAAAACTGCGGCGGCCCTATGTACTCACACCAGGCTAAACGCAGCTTTGAGTGCGCCTATTGCGGCACGGTCGTTCCGTGGCAGGCCGATGCGGGGGAGCCCAAGAGCGCTTTGGGCATTCGCCATGCGCCGCTGACGGTTGTCGATGGGCTACTTAAGCTCACCCATGTGTCGCAGCTCGAGCGCCCGGAGGACCCGGACTGGTATTTCTTTAATTCGCACTGGCGCAATCAGTCGGTTCTGGAGCATCTGCTATGGGAGGACCGCGGCACGGCGCAGGAGTTCCAAGAAGCCACGCACGTGAGCATTCCCTGCCCCTTCTGCGGCGCGTCCTTTGAGGGCGAGTCAACGCAGCGTGTGTTTGAGTGCCCGTCCTGCGGCAACAAGATCGGCATTGCCGACCTGCTCAAGCCCGGTACGTTTAGCAAACGTCTGACCATGGGCGTGGGTGCGGAGTATGTGCCGGAGCAGGGTATTCCCTGCGAAATCTCACCGCAGCAGGCACGTGCCAACGCGCTGCAGCTGGTGCGCCAGTACCCGGATGCCTTTGCCGGGCACGACGTGGAAGACGCGATCCAAAACGACATGATGCTCTTCTATTTCCCCATGGCGCTGGCGGACCTGCGTATGATGGCGAGCTTCCCGGGCAAGGGCCTGAGCAAGGAGACCTTGGTGTACTACGAGGTACTCGATTGGGCGTATCCGCGGGCAAACTACCTGGACGTTCGTCTTATGGGCATTTTGGAGCCGTGGGACTTTGGCAAGGTGGGGCCGTTCGATCCTGCCATGCAGGAGGGCGACTTTCGCGTTGTCTCCGTCGATGCATCTACCAAGGACCAGGTGGTCATTGATAAGCTGGCGCTCGACATTGCCGGCAACGATGCCGAGGCGGTACTGGGGCTCAATAAAAAGAGCATTCGCATGTGGGCGCGCAAGGCCCGCAAGCAAAAGGACGGTCTGGTGATGGTGCCGGTCTACTTTGTCGATCGTCCGGCGACGGATAGCCGCGACGGCGAGCAGGTGCGCATCGCCGTGAACGGCCAGACGGGCCGCGCGGCCGCGGTGGTGTTTAGCGACAAGCGCGAGACGCATATCGTGGCGCCGCTCAACCTGAGCCTTCATCTGTCCGGCGAGAGCACCGTGCACGCCACGCCCATCGAGGTCAAATACGTTAAGTCGCCGTTTCTGTACCAGATCGTGCGCCGTGGAGGCGGCGAGCAACCGCGCCAGGTTGCAGCCGCCGTCGAGGGTTCCTACCGAGAAGAAAAGCCCAAACGCAAGGGATTGTTCGCTGCGATTTTTGGTAAGTAGGGGAGTGGTGCCGGGGCGTCGGGCTGCATCGCAAGGTCATGAGACGAACTTAAGACTGCTGGGAACGTGCTACCATTGCCGATAGCCTTAATCTTGTAAGAAGCGGAGGCCAGATTATGGGTTTTGCGGATCAGCAGCTTCAGCTTCAGGTACCGTATTCTCCTGACGACACGTTTAATGCCTTGAAGGCAGCTATGGAAAAGCTGCCTAAAGTAAAAGTTGATAGTGCATCGCCCACAACAAGAACAGTTGCAGCCGAGATTGGTATGAGCCTTTGGTCTTGGGGCGAAAATATCAGTATTTCGGTTGTTCCAGTTGAAGGCGGATCTGGCGTTACTGTCAAGTCGTCATCTAAGGTCAGGGCAAACGTATTAAACGGGGGCAAAAATGCAAAGAATATTGCCGAGATAGTCGATGCCCTATCGAAGGAGCTTGAGCGGTATCCGCAGGTTTCACAGACTATTGAGACGCTGGCGGATAGTGATTGATGTAGTTGCAAGGCTTGAGAGGCTTGCAACGCTGCGTGATAGTGGAGTGCTTACCGAGGAAGAGTTTGCTGCAGAAAAGGCAAAAATCTTTTTGTAATCAGACACGGTGGTTGGATTTGCATTCTATTATTGAACTTGGTTATACCAGGCTGAAAATATCGTGTGTAATAAAGGTGCGTAGTAGTCTCGTCTTGATTGGCGGTTGATTTTCAATCTCAACGCAACAGTCTGAACGGACCCCGCGTTTCCGCAG
>CAJLRY010000025.1:0-32720 GCA_905209215.1 Coriobacteriaceae bacterium | reverse complement strand
GCACGCTCTGCGGCTGCACGCTCTGCGGCTGCACGCTCTGCGGCTGCACGCTCTGCGGCTGCACGCTCTGATATGAGGTAGCCGCTGCCGTATATCGCCTTGCCCTGGCCGCGCTGCGCGTCGAGCGCCCTCGTGAAGCTGCACTCCTGCGGGCCTACGCGGAAGTCGATGCCGTACTTGGAGTAGCGCGCCAGCATGGGCGCGGTCAGCACCTCGTCGGGGTACTCGTACTTCGGCAGCGCCTTGGCCTTCTCGCGGCGCAGGCGCTCTATCGTGGCGTCCAGCTCGGCGCGCAGGTCGGGCGCGCTCCTCGCCTGGGCGGGGTCGAGGTTGGTCACGAACGAGGTGTTGACGCTCGCGCCGTTGGCGTATGTCACGCCGGCGCCCGTCACGACCTTGCAGCAGTTGCGGATGCCCATGCACGTCAGGGTGGGGGCGAACAGGAAGAAGCCCACGCCGCGCTCCTGGTAGTGCTTGACGATTCTGCTCAGGATCGAGAACGGCGGGTTGTCCACCACCGTGCACCCCTCCGGGTACTCCTCGCGCTCGTAGTCGCCGCCCGGGTAGAACGGGCGCGCGACCTTCGCCAAGTCGAACCCGTACTCGCGGTGCGCCCAATCAAGCACGCAGCCGTACACCTCCGGCGGGGTGTAGCAGTCGTCGGTCGTCTTCTTCGGCTCGAACTTCGCCGTGAACTCCTCGTATGTCTCGCCTCTGGCCATGCGTCTCCTAACTCTCGGCTCATATGGTCGCAGGCGTGTCGCCGGGCGCAGAAAAGGCCGCCCCGCAGGACGGCCCGTAGTCGTTTCGGTATTCGGTTGTCTCTAGCACGCCGCCACGGCCATGGCCATGAGGCCGGTCACCAGCGCGCGCATGGCGACGAACGCCGCGACGTCGATGGCGAGGGCTGCCGCTATGAGGAGCAGGCACCCCCAGTTGCATCCCGGGCGGTTCATCGCTCCTCCCACTCGACGGTGCCGTCGTCGTACTCGGCCTTGAGCCATTCCAGGTAGTCGGCCTCCTCGCAGAAGCTGGCCAGCAGCCGCTTGCTGGTAGTGCAGCTGCTCATGCGGCTCGCCTCATACACGCCGATGGAGAAGGGCCACGAGTGGAACTCCACCTCCGTGTGGATGGCCCGCTCGGGCGCGCCGAAAAGGTGCTCCCAGTTCGTCATCGCGCCCCCTCCTCCGCGCTCGGCCCGACCTTGCGGTAGGTGAAGTCCTCGAACAGGTGACCGCACCAGCGGCAGCGGTCGCCGCCCTTGGGCGGGTGGTGCCAGATCTCGCGCATGCCGCACTTCGGGCAGCGCACCTCGATGCTGGGTCGGCGCTTCGGCTTCTCGGTCTGCTGCTCCATGGCTACTCCACCGCCATCCGCATGGCCGGCTTCATGGCCTCGCGCAGGCTCTTGGCCAGCTTCTCGGCCGTTACCTCGGCCTTCACCTCCACGTTCACGTCGGGCATCGCGAAACCGCGCGCCTCTTCGGCCTTGAGGCAAGGCATGGCGGCGTCCTGGGCCGCGCCCTTGAGCTTCGGTGACGCTGTCACCCTCGGCTCGCAGCGCCCCAGCCACAACTCGCACTCGTCCAGCTTCGTGAGCGCCAGGGCGCGCTCGCGGCTCACCTCGTAGGCCGTCTCGACCTCGCGGCGCAGCCGCTTGCAGTCCGCCGGCCCGTCGCTGCGCAGCCTCTGCCTGGCCTCGGCGAGCTTGCGCCCCATCTCGGCGAGGTCGCCTCGCAGGCGATCGTTCTCTCGGCGAAGGACTGCTACCGCGTGGCTCTGCTGCTCGTTCCAGCAGTCCTCGCACAGCGGCGCGTCTACGCCCATGTTGTCCTGCCCCAGGGCGTCGATATCGCGCCCGCAGGTATCGCAGATGATTCCCATGGCTACTCCCTTCCTTCCGGCTTCACCGCGCCTGCGAGGAACCACGCCCGCAGGCTCTCGGCGCACTCCGGGCACAAGGCCCTTGCCTTGCCGTCGATTCGCGCGCTGTTCCTCAGCACCATCTTGGCGTAACCCGCCAGGGTCGCCGGCACCTCCTTGCCGCAGCGTTCGCATGCGCACATGTACAGCCTCATGCCTGCTCGCCTCCCTTCGGCAGCGTTTCCGCGATTCGGTCCCAGTCGGTGGCCGGCTTCTCGCTGGGGTACTCGTAGGCCCCCACGCACGGCACCGGCAGCACCGCCATGCCGTCGTGCTCGCCTGCGTACTCGTCTGCGTCCGATCTGCTCTCGAACGCCAGCACCACGTCGCTCTCCGTGGCCACCGCGTAGATCTTCTTCATCGTTTCGTCTCCTATTCGAACTCGAAGCACTCGCATGCCTCGCTTGTCTCGTCTACCGCCTCCACGTCGGGGCCGCCGCCCGTCATGGCATCGCAGGCGCACACGGCCTCGCCGCCGGCTCCCTGCACGCGGCCGCAGAAGCGGCACTCCCGGCACGTGCGGCCCTCCCACGGGTCGGGCCGGTTCCACGGTGCCCTGGGGTCGGACTCGAAGCACCCGGGCGGGAGGTTCCACCCGCTTGAAGGCTCGTACCCGCTCACATGCACCTCCTGCCCCTCGGCAGCCGACCCCAGCCGTCCATGGCCAGGGCATCCGCGTACTTGGTCGGTTCCGGCAGCAGCAGGTACTCCCAGTGCCCCGAGCCCGGCGGGGCGGGGCGGTTGAACCTCTGCTCGGCCCTGACCCAGCGGAAGTGCAGCCGGTTGGCGTGCGCCAGCCCGTGGCAGCCGCTGCCGTTGCCGCTGCCGCACAGCATCACCGTGGGCTTGGGAACCTCGCGCCCGTCGCGGAACAGCTTGCCCGCCCCGCGCCTCACGATGTGGTGGCGGTTGAGCGGCCACGGCGCGCCGCACACGGCGCACCTGGGCGTCTCGATGCTCGGCCCCTCCATGAGGGGGCGCAGGATCTCGGGCAGCGTGTCAACGTTTGCCATTCGATAGCCTCCTGTCCTTGCCTTGCAGCTCGTACTTGTCGCACATCTCCGACAGGCGGCTCACGATGGCCACCGCCGTCTCCTCGTCGCCGTTCTTGGCCAGGCGGCGTATGAGGTCGCCCTTGCCGTACTGCGTGGTCACGACCACGGGCCTCATGTTCTCGTACCTGTCGTTCACGACGCGGAACACCTGCCCCAGCGTCCAGTCGGTGGGGGACTCCTTGCCCAGGTCGTCCAGCACCAGGCACCCCACGCGGGAGAGCCTGGACAGCATGCCGTCCTCGGTGCCGTCGCCGCCGTAGGTGCCCTTGATGGCGGCCAGCACGCCCAGCATGTCGGTCACCCTCACGCTGGTGCCGCCGTCCACCAGGAGCCGCGCCACGGCGCTCGCCAGGTGGGTCTTGCCGGTTCCCACGGGGCCGCAGATGTACGCCCCGCGCCCTTGCTCAACCTTCGCGGCAATGCCCTCGGCCATGGGGGAGGCGGCTGTCATGAAGCGGGGCTTGATTCCGGCCCGCTCGTAGGCCCGGCGGCGTTTGGCTGCGGCCTCCTCGGCCTTGGCCCTGGCCTCAAGGCGCGAACGCTCGTCGCGCTCCGCCACGGCACCCGGGCAGCCGCACGGCTTCCAGCCGCAGAAGGTGCGGCGGCCAGCCAGCACCACGTAGCGGACCTCCAGCTGCGCCCCGCAGTGGGGGCACTCAGTCGTACTCGGCATAGCCGTCGGCCTCCTTCCGGGTCCTCGGGCCGCGGTTCACGTAGTCCTCGAACTTCGGCGAGAACAGCGTGGAGGGCCGCAGGTACTTGGCCATCTTCGGGTCGCCCGCCCACTCGGCTGCCATCGTGTCGATGACGGCCAGGAAGTCGGGGAGGCGGTAGCCCTCGGCCCAGCGGGCGTGTATCAGCCTGCGGGTCTTGGCGCTGCTTGAGCGGTAGCGGGTGCCGGCTGCCTCGTTGAGCGCATGCACGATTTCGTCAAAGGGGATTAAGGGGTTATCTATATACTCAACCTCAACCTCAACCTCTGCATTGCCGCAACTCGATGCGCCTGCATGTGCATCCGCATCTGCTTGCGCATGTGCGACTGCATCTGTATCCGCATATGCTCCCGCATGTGCTTGCGCATCGGCTTGCGCCCGTGCCGCCGCATCGTCCACCGCGTCTTCCTTCCCCGGCCTGTTGCCCCAGCGGGCGTTGGCCGCCTTCCTTGCGCGCTCGCTCTTCTCGTCGCCCATGTCGAGCCTGCCCTTGAGCACCAGGAAGGTAGGCAGCCACGCGGGGCTGCCCTGCGGCTCCTTGCCCGTGAACCGGTACTCGACGATGGCGTAGATGAACGGCGCGCGCTGCTTCTCGGGCATGGCCTGCGCGGCCGCCCAGAAGTCGTCGTGTATAACCATGCCCATAGTGTCGCCGTCGCCTTCCCTAAAACGGGATATCCTCGTCGTACAGATCGGGCATGGCCTGCTGCTGCGGCATGGCCTGCTGTGGCGCGTACGCCTGCTGAGTGGCCGGCTGCGGCGCGTAGGCGGGCTGCTGCGGCGCAGGTGCCGGGGCGGGGCGTCCCTGGCCGTACGTGCGGGCCTGCGGCGCTTGCGGGGCCGCCTGGGGCGCGTACTGCTGCGGCGCGTAGCCCTGCTGCTGTTGCTGGCCGCTCATGAACTCCAGCTCGTCCACCACGACCTCCAGCGCGCTGCGCTTCTGGCCGGTCTGCTGGTCGTTCCAGCTGCGGTAGCGCAGCTTGCCCTCGACGGCCACCTTGCTGCCCTTGGCGAGGTACTGCGCCAGCTTCTCGCCGCGGGTGCCGAACAGCGTGCAGTCCACGAAGTTCGGGTAGTCCTCCCACTGCCCGGTCTGCTGGTTCTTGCGGCGGTCGTTGACGGCCACGCCCATGGACAGCACGGACATGCCGCCAGACGTGGAGCGCAGCACGGGGTCGCGGGTCAGGTTGCCGGATATGCACACGCGGTTGATGCTCATAGATACCCTCCTTGGGTTACGTCCCCGCTGTTCCAGATGCGGGTGATCTGCGCGTCTACCATGCGGATACGCAGCTTGATTACGTTGATGGCCTCCTGCGAGGCCTTGTAGATGGCCTCGGAGCAGTCGCGGCGGCGCTTGGCCTCCGCTATCTGCTCCTGGCCCCGGCACACGTCGCCGATGATGGTGACGGGCGTGCCCTTCTGGCGCTCGTTCAGGATGGCGATGCGCAGGGCCTTGCGGTACTCGGCCTCGTTCTCGGCGTACTGGCAGCCCGACTCCTTGCAGGTCTTCAGCTCGGCCTCCAGCCTGTCGGTCAGCTCGTCCAGCTCCTCGGTGAGCGCCTGCATCTACTCCACCTGCCAGTCGGGGCGCGGGCAGCACGGGCTGTTGGCCACGAACTCCATGTACTGCGGCATGCTGGCGAACTGGTAGCGCGCCCCGCAGCTGCGGCAGTGGGCCGTGAAGGGGCCGTCTGCGGGCGGCTGCTTCTCCTCGGGCGCGGGCTGCTCCTCCATGGCGTCGGGATCGCTCTGCCCGTCGATGGCGAACGCGCCGCACAGCGCGTACTTGCGGGCGTAGCTCGACGCCATGCCGGTCACCTGGGCGTCGTCCGAGCCCTTCTTGTGCTCGTCCTCGCGGGCGTAGGCGCTCACCTGCAGCAGGCCCTCGCCGCCCTCGGCGGGGAACACGCACGCCGTGGACTTCACGTAGTAGCGGTCGCCTATCTGCACCAGCTCGTCGGTCATGAAGAACGCCAGGCCCTCCTTGGCGCACGGCTCCTTCAGCGCGGCCACTATGTCCTCGTAGCTGCGGTAGCTGAACTTGCCGAAAGCGTTGTACTTGGCCTTGGGGACCACCACGGCGCGCTGCACGCGGGCAACGGCCGCCATGAGGTCGATGGACTGCTGTTCCTGGGTCATGCTAGTAGCCTCCGTTCATCCGCTCGTAAACCTGGCCCACCGTGCCGTGCATGATGGTGCCCACGACGCCCTGCGCCTTGAGGGCCGCCGCGACGCCCTGCATCTGCTCGCGCGTGGCGCACGGCACCACGACCGTCCACGGGTCGCCCGCCATGGCCACGGGTGCCGGTGCGGGCGGCGCTGGCGGCACCGGGGCGGGCATGGGCGCGGGCTGCGGCTCGGGCATCTGCTCAAGCGGCTGCGGGAACTCTGCGGGCTGGCATTCCGCGGGCTCGGGCACCGCTTCGGGTTCGGGTTCGGGCTCTTCCACGGGTTCCGGCTCCATGGCCGCCTTCAGCTCGGCGATGCGCCGGCGCTCATCCTCGGCCTTGTGCGCCGCCGTTATGGCCGCGCCCAGGTCCAGGGTGGCGAACAGCTCGCGCTCGGCCTCGTCGTAGAACGGCTCGCCCTGGAACTGCGCCTTGAGGGTTTCCCAGTCCTGGGCCAGGCGCTCCACCTTGGCCTCCAGGGCCTTGAATGCCTTCACCTCGCCGAAGGTCTTGTTGGTCCACTGCTTCTCGTGGAAACGCTCATAGGGCACGACGGGGGCCAGCAGCCCGGCGAACTCCTCGTAGTGCTCCCGCAGCTTGGCGTACGCGCGCAGCTGGCGCTCCTCCTCGGACTCGTCCAGCTGCGCCTTGATGCCGTCGGCTGCCTGCTTCGCGATGCCCGCCACGGCCTTGCACCTGTCCTCGAACGCGGCCAGGGGCTTCGTGTACTCGCGGCTCACGGCCTTGCGGCGCTCGTCTATCTCCTTGGCGATGCCGTTGAGGTAGGCGCGGTCGCGCTTGGCGGCCTTCACGTTCTCGTCCTTGCCCATGTCGTAGGTCGCGCCCTCGTAGTCGGCCACCAGCCTGCGCACGTGCGCCTCCAGGGCGTCGAAGTTGGCCTCGATCACGGCGGGGGAGTACGCCACGGTCAGCTCTGACGCCTCCTCGGGCTCGATGATCTCGGCCTCAACTGCTTCGCTCATTTACTCCTCGCTTCCCAGGCGCGCCATGCACGCCTCGTAGGTTTCCGTCTCGGCCGCGTTCGGCTCGTAGCCGTCGGCCTTCATGGCCTCGTAGATGATGGTCACGTTCTCGGCCGTCGCTCGGTTGAAGTACACGGAGCTGCCGCCTTCCATGAGGCTCCAGGCCGTCCAGCCGCTCATGTTCCACGCTGCCCGCCAGCCCATGGCCACGGCCAGCTCGGTGGGCGTGCGGTCGATGGGTCGGCCCATCAGCTCCTCGAACGATTCCACGGCCTCGGCCTCCATGGCGAACGCGGTCAGCGCCAGAGCCGTGCGGCGCATCGACTTGAGGTCGCCCGCGTGGGCGGCAAGCCACTCGCGGCGGGCCTTCGCGCCGTCCTCGTAGGCGGCCTGGAAGTCGGCCTTGCGCTGGGCTGCGGCCTGTGCGGCCTCGTCGGCCCCCTCGGCCACCGGCGCCAGCAGGGTCACGCCGAACGGCGTCTCCTCGGCCAGAAGCCCCGCGCCCGCGTTGTCGGCCACGTAGGCGTCCAGCGCCGCCAGGTCGGGGCGGTAGTCGGAAAACGTGCGGCATGCGGCGAAGCCCTCGGGGCATTCGTCGACGAACTCGACGCCCGCGTCGGCAAGCACCGCCACCACCTCGGCGCGGTTGCGCCTCTGCTCGGCCTTGGCCTTCAGGCCCGCGTACACGCGCTGCCATTCGGTCTGCTTGCAGTCGCGCAGCTCGGCCACGGCCTCGTCGTCGCCCTCGAACTCGGCGATGGCGGCCAGGCGGTCGAGCGTCATGTCGTAGGCGGCGTCCTGCACCCTGCGGGCGGCGCGGCGCGCCTTGGCCACGGTGCCCGCGTCGGTGCGGGCGGCCACGGCCACCTCCTCGTCGGGAATGTCGAGCGCCAGCATGGTCTGCACGCCGCGCGACTTCTCCTCGGCGGTCAGCCCCAGCTTGGCGTCGGTCTCCACCATGGCCTTGGCGGCCTCCACGCGCGCCAGCTCGGCGTCGTCCAGGTCGTCGTAGACCTCGGCGAGGAAACGCTCGGTGCCGATGGCCCTCATGGCGCGCACGCGGCACTCGCCGTCGATGATCCAGTAGATGCCGCCCTCCTTGTACAGGATGGGCTTCATGACGGGCTGGCCGGGGTTGAGGCGGTTGGCCTTGAACTGCGCGGCCAGGCCCGCGATGTGCTCGGCGCTCTCCCTGGTGGTGAAGTCGCGCGGGTTCATCGGCTCGCCGTCGGCGCGCTCGTAGGGGTACACGTCGCAGATCGCGACCTCCTCTAGCGATTGCATGCGCGGGCCTCCTCGTCTACGACCACGTGGCACTCCATGCCCACCAGGCGGGCGCGGCACGCCACGCGGGCCACCTCGCCCATGAGCGCGATGCGCTTGGTGGGCACGGGGCCGTTCTTGATTTGCGCGGCCATGCAGGCGGCCCCCATGTTGAACGCCTGGCGCATGGCGGCGTCGAAGCCGCCGTCGCCCGGCTCGGGCACGGGGACGGCGCGCTCGATGCGCTTCAGGATGCTGTCCACCGTCTTGTCCGCGACGGTCTTGCTGATGATTTCCGTTAGCATTTGGGTCTCCTAACTGGGAAAACTAAAAGTGATAAAAACTTTTCAGGATTTCGGAACTTTTTTCTCTATGCGCTCCTTGCGCTTCTGCGCCGCCTTGACCCTGCGGTACAGGTAGCGGCACAGCCATCGCTCCATGGCCTCGTCGTGCGCCTCTGCCGCCTTGTCGGCGGCGTAGCGGCTCATGCCCGAGGTGTCCGGGGCCTGCGGCATGGGGTCGGCGCGGCTCTCTCGGCCGCACTCGGTGCGCTCGTAGGTGCGGCGCTCCTCTGCGGTCAGCCTCGGCAGCAGCTCGGCTATGCGGGCCTCTATGGCCTCAAGCTGCTGCTGGCGTCTGCACGGTTCGCAGATGCCGTCCTTGCCGAGGGTCGCCCTGCGGCACCCGCACGACGGGCACAGCTCCAGGCGGTGGCGGTAGCAGCGCAGGGACACGTGGCCGCCGCTGGCGTTGATCACGCGCCGCGCGTTATCCAACTGGTTCTTGGACAGCCGCAGCTCGCGGCGAATCTCGCGGGCGGGCACCTTTCCCGCCAGCTCGGCTATGCGGTCGAGGTCGGCCTTGCGCCACGCCCTGTGTGGCCTGCCCTTGTCTCGGCGGGTCACTCGTCGCTCACCTCCACGACCACGCGGGGGCGCGCCCTGTCGGTGAGCACCCTGTCGGGGCACTGCTCCACGTACTTGCGGGAGTCGTCCTTGATTACGCCCGCCGCCACCAGGCCGTCGAGCACGAACTTGCGCGCGAAGCCCACGTTGTCGGCATCGCGGCGCATGTCGGGCTCGTAGAACGTGGTGCGCACGGTCACCCGGCGCTCGAAGCGCGGCGCGCGCTGCTGCATGGCCGCCGCCCTCACGCGCGCCGTCTCGCGCTTCTTCATGGCCGCCGCCTTGTAGCGGTTGGCGCGCTCGGCGCTGATGTAGTCGTTCAGGCTCGGCATTCGGCCCTCGACCGTGACGGTGCACCTCATTGCGCGCCCCTGTCGTAGATGCCCTGCGCCTCGGTTAGCGTGGAGGCGGCGAAAACGGCTGGGCCCACGATGGCCTCCCACGTGCCCACCAGGTCCACGGAGTCCACCGGCGTGCGGCGGAAGCTCACGGCGGCCAGCATGGAGGGGCGCTGCAGCACCATGTAGCGGGACAGCACGCTCCACAGGTTGTGGTCGCGCTTGAACTCGCTGGCCTCGCTCACGGTCATGCCGTTCTGGCACGCCAGGGTGTACACGTTGTCGCGCTGGATGACGTGGCCCTCCAGCATCAGGCGGTAGCAGATGCGGCGCAGCTTCGCCCATGTATCGGGGTTCGAGGCAACCCAGCCGCACGCCTTGGCCACGAGGGCCTGGGCCTTGGCGTCTACCTCGGCCATACTGTTGCCTCCAGCGCCCATGTGGCGGCGATGCACGCGCAGACGAACAGGGCGGCGAAAACGGCCTGCAGCCTCTCGCGGCGCTGCTCGGGTGTTACACTGGTCTCGGTTCGGAAGTGAACCGTTGCGGTGCGCGTCTTTCGCTTGCCGGCTGCGACGCGCACCCTCTTTCCCTTGATCTTTTCCATTCCTGGAACTTCCTCTCGTTCTCTGGGTCCTTGTAGAACTCGCGCATCATGGCGGCGCACTCGTCGCACATGGCGCGCTGTATCGGGGTCATTCGCCCGCGACGCCCGGCAGAAGCAGCGGGGCGTCCTCGTAGGCGACCTCACCGGTGTCCCTATCCACGAACATCACCTCCTGGTCGTCGTACACGTGGATGTTGAGCATCTGCCCCGTGAACTCCACCAGCTTGGGGATGAAGTCACGGAACTTCGGGTCCAGCTCAAACTGCAGCACGCACTTGCCGCTCTTCACGTTGAGGGCGGTGAACCCCCCCCGTACGGTCACCTCGTTCAGCATGGCCTACTCCTTCTCGTCGTACGCAGTGTCGCGTGCGATGGTCTTGAAGTCGGTGCTCCAGCCCTTGCCGTTCACGCTGAACTGCACGGAGCTGTAGACGTTGAACTGCATGCCGCCGAGCTCGAACCAGGTCGTGCTCGCCTCCAGAAGCTCGATGCCGCTCGTCTGGAAGCCCCACATGGCCGCGATGCGGCGCTTAAGGCTGACGTGCGTCTCCTCCATGCAGCCGTTCTCGGCCAGCTCGAAGTTGACGGCCACGCGCTTGCGGTCGTCGATGAGGTGGTCGAGCGTTTTGCCGATGATCTCGGCGACGAACTCGGGCTGGTGGCTCTTGGTGGTCATGGTGTGTCTCCTTTTCTGATAGGTAAATCTAATTACAGTTTGAAGCGAAAAAAATTTCTTCGGGTTTGTAGCCCAAGAAGTCGGCGGCCTTTTTAGCCGTCTCGATGCGCATACGGTCGGGGTGGTCTTCATAAACATCGTATGTAGGTCCTGAAATGCCCAGATGTTCAGCCATTGCCTTCTTGGTTACGCCTTTGCTCATGCGCGCCTGCTTGAGTGACTTCATACTCCCTCCTTTCTGTCCATAACTGTAATTAATCTTCAGAACACGGTCAAGATTAATTTTGGTAAAATTGAAAATAAATTTAAGTCCTGGAAGGAGTTAAGATGCCGATATCCGACAACATAAAGAAGTTACGGCAGATTTTCGACGTTACCCAGGATGAACTGGGTGAGATTGCAGGTGTGACAGGTAACGCCGTTTCGCAGTGGGAAAATGGCCGCTCCGAACCCCGTATGGGAGCTATTGAGCGCATGGCGGCCTGCTATCAGATTAGTAAGTCACACCTTATAGAAGACGGCGGAATGGATCAGATTGACCCCGTGACCAAAAAGCCCAAGGGCAGCCCCTATATGCCCGCTGGTGCCATGCCCGTGGTGGCCAGCAGCGCCACCGTGCCGCTGCTCACGCTCGGGCGCGTGCACGCCGGCGCGCTCGCCGACGAGGAGGAGATAGCGCACCGCGTTGAGGTGCCCGCCTCGGTGTGCGCCGGGCATCCGCGCGCGTTCGCCCTGGAGGTCGAGGGCGACTGCATGAACCGCGTCATACCCGAGGGCAGCCACGTGCTGGTCGACCCCGACCGCCAGCCCGCCAACGGGTCCATCGCCGTGGTGGAGACCGAGGACTACCGCGCGGTCATGCGCCGCTGGTACAAGGGCAGCACCAAGCTGATGCTGTCGGCGGATAGCTTCGAGGACTACGAGGACATGATTTTCGGCATGGACGACGGCCCCGTGCGCGTGATCGGCACGGTGGTGTGGTTCCAGGCCGCCGACGAGATGGAGTAGCCGTGGGCGGGCGCGCGGCGATATACGCCCGCTTCTCGAGCCACAACCAGCGCGGCGAGTCCATAGAGATACAGGTGGAGAAGTCCCGCGCCTACTGCGCCGAGAACGACCTGCGCGTGGTGGCCACGTACTGCGACTTCGCGCAGACGGGCACCAACACCGACCGCGCCGAGTTCCAGCGCATGATGGCCGACGCCAAGCGAGGGCTGTTCGATTTCGTGGTCATATATAAAGTTACCCGAATCATGCGCAACCGCGACGAGATGGCCATGGCGCGCATCATGCTGCGCCGCTGCCGCGTCGAGATACTGTACGCGGGCGAGGACATTTCGGACGGCTCGGCGGGCGTGCTGCAGCTGGGCATGCTGGAGGTGCTGGCGGAGTACGAGAGCGCGCTCGACGGCGAGCGCATACGCGACGGCATACAGAAGAACGCCGAGCGGTGCATGGCCAACGGCTGCGTGCGCTACGGCTGGGACATAGTGGACGGGCGCTACGTGGTCAACGAGGAGGAGGCCGCCGCCATCCGCCTGGGCGTGCGCATGGTCTTGTCGGGCAAGTCGGTGGCCGACGTGGTGCGCGCCTGGGAGCCGTACCGCACCAAGCGCGGCGGCAAGTGGCGCTTCCAGACGGTGCGCCGCATACTGATGCGGCGGGAGAACGGCGGGGAGTACCGCTACGCGGGCGTGGTCGTGCCCGGCGGCATGCCCGCCATCGTTCCCATGGATGACGAGGAGAGGGTGATACGGATGCTTGAGGACTCGCACAGGCCCCGCGCCAAGACCGAAGCGTGGGACTTCCCGCTCACGGGCAAGCTCTACGACGGGCGAGACGGCGGGCTGATGACCGGCACCAGCGGAACGGGCAAGTCGGGCAGGCCCTATCACTACTACCGCTGCCGCAGCTGCGGGCGCACCGTGCGCCGCGATGTCGTGGAGAAGCGCGTGGCCGACGCCGTGCGCGAGGCCCTGGGCAGCGCCGACAGCCGCGAGCGCATCGCTCGCATGCTGGCCGACGCCGAGGAGGAGCGCGCCGACGAGAAGCCCTTGAGCGAGGCCATAAAGGGCGAGCTGGCCAAGATCGAGACGGCGTTCTCCAACATATGGACGGCCATCGAGTCGGGCATCGCGCCGCCGGGCGGCAAGGAGCGCATAGACGCGCTGAAGCAGCGGCAGGCGCTCCTCAAGGACGAGCTGCGCACGGCCGAGGCCCTTGAGGCCGCCCGCCTTGACTACGACCGCGCGCTGTTCTGGCTTGAGGGCATGGCCGCCGCCGAGGTGGACGACGCGCAGCTCCTGCGCACGTTCGTGGCGCGCGTGGTGCTGGGCGGCCCCGACGATGACGACGGCCTGCGCGTGGCGTTCACGTTTGACGATTCTGCCGGCTTGGGCGATAATCCGTCGCTGCCTGGCGCTATAGGTCCAGGTGGCGAGGTGTTCGACCGAATGAACGCCAGCTCCACCATATGTAACAGGCAGGTAGAGAAGTGTCTCTACCTGCCTTTTTATTACTTGTAGATACCGCGGAGAATCGAACTCTATGCAGGGCGCGAGCGTTAAGCAAACGCGAAGCGTTTGTAGCGAGCGGGCGAGGACGCCGGCAGGCGGCCGAAGCCGGTGCGTATTTGCGAAGCAAATACGCGGATTCTCCGCGCAAAGCTTCAACCCTATGCAGATGCGATGCCGATCGGACTGCAGCCTGCCATGCCCCGCATCAACGTCGCCCCAGGCGGAAAATCCATCCCAGAATTCCGGCTCAGACTGGGATGCGGTTTCCGGATGACGTTTCAAGCGGAAACTGCATCCCGGAATCGACGTTCGGAATGGGATTCATTTTCCGGAAGACGCCTCAAGCGGATAGTTCATCCTGGAATCCGCGCTCAGAACGGGTCGCGCTTTCCCAATGACGGTCCAAGCGGAAAGCGCATCCCGGAATCCCGCCTCAAACTGGGACGCGCTTTCCGCTTCACCTGCCGCCTCGAAAAACCTGCGCGCCCTCCATCCCAAAACTGGGTAGAAGAAGGCCAAAACGCAATCGCAGGAGGTCAATATGACTGCAGAAGATAAGGCAAAGAACGCCGGCAAGGTCGCGCTCGTCTTGGAGGGTGGCAGTTTTCGTGGGCAGTTTACCGCCGGCGTGCTCGACGTTCTCATGGAGGCCGGTGTCGAAATTCCGGCGGTGTACGGCGTCTCGGCCGGTGCGCTCAACGGCGTGAACTACAAGTCGCACCAGATCGGCCGTGCCAACCGCATCAACCTGGCTTTCTGCAACGACAACCGCTTCATGGGCGCCGCGTCGTTTGCGTCCACGGGCTCTATTGTGGGTTACGACTTTATCTTCAACGATGTCCAGGACCGCCTGGATCCCTTTGACAACGAGACGTTCGACGCCAGCCCCATCGAGATGTACGCCGTTGCAACGGACATGCTGTTTGGAACCGCCGCGTACCTGCCGGTCAAAAGCGCTGTGCTCGATCTCGACGCCGTGCGCGCCTCGACTTCGTTGCCGCTGGTGACGCCTCCGGTCGAGATCGACGGGCACAAATACGTCGACGGTGGCGTTGCCGATTCGGTCCCCATCGAGCATGTGCTCGAGGAGGCGGGCTTCGACCGTGCGGTCGTCATCGTCACGCAGGACCGTTCGTATGAGAAAAAGCCCTACGAGTTTTTGCCGGCCGCGCGTGCGCGTTATGCCGACTACCCCTATCTGCTCGAGGCTATCGAGACGCGCCATGACCGTTACAACATCCAGCGCATGCACCTGTGGAAGTATGAGCGCGAGGGCCGTGCGTTGGTCGTCGCTCCGCAAAAGCCGGTCGAGGTCGGTCATGTCGAGCACGATTCGGCAAAGCTTTTGGACCTGTATATTCAGGGCCGCCAGGAGGCAAAGCGCCTGCTCGCGGAAATCCAAGAGTTCGTTGAGCGCTAGAGACGGCGAACCCTCAAAAATGAAAACAGCTAAAGAGCTGGAAAATCACGGCTCGTGGATGACATGTGCAGAAACTCTGGTCGGAGCCAAAATACCTGTTGACTCGGGCGACGAGCGGGGTAATATGGACGGGTTACTTGCAGAGCCCCGTGAATCTCTGTAACAACACGTACTGTACATGGAGGAGTCTAAGTGATTTCGAAATCGACTCACTACGCCAAGCAGGGCGAGGTCCAGCGCAACTGGGTTCTCGTCGACGCCGATGGTGCTGTCCTGGGCCGTCTTGCCACCCAGATCGCAATGATCCTGCGCGGTAAGAACAAGCCCCAGTTCACGCCCAACAGCGACTGCGGCGACTTCGTTGTCGTCATCAACGCCGATAAGGTCCAGCTTACCGGTAACAAGGCCGACACGAAGACCTATTATCGCCACAGCGGCTACAACGGCGGCCTCAAGGCTGAGAGCTTCCGCCAGGCTATGGAGAAGCACCCGGAGAAGGTCATCGAGCGCGCCGTTCGCGGTATGCTGCCCAAGACCACCCTCGGCCGTGCCCAGATGACCAAGCTTAAGGTCTACGCTGGTGCCGAGCATCCGCATGCTGCCCAGAACCCCACGAAGATTGAGCTGGAGGCTTAAAGATGGCTGAGAACACCGTTGTCTACCAGGGTACCGGCCGTCGTAAGAACGCCGTCGCCCGCGTCCGTCTCGTCCCCGGCACCGGCAAGGTGACCATCAACAAGCGTGACGCCGAGCAGTATTTCGGCCGTCATCAGCTCGTTGAGAACGCCCTTGCTCCCTTCAAGGTGACCGACACCGCCGGTCAGTTCGACGTTATCGCTCTGTGCGATGGCGGCGGCATCTCCGGTCAGTCCGGCGCTCTGCGCCTGGGCATCGCTCGCGCTCTTCTGAACGCTGGCGACTACCGTGCTGACCTCAAGAAGGCCGGTTTCCTTACGCGCGATGCTCGCGTGGTCGAGCGCAAGAAGTACGGCCTCAAGAAGGCCCGCCGCGCTCCCCAGTTCTCCAAGCGCTAAGGTTTTATCTCCTTTCGAGATACAATGTACAAGCGGGGCCTGCCGATTCCTCGGCGGGTCCCGCTTTTCTTTTTCGACTAGGGTGGGCGGTTGCATATCGCCTGCTAGGGAAGGAGCGATCCTATGCCCCAGAACATCTTCGGTACCGACGGCGTCCGTGGCGTCGCCAACGCCGACCTCTCGTGCGACCTCGCGTTTCGCCTGGGTCGCGCGGCGACCAAGTTTCTTGGTCCGGACATCTGCATCGGCCGCGACACGCGTCTTTCGGGCACCATGCTCGAGAGCGCTCTGACTGCCGGCATCATGGCCGAGGGCGGCCGTCCGCACTGCTGCGGCGTCATCCCCACGCCTGCCGTGGCGCTGCTCACCGTTCAAAACGAGCTCGACGGCGGCATCGTCATCTCTGCTTCGCATAATCCGCCGGAGTTCAACGGCATCAAGTTCTTTAGCCGCAAGGGCATGAAGCTTCCCGATGCTGTCGAGGAAGAGATCAGCGCCTGGGTCATGTCCGAGGAAGCCATGGCTGCCGACACGCTGCCGACCGGTGCCGGCGTGGGCCACATCATCAAGATGAAAGATGCCCGCAAGGCCTATGTCGATCATGCCATCAGCACGCTCGACGGCCTTAAGCTCGATGGCCTGGTTATTGCCGTCGACTGCGGCCACGGTGCTTCCTGCCAGACCACGCCCGCCGCGCTGCAGCGCCTAGGCGCCACGGTTCATGCCATCAACACCGATTACTGCGGCACCGACATTAACGTTGAGTGCGGCTCTACGCACCTCGAGCCCCTGCGCGAGCTCGTGCTGCGCACCCATGCTGACATCGGTCTGGCCCACGACGGCGACGCCGACCGCGTACTGTTCGTGGACAGCGAGGGCAATGAGATCGACGGTGACTACATCCTGGCTATCTGCGGTTCTGACCTCGCCGCTCGCGGCAAGCTCGCCAACTCCGAGATTGTCTCGACCGTCATGTGCAACCTTGGCTTCTCCATCGCTATGAAGGAGCAGGGCTTTGAGATGGTCCAGACTGCTGTGGGCGACCGCTACGTTCTGGAGCGCATGCTCGCGGACGGCGCCGTCATCGGCGGCGAACAGTCCGGCCATATCATCTTCCTGGAGCACAACACCACCGGTGACGGCTTGGTGACGGCTCTGCAGCTGCTGGCCGTGCTCAAGCGCACCGGCCGCACCCTCACCGACCTTGCCGGCATCATGAAGAAGTACCCGCAGGTACTCGTCAACGTGCATTCCGACAACAAGGCCGGCCTGGACGATTGCCAGCCCATTTGGGACGCCGTCGCTGCCGCCGAGAAGGAGCTCAACGGTCGCGGCCGCATCTTGGTGCGCCCGAGCGGTACCGAGCCGCTGGTTCGCGTTATGGCCGAGGCGGAGACGCACGAGCTGACCCAGCGCGTCGTCGACGACATCGTCGAGGTTGTCAAGCGCGAACTTCCCTAATGGTCAAAAACCGGTGCCAAGTGGTAAACTAGTAAAACTATTTTGATTGATTGGTGTGTCCGAGGGGGAGCATGTTCACTAAAGTCCTAAGGTCTTTTGGTATGCGTGGTCGAGTCCTTACGCTGGATGCTCCCATCTCGGGCGACGTCATTCCGCTCTCCGAGGTAAACGACCAGACGTTTGCCACCGGCCTTTTGGGCCAGGGCGTGGCGATTCAGCCCACCGGAACGCGTGTGATTGCACCGGCTGATGCCAAGGTCGAGGCCATTTTTCCCACGGGGCACGCCGTTGCGCTTAACACGGTCGATGGCCTGGACGTGCTCATCCACGTTGGTTTGGACACTGTTCAGCTCGAGGGCAAGCACTTTACCGTACATGCGCAAGTGGGTGACATCGTCCATAAGGGCGATGTACTCATTGAGTTTGATCGCGAGGCAATTGCTGCCGAGGGCTACGATGTGACGGTTCCCATCTTGGTGTGTAACTCCGTTGAGTTCTCGAGCATCAAGGGCTCCGTTGGCGTGCATGTCGAAGAGATGGACCAGCTCATCGTTGCTCGCGAGCGCTAGCAAGTGCACATGGCCATTAGCCTACAATTCAAACACGTTTACGGAGGGCGCCCTTGAAAGAGGGCGCCCTCCGTGGCAAGATGGGATTTGTCCGAAGCTAAAAGGCTTCGGGTCACCGTGGACGGGCAGGGGCCTCGACGCGGCTAGACACGAGACATATACATTACGCGACCTCGCCCTGGTGGCCGCACACGTTGGTTGCGGCCGACGCGGGCCGCGGGCAAGTGCTTGTAAGGGGAGCCTTGCCTCTCTTGTACGAGAAAGGACGCGTAATGAAGATCATTAAAGCTAAAGACTACGAGGATATGAGCCGCAAGGCCGCCAATATTATCTCGGCGCAGGTTATCCTCAAGCCCGACTGTGTGCTGGGCCTTGCCACCGGCTCCACCCCGATCGGTGCCTACAAGCAGCTCGCTGCTTGGTACGAGAAGGGCGACGTCGACTTTGCCGAGGTCAGCACCTACAACCTGGACGAGTATCGCGGCCTTTCGCACGACGACCCCCAGAGCTATCACTACTTTATGCGTGAGAACTTCTTCGATCACATCAACATCGACCTGAACAACACGCATGTGCCCGACGGTTCCAATCCCGACGCCGCCGCTGCCTGCTCTGAGTACGACAAGGTCGTCGCTGCCGCCGGTTATCCCGATCTGCAGCTGCTCGGCATTGGCAACAACGGTCATATCGGCTTCAATGAGCCCGATGACCACTTCTCCAAGGGCACGCACTGCGTCGACCTCACCGAGAGCACCATTCAGGCCAACAGCCGTCTGTTCGACAGCATCGACGATGTTCCTCGTCAGGCCTACACCATGGGTACCCAGACTATCATGTATGCCCGCATGATCCTGGTCGTCGCCAACGGCGAGGCCAAGGCTCAGGCCGTGCATGACATGTGCTATGGCCCGGTTACGCCCGAGTGCCCGGCTTCGATCCTGCAGCTGCACACCAACTGCGTTGTCGTTGCCGACGAGGCCGCCCTTTCGCTCTGCGAGTAGCGCGAATCCTGCAGCTCGACATAGCCTTGCCTAAGGCCTCCGCTTTGCGGGGGCCTTTTTGCTATCCCTTTCTGTCCACTTGACCAAAATCTTGCCGCAAGCTTGACGAATGCCGGATGCCCAACAGCTTGATTCATTCCATATCAGATTCTATGCAAAAATGCCACTAAAAGGTCGTAGACGGTAGCGGGTGCTAGGCGAGTTGAATGACATAGCTGAACCTTGTTCATTTGCGTTACACTGCCGCTTAGATGGGACAAGCTGACAAGCCATTTACCTGCTTAAAGACCGATTAGTCGGGGGATTAATAACAATCGGCCCTCGCTGTACAAAAACTTGCCGCTTGTGTACCAAAAGACAACCTAGAACACAAGGTCGCTCTATTCATAGCGCGGCTTGTATGGTCTTGCGGTTACAGTGTCCATACGGTCGAGTTGAGGAGCGGGCATGGTAAACGATTTGGGCAGTATGGACGACCTCGAGCTGATGCCGCTGGGCGGTGGCTATATGGTGCGACGCGAACGCTTGATGAATGAGCTTCTCGCCAAGGGCCGAAAGGCCGGCATCGTGGTTCTTTATGCGCCCGACGGGTTTGGGAAGACCTCGGTGCTGCTGCAGTACACCCATGAGGTTAAATGCGACCCGACGCGAGGCCCCGTGCGGATTATCGAGGCCGATCGCGCCATTGGGCGCGAGGTGTTTATGCAGCTCGAGGTGGTTACCGAAGAACTCAAAGACAAACCGCACTCCCTGATTGCGATTGATAATGTGCCAAACCTCGATCAGCACGATACCGAAGACCTCATCGACAGGATTCGCGGCCTGCGCGCCATGGGGGTAGGGGTCTTTATCTCCTGCCGTCCTTCAAACCGTCAGCTGATTCATGGGCTGGGCGATTCGGTTAAGATCAATGCGCAGATGCTCAAGGTGCATGCCTATGAGTATTCGGCGTGGGCATCGGCGTTTTCGATCAGCACATCGCTCGACTTTTATCAGCTCACGCAGGGCGTGCCCGAGCTCGTTTCGGCATTGCAGACGGGTCTGTATGGCCAAGGCGACGTAGCCGGTCTGCTCGAAAACGAGATTGTCAACGTATATGGCGCGGCACTTGTCGACCTGGCTTCGCTCGACAATAATGCACTGTTTTGCGTGGCATGTCTCATGATTTTGATGGGCGAGGGCAATATCGCAGAACTCGAGGCTTGCGGGGTGAGGCTATCGATGGTCGACCAGTCCTACTTCGTACGCGACTACCCGATCTTTGGCTTGGACCCCGCCGAGCGGAGTTTTACGTGTCTGGGCACGGAGGATAACGGACGCTTGCGCTTGCGTAAGTTGGTGGCCGAGGTTCGCCCCGAACTTGTTCCGAGGGCGGCCCGGATTTTGCTTAAGGCGGGCCGATGCGATGCGGCGATGGGCCTGGCGGACGCCTTTTTGGACCGTGATGCGGTCCTTGAACTTGCTGGGCAGTATGGGGTCGATCTGGCTCTGACGGGGCACGGGGCCGATATCTGCCGAGCAGCGCTGGGTACGATCGATGCCGACGATCCGGCTCCAGAGCCAACGCCTGCCGAGGCGCTTGGCGTATATCTGGCGGCGGTCAGCGTGTCCAATACAAAGCTCGCTCGCTATATGGCATCTGTTATCGAGCGCGGGGGCGAACGGGCGGCCTGTGAAATAGACCCTGTTTCATGGAGGGTGGCCCGGACACTGACGGCTGTTTGCTATGGGGACAACGGGCTTGGGCTTCCTGCGAACCTGGCCGTGCCAGAAATCGAGACATCCCATACCGCACTCGATATGTTGTCTGCGCATATCGAGGTCAAGCGCTGCCTGACCGAGCGGGGAGATGACGGCGGCGTTCTACAGCAGCTCAAAACGAGCAAGGCCTACGACTGTGAGCTCGACATCGCGGGGATTGTTATACGGGCCGATAGCATGCTGGTGGAGCTTTTTGACGGGTCGTTTGCGGGAACCGACGAGCGCGACGACGAGATGACGGTGGTGCGGGAGGCGCTCGACGTACGTGGGCTTAAGGCGATGGCTATCTGGGTGCGCATGGTGTTGGCGGCACGGCGGCTCCTTTCCGGCTTGCCGGTAACCGACGACGCGGCATTCAACGAGCTCGATCGTTTTGCCGTGCGCATGCGCGACAACCAGATTCAGCTGTTTGGCCTGTTGCTAGAAGGCTGGCAGTCGCTGGCAGAGGGACGGCCGGTTAATGCAAAGTTCCGTGCGGTCCAAGTGCTCAAACTTGCCGAGGAGTCGATTGCGTACATGCGCGATAACGCATTGCTGTTGGAGCGCGCGGCGTATCTGCGTAACACCTCGATGGTTTCGGTGCGCGAGGAAGCGGAGCTACTCGATATAAGCCAGACGCAGGTTGGTGGAGCGGAGGCCTGGATGGTGGCGCTGCATTTGGCTTGCGCGGGGCGAGATAGCGATCTTGCAGCCTGGATGTCCATGAATCGCGCGGGGATTCTGGAACCATCGTATCGGCTCTTTGCGCGCCTTGCCATGCATTGTCTGGGCGAGCCGGCGACCAGGATTCGCAAGAAGCTTCCCGTGCGCGAGCTGTCGCGGTACTCGCTGCGCGACGATTTGGAAGGGGAGGGCGAGCGCCTGTTCCAGGCCGGCGAGGTTGAAGCCGTTGATACCATCGACCATATCGAGATTCGCATGTTTGGTGCGTTTCGCGCCGAGCGCGACGGGTTTCCCATCACGGACAAAATGTGGCGCCGCAAGAAGGCGGCGATGCTTGCCGAGCGGCTTGCGCTGGGCATGGATGCGCTCGTCGATCGTGAGACGCTGGCCATGGAGTTGTGGCCCCATGCCGAGTTCAATAGCGCCCGCAACAACCTGTACTCGACGATATCGCGCTTGCGGTCGGCTTTGGGACCGACGCCGGATGGCAAGTCGTGTGTGCTCATCCAAAATGAATGCATCGGACTCAACGGCGACTACGTCAAGACCGATGTACGGCTGTTTGACCAGATAAGCCGCGAGGTTTTGGGAAATCGCACGGGTGCGCGCGGGCCCCATTTAGTTGAGCTGTGCCTTAAGATTGAGCAGCTTTATGCCGGACCGCTGTATGTTCCCAATGGCTGTAATCCCACCTACTTTTTGCGTATGCGACGCATTATGCAGTCAAAGTACATCGATTGCATGATTAAGGGAGCAAATGCCGCTCTAGAAGAAAACGATCTGCAGTCGGCGATTTGGCTGGCGGAGTCGGGGCTTCGGCAGGAAACAGCGCGTGAGGATATGGTGCGCTGCGCCATGCGCGTCTACAGTGCGGCGGGGCGGCGGCGCGATATCGTCGAGCTGTACAGCGGGCATATGCACCATCTAAGGGAGCAGGTCAATGGCGTGCCCGAGCCCGAGACGCGGCGTCTATACGAGCGCTTGGTGGAGGGGCGGCTCAATCGCGTGCTGGTCGAGCGATAAAAAACGGGCGCCCGAAGTACTTGGGCACCCGTAAGCTTGCTATGTGTTGGCTCGCCGGATCATTGGCTCTTAGACGAGCTTGATCTTCTCGATGTCCTTGCGCGAGGACTCGCGATACAGCGAGAACTTGCGGCCGATGACCTGGACGACCTCGGCGTGGCAACGCTCGGAGAGCTCTTCGGCGGCCTCGCGGGCGGAAAGACTGGAGCCATCGAGCACGGAGCACTTAACGAGTTCGTGCTTCTCCAGGTAGGCGACCGTCTGCTCGACGGTGCCCTCGTTGACATCGGACTTACCGATGATGATGGCGGGGTTGAGGTGATGGGCCATGCTGCGAAGCTGCTTGACCTGGGCTCCTGTCAGTGCCATGGGTTCTCGCTTTCTATGTATGGGGCGCCCCGCGACGGGGCCTTAATCTACGTGAGCTGTCCCACGATAGCGCAGGAACGGCGCGGTGTGGAGCGCGTTTGCGCAGTTCGCAAAGAATGCGGATGCCGAGGTGATGGGCAGCTCGGGCTGTGAACGGGCTACGAGCGGGATTCAGAGACCGGTTTCCATGCAATAAACGCCCAGCGAACCTTGCGGACATGATCGAGCATATAGCGCCCCTGCGGCACGCCCTTGGAGCCCGGCTCACCGGCATGGGGATTCTCAATCATGTGTTGAGCGATGTAGTCGCGCAGGCAGTCGATCTTATCCTCGTTGCCATGCTCGAGCATACGGGAAAAATCCGCCACGCCTGCCTCAAGGCTATCGAAGGTATCGCGACGAGGCGATTCAAAGTATGTAACCTGCGGCAACGCACCCATCTGAATGAGGATGTTGAAAGCGTACACAAAGCCATTGCTGCAGGTAACCGAGGCGCCGATAGCGTTCATCAAGTGCAGATCATAGCGCGGGCTGGAGTTAGCGACCATCGTGACAGCACAACGCCGACGAGCCGTTCGATCAAGCTTGGCAAGCGCATCTTTTAGATTGGTCGTCGTAACCGACCGACTGGCAAAGGCAACATCCACCGCTTTCGCGACCGGTCCAACCAAATCCCAGTCATTATCCCAGGCAAGCTCAAGTGGCGTAATAAGATCCTCGAGCCCGTAATACTCAATGCCGGCATCAAGGGTGCCCAACATGGCAGGGGAAAAATCAGCCGCAATCACAGGATGCCCAGCCTGAGCAAGCGGAATAGCAATCGACCCAGCTCCACATCCCATATCCAGCACCGACTCACCAGGCTCAAGAGCCAGCAATTTCATAAAATCCCGAGCATAAGGGGCAGTCTCAAGAGGTCGAAAATGTCGAGCTCGCTTATCCCATTCAAAAGAATCATCAGCCCGATGCCGAGCGGCCTGCAGACGCATCCATTCGCCATTCCAATCCGCAGCAAGCAGCTCAGAACGAATCTCCCCATCAACCACGGGCCAACCTCCTAGCAACAAAAAAGCGACTCCTCCCAAAAGAAGAGCCGCAACCAGCATATATCAGAAAAAGAACCGCTCCAACGCCAAACCGCCACACCAACCAAGGCGGGCAGAAGCGAAGCGACTGCCACTGAGCCAGAACCCAGCCAAGGTTGAGATGTGCGGGAGCCCCGCCGCCGGGCGGCAGACATATAAGGTCGATCGCGAGTTCCGCACGAGCCGGAGAGCACTTAATGTGCTCTCCGTGCGAGTCAGGACTGTCCGAGCAGGCGACCTTATATGTCTGCCGCCCGGCGGCGGGGCTCCTCGCCTCGTATCCCTAGGCTAGTTCTTCAGCGAGTTCAGCGGCGCCGGGAAGCGTCCACCGCGATGGGCAAGCACGGTGCCGGCGTTGGGGTTCACCGGCATGATGGGTGCACGGCCGAACAGGCCGCCGTACTCGACGCAGTCGCCCACGCCCTTGCCGATGGCGGGAATCACGCGGACGGCCGTGGTCTTGTTGTTGATGACGCCGATGGCCATCTCGTCGGCGATGATGCCGGCGATGGTCTCGACCGGGGTGTCGCCGGGGATGGCGATCATGTCCAGGCCAACGGAGCACACGCAAGTCATGGCCTCGAGCTTCTCGAGCGAAAGCGCGCCGGCTTCGACGGCGGCGATCATGCCGGCGTCCTCGGACACGGGGATGAAAGCGCCGGAGAGACCGCCCACGCTGGAGCTGGCCATAACGCCGCCCTTCTTGACGGCATCGTTGAGCATGGCGAGTGCGCAGGTCGTGCCCGGGCCACCGCAGGTGCCAACACCGATGATCTCGAGGATGCGGGCAACGGAGTCACCGATGGCAGGCGTAGGCGCCAGCGACAGGTCGACGATGCCCTTCTCGACACCCAGGCGACGGGCGGCCTCGCGGCTCATGAGCTCACCGGCACGGGTGATCTTAAAGGCGGTCTGCTTAATCTTCTCGGCGACCTCCATCATCGATGCGGAATCGGGCAGCGTCTCCAGGGCTGCGGCCATAACGCCGGGGCCCGAGACGCCTACGTTGATGACGGCGTCGGCCTCGCCACCGCCGTGGACGGCGCCCGCCATAAACGGGGAGTCCTCGACCATGTTGGCAAAGCAGACAAACTTGGAAGCGCCGACGGAATCCTGGTCGGCCGTGAGTTTAGCGGCATCGATGATGGTCTGGGCGGCCATGAGCACGGCATCCATGTTGATACCGGCGCGCAGGCTGGCGACGTTGACGCTGGAGCAGACGCGGCTCGTGGTGGCGAGCGCCTGGGGGATGGACTGGATGACGCGGCGGTCGGCGTCGCCGACGCCCTTCTGGACGAGCGCGGAGAAGCCGCCCAGGTAATCGATGCCGAGCGTCTCGGCCGCGCGGTCGAGGGCGTGCGCGATGGGGGTGAGGTCCTCATCCTTGCAGCACGCGGCGATCTGGGCCACCGGGGTGACGGAAACGCGCTTGTTGACGATGGGGATACCGTACTCGCGCTCGAGGTTCTCGGCGGTCTCGACCAGATGCTCAGCCGTGTGCGTCACGTGGTCGTAGATCTTCGTGCACATGCGGTCGAGGTTCTCGTCACCGCAACCCATGAGCGAAACACCCATGGTGATGGTCCTGATGTCGAGGTTCTGCTCCTCAACCATGCCGCGGGTTTCCGCGATTTCTGCGGGCGTGATCGCCATCCTTGCGCTCCTATCTGCCAAAACGAGCATAGTCTTATCTATTCTAACGTGCCGCACGTGCCAAGTGACGCATGCGGCACGTTTTGGTGCACGGTTGTTTCCGTTGTGTTACTGCCCAAAGACCTCTTCGGCGATGCGCGCGCTTTCGGCGGCATCCTTGGCATAGTAGTCCGCGCCGATCTGCTTGGCGTATTCGGGGGTGAGCACGGCGCCGCCCACGATGATCTTGACGCCCGGAACCTCGGTATGGAGCAGCTTGATGGTCTCTTCCATGGCGACGACCGTGGTAGTCATAAGCGCCGAGAGGCCGACGAGCTTAATGTCGCGCTCCTTGACGGTCTTGAGCACTTCCTGCGGATCGACGTCGCGGCCCAGATCAAAGACGGTATAGCCGTAGTTGTCGAGCAGCATCTTGACGATGTTCTTACCGATATCGTGGATGTCGCCCTTGACGGTGGCCACGCAGATCTTACCCTTGTCGGCAATCTCGCCGGCGGGCATCAGGCGCTTGATGGTGTCGAAGCCCACGCGCGCGGCCTCGGCCGAGGCCATGAGTTGCGGCAAGAAGAACTTGCCCTGGTCAAAGAGGACGCCCACCTCGTCGAGGGCGGGGATAAAGTGGTTGTTGATAAGGTCCATGGCGTCGTGGTCTGCCAGCAGACGCTCGGTCTCGGCAGCGATCTCGCCTTTGCGGCCCGAGACGACCATGTGGCGGATGGGGTCGTCGTTGCCGTCGGTGCTGGCGGCAGGCGCGGCATCACTCGATGCGGGCTGAGCCGCTGCCGGGTTGGCGGCGATCTTGTACGGATCGGTCCAGCCGGCATAGCGCTCGATGTATCCGGTCGAGCCCTCGTCCTCAACGCTCAGGACGCGATAGCTGTAGACGGTGTCCATAAAGCGCTTGGAGCCCGGGTTCATGATGGGGGCGTCCAGGCCCGCGCCGAAGGCGGCAGCCAAAAAGACCGAGCCCAGCAGCGGGCGGGCAGGCAGGCCAAAGCTGATGTTCGAAACGCCGAGCGCGCATTTGACGCCCAGGCGCTCCTTGCACAGGGACATGGCGCGCAGGATCTGCTCAGCCTGGCGCTGGTTGGTCGAGGCGGTCATGACCAGGCAGTCGATGAGGATGCGGTTCGGGCCGATGCCGTAGCGGGCGGCCTCGGCCACGATGCGCTCGGCGATGGCGAAGCGGGCCTCGGCGGTATCAGGGATGCCGCCTTCGTCGAGCGTAAGGCCGACAACGTTGGTGCCGTAGTGGGCGACCAGCGGGAAGATTTCGTCCATGATCTGCTGCTTGCCGTTGACCGAGTTGATGATGGGCTTGCCGGCGTAGCGGCGCACGGCGGCCTCGACAGCGGCGGGATCGGTGGAGTCGATCTGCAGCGGCAACAGCGTGGAGCCTTGGAGCTGCTCGGTCGCCTGCTGGATAATCTTGACCTCGTCGATCTCGGGCAGGCCCACGTTGACGTCCAGGATATCGGCGCCCTGCTCCTGCTGGCTGATGCCTTGGCTCACGACGTAGTCCAGATCGCCGTCGCGCAGGGCCTGCTGCAGGCGCTTTTTGCCGGTGGGATTGATGCGCTCGCCGATGACGGCAATCTTGTGGCCGTCGCAGGGAAGGTCCACGACCGTCTGGGCGCTTGTGACCGACATGCTGGGCTTGCGGTGGCGCGGGCTGGGCGTGTGGTTGACGATGAGGGTGCGCAGCGCTGCCATGTGCGTCGGCGTGGTGCCGCAGCAGCCGCCCACGACGCTCACGCCGTCCTCAATCATGCCGGCGACGGCCTCGGCGTATTCGGGTGCCTGGATATCAAAGACGGTATTGCCGTCATCGTCCACGCGGGGCAGTCCCGCATTGGCCTGCACCATAACGGGCTTGTCCGTAACGGTGAGCATACGCGCGGCGAGTTCTCGGAGCTCGGCCGGGCCCTGGCTGCAGTTGATGCCCAAAACGTCGGCGCCGATGGCGTCGAGGGTGATGGCGGCGACCTCGGGGCTCGTGCCCAAGAAGGTGCGGCCGTCTTCCTCAAAGGTCATGGTGGCAAAGACGGGCAAGTCGGAATTCTCGCGGCAGGCGAGGACTGCCGCCTTGATCTCGGCCAGGTCGGTCATAGTCTCGATAATAAAGAGGTCCACACCCGCGGCGACGCCAGAGCGCACCTCCTCGGCAAAGAGGTCGTAGGCCTCGTCGAAGCTGAGGGTACCCAAGGGGCGCAGCAGCGCGCCGATGGGGCCGATGTCGCCGGCGACGTAGCGGGCGCCGGCCTCGCGGGCGCAGGTGACGGCTGCGGCAAAGACGTCTGCCACGGTGGCGGCGCCGTCGAGCTTGTGGGCGTTGGCACCAAAGGTGTTGGCGGTGATCACGTCGCAGCCGGCCTCGACGTACTGTCGCTGAATGTCGGTAATGACCTGGGGCTCCTCAAAGTTGAGCAGCTCGGGCAGGGCTCCGGCCTTCATGCCGGCCGCCTGCAGCATGGTGCCCATGCCGCCGTCGAACAGCAGATGCCCCGTGCCCTCGATGGCCGCACGCAGGCGATCGTCCTTAATGCGCAGATCGTCGATCGTGCGCGTCTTGTACGTGGCACCGTTGCGACGTGCGGCATCAACGGGTGCCGCCAATGCAGTGCCGTCAGAATCATGAGTGATAAGCGGAGTAAACATCGAGGGCTCCTAATGGCTGGAATAGCAGGTGGTGTGGGCGGCGCGGAAGCGACAGTGCTCGCGCATGCGGCAGATATTGCAGGTGGGGCGGCTCTGGGCGTCGTGGACCTCGCCGTCGAACAGACCGATCACCGCGGTCACGCTCTTGGTGGGCATGAGCAGGCTGGTGGGCGTGACGGTAAGCCCGATGAGCCGCGTGGCGTTGAGCGCGTCCACGATTGAGCGCTGTGCCGTAAGCGGGCAGTCGCCGTAGCCGGGACTGAAGCGCCAGTTACCGGCGAGTCCGTGTGCGGCGGCCGCAGCCTTAACCTGCTGGTCCATCTGCTCGACGGCGGCTTCTACATAGGCAGAGCATGCGGCGTCGAGCACGGCTCCCTCCAGGGGCTGCTGGGCTCCCGTGGTACGCAGGCGACGCTCGGCGTCCATGCCGAGAGTGCATGCCATGAGCGCGGCAAATCGGGCGTCTTTGAGATGTCGATAGATATCGCGACCCCGCAGATCAACGTTGGTGCCGACCAGACGGATGCAAGGCTTGCCCTGCTCGTCCACGCCCGTGGCATCGACGGCAAACACGCGTCGCACGCCACGGGGCTCAATGTCCAGCTCCAGACGCTCAACGACAAGCTCAATTCGTCGTGACAGCTCGGGCTCAATCTGCTGGCCGCCGTAACCCAGATACCGCAGCATCTCGGCACGGTCGACACGGGGATGGTGCGCAGCATCGACACGGTAAAGCGCCGGCGACGCAAGGTCGGCCGGCACTTCGACAGCGGTTGTATCGATGTGCGGTTTTTCCATTACCCTAGGCGCTCCATAATGGTCGCGGCGATCGCAGGACGATTCATAGTGTACAGGTGCAGACCGGCGGCACCGTGCTCCTTGAGGTCGCAAAGCTGACGGGCGGCATAATCTACACCGGCTGCCTGCAGGCTCTCGGGGTCGTTCTCGTACTTGGCGAGAATCTTGATGACGGGGGAGGGCAGCGACGCACCGCACATAAAGACCATGCGGCTGATTTGCGACTTTCCCATAAACGGCATGATGCCCGCGGTAATGGGCACGGTGATGCCCGCCTTGTCGGCAAGCTCGCGGAAGCGGTAGAAGCACTCGTTGTCAAAGAAGAGCTGCGTCACAAAGAAGCTCGCGCCGGCGTCCTGTTTTTGCTTGAGGTGTTCGACCGAGAGGTTGAGGTCCTCACAGGCAATGTGGCCCTCGGGGTAGGCTGCGGCACCCACGCAAAAGCCGGCGTCGACGAGCTCGGGGATGAGGTCGCGGGCGTAGGCGTAGTCGGAGGCGGGCTTGTCGTCCTCGGTCGCGCCGGCAGGGAGATCGCCACGCAGGGCTAGGATGTTTTCCACGCCGGCGGTGCGGTACTCATCGATCTTGGCGGCGATATCGGCGTGGGTACGGCCCACACAGGTGAGGTGCGCCACCGAGGGCGTATCGAATTCGCTCGTAATCATATGCGCGATGGGGGCGGTGGTGGCGCCGTTGCCCGAGCCGCCAGCCGAGCAGGTGACCGAGACAAAGCTCGGCGAAAGCTTGCACAGATTGCCTGCCACTTCGTGAGCCGTGTCGAGGGTAAGCTCGCCCTTGGGCGGGAACATCTCAAACGAAGCGGGTGCAGTGCCCTGGGATGCTGCCTGCTTAAAAACCTCGTCGACGCGCATATCGTGCTCCTCTAGATACGTAATAGTGTGATGTGTTGTAAGGATTCTACAGCACCACTGCGCTAAGGCGGAGTTTCTCTCGCTATTTGGGGATACCAATCGAAAATGCTTCGCTATCGGCATTTCCTATAACAGGGCGGTCAATGTAGGATGGGGCTATATTGAATGGTATCTGATGCGAAATACCAGTTAATAAAGCCCCGTCCCAAATTGATTACCCTTAAACCATGGGGAGAGGTCTGCAATTTATGCAGTTGATTGGCTGTTGAGGGTGGCAACGCCGCCTCGATAGGGTAACCTCAATGATTGGTTTCGCGACAGCAACATAACGGTAATGTCGCGGAAACACGGCGAGTCTAAGCTATGACTCGTTCGTTAGTAATCAACACCGCTTCTCACGCGGTGCCGATACGAAGGGAGTTCCGTATGGCCGAACTTACTGACCGCTTCGGGACCATGGTGTTCTCTGAGGAAGTCATGAAGGACTACCTCCCCAAGGACATTTGGAAGCGCCTTGCTGCAACCCTCGAGGACGGTGAGCCGCTCGACCTGGATGTGGCCAACGCCGTTGCCCACGCCATGAAGGTTTGGGCCATCTCCAAGGGCGCGACGCACTACGCGCACTGGTTCCAGCCGCTTTCGGGCATTACTTCCGAGAAGCACGACAGCTTCCTCGAGCCCAACCACGACGGCACCGCCATTACCAAGTTTACGGGCAAGAACCTCATCCAGGGCGAGCCGGACGCCTCCAGCTTCCCCAACGGCGGCCTGCGCGCCACCTTCGAGGCCCGCGGCTACACCGCCTGGGATCCCACCAGCCCCGCTTTTATCAAGGACGATGTCCTGTGCATCCCCACGGCTTTCTGCTCCTACACGGGCGAGGCCCTGGACAAGAAGACCCCGCTGCTGCGCTCCATGACCGCGCTCTCGCGTGAGTCCAAGCGCGTTTTGGCGCTGTTTGGCAAGACCCCCAAGAAGGTCGTTCCTTCCGTGGGCGATGAGCAGGAGTACTTCCTGATCAAGAAGGACGCTTACCGCAAGCGCAGGGACCTGGTCATCACCGGCCGCACCCTCTTTGGTGCTGCTCCCTGCAAGGGCCAGGAGCTCGAGGAGCACTACTTTGGCGCTATCCGCCCCACCGTCTCGGCCTATATGAAGGACCTGGACGATGAGCTGTGGGCGCTTGGTATTCCCGCCAAGACCAAGCACAACGAGGTCGCTCCTTGCCAGCATGAGCTCGCCCCTGTCTATGGCGAGGTCAACGAGGCTATCGACCAGAACCTGGTCATGATGGAGAAGATGAAGCTCATCGCCTCCCGTCACGACTTGGTCTGCCTGCTACACGAGAAGCCCTTCGAGGGCATCAACGGTTCGGGCAAGCACAACAACTGGTCGCTTGGCACCGAGTCCGAGAACCTGCTCGATCCGGGCGACACCCCGCTCGACAACCTGCAGTTCATCGTCTTCCTCACCGCGGTGATCGAGGCCGTCGATAACTATCAGGAGCTCTTGCGTGCCTCCGTTGCCTCGGCCGGCAACGATCATCGTCTGGGCGCCAACGAGGCTCCTCCGGCGATTATGTCCATCTTCCTGGGCGACCAGCTTACCGAGGTCGTCGAGAAGATCATCGATGGCAAGGCTTCCGTCCATGCCACGCGCGGCGTGCTCGACCTGGGCGCCGATACCCTGCCCAAGTTGATGCAGGACAACACCGACCGCAACCGCACCTCCCCGTTCGCCTTCACCGGCAACAAGTTCGAGTTCCGTGCCTGCGGCTCCGAGCAGAACGTCTCCGACTCCAACCTGGTGCTCGATGCCGCCGTGGCCAAGTCGCTCAAGTCCTTCGCCGACGCACTCGAGGGTACGCCCGAGGATAAGTTCCAGGACGCCGCGCTCGAGTACTGCAAGAAGGTGCTGACCGATCACCAGCGCATCCTGTTCTCCGGCGACGGTTACTCCGACGAGTGGCCCATTGAGGCCGAGAAGCGCGGCCTTGCCAACAACAAGACCACGGCCGACGCCCTGCCCGCCTTTGTTTCCGATAAGGCTATCGCGCTCTTTGAGGAGACGGGCGTCCTGACCAAGGCCGAGGCCCAGTGCCGTTACGACTGCAAGCTCGAGAAGTACAACAAGCTCATGAACATCGAGGCTACCACGATGGTTCGCGAGGCGCGTCGTACCTATCGCCCGGTCATTACCGCCTACGCCACCAAGGTCGCTAAGGGCCTTGAGACTATTCGTGCCGCCGGTGCTGAGGTCGCCATGCAGTGCGAGCAGAACACGCTCAACAGGCTCTGCAACGGCATCACCGCCATCAACGACTCTATCAAGGCGCTCGACGCCGTGCATCAGAAGGCCGAGGCTCTCGATGGTCAGGAGCAGGCCAATGTGTACGCACACGAGGTCGTTCCCGCTATGGATACGCTGCGCGCCGCCGTGGATGCCATGGAGGAGATCGTGGCCGCCGACTACTGGCCGGTCCCGACCTACGACGACATCCTGTTCTATGTGTAGAACGTAACTGACATATCGTCACGGTATTGAGCCGGGGTCCGCATCGCGCGGGCCCCGGCTTTTTGTTTGAGAAGGACGCTTTGAAGCCCGTTTTGCAACTGATTCACCCACGCAATAAGGGTTCGTGGGCAAAAAACGTCAAATATGAGTACTGTCACAAGTGCTGTAGCATTATTTTTTTGTAAAATATGCTGTGTTACGCAACATATGTCCAAGTACTTAGCTGATAAAAGCCTGCAATTCTTCCGCCGTAGGATTCCTGGCGTCTAAATCGCCTTCTGGTGATATGCAATCGCTGTTACTAAATTGGTAACAGTACTCATATTTGCTATTTTTTGCCCACGGGCCCTTGGATGGCAGTGTGATTTTATGCCCTCGGGGTTCGAATCCCGGCATATCGGTAGCAAAAAGCCCGCTACCGAATTGGTAACGGGCTTCTTAGATTCTGTGGTGCCCCCAGCGGGATGTCGCGTGCGGCTGGCGCCGCCCGCCTTCGCTGCGTCGCTCCGCTCCTTGCGTGCTGCGCTGGAAAACGCTTCGCGTTTCCTCAGCTCCGCACCCTGTCGGGTTCGAATCCCGGCGTTGGGGTAGAAAAAAGCCCGTCACCGCGGGGGTAACGGGCTTCTCGTTTCAAATGGTGCCCCCAGCGGGATTCGAACCCGCGATATCCACCTTGAAAGGGTGGCGTCC
>CAJLRY010000024.1:0-33423 GCA_905209215.1 Coriobacteriaceae bacterium | reverse complement strand
GCGCCGAATGCTCGCCATCGAAATTTATCGATGGCCTATTTCAGACTGTAATGGGGTAGTTCTGTAGAGAACACCGTTGCCGCCGGTAACCAAGCGGTCGTAATGACGGCTGCCCAGCTGGCCGAGGAGTCGGCAAAGCAGCTCAAGGACGCTCAGGCCGCCTACGATGCCGCCCAGAAGAACGCCGATGCGGCGGGCCAGTCTCAAAAGCAGGCGCAGCAGCAAAAGAATCAGGCCTCGCAGGCTGTGAGCGACAACGAAATCGAGCAGAACGCAGCAGAAGTCGCCGCGCTCCAGGAGAAGATTGACGAGCTCAAAGCCGCCGTCGAAAAGACCGAGCAGCAGCAGAAGAAGCTGGGCGACCTGAACGATCGGCTCGAACAGGCCAACAAGAGTGTCGATAATACCCAGGCGCTCAAGGACGCCAAGGCAAAGCAGGATGAGGCCAAGAAGGCCCTCGATGATGCCCAGGCCAAGCTCGAGGCCATGGGTATGGACGAGTACGAGGCCGCCAAGAAGGCCGTCGAGGACGCGCAGGCAAAGCTCGATGACGCCAATAAGGCCGTTACTACTGCACAGGCCAATCTGGACCAGGCCAAGGCTGCCGAGGCCAGCGCCCAGCAGGAAAAGCAGAATACCGAGGCGGCTTTGACGACTGCCCAGGCCAAGAAGCAGGAGACTGCCGCTGCTCTCGCAGCCGCAACCACCGCGCGCGATAACGCCCGGCAGAAGTTCAACCAGGCGCAGGCCGCGCTCGATGCTGCCGTCTCGGGTACGGGTGTTGACCTGAGTGCGCTTGAGGCCGCCAAGAAAGCTGCTGCTGGTGAGCTCAAGACCGCGCAGGCGGAGCTCAATGCCGCGACGGATGCCGACGCCACCGCACAGACAAATCTGCAGGCCGCCCAGGCTGCCGTCGCTGCCGCGCAGGAGAAGGCCAACGCCGCCAACGCTGCTGTGGCATCTGCCCAGTCTGCATACGATGCGGCAAACAAGGAGTACAAGGACGCGGCCAGTAAGCGTGACGCCGCGAAGACGGCATACGAGCAGGCCCAGCAGACCGAGGCCGACAAGAAGGCGGAGTACGATAAGCTTGTCGAAGTTCGCAAGCAGAAGCGCAGCGAGTGGGAGGCAGCCTGCGCTGCTTCGAACGCCGCGGAAAAGGCTTATGACGCTGCTAATGTCCAGGTTGAGGCTCTTGAGCAGCAGATTGCTGAGCTCAAGTCCAACATGACCGTTGACCAGGAAGTCATCAGCCAAGGTATACTCGGCTTCATGAACTATATTAGCGACGGCAGCCAGTTCACAGCCACGCAGAAAAAGAACGCCCAGGAAGCCGTATCGATGCTGACCGGTGCCGCTGACAAGGCCGAATGGTATGACCAGTACGTCGATCAGGACATGTCTCGCGACACCAACCCGCTTTCCTTGGAGCAGATGCGCAACGCCCTGACATATCTCGACACCCAGAACAACCTCCGCAAGGCGAACGGTCAGTCGGCGCTCAGCGTCAGCCTCCGCATGACTGCGGCAGCCGCTCTTAATACATCATATTCATCGAACATCTGGGGACACTCGAACTGTTACTTCGACAACGGCGAAAATCTTGCTGGCGGAGGCGGCGCATATACCGGCGGCGAGACCGAGGATACGCTTGGCTGGCCATATACCGGTCTCTACACCCAGGAGAAAAAGGCATTCGATAAGTACGTCGAACAGTATGGTGACGCACTTGGGAGCCATCGATATGATTCATACTATATCTACCAGCACTACTACAGCATCTACAAAGAGTGCGGGCACTATCTCAACATCATCGATGCCGGCACGAAGGCTATCGGTATCGCGACCGGTAGCGGTAAGAACACCGATTCCGAGGTAACCGTATTCGATTACAGCGCTGATGATACTCAGGCTGATTTCACTGTCTCCGAGTTCAAGAAGCTCGTGAACGACTACATCGACTCTGCCTATAACGCTGGCGGCACGCAGGCGCAGAAGGCGCAGCTCAAGGAGCTTCAGGGCAAGCTCGCCGAGGCGCAGAAGAACTTTGGAACTACTAGGGAAGCTTACTTCGCAGCTGTAAACGGGCAGGATGCCGCCCAGGACGCTTTCACCGCAGCAGATGTGAACATGAACACCGCCAAGGGCGAGTACGAGAAGGCCAAGTCCGGCACCGCCGCCGCGAAGACGGCATACGACGCCGCCGAAGCCAAACTCAAGGGTATCGACGTCAAGACGCCCAAGACCAAGCTCGACGCCGCCAAGGGCGAGGCCGCTACTGCCCAGGCAGCTCTCGATAAGGCAAACGCCACGCTTGCTGACAGCAAGACGAAGGCAGCCGAGGCCGCTGCTCACAAGGCGAAGGCTCGCAGCGCCCGCGACGCCGCCAAGGTAAAGTCCGATCAGGCCAACGAGGCGTATGACAACGCTACTGCTTCGGTCAAGGACCTTGCCGCCAAGTGCGATGCCGCCAAGACGGATCTTGCGAACAAGCAGGGCACGCTTAACGATGCCAAGAAGGCCGACGACACTGCCCAGGCTGGCGTTGACAAGGCTCAGGCCGCAGATGTGCACGCCGCGACCGCTCTTTCGGGCGCCAAGCAGGCAGTTGCCGCCAAGACGCAGATCCTGTCCGACGCGCAGGCGAAGGCCAAGGCCGCCGAGGACGAGCTTGCCACCGCAAACAAGGCCTTCGAGCGCTTCGCCGGTGCCCAGAAGGCGGTCGACGACGCCAAGGCCGCCTATGACGCTGCCGTCGCCGGTGTCGCCGATGCCCAGAAGCAGCTCGATGCCGCCAACGAAGCCGTCGTCGATGCGAACCTCGAGATCGTCAAGGCCAAGGCCGAGCTTGCCAACGACGAGGCGCTCAAGGCCGATCTTGAGGCTGTCGACCACAAGGCATCCCTTGCCGCGGGCACGACGGGCAACGAGAAGCTGGTCAAGCTGAACGCTGCCTACGCTCGCTATAAGGCCGCCGTCGATGCCGCCGCTGGCCTCAAGGCTGCTCTGAGCGATGCCGATGCCAAGCTGTCCGATGCCAACGACGCCTATGCCGCCGCGCTTGCCGAGCTTGGCGATGCCAAGGATGCCCTGGCTGCCGCGCAGGCCGAGTACGACAAGTATCATCCCAAGGCTGAGCCGCAGGCCAAGCCTCAGGTTGCGCAGGCTGCTGCAAAGGCTCCTGTCGCCAAGAAGAAGGCAACGTCGGCCGCGCTCGCCCAGACCGGTGATGACTCCGCGCTTGCGGGCGAGGTCTTCGTTATCGGCGGTATTACGCTCGTGGCTGCGGGTGTGACGCTCGGCGATCGTCGTCGCAAGCAGATGTAGCGTTTCGAGCGTAGATTCTGCAACGAACTTCGGTTCATAGCAGGAACGCTTCGATAGCTTAACCGATAAGGCCGGCGCGCTGTTAAACGCAGCGCGCCGGTCTTTCTTTGCGTTGGTATCAAAAAGCCCGGTCGGTAGCCGCGAAAGCTACCGACCGGGCAAATCGTAGGCAATATGGTTGCTGTCGAGCAACTGCTCAGCTTATCCCAGCAGGCTCAGGCCCACGGAGACAAACGCCAGGATAACGCCGACGATGGACTCGCCGCCCAGCAGGCCGCTGGCAACGACCAGGCCCTGCTCCTGGAAGGCGGCGTCCTTGGCAGCCTTCTCCTCGTCAGAAAGACCAGCGGTGGCGTCGCGGTGTGCTGCCCACTTGTCGTAGGCGAGCTTGACGCAGGAGCCCAGGAATGCCGTGAGTGACATGTAGAACGGCAGGTACACGCCCAGGCCGATCATCATGGCCGGAATGCCGAGCCAGTACATGACGATGCCGGCGATAAAGCCGCCAACGAACCACGGCACGCTCGGGATGCCCGAGACCATGGTGGCGACCACACTTGCCTGCGCGGCAACAAAGCTCTTGTCGGGGCCAAAGGCGTCCGGACCATAGGCGGTGACGAGCGCGACCATGACGGCTGCGGCGACCAGGGCACCCACGATGCCGCCAATGGCCTGGCCGATCCACTGAGCACGCGGGTTGGTGCCCAGCACGGCGCCGGCCTTAAAGTCGTTCATGACGTCGCCCGCAAGGCCGCACGCCACGGCCACGATGCCGGCGATAAAGAACAGCTTGACCTGGGCGATCTGTGCGAAGGCGGCCACGATGAGCATAACGATGAGGCCAAAGATCTCCATGGGGTCGATGCCCGTCTGGCCGCAGCTCTGTGCGCTCATGATGGTGGTGACAAAGGTGAACAGCGTGACGATGACGGCCGGAACGGGGCCAAGGTCGAGCACGATGGCGATGATCACGGCGATGGCGGCAGCGCCCAGGCCGATGATACCGGCGTCGAGCTTAAGGGAACCCGAGATGAGCGACTGCTCGTCGGTGTCGGTGGAGCTGTCGGCGGCGAGGCCGCGGACGATACCGGCGACCTGCGGCAGGATGTCCTTGAGGACGACGGCGACACCAAAGCCCATCATGAGGCCCATACCCAGGGACTTGACGATGCCCTGCGCAGTCACAACGTCGAACAGACCGGCAGCGGTGCCGCCCACAATGATGCCAAAGTTGCCCAGCAGGGCGCCGGCAAACCAGAAGGCGACGGGGGCGAAGCCCACGAGGAAGCCGACGGAGAGCAGCATGGGCGAGTTGTAGATACCAAAGGTCACGCCGGGAATGTTGAGCGTGCACAGCATGCTGGGCACAATGCCCAGGGCGTCGCGCAGCACGCTATAGATGCCGGCGATGGCCATGGAGCCAAAGAGCTGCTTGCCGGTCTTGCCGCCGGCCTCGGTCGCGCGCAGGGTCTGAGCTGCGGCGTTGCCAGTGGGGAACTCAAGCGCGGCGTCCACGATAAAGTGACGGTGGATGAGTGCCGTGGCCAGCAGGCCCAGGATAGTGCCGGCGAGTGCCACGATAAACATGTCGAGCCAGCTGATCTGGTTGGCATAGCCCAGCATCCAGGCGCCCGGGATGGTAAACGCCAGACCGCCGGCGACCATGGCGCCTGCGGACATGATGGTGTGGGTGACGTTTGCCTCGTTGAGGCTGGCGTTGCCCATGAGCTTAAGGAAGAACAGCGAGATGACGGCAGCGAAGACGATTGGCCAGGGGAGTGCGCCCATCTTGAGGGCGGTGTAGGCCGAGCTTGCCGTGATGATCACGCAGCCAAGGACGCCGATGACGACGCCGCGCAGCGTGAGTTGCCCGCGCATCGAAGCGCGGTTCGAGGGATTGCTCATATAGAACTCCTTTGCGTATATCCGCTTCCCCCGGGAGCGCCGCTACGGATACGGCGCGGGAAGTCGGGTTACCAAGGGCCGCCGCGTGAGCTCGCAAACGACCGCGCACCAGTATAGCCGCAAGCCAGTCATTTTGGGATGACTGGTTTAGGTAGGCGATATACTGCTGGACAGACGAAAGGAGCGCCGACGATGCTTAATGGGTGCGCATATATATTGACGGTCGACGTGGGTAACACGTTCATTCGCTTTGGCCTGTTTGCCGAGGATTCGGCCGCGGCGCAGGAGCGCCCGCTCGCGACGTGCGAGATCACGACGCCGTCGAGCATTACGGCCGACGAAGCGCGTATGCGTCTCGCGCAGGTCACGGCCGCGCTGGCGGCCGATGCGGGCATGCCGGGCGCGCTTGTGCCCACGGCTGCCGTGCTGAGCTGTGTGGTCCCGGCGCTCGAGCGCCCGTGGAAGGCAGCACTTTCCCGTACCTGCACGGGGCGCGTGCTCACGGTGGGGCCGGGCCTCAAGACCGGTATGCCCGTGCACTACGACGATCCAGCAGAGATCGGTCCCGACCGCATCGCCGACGCCGTGGCGGCACGCGCCGTCTACGGCTCTCCCTGCATCGTGATCGACTTGGGTACCACGACCAATATCGAGGTCATCGACGCGCGCGGCACCTTTGTGGGCGGCGTCATCGCGCCGGGTCTGGCGCTTGGCGCCCGCTCACTTTCGGCTGCTGCGGCGCGTCTGCCGCAGGTCGAGCCCTCGGCACCCACGCATGTGATCGGTCGCAACACGCGCGAGGCCATGCGTTCGGGCGTGGTTCTGGGCGAGGTGGCCCGCATCGACGGCATGCTCGACATGGTGCTCGCCGAGATGCGCGCGACCAAGGCCGCGGGGGAGGGCGACGTGCCCATCGTCATTACCGGCGACGATGCCGAGGCGCTCGCGTCGCTGGTCGGCCACAGCCTGACGGTAGACGACGCGCTGACGTTGCGAGGACTCGCCGAGCTCTACCGCATCAACCAAAAGCCCCGCCGCGTGTAAAAGTGAGGGCGCCGGTGGGACAAACGCCCCCCACCTTTCACCTGCTACAATGGGTCAAACTATTGCGATTACGGAGGTGTCTGCCATGTCGGACGATCTTCATCAAACTTCGTCAGGCAAGCGCCTGGACGTCATTAGCTGGGACGAGTTCTTTATGAGCGTGGCCATCGCCGCACAGCGCCGCAGCAAGGACCCCAACACGCAGGTGGGTGCGTGCATCGCCAGCACCAACCACCGTATCCTTTCGGTGGGCTACAACGGTACGCCCTCGGCGCTCAACGACGACTTTTTCCCGTGGGGTACGAGCGACGACCCGCTGCAGGACAAGCACAACTACGTGGTCCATGCCGAGGCCAACGCCGTGCTCAACTACCGTGGCTCGCTCAAGGACCTCGAGGGTTCCACGGTCTACGTCACGCTGTTCCCGTGCCACGACTGCGCCAAGATTTTGGCGCAGGTGGGTGTGGGCGAGGTTGTCTACCTGGACAACAAGTACGCCGACACCGACGACGGCCGCATCAGCCGCCGCATTCTCGACTCCTGCGGTATTAGCTACCGCCAGGTTATCGTCGATGTTCACATCGGTACCGAGGGGCAGGCTCAGCAGTAGCGCGTGACAATGCCAGCTGGTAACAACAGGCAGCTAAAAGATCCCCGTCCCAAATTGACTGCTCGTGAAAGTCGTGTCCGCGCGCATGGATGGCTCGTGAGCGGGTACATGGCTGTAGTAACATAGCCCCTGTCCGCGGGCGTGCCCGCGTTATTGTGAGAAAGGAGCCCCTGTGGCTGTTAACGAAGAGCTGCTTAAGAAGGTTCTTGAAGAGATTCGCCCCAACCTGCAGGCCGACGGCGGCGATATGGAGTATGTGGGTGTTGACGACGAGGGCGTCGTCAAACTGGAGCTGCAGGGTGCCTGCGCCGGCTGCCCTATGAGCGCGCTGACCCTGTCCATGGGTATCGAGCGTATCCTCAAGGAGCATGTGCCCGGCGTTACCCGTGTCGAGCAGGTTAATGCCTCCGGCGAGACCGACGACCTGTACGACGAGTACGCGCCGTTCTAAGATGCGAAAGCTGCGGACGGCATACTCCGCATAGACGTTACGCCCAAATATGCGGCTGCGAGCGCAAGGCCCGCGGCCGCATTTGTATGTAGGGAGTAGGAGGGTCGACATGCTCAACGACTTCTACCATATGCTTGATCCCGTCGCGATTTCGGCGGGGCCCATCACGATTTACTGGTATGGTCTGGCCTATGTGGTCGGTGCCCTGCTCACGGCGGTCGTCATGTACCGCACGCAGCGTCGCTGGGGCTTTAACATCACGATTGACGACCTGACGAGTGTCGTGGTCGGCGTGGTCTTTGGCCTTATCATCGGCGCCCGTCTGTTCTACGTCATTTTCTACGGCGACGGCTACTACTGGGCGCATCTGCTCGAGATCTTTGCCACCAACGAGGGCGGCATGAGCTTCCATGGCGGTTTGGTGGGCGGCATTATCGGCGGCATCATCGTGTGCCGCATGTATAAACTCGACGCATGGACTTTGGCAGACCTTGCCGTCATAGGCGCGCCGCTGGCCTTGTGCCTGGGCCGTTGTGCCAACTTTGTCAACGGTGAGCTGTGGGGCAAGCCGACCGATCTGCCCTGGGGCGTGGTCTTCGGTGGCACCGCGGGCGATATGCCGCGTCATCCCTCCCAGCTCTACGAGGCATTTCTTGAGGGCATTGTGCTCTTTTGCATTCTGCAGGTGCTCAGCCGCAAAAAGCCGCTGCTGCCCCAGGGCACGTTTATGGGCGTGTTTGTGATGGGTTACGGCATCGTCCGCTTCCTCGTCGAGTTCGTGCGCGTGCCCGACGCCCAGCTTGGCTATCTGCTGGGCGGCTTCATCACGATGGGTCAGCTGCTGAGCCTGCCGCTCGTAATCGCGGGCCTGGCGCTCATCATCTTTGCCCGTCGCCGCAACCGTCCCCAGCGCATCTACCTCGACGCCTAACCACCACATACCACCACAAAGGGGACAGACACCTTTGTGGTGGTTTTACCGGGCAACGATGACAGAACCGTAACGTTTCCCCAGATAAAACCTGCCAAAATAAACCTGTCCCTTTTTGGCAGGTTTCTAGAAAGGCTTTCGGACTGTGAAGGATTCCGATCTCTCCACAACGGCTGCGCGCGACGCGGCCCGCATCGTCTGGTTTAAGCGCTACCCCGCCAAGCAGACGCTCGCCGCATTTTTGCTCGCGCTGTTGGCGACCACGGCGTTTTCCATCGATCCCGCCCCGGTGTCGAGCAACGCAGTCTTGGCGATTGACCCCAAAGCCTCGGGCATGCTGTACGTGTGCTACGAGGTGCTCCTCTCGTTTGCCGGCCATACCGACGCGGTCATGCTGCTTGCGCTTGCCTGCCTGCTCACGCTGCCGTTTCGCTACGTATTCTTTGGCCGTGGCGACACCTGGCGCCCATCGATTATTCTGCCGTCGCTGTTTTTCGCCATCTGCATGGTGTTCGGCCGCAGCTACGACCTCGCCGACTCGGCCGAGATTGTTCTTGGCGACAAGGCCCGCATCATCTGCGCCTGGATTGGCGGCGCGGGCTGGATGCTCCTAGCGATCGTGGCCTTCTACCTTGCCTTTGAGTGCCTGGATTGGCTGAGCTCTCGGCGCATCCCGTTTTCCGAGGCGCACTTTGGCCGCATATGGCGTGTGGCTCACGCCGTGCTCTCGGTCCATCCCTTTGCCGGGCCCTTCCTGGTGCTTATGATCGCCTGGGCGCCCACGCTCATCGCTTCGCTGCCCGGCCTTTTTATGGGAGATACGGGTGCGCAGATTCGCCAGTGGTTCAACTATCCCAACGGCACGAGCGACTACCTGCGCCTACTCAACCCCAACGTGCTGCTCAACGGGCATCATCCCGTAGTGCACACGGCCATTATCGGCTCGTGCGTTCAACTGGGGCTTTCGCTGTTCAACAGCGCTAACGCGGGCCTCATCATCTATACCTGCGCTCAATTTGTCATCACGGCTGCCTGCATGGCCTATTCCATTTCGTCGCTGCGCAAACTGGGCGTGAGCCTGCCGGTTCGCGGTGCGATCCTGCTGTTCTTTGCGTTTATGCCGATGTTCTCTAACTACGCGGCGTTGCTCACCAAAGACGTGCTCTTTGCCGACGCGTTTTTGGTGCTGCTGGTACAGACCGTCAAGTTCGTGGCATGTGGCTTGCCCCGTCGTGATGCCAATGCCGAGCGTGCGGGCGAACAGAGGCCCGTGCTCTTTGCGCGCCATGACTGGCTGCTGCTCGCTCTGGGTGCCATGGGTTCCACGTTTCTGCGCAACGGCGGCCTGGTGTTTCCCCTGGCGGCATGCGTAATCGCGGCGGCGTTTTGCGCATGGGACGCGCATGTGGCTCGTCGTGCAGTCAAGCAGGCCGGTGCTGCGCCTTCGGGCGCCATCTCGCGTTTCCGCTGGGTGGGAGTTCTTGCGGTGCTTGGACTCTGCCTTGCCTCTAATATGTACTTCACCAAGGTCTTTATGCCGGCGCACGACATTACGCCTGGTTCCAAGCGCGAAATCCTCTCGATTCCGTTCCAGCAGACGGCTCGTTTCGTCCAAAAGCACGACGGCCTCAACTCGGGTGTCAACCCTACGGTTAAGGAGGACGGCACTATCGTGGAGGCTCCTTGCGACGGCTTGGTGACCGACGATGAGCGTGCCGTGATCGACCGTGTGCTCAAGTACGACAATCTGGGCCGCCGCTACAACCCGGATAAGTCGGACGCCGTCAAAAATTGCTTTAACGAGTACGCCTCGCAGGAGGACATCAAGGCCTATTTTGAGGTCTGGGCGCAGATGCTCAAAAAGGATCCCGAGTGCTACATCTCGGCGCTCATCAATAACTACTACGGCTACTTTTATCCGAGTGCCCGCGATGCGTGGGTCTACAGCACGGCGCGCAGTGCCGAGATTATGGCGAAGCCCGATAACCTCAAGTACTTTGACTTCCATCCGGTCGATAGCAAGGTTGTGCGCTGGTGCGACCACCTGATCAACCTGTATCGCGTGGCGGTGCAGCGCATTCCGTTTATCTCGCTCACCATGAGCTCGGCCACCTATGTGTGGATTATGATCGCCGTGGTGGTCTACCTGTTGCGCCGCCATTCGTGGCGCGGGCTGGCCATTTGGGTGCCGCTGCTGGGCGTGCTCGCCGTGTGCCTGATTGGTCCGTGCAACGGCTCGACCTACATGCGCTACCTGTATCCGGTCATCGCCTGCATGCCCTTCGCCATCGGCGCCACCGTCACCCGCAGCGACTTCCTCTGGTCCTAACTTGGTGCATTGGGGTCAGGTTTCTTTGCACCAAAGGGGACATCATCACGACGCCTTCATTTTGGGGTTTATCTCGCAGGCTAGTAGGTATATCATAACGACGTTTGTTTATATTGCCCGAGCATCTGCGCTGGGCTTTAGGTCGAAACCGATAGGAGACACGTATGTCCGGACACTCTAAGTGGGCCACAACCAAGCATCGTAAGGGCGCGCAGGACGCCAAGCGTTCCGCCCTCTTCTCCAAGCTCAGCCGCAACATCACCGTTGCTGCCCGTCTCGGCGGTGACCCGCTGCCCGAGAACAACGCCAGCCTCGCCGCTGCCGTTGCCAAGGCCAAGGCTCAGTCCATGCCTAAGGACAAGATCAAGTCCGCTATCGACAAGGCTTTTGGTTCGGGTGCTGACGCCGCCGTCTACGAGAACATCGTGTACGAGGGCTACGGTCCCGCCGGTGTCGCCGTCTACGTCGACTGCCTGACCGACAACCGCAACCGTACCGCCGCTGATGTCCGTTCCGCCTTCTCCCACGCTGGTGGCAACCTGGGCACCTCCGGCTCCGTCGCCTTCCAGTTTGAGCGCAAGGGCCAGATCGTCGTCGCCAAGGAGATCCTGGACGAGAACGCCAAGAAGGAGACCATGATCGCCAACGGTGCTGCCGGTGACGAGGATGAGTTCATGATGGCCATCGCCGAGGCCGGTGGCGAGGACTACGAGGATGCCGGCGAGGAGTGGATCGTCTGGACTGCTGCCAACGACGTCATGGCTGTCTCCAAGGCGCTCGAGGAGCAGGGCGTCCGGGTCAAGGGTTCCGAGACCACCATGGTCCCGACCACCCCGACCGAGGTCTCTGGTACCGACGCCAAGAAGGTCCAGCGCCTCATCGACCGTCTTGAGGAGCTCGACGACGTCCAGGACGTCTACAGCACCATGGACATGACCGACGAGGTCATCGCTGCCCTCGAGGAGGAGTAGCGCCAGCACGGATTGAGCCGTGCATATCTGGGCATAATGAAGCGAGCATGCAAGCCTCGTGGAATAGATGAGCCGGATCCGCGTGCGTAGAGCACCGGACCCGGCTCTTTTATAATGATGCGAACCGTTCTGCATTTCGAGAGCCGAGATTTGAAGGGAGCGCCGCGTGCGCGTACTCAAACGAGCCCTAGCGATCGTGTACCTTGCCGCCGCCATCGTGGCGCTGGGTACACTTGTCTGCCAGTTTTGGGGGCCGTATACGTATCGCTTTATGTTGCTGATGCGCGACCCCATGCCGCGCATCGTCGTGACGGTGTGCGCCGGCGTCGTGGCGCTTGGCGTACTGCTGAGCTTTTTCCGCCTGATGTTCGCCCGTCGCGAGCCGTCCTGCGTGCATCCGGCGGGGGAGCGCAATATCGAGGTTACCCTTGCGGCGCTTTCTTCGTGCGCCAGGGCTGCTGCCGAGCGCGACGACCGCGTGATGGTCGAGCATGTCGAGGCCCGCGTCCAAGGCCCCGACGATTCGCACGTCCGTTTTAAGGTCGAGGCTATCGCGCTTGACGATCACGATGTGGCTTCCCTTGCAACCGCGATGCAGCAGCGCATCGAGGAAGCTTGCGACACCATGCTCGGCACGCCGGGTACGACTACGCGCGTCCGTTTTTTGCCGTCCAAGACTACCGTCCAGACCGTGGAGGTTTCCGGTGAGTGATACCAATCAAGATAAGACCGCTCGTACGCCGCGCCTGACGATTGACCTGAGCGCCGCACCGGCGAGCGAACCTGTTGATTCCAAAGCAGAGGCAACCGAGTTGCAAGACGCGGCAGCCGTGGATTTTGACGAGGCTATGGGTCTCATCAAGGGTACGGGCGCTGCCATCTGGAGCTATGCTGTGCGTCATCCCAACACCACGCTCGGTGCCGTCGCTGGCTTTATCCTCGCCGTGTTGGTGCTCACGCTCGGCCTGTGGGACACGCTCGTCATTGCATTCTTCGTGCTGATCGGCGCTGTGATCGGCCAAATTCGCGACGGCGAGAACGGGATCGTCAACTTCTTCGGCCGTCTGTTTAGCGGCCGCTAATATGTATTCGACTGTCGCATCCGCGGCAGGCATAAGGAGGAACCATGGCTTTTAATACGAAGGTCGATGTAGCCGATACCGAGCTCGAGGAGAACGAGGCGGTCGTCGCCGAAGCTGAGGATGTGACGCTCGAGGATGAGGCTCTCGTCGAGGCCGAGTCCGATACGGATGAGGATGACGAGGAAGCGGACGAGTCCGAGGACTCGCTCACCTATTCCAACGGCGTGATCGAGAAAATCGTCGCCATGGCCACCCGCGAGGTGCCGCACGTTCTGGGCATGAAGGGTAACCTCATGCACTTTGTGCAGGAGCAGTTTGGTGCCGAGAACCTGACCAAGGGCGTGACGGTCGAGGTCACCGATGACAATCGCGTGGTCGTCAACATCTCCGTCATCATCGAGTACGGCGCCTATGCGCCCGCGATCTTCGACGATGTCAAGGCGCGTGTCACCGAGCGCCTTGCCGCGATGACCGGCCTTGAGGTGGCGGGCGTCAACCTGCGCATCGAGGATGTCATCACCCCCGAGGAGTACGAGCACCGCACCAGCCAGCACGAATAACCTTCCAAAAGGGGACAGGTTTGTTTTGGCAGGTTTTATCTGCGAAAACGTTAAACGGCCGACCGCGCAAGCAAAAGCGTGGCCGGCCGTTTTTATACGCTCCCGATGTAGTCATACCGCTCGTCTAACTGGGGGTTGCAATCCCTACGTTCCGCGTTACCCTAATGGGCGCATTGTTTCCAAATTGTTAACGAGGAGTTGCCGTAATGGCCGACGAGCACGAAACAGAAAGCAAGGCATGGGCGATTGAGGCCGCTGCGGCAGAGGCGGCGTCGCGTGCTGCCGAGGAGGTGCATCGTCCTCCCGTGGTGCCGATGGAGCGCGTGGTCGATCGCGATGTTATCGAGCGGGGCGAGCGCGCTGGTCGCAAGCGCAGCCAGGAGCCGGGCTTTCCGCGCTTTTTTGCCGAGCTCAATTTGGGCCTGATCCTCACGGCCTTTGCCATCGTTGCGTTTAAAACCCCTAATCACTTTGCTTTTGGCGGCACCTCGGGCGTGTCGGTCATTCTGTCCACGCTGTTCCCGACCTTGCCCGTCGGCGTTTTTATGTGGATTATCAACGCAGTTCTGGTCGTTCTGGGCTTTATCTTTTTGGAGCGCAAGGCAATCCTGTGGAGCGTTTTTGCCTCGTTTGCGCTTTCGGCCTACGTCTCGCTGTTTGAGCTCTTCATTCCGACCGATGTCTCTCTGACGGGTGATATGTGGCTCGACCTGTGCTTTGCCGTCATCTTGCCGGCGCTCGGCAGCGCCATCGTCTTTGATATTGGCGCTTCGACGGGCGGCACGGACATCCTCGCCATGATTCTCAAGCGCCGCACCACGCTCGAGATTGGCCGCGCGTTGCTGCTGGTCGATATCGGCATCGTAACTATCGCGGCCTTTTTGTATGGCCCGCGTGTCGGTCTGTATTGCGTGCTTGGCCTGTTTGCCAAGACGCTCGTGGTCGACAAGGCCATCGAGAGCATTCACCTGCGCAAAGTCTGCACGGTCATTTGTTCCGAGCCCCTTAAGGTCGAGGAGTTTATCGTCAAGCATCTCAACCGTACGGCGACTATCAGCCGCGGCTACGGTGCTTTCTCGGGCAAGTGCGTGACGGTGATTATGAGCGTGCTGAGTCGTCGCGAGGCCGTGCAACTGCGTCGTTACGCGCGCGAGATCGATCCGGGTGCCTTTATCACGATTGTCGACAGCTCCGAGATCGTCGGCAAGGGTTTCCGCGGAACGAACTAACGCAGACGTATTCAACGAACCGCCTGCCGGCGCCGTGTACCTTGCAAATCGGTCATCTTTGAGTATTTGACCCCACATTGGGCAATAATGATGCTAAAGACATCGTTTGCGATCCAAGTGATTCGTTCAAGATACGAAGGGATGATTCTATGTTCTGCTCGCAGTGTGGCGCCCCCATGGGCGATAACGACAAGTTCTGCGGCACGTGTGGTGCCCCCAATGCCGGTGCCGCAGCCTCTGCCCCTCAGGGTCAGCCCCAGCAGTTTGTTCCGCAACCGCCCGTGGCGAATGCGTCCAAGGGCTGTGTGGCTCAGGCGTTTGAGGATATGACCAAGACTCCGGGCGTGCTGCAGCGCGTGTGCCAGATTGCCTTTTTACCGGCGCTGATTTGTGTTGTGTCGGTACTCGTGCTGTTTATTCCCGTTATTGGCGGCATTGCAGCTGCCATCGGCTTTTTGGCAGCTTGCATTGCGAGCGTGTGTGGTTCCGGCTTTGGTATTGAGTGGGGTCGCGATCTGTCGCTCAAGGTTGATGGCGGTATGGATCGTCCACTCATGCGTTCCACGTCGTTTGGCCTCGGAGTCTTTTCGAGCGTTATCTCGGTCGTGCTCGAGGTTATCGCTGCCATTCCCGTTATCGGTGTAGTGCTTTCGCTGGTGGAGAGCGTGGTAATTGGCGCCGCGGGCTCGTATTCGTATTACGGCTCCTATGCACTCGAGGCAGCGCTGTTTGGCTCGCTTGGCCTGCTTGTCCTGGCTATGATTGCCACGGCGGTCCTGGGGGTCTTCTTTAAGATGTTCGCCGACATCGCCGTGATGCACTTTGCGGTGACCGGTCGTGTGGAGAGCGCGTTTTCGCTCGACAAGGTCTGGGCGGCGTTTAAGCACAACAAGACCAAGCTGTTCTGCGCTTCGTTCCTTCCCGAGTTTTTGACGGGTCTGGTCGCCAACGTTGTCACATGGATCCTGACGTTCGTCTTTGGCACCATTGCCTCTGTCGGTATGTATAGCTACTACTACCGTCCTTCGGCTATTGAGGCGCTTGTTACCGGCGGTGGCATCACGCTCGTATTGTTCTTGGTGCTGACAGCGTTTGTCACGGTATTCCTTACGGTCTTTGGCAAGATGCTCAAGCATCGTGCCGTTGGCTATTGGGTAGCACGTTATGCAGCTGAATGGGCTGATGAGGATAAGGATGACGTCCTGACCTTTGTGCTGCCGTTTGAGAAGAAGTCTGCTCCGGCTGGTTTTAGCACCGACGCAGCGCCCGTATCCGATTCCGCTGCGGCGCCTGCGCCCGAGCCCGAGCCCGAGCCCGCGCCCGAGCCCGTGCCCGTGCCTGAGCCTGAGCCTGAGCCCGCGCCCGTGCCTGAGCCCGACCCCGCGCCCATGTCGGAACCGGAGCCCGAGCCTGCGCCTGAGCCCGAGCCTGCGCCAAGCTCCGACGAGGACCCGCAGGACGAGTAACCCTGCCACCTGCCATTTGGGGACGGGGTAGAAACGGTAGAAATAGCGCTTGACAAATAAGCGGGAGCGGACGTGCCGAAGCGTCCGCCCCCGCTTTGATATCGCGATGCGGCTATGACTGCGAGATGGTCGTGGATCGACTACTCGTCGTGCTTCTCCTCGCGGCGAGCGGCGGCACGTGCATCATGGATGCCCTTGATGGCGGCATGGCGCGCCGTGCGGGCATCATGGATAGCATCGCGAGCCTCGGCGGACGTGGCCTTGGCAGAGCGCAACTTGGCGGCCAAGTCGGGGTTGGTTTCGGCGACCGCGGTGATCGCGGGGCCGTCGAGCTCCTCTTGGGTGGGCTCGGCCAAAAAGTCGATGGCATACTGGGCGGCCACCATGGAGCCCTTTGCCAGCACAGTTTCGTCGATCTTGTAGAAGCAGGAATGTTGGGCGTACGTGGCGCCAATCTTGGGGTTGCGCGTACCTACAAAGGCGAGCACGCCCGGTACGCGGCGCAGGTACTCCGAAAAATCCTCGCCCGAAAGCGTGCCGCGGTAATGGCCTTGGCCGGTGGGGCCCAAGCATTTGATTACTGCCTGGCGGCAGCGCTCGCTCGAGGCGGCATCGTTTTCGACTTTGTAGTTGGCGATGGTGTAGTCGGTGAGCTTTGCCTCGGCGCCCAAGGCGGCCGCGGTATGCTCCACGATGCGGCGCATGAGCTCCGGCATTTCCTCGTGGGTCGAATCTCCGTAGGTGCGCACTGTGCCGGCGAGGTAGGCCGTGCCGGCGATAACGTTGCGCGCGGTGCCGCCGTGCAGCTCGCCGACGGTGATGACAGCCGGCTCGTAGGGGCTGATCTCGCGCGAAACGATGGTCTGCAGAGCGTTGACGATCTCGGCGGCAACCATGACGGCGTCGTGGCCGCGTTGGGGCATGGCGCCATGGCACGAGGTGCCGCGGACATCAATGCGGAACCAGTCGGTATTGGCCATGCGCGGACCGGGCTCGCAGCTTACGGTGCCGGCGTCAACCTCGCTCCAGATATGCGCGGCGTAGGCACCATCGACGCCGTCGAGCACGCCCGTGCCGATCATGAGCTTGGCGCCCTGGCCGTTTTCCTCGCTGGGCTGGAAGACGATGCGGACTTCGCCGTGGATGTCGTCGGTCATATGGCGCAGGATTTGCAGCGTGCCGAGCATCATGGCGATATGGCAGTCGTGGCCGCAGGCGTGCATGCAGCCCTCGTTGACGCTGGCGAACTCTTCGCCGGTCTGCTCGGTGACGGGCAGGGCGTCGATGTCGGCGCGCAGCAGGATGCGGCGGCGTGGCGTGCCGTCCTCGCGATAGGCGTCGGGCGCGGTGCCGCGAAGGGTTGCCACAAGGCCCGTCTTAAGGGGACGCTCGTAGGGGATATTCATGGCGTCGAGCTGGTTGGCGATGTCAGAAGTCGTGCGCTCCTCGGCAAGGCTCAGCTCCGGGTGCTTATGGAAGTGGCGGCGCTGCTTGATGATATAGGGTTCAAACTCGGTAGCGATATCTTTGATGGCTGCGGTGACGTCGTCAGCCGCACGAGCCTCGGTCGCCGCCATAATCTGCTGTGCCTTGGTCTTCGTCATGGTCGATTTGCTCCTTGCTGGGTTGATCGCAAAATCGTACAGGCTCTCTCCAGTATGCCACCTGCCGCTAGGGCTGGTAAAGTTGCCGTTTGCCGCTTGGGGTTTTGTTGCAAGGGCGGGGGAGTACACTCGGGGGTGTTGAATTTCCTGCCAGAGATGGGGATGCCCATGCAACATATCGATCGGATTATCCGCTCTAAGAACGTCTTTACCGCGCAAGACGGCATCGATACCGCCCGCGAGCTGGCGATTGCCATCGCAGGCGACCGTATCGTCGCAGTCGGTGCGCCCGATGACGTGATTGCCGCCGCGCCTGCCGCCACGCCGGTTATCGACTACGGCGAGCAGTTTGTCTGCCCCGGTTTCCATGACGCGCACCTGCACTTTTTCCATACCTCGGTCGGCTCCTCGCCGTACATGCTCATGGATATGGGCACGTCAGAGGCGGCACTGGTGCAGCATGCGCGCGAGTTTTCCCAGGACCTGCCCGATGACGCTTGGGTTGTGACGCAGGGCTGGCGCGACTACCGTTGGGACCCGCCCGAGCATCCTAGCAAGGCGTCGCTCGATGTGGCATTCCCCGATCGTCCCTGCGTTATGTATTCGGGCGACGGGCACACGCTTTGGCTCAACAGCCGTGCACTCGAGGCGCTCGGCGTCACGCGCGACAGTGAGCCGCCGGCGGGCGGCAGCTACGACAAGGACGCAAACGGCGAGCTCACGGGCATTGCTCACGAGGCAGCTGCTATGCAGCTGCTACCGCGCTGCCTTGAGTGGCTGGGCGAGGATCGCATCGCAAGCGCTTACGCCGATCAAATGAGGCGGATGGCCGAGCAGGGCATCACCTCGATATGCGATATGTCGCTCATGCCCATGCCGGGCTGCGATTTTATCCGCGATGACGTCTACGACAAACTGCAGGCAGCTGGCAAACTGGGCATCCGTGCCCATCTGTTCCCCACGTTGCTGGATGACCAATCGCGCTTAGAAGAACTGCAGACCCGCTACGCGAACAACGCGCTGCTCTCGGCGCCTGGTTTTAAGCAGTTCTTCGACGGCGTCTCGAGCGAACACACGGCCTATCTCACCGATCCCTATACCAACCCGCGCTTCCCGGGCGATCAAGGTCGCCTGACGGTTCCCGTCGAGCGCATGCGCAAGCTGGTCCTGGCGGCAGCCGAGCGCGGCCACACCGTGCGCATCCACGTTATCGGCGACGGCGCCATCCATGCCGCACTCGATATCTTTGAGGAGGCGGCAGAGCTCTACGGCTTGCCCCAGCACGGCCATAATACGCTTGAGCATTTGGAGAATCTGCTGCCCGAGGACATCGATCGTCTGCGCAAACTCAACGTCATTGCCTCGAGCCAGCCCTGTCATATCACACTCGACCCGGGTGGTCCGGAGCGCGACCTGGGCTTGGAGCGTAGCCGCATCATGTGGCCGTTTGCGACCTATAAGCAGCGCGGCATCCGCCAAGCCTTCGGCACCGATAGCCCCATCACAGCCGTTACCAGCATGAACGTGCTCTACACGGCTATCACCCGCCAAGACCCCCGCAGCCACTGGCCCGAGGGCGGTTGGCTGCCGAGCGAGCGTATCGATGCGGCAACGGCTCTGCGCAACTACACCCTGGGCAGCGCCTATGCAGCGGGCGACGAGCAAAACCTCGGCAGCCTAGAACCCGGCAAATACGCCGACCTGGTAGTCCTGGACCAAAACCCACTCACCATCGACCCCCAAGAACTCCAAGCCACCAAAGTCCAAGCCACCTACCTAGCCGGCAACCTGATCTACGAGCGCTAAGTATTCATGTCTTACCGTTAAACGCGGCTCGGGCAGCTTATTTTGGGATGGCGCTCGAGCCGCGTTTGTTTGCAAATGGGGGGTTCGTTAGGAGCGTCCCCGCCCTGCTTGATTTGGGCGCGGGGCGGAGGCGCCGCCGCCCCGCGCCCAATTTGGACAGCAGCAATGCTATCTCTAGGTGTTTTGCATACTTTCCATTACGAATTGCATAAAAAGGCTGGGATGTTCTTCCGTATCCTGATGTACCCCCGTCCGCGCCGTGCAAAAAACGGAGTGCGAGCTCTGCCTGTGCCGCTGCGGCTGAGTAACGTTGCAGAGATTGACGTCATTTTGTGCTCCGGTGCGGCGTGAGGCATGCCTTTCTGTCCTGACGGGGTTTGCCTGCCGACCAAAATCGCCGGCCGAAGGCGTCCTTGGGACCAATATGGTGTGTCCGGCACGTATGCAGCCGTCCTAGTCTGCTGAATACTCCCAAAAATGCACGGTGCTCCCCAGGGGACCCGTGCGCGCAGCGAAAACCATGCACATGTCGCTATCCGCATCGCCATTTTGCTGCACTGACTTTTCTGAATGCCGGGCCCGAATTAGTTAACCTGCCTCCCGTGTGGCTCCGGAGGGGCGGGGCATAAGGTTTATCGCGAGTTCCGCACGAGCCGAAGGCCACTTAATGTGGCCTTCGTGCGAGCAGGACTGCCCGAGCAGGAAACCTTATGCCCCGCCCCTCCGGAGCCACACGGGAGGCATCGCTAAGTTATCCCCCGGCATTCAGAAAATCTAAGTGCCAAAAAATAAGATTTTTTGACTCCGTGTTGTATAACCCGCCATTCGTGGGTACCATTCAACGCGTACGCAAACAAAAAGGGTTAATTCGCGCGGCATAACCGCGCGGCCCAAAAAGGAGGAAACAAGCATGTCGTCTTTGAAGCCGCTTGCAGATCGTGTTCTGGTCAAGCCCGACGAGGCCGAGCAGAAGACCGCTTCTGGTCTGTATATCGCCAGCAACGCCCAGGAGAAGCCGCAGCGCGGCACCATCGTTGCCGTTGGCGCCGGCAAGGTCAACGACAAGGGTGAGCGCATCCCCATGGACGTCAAGGTCGGTGACGTTGTCATCTATGGTAAGTTCGGTGGCAACGAGGTCAAGGTCGACGGCGAGAAGTATCTGCTGATGCGCGCCGACGACATCTACGCTGTCGTCGAGGCCTAGTCTCGTCAGAATCTCTGATTCGTCTTTGAACGCGCCCGCCGCATAGGACTCGGAAGCGGCGACGCGAGTCACATTTCTTTTGGAGGATTACCTACCATGGCAAAGAACATTACGTTCAACACCGATGCCCGCGCTAAGCTTGCCAAGGGCGTCAACACTCTGGCCGACGCCGTTACCGTCACCATGGGCCCCAAGGGCCGCTACGTTGCGCTGCAGCGCACGTTCGGTGCTCCGACCATCACCAACGACGGCGTTTCTGTCGCCAAGGAGATCGAGCTCGAGGACAACATCGAGAACATGGGCGCTCAGCTGGTGAAGGAGGTCGCCACCAAGACCAACGACACCGTGGGTGACGGCACCACCACCGCAACCCTGCTCGCTCAAGCCATCGTCAACGACGGTCTGCGCAACGTCGCCGCTGGCGCCAACCCGCTGGCCATCCGTCGCGGCATCGACAAGGCCGTCAACGCCGCCGTCGCCGAGATGAAGAAGCAGGCCAAGCCGGTCGAGACCAAGGAGCAGATTGCTTCCGTCGGTACCATCTCCGCCGGTGACCCCGAGGTCGGCGAGAAGATCGCCGAGGCCATGGAGGTCGTGGGCAAGGATGGCGTCATCACCGTCGAGGATTCCCAGACGTTCGACATCACCATCGACACCGTCGAGGGCATGCAGTTCGACAAGGGCTATGTCTCCGCTTACTTCGTCACGGATAACGACCGCATGGAGGCCGTGATGAAGGATCCGTACATCCTCATCACCGACCAGAAGATCTCCAGCGTCCAGGACATCATGCCTGTTCTCGAGGCTGTCCAGCGCGCTGGCCGTGGCCTGCTCATCATCGCTGAGGACATCGATGGCGAGGCTCTGCCGACCCTCGTCCTCAACAAGATCCGTGGCGCCCTCAACGTCTGCGCCGTCAAGGCCCCGGGCTACGGCGATCGCCGCAAGCGCATCCTGGAGGACATCGCCGTCCTCACCGGTGGCCAGGCTGCTCTGGACGAGCTGGGCGTGAAGGTCGCTGACATCACCGCTGATATGCTCGGTACCGCTAAGTCCGTCACCATCTCCAAGGACAACACCGTCGTCGTCGGCGGCGCTGGCTCCAAGGAGGCCATCGACGTCCGCATCGCTCAGATCAAGGGCGAGATGGAGAACACCACCTCTGACTTCGACCGTGAGAAGCTCCAGGAGCGCCTGGCCAAGCTCTCCGGTGGCGTTGCCGTCATCAAGGTCGGCGCTGCTACCGAGTCCGAGCTCAAGGAGATCAAGCACCGCGTTGAGGATGCCCTGCAGGCTACCCGCGCTGCTGTCGAGGAGGGCATCGTCGCCGGCGGTGGCGTCGCCTTCATGGACGCTGCTCCTGCGCTCGATGCTGTCGAGATCGACGACCCCGAGGAGAAGATTGGCGTCGATATCGTCAAGAAGGCTCTGACCGCTCCGGTCGCTACCATCGCCAAGAACGCTGGTTTTGAGGGCGCTGTCGTGGTCGACAAGGTTGCCGAGCTGCCCGCCGGCCAGGGTCTCAACTCTGCCAACGGCGAGTGGGGCGACATGATTGAGATGGGCGTCCTCGACCCCGTCAAGGTCAGCCGCGTCACCCTGCAGAACGCTGCTTCTGTCGCCAGCCTGATTCTCATCACCGAGGCCACCGTCTCCGATGTGCCCAAGAACACTCAGCTTGAGGACGCTATCGCTGCTGCTACCGCTGGTCAGCAGGGCGGCGGTATGTACTAAGGCCGACAAGGTCTAGAACTCCCACCGGGAATCCGGGGGCGTGACGGGGGCTTCTCTCCGGAACGTCCTCGGACATGCAAAGAGGCTCCGCATCGCGCTTCGCGCTGCGGAGCCTCTCTGCGTCCTGCGGAATGTTCCGGAGAGAAGCCCCCGTCACGCCCCCGGATTCCCTGCGTTTACGGCCTTGAGGTCGGCGTGGGCGGAGGACTTGGTTGTTGGGAATACGTGTCCCGGTCGCTGTTTCGCGGCTTTGCCGCGAAAGGCGCGCTACTTTGGGATGGGTGGGGAACGTGGTTGTTGTGGCAACTGATCCCCACCACAAATTACCCTCGGCATACTTGCGCGAACGATTGCTCGTGCTACACTTGCAAGTGCTGTTTCAGGGCGGGGTGGAATTCCCCACTGGCGGTAAATCGGGCGGTGCCAAAGGGGTGCCGCGGAGCAGGCGAGGCGTCTGCGACCGAGCCGATGAGTCCGCGACCCGAGCGTGTGTTGGTTCGCATGCCGGCTGAACTGGTGAGATTCCAGTACCAACGGTTAGAGTCCGGATGAAAGAGGCAGGTGATCTTATGTCTGAACAGTCGCAGCATATCCATTTTGAGAACACGAATAGGTGGAGCACCAAACAGCTCGTTACCATGGCGCTGATGTGCGCCTTGGGCGCCCTGTTTATGTATGTGCAGCTGCCCATCCTTCCTTCGGCGCCGTTTTTGACGTATGACCCGTCGCTGGTGCCGGCGATGGTGTGTGGATTTGCGTATGGCCCTGGCGCCGGCACTGCTGTTGCCGCTATGGCGATTGTTATCCATGCGCTTACCACGGGCGATTGGGTCGGCGCACTTATGAACCTGGTGGCTACGCTGGGCTACATTCTGCCCGCGGCTATCGTGTACCAGAAGATGCATACCTATAAGGGTGCCGTGATTGGCCTAGTGTTCGGTGTCATTGCCGCTACGGCGCTGTCTATGGTCGCTAACCTTACCATTGGCGTATGGTTCTGGTATGGCTCGGTCGATGTGATCGCCCCGCTCATGATTCCTGCCGTGCTGCCGTTCAACCTTATCAAGACCGTGCTTAACTCGGTATTGACGCTTGCAGTGTACAAGGCGGTCTCCAACCTCATCACGCCTAAAAAGGACCAGGTCAAAGGCCGCGCATGATTGAGTGTCGGGGCGTTTCCTTTAGCTATGACGGTGCCGTGTCGGCACTCGACGGTGTCGATCTGAACATCGAGGACGGGGAGTTTTTCTGCATCCTCGGTGGCAATGGGTCGGGCAAGTCGACGTTTGCCAAGCATCTGAATGCGCTGTTGCAGCCCGATGCGGGCACGGTACGCATCAACGGCATGGATGCGTCCGACCCCGAGCTGGTCTACGACATTCGTTCGACCGCGGGCATGGTATTCCAGAATCCCGACGACCAGCTGGTGGCAACGCTTGTCGAAGATGACATTGCGTTTGGTCCCGAAAACCTTGGCGTGCCATCGGCACAAATAGCACAGCGTGTACGCGAGGCGCTGAAGGCCGTGGGTCTGGTGGGCTTTGAGCGCCACGAGACCCATGCACTCTCGGGTGGCCAAAAGCAGCGCGTGGCGCTTGCCGGCGTGCTCGCCATGGAGCCGCGCGTGCTCATCTTGGATGAGGCGTCCTCGATGCTCGATCCGCGTGGACGCAAGGGCCTCATGAAGGCTTGCCGCGCGTTGCATGATCGTGGCATGACCATCGTGATGATTACGCACTTTATGGAAGAGGCCGCCGAGGCCGATCGTGTCGCGGTGTTTCGGGCGGGGCGCGTTGCCATGCTCGGTACGCCCGAGGAAATCTTGACGCGAGCGGACGAACTTGCGCAGCTCAACTTGGATATGCCGGCGTCGTGCTGTCTAGGTAGGGCACTTCGTGAGAAGGGCGTATCCGTTTGCGCACAGGTGCGTGAGGCGGATATGGTCGCTGAGATTGCGCAGGCTTATGCCGAGCGAAGTGGGGCAGGCACCGCGGGACAGTCTTCCGCATCCCAGTTGGAAATCGCTGACGGCACTGTTCCGGTAGACAACGAGGGCAACGCGTCGGAGCCCGTCATCGAGCTATCCCATGTTTCGTACAGTTATTCGCTCAGTCCGCGCGAGCGCCGCCGCTGGCATAAGCGCTCGGTCACTGCGGGCAAATCGAACAAACAGACCCTCTGGGGCAACGACCCTAGCAGCCCGTGGGCGCTGCGCGATGTATCGCTGACGGTGCGTCGCGGCGAGTTCCTGGGCTTAGCAGGTCATACCGGTTCGGGTAAGTCGACGCTGGTCCAGCATCTCAACGGTTTGATTCGCCCCCAGGAGGGATTCGTTCGCGCGCTGGGGCTCGACCTGGCAAACAAGAAAGATGCCGCTGCGGTTAAGGCCAAGGTCGGCGTGGTGTTTCAATATCCCGAGCGTCAGCTGTTTGCCGAAACCGTGACGCAGGACGTGGCGTTTGGCCCGCACAACCTTGGCTTGCCGCAAGATGAAGTCGACCGTCGCGTCGAGTCGTCGCTCTCGCGCGTGGGCCTCGACCTTTCCACGGTCGGCGACAAGAGTCCCTTTGAGCTTTCGGGCGGTCAGCAACGGCGTGTGGCATTCGCCGGTGTGCTCGCCATGGAGCCCGAAGTCCTGGTGCTCGATGAACCCATGGCGGGGCTCGATCCGGCTGCGCGCAGGGATTTCCTTGAGCTTATCGATCGACTTCACCGCGATGGCCTGACCGTTGTCATGGTTTCGCATAGTATGGATGACCTGGCCAACTGCTGCGACCGCATCGTCGTGATGAACGAAGGTGCGGTGTTTGCCGAGGGAACCCCCGCGCAGGTGTTTGCACATGCCGATGAGCTCAAGTCGATCGGCTTGGGCGTTCCCGCCGCCCAGCGCATGGCGTTGGCGCTCGCGGAGGCGGGCGTGCCGCTGCGTTGCAGCGGGCTCTATACGGTTGAGTCGCTGGCTGACGAGCTGGCAGATTTGCTGATCGGTCGCTCAGACGGTCCTTCTAACGTCGCGGACATTGCTAAATCCAAGACGGTCGCGCGAGAGGAGGGCTGCTAATGGAGGCGTTTTCGTTTGGCAGCTACTATCCGAGCGATAGTGCGATCCATCGCCTGGATCCGCGCACCAAGCTGCTCCTGGGCTTTGTGTTTTTAATCACGACGCTGACCGTCGGCGGCTTCCGCGGACTGGCTCCTGTCGCAATTTTCGTCGTGCTGATCTATGCCGTGTCCCGGGTGCCGGCTCGTCGCGTTCTGTCGTCGATGGCGCCGCTGCTGGCAATCGTCGTCGTGGTCGCGGTGCTCAACTTGTTTACCGATCAGAGTGGGCGCATCCTGTGGCAGCTCGGCTTTCTGCAGATAAGCGAGGGCTCACTGCGTTCTGCCGCCTTTATGGCGTGTCGCCTGACCCTGATGATGGCCGGCATGAGCGCCATTACGCTCACCACGCCTACGCTCGACCTCACCGCGGGCTTTGAGCGTCTGCTCGCACCGTTTGCGCGCGTGGGGCTCCCTGCGCATGAGCTCGGCATGATCATGGGCATCGCGTTGCGCTTTATGCCGCAGTTTGCCACCGAGATGAAGCAGACGGCGGACGCGCAGGCAAGCCGCGGTGCACGCGTAACGGGTGGCCCGCTCGGCGGCGTGCGTATGCTCGGCAGTGTGGCGATTCCACTGTTCACGGGCGTGTTCCGTCATGCCGAGACGTTGTCTGCCGCCATGGATGCACGCTGCTATCACGGCGAGCAGGGCCGCACGCGTCTGCATGCGCTTGCATTTCGCCGCGGGGATGCGCTGGCTGCGGTTGTGACGATGCTGCTGTTTGCGTGTGTCATCGTCGTCAACCTTCAACTTGTTTAGGCGCGATTCGAGCGCAAGAAAGGGGTCCCTATGACCGACAACGACCGCACGGCTCAGCTTGAGCGCGCCTGTTCGTATCTCAGGCGCATTCCGGCGTGGTATCTGGCCACGACCGATGTGACCGACGGGCATCAGCCTCGCGTGAGGCCGTTTTCGTTTGCCATGGTCGATGACGGTAAGCTGTGGTTTTGCACGTCGCGCGACAAGGATGTGTGGGCGGAGCTGAGTGCGAATCCCAAGTTTGAGCTCTCGGGCTGGAAGCCGGGGGAATGTTGGATCGTGTTGACCGGCGAGGCCGCACTTGAGGACGACGCGGTTGCGAGCGACAAGGTGCGTCAAGCGGGTTTTAAGCACATGGTGGGCATCGGCGAGGAACACGAGAGTGCCAACGACGGCCGCCTTGCTTTCTTTTCGGTCCGCAACATTGCCGCGCGCTTCTGTGATATCGACGGCAGCGAGGAGCGCCTGGAGCTCTAGAGCGTCTCAAATTAACTACCCGTTCCGAATTAGCTAGCGCCAGGAGGACACATGGACGGATTGAATACGGTGTTGGAGTATCTGACGTCGGTGCCGGCATGGTATTTGGCGACGAGCGTTGACGGACAGCCTCATGTGCGTCCGTTTTCGTTTGCGCAGATCCAGGATGGCAAGCTGTGGTTTGTAACAGCGCGCACCAAAGATGTGTGGCAAGAGCTGCTGCAAAACCAGCGCTTTGAGGCCACGAGTTGGTGGCCGGGCCATGGCTGGCTCATCTTGCGCGGGCGTGCCGGCTTGGATGACCGGGCTTTAGGCGAAATGCGCGAAGCTGGGTGGAAGCATCTAGAGCGCCTGGGCGAGCACTATGAGGGGCCTAACGACCCCACGCTCGTCTTCTTTAGCGTCGAGGATCCCGAGGCTTTTATCTGCAATCACGACGAATGGGTGCCGGTCGAGCTCTAGCCAGCTGGCTCATCCTAACAACTTGGTTTTCGCATGGGCGGGCCCCGTATTGCCCGGCGCCGTTAGGAGCGCCGGTCAATACGGGGCCCGCTCCATTTGTCAATTCCTTCAAGCGAATGTGTCGGGAATGTTTCAATGCATGAATATGCAAGCCATTTACGTATTAATGCATCTTTTGGTGCTAAAGTTTCAACTCACTTCATAACGACCGCTGCGAAATGCGCATCGGTGCATAAATCGCAGACAAGGAGTCTGATATGTCTTTGAAGGTTGGAATCGTCGGCGCGGCTGGATATGCCGGAGCCGAGCTCATTCGCCTCGTCCTCGGTCATCCCGAGTTTGAACTTGCTGCCATTACGTCCAACGCCGATGCCGGCCAGCCGTTGTCTGCGGTGCACCCGAGCTTCACCGGCGTAAGCGATCTTGTCTTTACGACGCATGATGCCCCTGAGCTCAAGAACTGCGACGCGGTCTTTTTGGCCGTGCCGCACACGGCTGCCATGGCACAGGTGCCCGCGCTGCTTGCATCGGGCGTCTCCTGCTTTGATCTTTCGGCCGACTACCGTCTGAACGACGCGTCCGTTTTTGAGGCTTGGTATGCCGCCGAGCATACGAGCCCCGAGCTGCTCAAGACCCGTGCCTTCGGTCTGCCCGAGCTGTTCTGCCAGGACTTGGAGACCGCCGCATCCGACCATGCCGACGGCAAACCCGTGCTGGTCGCCTGCGCCGGTTGCTATCCCACCGCAACGAGCCTTGCCGCCGCGCCCGCCGTGCGCGCGGGCTGGGTGGCCGAGAACGGCCCCGTGATTGTCGATGCCATCAGCGGTGTGACGGGTGCCGGCAAGTCCTGCAACGCTCGTACGCATTTTTGCAGCGCCGACGAGAATTTGGAAGCATACGGCGTGGGCAAGCATCGCCACACGCCCGAAATCGAGCAGATCTTGGGCCTGACCGATCGCGTCGTCTTTACCCCGCACCTGGCACCGCTCAAGCGTGGTCTGCTCTCCACGGTGACGCTGCCGCTCGCGCCGCAGGCTCTCGACACGTTGGCTCTTGAGGATGTTGTCGACTATTACAAGCAGTTCTACGCTGGACGCACCTTTGTGCGCGTGCTCGACGCCGGCCAGCAGCCCAAGACGGCTTCGGTCGTCGGCACCAACGCCGCCCAGATTGGCCTCGCGCTCAACAAGCGCGCGGGCGTGCTGGTGGCGACGGGCGCCATCGACAATCTGTGCAAGGGCGCTGCGGGCCAAGCAGTCCAATGCGCCAATATCGTCTTTGGCTTTGACGAGCGACGAGGCTTGCCCACAGTGGCGTGCCCGGTGTAGCACATTCGATTGTTAACGATTTGGTAGTCGGGCATCGAGTGGGGCGCCACTCTTAAGCTGGTCTCATGATCACGACTGGCATGGCGCACCAACCGATGTCCGTTTTTTGTTTGATATAAGGAGTCGTAAGGACGATGAATACAGAGCAGTTCGATATCAAGATTCGTGCCGTCGAGGGTGGCATTACGGTAGCGGCCGGCTTTAAGGCCGCGGGTATTCATGCGGGTTTTCGCAAGAATCCCGAGCGCTTGGATTACGCGCTCGTCGTGCCCGATAAACCCTGTCCCGGTGCCGGCGTGTTTACGACCAATCGCTTTTGCGCAGCGCCTGTGCAGGTGAGCCGCGCCAACCTGGGCGGTGTGGGCAAGGGCTATGGCATCATCGCCGGCGTTTCAATCAACTCCGGCAACGCGAATGCCGCCACGGGCGAGACGGGCCTTGCCTGCGCGCGCGAGACGTGCAACATCGCCTCGCAGGTCATCGGCTGCGAGCCCCAGCAGATTCTGGTTGCCTCCACGGGTGTGATTGGCCAGATTCTGTCGATCGACACGTTTGAGACCGCCATTCCTGCTGCCTACGAGGCGCTCTCCGCCCACGGTGGCGCCGATGCCGCTCGCGCCATCATGACGACCGACACGCACTCCAAGGAGTACGCCGTATCCTACGTCAGTGAGGCTGCGGGTCATGCGGGCAATGTCTATACGGTAGGCGGAATGTGCAAGGGCTCGGGTATGATCATGCCCAACATGGCCACCATGATCGCAGTTATCACCACCGATGCCCCCGTCGAGCCTGCGGCACTTCATGCCCTGCTGCTCTCGACCGTCAAGCAGACCTTTAACAAGGTAACGGTCGATTCCGACACCTCGACCAACGACACCTGCATCATGCTTGCCTCCGGCGCCGCTGCCGCAGATGCCGAGCCTATCGTCGAGGGCTCCGATGCCTTTGACGAGTTGGCATTTGCCGTGCACGAGGTGTGCGAGAGCCTGGCGCGCAATATCGCCGCCGATGGTGAGGGCGCATCTAAGCTTGTTACGGTCAACGTTACCGGCGCCGTGAACGACGAGGAGGCCGATATCGCCGCCCGTGCCGTTGCCAACTCGCCGCTCGTTAAGACCTGCATCGCCGGCCACGACTGCAACTGGGGCCGCGTTGCTATGGCGCTTGGCAAGTGCGGCGTGAAGTTTAATCAGGAAGACGTTTCCATCGACATGATGGGCATGCCTGTCTGTCGCGATGGTCTGACTGTTCCCTTTGACGAGGACGAGGCTCTACGACGTTTCGAGGCGCCCGAGATCGTGATCTCGGCCGACCTGGGCGCAGGCGACGCGGCAACGACCGTGTGGACCTGCGACCTCACGCATGAGTACATCTCCATTAACGGCGACTACCGTTCCTAGATTCCAGGCACGCTGCGCATCTTGCCGCGATTGCGGACAGCGGAGCACGGCGCGATAACGATACGAAAGACGAGGCAGATTATGAAATTCGCACGCGATTGTCGTTCGAACGAATCCAACGAAGCAACCGCGCAGCTGCTGTTCGAAGCGCTGCCGTGGATTAAGAACCTGACCGGTAAGACGGTTGTTATCAAATATGGCGGAGCCGCCATGGTTGATGAGCAGCTGCGCCGCGACGTGATGAGCGACATCGTGCTGCTCAAGATCATCGGCATGCGCCCTGTTATCGTGCACGGTGGCGGCAAGGCCATCAACGAGGCGCTGAGCCACTACGACATCCCCGTCGAGTTTAAGAACGGCCAGCGCGTGACCACGCCGGCGACTATGGATATCGTGCGCGAGGTGCTGGGCGGCAAGGTTAACCAGGAGCTGGTTGCCGCCATCAACCACCACGGCAACCTGGCCGTGGGCGTGTCGGGCAGCGATGCTGGCACGCTCATCGCCGAGCCGCTCGACCCCGAGCTCGGTCGCGTGGGCAAAGTGACGCACGTTAACACCGACTATATCGAGCGCTTACTCGATAGCGAGTACATCCCCGTTATCGCTACCGTCGCGGCGGGGGAGGACGGCGGTTTCTTCAACATCAACGCCGATACCGCCGCCGGTGCCGTTGCGGCAGCGCTCCACGCGCACAAGGCGATCTTTTTGACCGACGTCGACGGCCTGTACAAGGACTTTAGCGATAAAGACTCACTCATCTCCAACCTAACACTCGACGAGGTTAACGAAATGCTCTACGGCGGCGAGGTCGATAAGGGCATGATTCCCAAGCTGCGCGCGGCCGTCGATGCGCTTGCCGGCGGCGTATTTCGCGCTCACATCATCAACGGCACCACGCCGCATTCGCTGCTGCTGGAGCTGCTGACCGATGCCGGCGTCGGTACCGTGATCCATTCCACCGAGACGGCTTACGAGTTCGATACGCATCCGCATCCGCTTTCGACGTTTGCTGCGCGTCTGACCGAGAATCTTGACGAGGTCGAGAAGCTTCAGACGGTCTAGCTGACCCTCAGCCGCCCCATTCCTACACCCATAGGCCTGCGCCGTCCGGCGCTCAACGAAAGGCATCCCATGTCACTTGCAGCTCAGCAATCGCTTGAATCCCATTACGTTATGCATACCTTTGGCCGCTCTCCGGTCGAGTTTGTCGAGGGTCACGGCATGAAGCTCACCGGCGACGATGGCCGTGAGTACCTCGACTTTCTTGCCGGCATCGGCGTGTGCAGCCTAGGTCATGGCGACCCGGCTGTGCTCTCGGCGCTCGAGGCACAGACCAAAAAGCTCATGCATGTCTCCAATTACTTCTACATTGAGCAGCGCGGACAGGTCGCGGCGCTGCTGTCCAAGCTTGCTAACGACGACGTAGATGGTGCGCGCGTGCTTGCCGATGCCATTGCCGCCGGCGATGAGACCACGGCAGCTGCTCTTGGTGCCCCGGCTGCGGATGAGCAGGTTTGGGAGACCTTCTTTGCCAACTCTGGCGCCGAGGCCAACGAGGGCTCGATGAAGCTCGCGCGCCTGTACGCCAAGCGTGCCGGTAATGGCGGCAACACCATCGTGTGCATGCGCGGCGGCTTCCACGGCCGTACGCTCGAGACCATTGCCGCCACCATGCAGGATTGGCTGCAGGACAGCTTCCGCCCGCTGCCGGGTGGCTTTGTGGCCTGCACGCCCAACGATGTGGATGAGCTGCGTGCGATCTTTAAGCAGCTGGGGAGCGAAATTTGTGCCGTGATGCTCGAGCCGATCCAGGGTGAGAGCGGTGTGCATCCCATGACCGAGGAGTTTATGGCTACGGCGCGCGACCTGGCACACGAAGTGGGCGCCGTGCTTATCGCCGACGAGGTCCAGTGCGGCATCTTCCGCTCCGGCAAGCCGTTTGCGTTCCAGACCTATGGCGTGGAGCCCGACATCATGAGCCTTGCCAAGGGCATTGCTGATGGCGTGCCCATGGGTGCCGTCGTGGCGAAGAAGGAGATTGCCGACGTGTTTAAGCCGGGCGACCACGGCTCGACCTTTGGCGGTAGCTGCTTGGCCATCGCGGCGTGTGCCGCGACGCTCTCCGCGCTTGTGCGTGGCGATTATGCCGAGCATGCTGCCAAGGTGGGTGCCTATATGGAGGCAAAGCTCGCCAAGCTGCCGCACGTGACCGAGGTACGTGGTCGCGGCTTGATGCTCGGCTGTGATTTGGATGATGCCGCGGGCGACGCGCATGGTGTTGTTGCCCGCGCGCTGGCCGCCGGTGCCGTGATCAACGCTACGGGTGCGCATACGCTGCGTTTCCTGCCGCCACTCGTCTGCGAGGAAGCCGACGTGGACAGTCTGATCGAGATCCTGTCGGGTGTTTTGGGCTAACGCGGCGCAATAACTCAATTTGGACCGAGTTCCGGACTGCGGACGTGCCCTATGCGGCATGATTCAGCGGTCTGGAGCCCGTTTTGCCTTAGATTTGCTAAGGCAGGGAGACCTGCTGGTCAAAAAACATCAAATATGAGTACTGTTACCGATTTGGTAGCAGCAATTTTGGACTAATAAGGCCAGATGGCAAGTCGAAATGGCGATGAATACACGATTTTGATCTGACTGTTAGTCCTTATAATGGACATATGTTGCGTAACCTAAGCAAACACTATCTGTTTATATGTTGCAAGCAAAGTAGCAGTACTCATTTTTGCCATTATTTGGCCACGGCCTTTGTGACAGATGTGCTGGCGGGTTCGAATCCCATGCGCTGGGCCCAAAAAAGAAAGGCTCCCATTGCTGGGAGCCTATCAAATCAGTGGTGGGCGATGAGGGATGTCGCGTGCGGCTGACGCCGCCCGCTTTCGCTTCGGGCCTACGGCCCTCGCGTGCTGCGCTGGAAAACGCTTCGCGTTTCCTCAGCTCCGCACCCTTTCGGGTTCGAATCCCATGCGCTGGGCCCAAACAAAAACGGTCCCCTTGCGAGGACCGTTTCCAATTCAATGGTGGGCGATGAGGGATTCGAACCCCCAGCCTTGTGCGTGTAAAGCACCTGCGCTAACCGTTGCGCCAATCGCCCGTGCGGAGAGAGTATAGCAAAACAATCGCCCCATTCACCTCATATCCATTAAAGGTAACCGGCGCGTGTCACAGCCCTTGATTCTCATTTTCATTGCAACAGCCTCAGGACTCAGCGCAACGCGTTGCGCTGAGTCCTGAGGCGCGAATCCGGGTAGGCAACCCCAGAGGGGCCGGAATCCCCCGGCCCGCGATGGAGGGAGGCCGAAATGTCCAGACCGAAGCCGTCCGGGAGGTCGTACGGGAGGCTCACGAGGCACGAGAGGAACACGGTCGAGAGGATGCTCGACCGCAACAGCAGCGCCCGCGAGATCGCCGCGGAGCTCGGCAGGTCGCCATCGACCGTGACCAGGGAGGTGGCGGCGCACCGCTACGTCACCGCGCCGCGCTCGCGCTACGGCGAGCCCGCGCCCGCGGACCTGTCGGGGGCCTGCCCCAGGCTCTCCGCGTGGCCGAGGTGCTGCAACGGCTGCTCGCACAGGAGGGGTGTTAGCGTCAATATATTTTTCACCATTTTCACCAACGTATTTTCGCCAATCG
>CAJLRY010000023.1:0-34140 GCA_905209215.1 Coriobacteriaceae bacterium | reverse complement strand
CGGTCTTTCATGCAGCAGGGGCTCTCAATGTTTTTATGTCCTGCTCATATCGTCTGTGTCGGCACTTGGGGACAGTCCTTATGTCAAGAGATTGGTGCAAGAGGGATAGGTTGCCTTGCGTCGATTTAAATAGGTTGCGGTGAGATAGTTCTTGAATTGGCCTTATTGAGGACTAAACAGGAACTATCTCACCGCAACTGCGTTGAACGTTTTTTGGCAACTGGTTTACTTGCTCGCGAAGAGCCAGACCAGGATGATCGCTAGAATCACGGCGACGATGCAGACGATGGCACCGGTGAATTTGATGCGTGAGTCGCGGGTGCGCTCTCGTACGTCATCCTCGGTAGCCTCGAGCTGGGCCACTTCGCGCTCGGTTTCGGCGTGTTCGGCCTTATCTCGTGCCAAGGACCCGGCGAGCGATTCAGTGATCTCTGGGTGGTCGTGTACTTCGGTCGCCTGTTCGATGATCGACTGTGCATGTGCGGCATCTGCTTGGGCGTTGGCGATGGTCTGCTCCTGGTCGCGGCGTGCCTTGTCCTCCGCGGCGATCTTCTCGCGCAGTTCGCGCTGACGAGTCGCGGCGGCAGTCTTCGCCGTCTGCAACTCGTCGCGCGCGGCATCGGCTTCGGTCGTCACGGCTTGGTGCGCGCGTTTTGCGTCGGCGATAGGGGCTTGAGCCTGCTCGACGGCCTGCTCGGCTGCGGCAAGTGAATGCTCAAGGTCGGCGGTGATGCGCGGGACATCTTCTTCGGCTTTACGCAGGGCATCTGCCGTGTCGGAAATCTGCATCGAGAGCTCGCTGGTGCGCACCGTATAGTTGGCGGGATTTGCCGAGGGATTGCGTTGCAGCTCGGCATACTCATGACGCAGCGTCTCGAGCTGGGCGCGCGTGGCGTCGACGGTTTGTTGTGCGGCGGCAATGCCGGTGTCTCGCTCTGCCTTCACCTTGTCGCGGATGCGCTTGGAATCCTCAAGACGTCGAACGAGGCGGTTGCCGGTCTCGCGCGAGCTCGCCTCGCGGGCCTCCACGGCATCGAGCGCGGCCTTCAGGCGGAGCTCAGTCGCGTCATCCTCTGTCTTCATTTGTTCGAGCTGACCCTTGAGCTCTGTCGCTTTGGAGGCGTGGGCATCACGGTCAATCTCGGCGGCCGCTGCAGTCTTTTGGGCCGTGGCAATCGCCTGGCGCTGGTCGGCGACGATCTGATCGTAGCGGCCTGCGATATCCTGGCGTGTCTCGAGTTCCTCGGCCTGATCGGCAATGCGCTGCTCAAGTTCGGCCAGGTGGGCGCGGGCATCGGCAAGTGCCTTTTTCGCGGCGTTCATCTCGCGCATGGCCGAGGCACCTTGGGCGATAAAGGTGCCCACGGCGTTCGCAGTGTTCGAGACAGCGGTCCCCAGATCGCGGCTCGCGGCGGGGGAGTGCGGGGCAGTCGGGCGAGCGGTGTCGGCAGCGTCAACATCGGTAGTTTGTGGCGCGGCGATATTGCCGGTGCCGCCTTCGATCACGGAAAAGCCCGCTGCGTGCGGGTCGACTGCGTCGGCGCCGATCGTGGGGTGCTCGAGTTGCAGGAACGAGGGCATGGTGCTGCCCTGGTCGGCAACCGGAGTCTCGCCGGGTACGAAGGTCGAGGCTGCCTCGGCGGCCTCCTCTTCCCCGGCGTCAACGTCAGCGTCGGCCACGGCGTCTTTCATCGCTTTGACGGCATCCATCATGGAGTCCATGACGGCGTCGAGCTCTTCTTCCGAAGAAACCTCGATAGGGCCCGCAGCTTGCGGAGCAGCATCCTGTACAGGGGCGTCGTCCTGAGCGGGCACATCGTCATTTTGCTCGCCTGCATCTTCGGCGCCGGGGGTTTCCGCCGTAGCGCTTTCGTCCAAGATGGGGTCGTCGAGGTCAATATCATCGCAGGTCACAGCGTCAGCATCTGCGGTGACGTCTGCGGAATCATCAATATGCTGTTGAGTCTGGGGGTCCAGCTCGTCTGTCATAGGCATGTGCTCCTCATCGTTGTTTGTCACCCTATGATAAAGTCTCGCGCCGACATCCCGCGCGCTGCAGCAAAGTTTCAAAACGTGTTCGATGGCTCGCGTCGATAGCAAAAACTCGGCCACTTTATCCAGTTTGTACTTGACAATCCCTTCGCCGAAAGACGTTATGCCGTTCGCCTGCCGAGGCCTTTTCTTTTCACTTGAACCCGTTAAAGTTGCATTTCAGCTTTTGTCGCGTTTATTTGGATGCGCGCAGTCGGCGGGTGCGCCCGTCGCGATTTGAAAGGACTTTATATGGGACTTTTCACTGGTAAGACCGTGATCGTCACCGGCGGCGGCAAGGCCACGCTCAAGGACGGCTCCGCTGGCTCCATCGGCTACGGTATCGATATCGCTTTTGCCAAGGAGGGCGCAAACCTCGTCATTACCGGCCGCAACGTTGCCAAGCTCGAGGCCGCCAAGGAATCCCTCGAGGCCGAGTACGGTGTCAAGGTTCTGCCTGTTCAGGCCGATGTCTCGGCTGGTCAGGACAACGAGGCTGTCGTCCAGAACGTCATCGACAAGGCCATTGAGGAGTTCGGCCGCATCGACGCCGTCGTCAACAACGCTCAGGCCAGCGCCTCGGGCGTGACGATCGCCGATCACACCATGGACCAGTTCAACCTCGCCATTTACTCCGGTCTGTATGCCACCTACCTGTACATGCAGAAGGCCTACCCGCACCTGAAGGAGACCAAGGGCTCCGTGGTCAACTTTGCTTCGGGCGCCGGCCTGTTTGGCAACTATGGCCAGTGCAGCTACGCCGCTGCCAAGGAGGGTATCCGCGGTCTGACCCGCGTCGCTGCCAACGAGTGGGGCAAGGACGGCATCAACGTCAATATCGTTTGCCCGCTTGCTTGGACCGCTGCGCTCGAGAACTTCCAGGATGCCTATCCTGAGGCGTTCAAGGCCAACGTCCACATGCCGCCGGCTGGCCACTACGGCGACGTCGAGAAGGAAATCGGCCGCGTTGTCGTTCAGCTCTGCGGTCCCGACTTTAAGTATATGAACGGCGAGACCGTCACCCTCGAGGGTGGCATGGGCCAGCGTCCGTAGGGTTACGCGGTTTTACCAAACCGCGTAACGGGTCGACGCTGCGCGGTCACCAGGGCGACAACTTGTCATTCAAAGAGGGCGGCATGACCAGAAGGTCAATGCCGCCCTCTTTTCATGCCAATTTGTTCGCCCTGGTGACCGCTCGCTGACGTTGTCAAAACATCGGCGTTGCCAAAACATCGGCGTTGGCGTGGCTGGTAAATAGCTCCACTCATCGGGGACGTACTTAAATGAGTGCCCGCAGAATGAAAGTGGATAATCTCCCGTTTTTGGGCTGTGCTTTGGGCAAAAGTGGGAGATTATCCACGCTCATCCGGTAAGCGTCCAAAAATTCACGCTCATTTGCCGTGTCCCTGCCGTATCCTCCTCGCGCCAGTTTCTGTCGAGTCGGTGCTTCTTGCGGGTTGCCCGTATAATGGTTTGCGTATGAACCGCAACCAAGGAGTTCCAGTTTATGGACCAGAACCTTTTTAAATTCGACCTGATTGCCGAGGATCCGACGACGCACGCGCGCGCCGGCGTGCTGCACACCCCGCACGGCGACATCGAGACGCCGATCTTTATGCCCGTGGGCACCAAGGCAAACGTCAAGGGCATTCCTACCGAGACTGTCAAGAAGCTCGGCGCCCAGATCGTGCTCGCCAATACCTATCATCTGTCCATGCGTCCCGGCGAGGATACCATCGCCGAGCTGGGCGGCCTGCACAAGTTCATGAACTGGCACGGCCCCATCCTCACCGACTCGGGCGGTTTCCAGGTCTTCAGCCACAACGATGCCGTCAAGCTCACCGATGAGGGCGTGCGCTTTATTGTCAACGATTACGACGGCCGCCACGTGTTTTGGACGCCCGAGGACAACATGGAAATCGCCATGAAACTCGGCTCCGATATCTGCATGCAGCTCGACCAGTGCCCGGGCTATCCCGCCACGCGCGCCTACGTTGAGCGCGCCGTTGAGCTGTCGAGCATGTGGGCCGAGCGCTGCTATAAGGCGCATACCCGCGATGACCAGGCGCTCTTTGGCATCGTTCAGGGCGGCATGCACCTGGATCTGCGCCTGCGTTCGCTGCGCCATCTGGAGGAGTGCGGCGACTTCCCGGGCTATGGTATCGGTGGCTATTCGGTGGGCGAGGATCACGAGACCATGTTCGAGACCCTGGCGCCGCTCGTGAGCGAGTACATGCCCAAGCATAAGCCGCGCTACCTGATGGGTGTCGGCAACCCCACCACGCTCGTACGCGGCGTGGGCGTGGGCATCGACATGTTCGACTGTGTGCTGCCGACGCGCACCGGTCGCATGGGTACGGCGTTCTCCAGTGAAGGTCGCCTTAACTTCCGTAACGCGCGCTTTGCGCACGACGACGGCCCCATCGACCCCACCTGCACCTGCCCGGTGTGCACGGGCGGCTACAGCCGCGCGCTCATTCGCCACATGGTCACGCAGAAGGAGATGCTCGGCGGCATTTTGCTTTCGATGCACAATATCTACTACCTGCTCAACCTTATGCAGCGTGCCCGCCAGGCCATTATCGAGGGCCGCTACGGCGCATTCGTGAGCGATTGGATGAATAGTCCTGCCGCGGTGGATTACTAAGGGCGACAGACACGCTTGCAGAGCGTGGGCAACGGCAATGGTCGGGCGCCAGCCGGTCGTCACATTCGTTGACACCGGCTGCGCGACCGCTGACCGATAGCTTGCAAGTGCTTGATGCGTCGTGGGTACCATACCGAATAGTTGATGCTCGGGCGGGTGTTTGACGCATAGCGTCGACCCCGCCCGTTTTTCTTTTTCTCGATAGGAGTACCCATGATTAAGAATGAGAACGTCGAGGGCGAGCCTGCCTACGACGAGACGTACCGCCGCGGCCCCGTGGTCATGCGCGGCCCCATGATTCCTAAGGACAACACCTACGCCAACCTGCTGGCGCCCGAGGAGTCGACTGACTGGCTGCACGCCGACCCCTGGCGCGTGCTGCGAATTCAGGCAGAGTTTGTCGATGGCTTTGGCGCACTTGCCGAGCTTGGACCTGCGGTGACTATCTTCGGTAGCGCCCGCACGCCCAAGACCGATCCGCTCTACAAGGCGGCGCGCACCGTCGGGCGCAAGATCGCGCAACGTGGCGTGGCGGTCATCACCGGTGGCGGCCCCGGCATCATGGAAGCGGCCAACAGGGGAGCAGCGAGTGTCAACGGCAAGTCAGTTGGCCTAGGTATTGAATTGCCGCATGAGCACGGGCTCAACAAATACGTGAACCTCGGCATGGACTTCCGCTACTTCTTTGTGCGCAAAACCATGTTCGTTAAGTACAGCTCGGGCGCCATCGTATTTCCCGGCGGCTTTGGCACGCTCGACGAGATGTTCGAGGTTCTCACGCTGGTGCAGACGCACAAGGTCAAGCGCATGCCGCTCGTGCTGGTGGGCAGCGAGTACTGGCAGGGCCTGTTCGACTGGCTCAACGGTCCGGTGATGGACGCCGGCATGATCAGTCCGCTCGATCCGGAGCTGGTGCACATTACCGACGACCTCAACGAGGCCGTTGACATTGCGCTCAGCGGGCTGATGTAGATCAATCGTGCCCACGCGACATGAATACGCATGGCAATCTGATGTTATCTAACATCAGATTGCCATTTATATTGGGTATACTGGTGTAAAAGACGAGGGCGAGGAGGTCGCAAATGTCTACAGCAACAGTTAAGCCTACGACGGTTCGAATCGAAGAGGGGCTCAAGGAGCAGGCGACTGAGTTCTTGGATTCGGTCGGCCTCAGCCTCAATTCCTATCTCAATCTTGCCGTTCGGCAGCTGGTAAATCAGCGAAAGATTCCTTTTGAGATTGTAGGAAGGGCGGAGGTGCCCAACGAGGTGACGAGGCGCGCCATGGTGATCGCCGATGCTCATGAGCTGGGGATTTTGCCGGACGATAGCCTGTCATTCAATAACGCTGATGAGCTTATGTCATTCCTCGATGAGGAATAGCGATGTTCGAGATTAAAGTCGAGGCTCAATTTAAGGTGGACTACAAACGAACGATGCGCATGCATCCGCAGCTAAAAAGTGAGTTTAAAGCGGCGGTTGCAGAGCTTGTGGCTCATGGGTCACTTCCGGCGGAGTATGGCGCCCACGAGCTCTCAAACCCGGGCGGAAACTACAACGGCCACATCGATTTCCACCTATCCGATGGCTTGGTCGATGTGGTCGTTCTTTATCTTCCCCATAAGACTAACCCAGTGATTAGGCTGGTGAGAATGGGCACTCATCAGGAACTGTTTCAGGGTCCGCTGGGCTGATCGCCGATTTCTAAGTTGCGGTGGAATAGGGATTGATTTGCGGCTGATAAGCCAAAAACAGTTCCTATTCCACCGCAAGTGGTAAAGGTGCCCCTAGTGGATGGGCTGGTAACGAGGACAGTAGCTGATGGCGATGGCGTCGACGCCTACATGGGTGGCGATGGTGCAGCCGATGGGGCCGGTGCCGGCGTCTACGTAATCCTGGCCCGCGAGTGCCTCGTTGACAAGTTCCTGCTCCTCGGCGGCGCCGGTCGTGAGCACACGCACGCTTGAGCCCGGGTGCTCGTCCAAAAACGCGAGGCAATCTGCCATGGTGTTGGCGACGATGCGCTTGGCGCCGCGGCCCTTTTTGATGGCCTTGATCTCGCCCGATTTCCACTCCGGCGAAACGGCCAGGCGAATGTTGAGCATCTGCGTGAGCTGGCCGGCGAGCTTGGGGGCGCGGCCGTTTTTGACCAGGTTCTCGAGCGTGCGGGGAATCAGCAGCAGGTGGGCGTCGGGCAGCGTCGCGCGGATCTGCGCCTCGGTCTCGTCCAAGCTGCGGCCGTCCTCGCGCATGGCAAGCGCGTACTCCACCAGCAGGCCCTCGGTGCCCGAGCCGGTGCGCGAATCGATGCAGCGCACGTCGAGCTCGTGGGTCTCGGCGACCAGGCATGCGTTGGAATAGCAGGCGGACCACTCGCTGCACAGCGAGATAAAGATCGCGCTGTCGTGGCCATCGGCGCGTACGCGGTCAAACAGCGCCTTGAACTCGCCGGCGCTCGGCTGCGAGGTGTGCGGCAGCTGCTCGGAGCCAGCCATGCGGGCGACGTATTCCTCGGCGGTAATCTGCACCTGGTCGAGCAGGTCCTCGCCCTCGATAATCACATGCAGCGGAATCACGTAAATGCCGAGCTCTTGGGCACGGGCGGGGGAGATGTCCGACGTGGAGTCGGTTATGATGGCAAAAGACATAATTGCACCTTTCGTTGGGGCGCGGCAGCGCCGCCTTCTGAAAGCAAAGTGCGACAAGTATAGTGGAGTTGCTCTACATTGCTAGGTTCAATTGTTGAATAGTCAACAGTTTGAAGCGGTGGTGTGGAAATCATCAACTGGGGAAGAAGGGTGCCGATGGCGGCATTGCAACTTTGCGAGCGGCCGGTTGTGCTGTTCGATTTTGACGGCACGGTGGCCGATACGGGTCGGGCAGTGACGACCTCGACGCGCAAGACGCTGGCTGCGCGCGGGTTTTCGGAGACGCAGATGGGTGATCTGCGCCGCATGATCGGGCCGCCCCTGTGGAAGAGCTTTCACGACTTTTACGGCTTTTCCCGCGAGGAGTCGCTTGTGGTGGCCGACGAGTACCGCGCCTTTTTTGATGAGCTGGGACCGGAGGAGTACCCCGTGTTCGATGGGATTCCCGAGCTGCTGGATGAGTTGGCCGCCCGGGGCAAGCGTATGGCCGTGGCGACGTCACGCATGGAGGCCAAATGCATCGACATGGTGCATGAGCTTGGTCTTTCTCAGTTCGAAGCCGTGGTTGGCATGAATCCGCCGCAGGGGCGCGAGACCAAGGCCGATTCGGTTCGCGATGCCCTGGCGGCGCTCGGCGCGACGGCGGACGATGCCGTGATGATCGGCGATCGCTTTAACGACGTCGAGGGTGCGCACGCGATGGGCGTGCCGTGCATCGGCATCTATTCGGGCGCGGCGGCGCCGGGTGAGCATGAGGCGGCGGGTGCCGATGCAGTGGTGCACTCGGTGGCCGAGCTTGCTAAACTTTTCTCTATCTAGGAACTAAATGTGAGGGGCGGGTACGCTTGCCGCTCATTGGTAAGGAGGCAGTCTATGAATCAGGTGGAGCAGAGCGTCGCTGAGTATGTCGACGAGGTCTGGGAAGATGTCGTCGCCGATATCGAGCAGCTGGTGAGCTATCCGTCCGTGGCAGTTTCTGCCGATGCAGAGCCCGGCGCGCCGTTTGGCCGCCCGGTCCGTGACGCGCTCGACTGTGCGCTCGGCATCGCGCAGAAGCTTGGCTATCAGACGAGCGACGACGAGGGCTATGTGGGCATTGCCGATATCCCTGGCCGCGGCGACAAGCAGCTCGCGACCATCTGCCACGTGGACGTGGTGCCCGCCGGCCCGGGCTGGAACACCGACCCGTTTGCGCTGGAGCGTCGCGAGGGCTGGCTGCTCGGCCGCGGCGTTATCGACGACAAGGGTCCGGCGGTGCTGTCACTCTACGCCGGCGCCTATCTGCTCAAGCACGGCATTACCCCGCGCTATACTTTCCGCGCGCTGCTGGGCTGCGATGAGGAAGTGGGCATGTCCGACGTTCACCATTATCTGGAGAACCACGCAGACCCCGACATTTTGTTTACGCCCGATGCCGAGTTTCCGGTCTGCAATGCCGAGAAGGGCCAGTTTGGGGCGACGTTCGTGAGTCCCAAGATCGACGGCGGGCGCATCGTGTCGTGGAGCGGCTCCGAGGCGAGCAATGCCATTCCGTCGCAGTCCATCTGCGAGCTCGCGATTGCCGCCGATGAGCTGCCGGCGCCCGTTGAGAACGCCGACCGCCTGGAGATCACGGCGCTTGATAACGGGCATGCGCAGATTTTCGCCCACGGTATTGGCGGCCACGCTTCGATGCCTGAGGGCACCATCAACGCCGTCGGCCTCATCGTGACGTATCTGCGCGAGGCCGAGGATGCGTTTGGTGCGCGCGACGAGCGCCTGCTGACGCCTGCCGAGCACGAGTTCGTCAAGTTCCTGGCCTTTGTGCATGCGGATGCCTATGGCCGCGGCCTAGGTATCGATGCGACGAGTCCGGCGTTTGGCCCGCTTACCTGCAACGCTGGCGTCATCCGCGTGGCGGATGGCCATATTGAGCAGGTCATCGACGTGCGCTTCCCCGACAGCACGAGTGCCGATACCATCCGCGAGCAGCTCGATCCGCTCGTAGGCCGTTTTGGCGTGACGTGCCGTGTGGGTCGTGCGAAGGTGCCGTTCTCGGTCTCTGCCGACGATCCGGCCGTGAAGGCGCTTATTGATACCTATAACGAGTTTACGGGCAAGCATGCTGAGCCCTTTGCCATGGGCGGCGGCACGTACGCACGCAACTTTGCCCGCGCCGTCTCGTTTGGCCCCGAGGAGACCGGCCTGGAGCTGCCCGCATGGGGCGGCCAGATGCACGGCCCCAATGAGTGCGCCAACGAAGAGCAGCTCAAGCAGGCGCTCAAGATTTATATCGTCGCAATCCTGCGCTTGAACGAGCTGGAGCTTTAAGGTTACGCGAACGCCAGGGTGACAACCTGTCTTTCGAAGAGGACGGCATGACCAGAAGGTCTATGCCGTCCTCTTTCTGAAAATGATCCCTTGGGGACGGAGGAAAACGGATCATTTGGTGTAAAAGGCGGGTCATGCTTGTCGGCGGGATTGTTATTCGTTTGTAAAGCCCTGCCGCGCTTGCGGTAAGGGTCTATCAGATGCCCGTAATAAAGCGCAGCTGACGCGGGCGCTGCCCGATCGAGACCGTATCTTTCCAAACAGCAAAGCGGGCAGGGTGCCCGCGAGTCGCTTGTATGAAAGGAAGATCATGCTCGATCAGGCTTATTCTCGTCGTCAGTTCCTCGGCCTCGCTGGTGGTCTCGCCAGCATCGTGGGCCTCGGCCTCGTTGGTTGCGGCGGCGCAGGCGCTTCCGACGCCGCCGACAAGGGTAGCGCCGCTGCCGCCGAGTCCGTCTCCGGCGAGGTGACCTACGACGGTGCCTCCTCGTTCCAGGCTCTCGTCGAGGCCGCTGCCGAGAAGTTCATGGATGCCAATCCGGACGTCTCCGTCTCCGGTTCGGGTAACGGTTCGGGTAAGGGCCTGACCGCTGTCGCCGCCGGCACCGTCACCATCGGTAACTCTGACGTCTTCGCCGAGACCAAGCTCGAGGCCGATCAGGTCAAGAACCTCGTCGACCACGAGGTCGCCGTCGTGGGCATGGGCCCCGTCGTCTCCAAGAACGTTACGGTCGACGACCTGTCCCTCGAGCAGCTCAAGGGGATCTTCTCCGGCCAGATCACCAACTGGAAGGAGGTCGGTGGCGACGACGCCACCATCGTCGTCCTCAACCGCAAGGCCGGCTCCGGTACCCGCGCCACCTTTGAGGCTGCCGTCTTTGGCGACGAGGCCAACGACTTTAAGGGCGACGCCGAGCTCGACAAGTCCGGCGACGTCCAGACCCAGATGGCCAGCACCGACAACGCCATCTCCTACCTCGACTTCTCGCACTTCGACGACTCCAAGTTCAACGCCATCAAGGTCGAGGGCGTCGAGCCCAAGAGCGCAAACGTTACCGACGACTCCTTTAAGATCTGGGCGACCGAGCACATGTACTGCTCCAAGGACGCCGACGAGGCCACCACGGCCTTCCTGGAGTTCATGCTTTCCGACGACGTCCAGGGCAAGCTCGTCGAGGAGCAGGGCTTTATCCCCGTCTCTGCCATGAAGGTCGTCAAGGACGCCAGCGGCAAGGTATCCGCTAAATAAGTAATCGCCCCGGAAAGGTTTGCAATGGCAAAACAGCTGCCAAAGCGCGACCTTGAGAACGTGGGCCTGGGCGTCACGGGCGCGTGCGTAGCGCTCGTGACGCTTGTCGTTGCCGCGCTCATCTTTATGGTCGCCCAAAAGGGCCTCTCGGCTTTTCTCAAGGACGGCGTCTCGGTCGTAGAGTTCTTCGCCGGCACCAAGTGGGATCTGGCCAACACAGCCGAAAACGGCCTGCCCTACACCGGCGCCCTGCCCCTGATCGTCACCTCGTTTGCGGTCATGGTGCTCTCCACGCTCATCGCGCTGCCCATCGCCATCGGCTCTGCCATCTTTGCGGTCGAGATCCAGCCTAAGTTTGGCTCCAAGGTCTTTCAGCCGCTTATTGAGCTTTTGACCGGCATTCCCTCGGTCGTCTTTGGCCTGATTGGCTTTCACGTGGTCGTCGGTCTTATGAAGAGCGTTTTCCACGTAAGCACGGGTCTGGGCATCTTGCCCGGCGCCATCGTACTGGCGGTCATGATTCTGCCGACGATGACTACGCTTTCGGTCGACGGCCTGCGCGCCGTGCCCGATAGCTACCGTCAGGGCTCGCTCGCGCTGGGCTATACCCGCTGGCAGACCATCTGGCACGTGGTGCTCAAGTCCGCCATGCAGTCGCTCATGACCGCGGTCATCCTTGGTATGACCCGCGCCTTTGGCGAGACGCTCGCCGTGCGCATGGTTATCGGCGGCATCGAGGCCATGCCGACGTCGCTGCTGTCGCCTGCCTCGACCATTACCACCACGCTCACCACGTCCATGGCGGTCTATGCCGAGGGCTCGGCCCAGGACGACGTTCTGTGGGCGCTCGGTCTGCTGCTGATGGGCATGAGCCTCATCTTTATTCTGATCATCCACCTTATCGGCCGCAAGGGGGCGAAGGCTCGTGGCTAGCACGCGTATCCACATCGACGAGGCGAGACTCGGGCGTGTCCAAAAGCAGGACCGCATCGCCACGGGCGTGCTGACGGCGATTGTCGCCATCGTCATGCTTATCGTCGTCTCCATGGTGGCCTACATCCTGTTCGAGGGTATCTCGACGCTGTTCCAGCCGGGCTTTCTCACGCAGCCCGCACGCGCCAACGGAACGCAGGGCGGCGTGCTCTACCAGCTGTTCGACTCGTTCTATCTGCTGCTGATCACCCTGGTCATCTCGGTGCCCATCAGTCTGGGCGGCGCGGTCTTTTTGGTTGAGTACGCGCCCGATGGGCCCATCCGCGACATCGCCTCCACCGCCATCGAAACGCTGTCCTCGCTGCCCTCCATTGTCGTGGGCATGTTCGGCTTTCTGGTGTTCTCGGTGCAGCTGGGCTGGAAGTACTCCATCATCTCCGGCGCCGTCGCGCTCACCATGTTCAACATCCCCATCCTGGTGCGCGTGATCCAGCAGGCACTCGAGGACGTGCCGCAAGCCCAGCGCGATGCGTGCCTGGCCATGGGACTCACCCGCTGGGAGGCCACGCTGCACATTCTGATTCCCGAGGCCATGCCCGCCATCGTGACCGGCATCGTGCTTTCGGCCGGCCGTGTCTTTGGCGAGGCCGCGGCGCTGCTCTTTACCTCGGGCATGAGCTCGCCGGTTCGCCTGAACTTCTTGAGCTTTAACCTGTCGAGCCCCACCTGCGCCTGGAACGTGTTCCGTCCCGGCGAGTCGCTGGCCGTGCACATCTACAAGATCTATGGCGAGGGCAGCCCCGAGGCCCAGCAGATCGTCTGGGGCACCGCGGCACTGCTGATGATTTGCGTGCTGCTGTTTAACGTAGTCGCCCGTATCGTGGGCAAGCAACTGGCAAGGAGGATGACGGCCGAATGAGCGAGATGAATGCGACGCCCGCAACCGATGCGGCCACGTCCGAGACCCAGGACTTTCTGTCGAGTGTGGGGGAGAGCGAGAAGCACGTGCGCGTGAGCGGCAAGGCCGTGAGCGACGAGGTCGTGCTCTCCACCAAGGACGTCAACGTGTACTATGGCGACCACCATGCGCTGCACGACACGTCGCTCGACTTCCACAAGGGTGAGATCACGGCGCTCATCGGGCCTTCGGGCTGCGGCAAGTCGACCTTCTTGCGCAGCCTCAACCTGATGAATCGCGAGATTCGCGGCTGCCGCGTGGAGGGCGTGATCAGCTACCGCGGACGCAACGTGAACACCAAGACCGAGAATACCTACGAGCTGCGCCGGTCCATTGGCATGGTGTTTCAGCAGCCCAACCCCTTCCGCAAGTCCATTCGAGACAACATCACGTTTGCGCCCAAGCGCCACGGCATCACCGACCGCGACGAGCTCGATCGCATGGTCGAGGAAAGCCTGCGCGGTGCGGCCCTGTGGGACGAGGTCAAGGACAAGCTCGACAAGAGCGCCTACGCGCTTTCGGGCGGTCAGCAGCAGCGTTTGTGCATCGCGCGCACGCTGGCACTCAACCCCGACGTAATCCTGTTTGACGAGCCCTGCTCGGCGCTCGACCCCATCTCGACGCTGGCGATCGAGGACCTCATGTCGTCGATCGTGGCCGACCGCGCTATCGTCATCGTGACGCACAACATGGAGCAGGCGTCGCGCGTGTCCAACCGCACGGCGTTTTTCTACATGGGCGATATGGTCGAGTACGACGAGACCGACGAGATTTTCCAACGGCCCAAGGATAAGCGGCTGAATGATTACCTCACCGGCATGTTCTCCTAGTCCGGGACATGCTTGAGGCCCGCGGCGGCCACGGTTGCCGCGGGGCTGATTGGAGAGGCGGGTCATCTCTTGCGGGAGATGGCCCGCCTTTTTGCGTCGCGTGCTGGTGCGCTTGCCCAAAACCACCACAAAGGTGCCTGTCCCCTTTGTGGTGGTTTTCGCTATCATGGACAACGTTGAATTTCTACGAAGGAGCAGGGCATATGGCGATTCTTTTGGGATGCGATTCCGTCAGCCTAGAGTTTCCCACCAAGCATATTTTCGATAGCGTTACGCTCGGCGTGGGCGAGGGCGACCGTATTGGTATTGTCGGTAAAAACGGCGACGGTAAGTCGACGCTGCTGAGCGTGCTCGCCGGCACGTTGGAGCCCGACGACGGCCGCGTGACGCACCGCCGCGACACGACGATTGGATTGCTCGGCCAAAAGGATAACCTGGTCGATACCGACACCGTGCATCATGCCGTCGTGGGCGACACGCCCGAGTATGAGTGGGCGTCGAGTCCGCGTACGCGCCAGATCCTCGCCGGCCTCATCAGCGATGTACCCTGGGAGGGCATGGTGGGCGAGCTCTCGGGCGGTCAGCGCCGTCGCGTGGACCTCGCGCGCCTGCTGATCGGCGACTACGACGTGCTCATGCTCGACGAGCCCACCAACCACCTGGACATGCGCACCATCAACTGGCTTGCGCGTCACTTAAAGGCCCGCTGGCAGCGCGGCCAGGGCGCCATGCTCGTGGTCACGCACGACCGCTGGTTCTTGGACGAGGTCTGCACCAGCATGTGGGAGGTCCACGACGGCCAGGTAGATCCCTTCGAGGGCGGCTACTCGGCATATATCCTGCAGCGCGTGGAGCGCGACCGCATGGCCGCCGTTACCGAGGAGCGCCGTCGCAACATGGCGCGCAAGGAGCTCGCGTGGCTGAGCCGCGGCGCCCAGGCGCGTTCCACCAAGCCCAAGTTTCGCGTTGAGGCTGCTCGCGAGCTGATCGCCGACGTACCGCCCGTGCGTGACGAGCTGGAGCTCAAGCGCCTTGCCGTGAGCCGCCTAGGCAAGCAGGTCATCGATGTCATCGACGTGGATGCCGGCTATGCGGATACCGATGGTGCGCCCAAGCAGGTGCTCACCGATGTGACCTGGCTCATCGGCGCGGGCGACCGCTATGGTCTTTTGGGCGAGAACGGCGCCGGCAAGTCGACCTTGCTCGACGTGATCCAGGGCAAGATTGAGCCCACGCGCGGCCGTGTGAAGATTGGCCAGACGGTGCGCTTTGGCGTTCTGTCGCAGCAGCTCGAGGAACTCGAGCCCTACATGGGTGACACGATCCGCGAGGTGCTCGGCAACTATAAGAAGTACTACGTCATCGACGGCAAGGAGACTTCGCCCGAGAAGCTTTGCGAGCGCCTGGGCTTTACGACACAGCAGCTCTGGAGTCGCATCGGCGATCTTTCGGGCGGCCAGCGCCGTCGCCTGTCGCTGCTGCTGACGATCCTGGACGAGCCCAACGTGCTTATCCTGGACGAGCCCGGCAACGACCTGGATACCGACATGCTCGCGATTGTCGAGGACCTGCTCGACGGCTGGCCCGGCACGCTGATCCTGGTGACGCACGACCGCTTCTTGATGGAGCGCGTGACCGACCAGCAGTGGGCGCTGCTCGACGGCCACCTGACGCATATGCCCGGCGGCGTGGACCAGTACCTGCGCCTGTGCAACGCTACCGCCGAGGGCGAGCCCGTGGGTGCGCCGAGCGCCAAGACCGGCACGTTTGACACCGGTGCCGCGGCGGCTGCGGCCGAAAAGCCCAAGTCGAGCGGCCAGCCCAATGGCCTTTCCAACGCCGAACGCCAGAAGCTTCGCCGCGAGGTGAGCTCGCTCGAGCGCAAAATGGAGACGCAGCGCGCCCGCGTTGAGGAGGCCGAGGCAGCAATGGCCCAGGTCGATCCCACCAACTACACGGCGCTGGGCGAGCAGCAGGCAAAGATCGACGAGGCCCACGCCGCCATGGACGAGTTGGAGATGGCGTGGCTCGAGGCGAGCGAGAAGCTCGAGGGCGAGGAGTAGGCGAGGATGATCAAGGCCGCGTTTTTCGATATCGACGGTACGCTGCTGAGCTTTAAGACCCATCGGATTCCGGCGTCGGCGCAGCAGGTGCTCGACAGCTTTCGCGAGCAGGGGATCGCGTGCGTGATCGCCACGGGCCGTCCGACCTACCAGATGCCGGACTGGCTGTTCGACCTGGGCTGGGATGCGTACATCACGCTTTCGGGTCAGCACTGTTTTGATGCCAAGGGCGTTTACCGCAGCTGCCCGATCGATTCGGACGACGTCGCGGCGATTGTGGACCAGGTGGCGCAGGGGCGCTACGACTCGCTGTGCATGCAGGGCGAGAATTCGTTTGTGAACCGCCTGTCCGAGCGCGTGGTGACGGCTGGCAGTAACGCGGGGATTGTCTACCATGAGGAGCCGTTTGAGCACGCCTTTGACGCGCCGGTCTACCAGTTTTGCGCCTTTGTTGATCCGGCCGACGAGCATATCGTGACCGATTCCGTGTCGCATTCGCTCACTACGCGCTGGTGCGATCTGTTCTGCGATATTATTCCCGCTAACGGCGGCAAGGACCTGGGCGTGGCGGCGACGCTGGAGCGCTTGGGCATCGACGCGAGCGAGGCGATCGCCTTTGGCGACGGCGAGAACGACCTGTCGATGTTCTCGGCCGTGGGCACAAGTGTGGCCATGGGCAACGCGCAGGATACCGTGAAGGCCGCGGCGACCTACGTTACGACCGCCGTAGACGACGACGGCATTTACAGCGCCGCCAAGCACTTTGGGCTACTGTAGCTGCGGCCGGCACTTAGGGACGTTCCTTTTCTGCCGGCAGCTGGGGACACTCCTTGCGGGGCATCCCCATTTTGTTTTCGTCCCGCATGTTTTGTGAAACACGGCTAACTTTTAGGCAAAGTAGTAAGACATGGGCAACTTTTGCGGTAAAGTAAATCAAGCAAAAGTATCCAAAGGCTAACTAGAAGCCATCGCGAAAGGCGGCCCATGGCCCTGCGTGAATCCGGAGAAGACTATCTCGAATCGATCTACGTTCTATCGGAACGTCAGGGCATCGTGCGCTCGATCGACGTTGCCGAATACTTGGGCGTAACCAAAGCAAGCGTCTCTAAAGCCATGGCGGCCTTGGAGAGCACCGGCTACGTGGAGATGGGCAAACGCGACGTGCATCTGACGGAACGCGGTCTTGAGGTTGCCCGTCAAATGTGGGAGCGCCACTGCTTTTTTGTAGGTCTGCTAGAGGACGCAGGCGTAACGCCCGAGGTCGCGTCGCAAGAGGGCTGCCACATGGAGCACTGCCTGAGCGAGGAGAGCTTCGAGAAGCTAAGATCGATGCTGAGACGGGAAGATGTAGCGGGTCCAACAACAGAAGCCTAACTGACCCACAGTAGCGCGGAGTTCACGCAAAGCGCGAACCAGCGACCGGGACCAGCGGCCCTTTCGGCCAAGTCCATTTCAGCAAAGGAACCCCGCCAGCAAGCGATGCCCAAGAACCGCCAGCTGTGTCAATGCAGGCCGGGGCCGGGCTTGGTTTTGAAAACACTCCGCAGCGCGAGGCCCGCCTTTCCGTTGCTCCGCAGGAGCAAGAAAGACGGGCCTCATGCGCGAGGACGTTTTCAAAACCAAGCCCGGCCCCGGCCGGAGGGACCACGAGCGCTACAGGTTCTTGACACCCATCGCGCGCATGGCGTTCAGGATGGCGATGATCGCCACGCCTACGTCGCCAAAGACGGCAAGCCACATATTGGCGATACCCAGCGCTGCCAGCACAAGGATCAGCAGCTTAATGCCCAGCGCAAAGATTATGTTCTGCCAAACAATCGACATGGTCTTGCGCGCCACGCGGATCGCGCGGGAAATGTTGGACGGCTTGTCGTCCATCAGCACCACGTCGGCGGCCTCGATCGCGGCGTCGGAGCCCATGGCGCCCATGGCAATGCCCACATCGGCGCGCGTAAGCACAGGAGCGTCGTTGATACCGTCGCCGACAAAGGCGAGCTTGCCCTTGCCACTTTCGGCCGCGAGTAGCGCCTCAACGCGCTCGACCTTGTCGCCCGGCAGGAGCTGCGCGTGGAACTCGTCGAGACCGAGTTGCTTGGCCACAGACGCTGCAACCTCCTCGCGGTCGCCCGTGAGCATGACGGTGCGGTTGATACCGGCGGCATGCAGGTCGCGAATCGTTTGCTCCGCATCGGCCTTAACGGTGTCTGCAATCACGATGTGGCCGGCGTACACGCCGTCAACGAGCACGTGGAGGATCGTGCCGACAACCTCACAGTCCGGTGCTTCAACGCCGGCCGCGGCGAGCATCTTGGCGTTGCCAACGACGACGTGCTTGCCGTCGATGGTTGCCGTCACGCCGTGGCCCGCGTCGTTGGCGGAGTCGCTCACGCGCTTGGGGTCGACCTCGCCCTGGTAGGCGTCGCGCACGGACTGCGCGATGGGGTGATCGAAGAACGACTCAGCAAGGGCTGCGACTTCGAGCAGCGACTGCTCGGTATAGCCAGCCTCGGGGTGCACCGCGACGACTGAGAACGTGCCGTTGGTGAGGGTGCCCGTTTTGTCGAAGACGATGGTGTCCACGTCGGCGAGCGTCTCGAGGTAGTTGGAGCCCTTGATGAGAACGCCCAGCTTGGACGCGCCGCCGATGCCGCCAAAGAAACTCAACGGTACGCTGATCACGAGGGCGCACGGGCAGCTGACGACCAGGAAGGTCAGGCCGCGCAGGATCCAATCGGACCAAGCGCCAGTCACCAGGCCGCCGCCAAGCGCGAGCACCGCGGCAGCGCCAGTGACGGCGGGGGTGTAGACGCGGGCAAAGCGCGTGATGAAGTTCTCGGTGCGCGCCTTCTTTTCGCTGGCATTCTCCACGAGCTCCAGAACACGCGCGACGGTTGACTCGCCAAAGGGCTTGGTGGTGCGCACGTGGATGAGGCCCGTCATGTTGATGCAGCCGCTGATGATATCGTCGCCGGTCTTGGCGGGGCGGGGGACTGACTCGCCCGTGAGCGCGGCGGTGTCGAGCTGGGTTTCGCCCTCGACGATGACGCCGTCGATAGGCACGCGCTCGCCGGGCTTGACCACGATCACGGTGCCGACGGCGATGTCATCGGGAAAGACCTGTTCGAGTGTGCCGTCGGCTTGCTCGACGTTAGCGTAGTCGGGCGCGATGTCCATCATGGCACTGATCGACTTGCGGCTCTTGCCCACGGCGTATGCCTGGAACAACTCGCCGACCTGGTAGAACAGCATGACGGCGGCGCCTTCGGCCATGTGCGGGTCGGTGTCGGGGAAGAGCACCATGGCAAACGCGCCGATGGTCGCGACGGCCATGAGGAAGCTCTCGTCGAAGGCCTTGCCGCGGCGGATGTTATTGAATGCCTTTTGCAGTACGTCGTAGCCGGCAATCAAAAACGGCACGAGGAACAGCGCGAAGCTGGCGTAGATGTTGCCGGGCTCCCCAAATGCGATAGTGAGGGCGCCGAGCTCGTCGAGGGCATAAACAACGGCAAAAATGCCCAGTGCTACCAGGATGCGGTTGCGCTTGTGCTCAAGGGACTCTTTCTTCTTGCGCTTCTTCTTTTTCTTTTTGGGGTCGGCGGCTGCCATGATTCAAACCTCCCATTTGAGTGTATGAACACTTGCTCATATAATTTCGCGAGCAAAGGCCGCGGCAAGCGCGGCCTTACAGGTCAACGTGTGCGCGGGTTAGAGAATGATCTCGCAGTCCGGCTCGGCGTCGGCGGTGAACTCAACGACGCGGTCCAGGACCTCGTCGAACTTGGCGTCGTCGGCCTCGAGCGTCAGCTTCTGGGTCATAAAGTTGACCGAAACGGACTTGACGCCATCGAGCTTAGCCAGCTCGTCCTGAAGTTCACGCGCGCAGTTGGCGCAATCGATCTCGTCGAGCTTAAACTGCTTTTTCATGGTGGGTTCCTTTCCCTGTGTTGGCGGTCTGGGTGCCGGCCGCGCTGATACCGTGGTTGATTGCTATTCGCAGATATGGCTCATGCCCTGGTTGAGCATGGTATAGACATGATCGTCAGCGAGCGAGTAGAGAATGTTGCGGCCGTCGCGGCGGAACTTGACCAGGTGCGACTGCTTAAGCGTGCGCAGCTGGTGCGACACCGCAGACTGCGAGGTCGCGGTCGCTTCGGCGATGTCAGCCACGCAGAGCTCGCGGCCCATGAGGGCATAGAGAATCTTGATGCGCGTGGTGTCGCTGAAGACCTTGAACAGGTCGGCAAGGTCGTAGAGAAGTTCCTCGTCGGGAAGGTCCTCGGGCGAGCAGGTGGTGGGGACGATCGGCTCGGTGGCCTCGATGCCAGTCTTTGTTTCATCAGCGTGGCTGCTCATTGCAATATCCTTTCATATGAACATGCGCTCATATAACTTACTTCCGATTATATGAGCGCATGTTCATATGTCAATGACGTACAGGTAATTCGTCGCATAAAATGATGGGGAATAGTGGACGAGATTCCGGACTGAGCGGTTTTGATAGCCGATGCCGGGGTGGGTGCCCCCGCGCCGTGCAAAAATTGGAGTATTCTGCAACTATAGGGGGTCCGTTAATCTATTCCAGGCCAAATAAAGCCGCTCAAGAGTTATCCAAGGGCGGTAAACAGACAAGGTCTTCCTCAAATGTTGCCTAACGTTCCCGTTCGATAGCGTTTTTGTTTTTCATTTGGATTAACTTGTGGGTGCTGGAGGGCCGACCCTGCTGAATACTCGCAATTTTGCACATCGCTAGGGTACCCACCTTGTTAGCCGGTCTAGCTTCCGGCCCCGAAGATTCTGCCCTCGGGCGCGAGGCTGCTTATTTGGGCAAATGATGGGCTGTCGGATTCGACAGTCTGCATGTCATCGATTGCCGGAACTTCATTTATTGTCGGGTCATCCAGCGTGATGCCTTCGAGTGTTGCTTTTTCGAGGTCGATTCGTTGACGATCTTCGGAATCCTGGCGAAGCTGCTTCTGAATTCTCTTTTTCTCTTCTATAAACCTTCTGAGCACAAACTGTCTCAGGTCCTCTTGCATGATTCGAAAGTCTTTTGGCAGACGCGAGGGGCGTATGCCCTCTTTCCGTTGGATCGCCTCCATGACCCTAACGAAAGCGCTGGCATGCATAAAGGAATAACGACTGACGGTGATGATTCCGTATCCCATGGACGCAAGCGCATTCTTGCGCTCCTCATCGATGGCGCGGTCTTCTTCCGCGTCATGATAAAACCCGTTGTATTCAATGTCTGTGCGAGATTTCTTTAGATACGCATCCATAAAGAACTTTTTGCGTCTCGTGAGATTCTTTGCGGCAGCGGTGACCTGCACCTCGCAATCGGTCTCAATTCCCTTAATACCAAGCCCTCCTTCGCTTTTAGGCAGCGTTAGCATCATGACAAAGGCCGTTTCCATAGGAGACCGGCATCCGTCGCGCACACATTGGATTGCCTTTCGGGCAAGGGCCAGACCGTCGCATCTGGTAATGGAATTAAAGAACTGTTTTAACCTTTCGGTCGAGGTGAGCGCGAAACGCTCGTTATACGAGGTGGAAGAGCCGGTTCCAAGGGAGTAAGCGCCGCACAATTCAAAGTAGTACTCCACCAGTTCGCGAAAAGGGAGATAGGTGGCGGCCTGAAGTGCGCAAAGCTCAACGCCAACAATGAAGATGCCATCTTTGAGCTCTATAAAGCGTGAGTTCGAGAATCGTTTTGACGAAACGTGGCATTGACAGTTCATTGCATAGCGCGCATTCCTGCGATCAAACACCATTACCTCGAGGCAATCATTTGCGTCGAGGGAAACATCGTGTTTGGTGAGCCATTCTGCGGCTGCGTCAAGGAGCGTTCCGGTGGGACATGATCCGTAAATCGCGGCAGGGTTACAGGGCTCGGTGTCTTTCGCAGACGCCGAATGCGCGGCCTGGTAGACCGCTTTTGCAGTGGTATGTGACAATACGATACTCATGGTATATATCGTGTCAGCTAATGCCGTGTTGATGGCGCTGAGTGGGAAAGTCGTTTTAGGGGCCTAACCAAATGCTGTCCAAAAGCTTGACGCAATTATGGGTTGGCATGCCTAAAATCAATGTTATCGCAGCTTAGCTATAGCATATAAAAACTCAATTGCTGCACATTTGATATCGATGCATCACCATCCGACAACGAATTACGTGTCGGGAATTGGCCGAAATCGTTCAAAATGAGGGTTCAGAATTTGTGATGGCAGATCTATCTGTGGAACGTAGGGCGGCCCCGCTGCGGTGTTTCCCGCTGCGAGGCCGCTCGTGAGCAAGTAGTGTTTGTCGCAGGCGTTGCTATTTCGCAAACAGGTTCTTGAGGTTGAACTCGGCCTGTACCGTGCGGAGCATGAGGTCGGTGTCGTCCAGACCCAGATGCTGCTCGTTGGCGTCGGGCGCGAGGGTGCCGCGACGGCGTGCCCAGTTCTCGAGCGCGGCGGGGGCGGACTCGCGGGGGAGCGAGCGCACGTCGGCGTCCAGGCTGCGGCAGATCTGGCGCGAGTCGATGACGATGATCTTACCCGCGCGGCGTGCCTCGGCGTAACCGTCCAGGTGGATCTTGAACCAGCTGTCCTCAAAGGCGGCGTTATGCGCCATGTACGGGTACTTCTTCATAAGCTTGAGCAGCTGCTTTTGCAGCTCCTTGTTCTCGCGGAAGGGCGTTTTGCCGTCGATGTCGTCCCAGGTAATGTGGTGGATATTCGACAGCGGCACATCTTCGCCGCGGTAGATGTCGGGCAGGCCGCAGTAGTGTGCCTCGGCGTCATGCGGGACGGCGTCGCTGGTGAGCTCCATGATCTCCCAGCCCACGTTGATGATATAGCCGCGCTCGGGTGCACGGCCGGTGGTCTCGATGTCGATACCGAGCACGGTGCCCTGGATGGGCTTGCGGGCGTAGGCCACGCCGAGCGCGTCGCGGTCGCCGCGGATTTCGCGCATAACGGACGCGGCGGTGCGCTTTTGCATCTTGCCGATGGCGGCGCAGGTGTCGGCATCGGACAGGCCGCGCGAGAGCGTCGCGGGCGTCACGTTGCGCAGACGCGCCTCGCCAATCTGGTCGCACAGGTCGCGGTTGCGGTCGGCCAGGTCGCGCACGGTGGCAAAGTCGAAGCCGGGGTCGCCCTCGGCGGTAAAGTACTCGGTCTCGAGCACCTTGAGGGCCTCCTCGCCCTTCTGGCGCTCGGACTCCATGGCGCCGTGGTCGCCGTAGATAAACATGGGGATAAACGGCTGGCGCTCGTATTCGAGTGCTTGCGATACGTTCATATGCTACTCCTTGGACGGGCCGCGTTGTGCGGCTCGAGGTTACTGAGTTATGGCGAGATGATAGTTTACCATAGGCAACTATTGGCACCGCGCCCGGGACAACTACAATACCCTAGTTGACCGCTAGGACTTTTACAATGCTGCCGAAAGACACGAAAGGTTCCATCCGTCATGGATTTACTGATTGATATTCTGCTCGACGCCGGCAAGGACACGCTGTCGCTGCTGCCGTTTTTGTTGGTGACGTATCTTGCTCTCGAGACACTTGAGCACGTTGCGGGCGACCGCGTCAACGGCGCTATCAAGCGCGCCGGCGCTGCGGGTCCCGTGGTTGGCTCGCTGCTGGGCATGGTGCCGCAGTGCGGATTTTCGGCCATGGCAGCAACGCTGTACGCCGGCCGTGTCGTGACCTTGGGCACGTTGGTGGCGGTGTTCCTTTCGACCTCCGATGAGATGCTGCCGCTGTTGCTTGCCGAGCAGGTTCCCGTGCAGACTATGGCGATGCTTTTGGCTTCGAAAGCGCTGATCGCACTGGTCACGGGTTTTATCGTGGACGCTGCCATTCGCGGCCTGCGCCGTAACGCCCGCGCGCACGCGGCGATTCGCCGTACCGTGCTGGGAACCGCGGCCAACCCGGCCCACGTGAACTGCGCGCACGACGACCACAGCGGCGGTGACATCATCGACGAGGTGGCCGAGGCAGGCGTGAGCGCCGACCACATCCACGAGCTGTGCGAGCGCGACCATTGCGGTTGTGATGAAGACGAGGACGAGCACGAACACGGACATGGCCACGATCACGGTCATGAGGGCGAACATGAACACCATGACGGTCACGGTCACTCTCACTCCCACGAAGGGACGCCTGTCCTGTCGATCATCCGCAGTGCGATCTCGCACACCGTGCAGGTCTCGGTATTCATTTTTCTGGTGACGCTGATTCTGGTCGCCGTGCTCGAGACGTTCGGCGAGTCCGCGATCGAGCAGTTCCTGCGCGGCAACGAGACACTCGCTGTCCTGGGTTCGGCGCTTGTCGGGCTGATTCCCAATTGCTCGGCGAGCGTGGTCATTACACAGCTGTATCTGGAAGGCGCGCTGCAACTGGCGCCGATGCTCGCCGGCACGCTCATTTCCGCCGGCGTGGGTTATCTGGTGCTGTTCCGCACCAACCGCAGCGCCCGCGAAAATGCCGTGTTCCTGATCATGATGTACGTCATCGGCGCTGGCTGGGGCCTCATCCTCTCCGCCGTTGGCCTCTAAGTAGGCCTAAAAAATGGGCTTCAAATAGCCATGCTCAGCGCCTGCGCAATGCGGCGACGCATGGCATTTTGAAGCCCGTTTTTTGTTGAGCAATGGATTCCGAGCGCTCACACCGCTCAAAACAAAAAGGTAGATTTTAGGCATGTCTCAAAAATCTACCTTGGTTAGTGCAGCAACTCGGTGAGGTTGCGTTTAAAGCGGGCGCGGTCTTCGCTGGTAAATGCTGCCGGACCGCGAGTGCGTCCGCCGGCGCGGCGTACCTTCTTTTCCTCGTGGCGAATAAACAGCTGCATGTCGATGGTTGCTTTGTCGTAGACGCGCCCGCGCACACCGATAGCGGCGGCATCGCGCCCGAGCACCATGCTCGCCAAGCCAATGTCCTGCGTCACGACCACGTCGCCCGCCTGCAGGCGTTCGACAATGGCAAAGTCGGCGCTGTCGGCGCCCACGCTCACGTCGAGCGTCGTGACCCAAAAGCCGCGTCGCGCGTGCTCGGCATCGCGCGGGTCGTCGCGGCGAATGTGCCGTTCCAGGTTTTGCGTGCTGTTGCCGGCGATAACAACGGCGACGCCCGCCCGCCGCGCGCAGTCAATCGACTCGCGCGTGACCGGGCAGGCGTCTGCATCAATAAAGAGCGTTCGTGGCATCTAGCGCACCAGTTTGCCAAACTGAATGGCGCGAACAATGAGCGTCACGCCAAACACCAGCAGCGCGGCACCGCTAAAGATGACGAGCATCTTGGCCGACCACAGCGGATAGATAAACACGAACATGCCCGCGATGATGGAGAGCGCGCCGCTCAGGATGGCGAGGGCGCGGTTGGCGGAAAGCTCGGATTCCAGAATCGACATGACGCCCTCGACGATCCAGCCAAAGCCGGCGACGACCACCACGAGCGTGGTGAGCGTCGCGGTCGAGAAGGCCTGGTTGCGCAGGATTATGACGCCGCCCAGAATGATGAGCAGGTTGGAGATGATGCTCGTAACGCGCCAGCCGGTGGGCAGCAGCGGCTCGAAAACAGCGGTAAACAGCCTGATCGCGGCCGTGATCACAAAGTAGATGCCCAAGACGGTCGTCAGGAAGACGAGGGATTTGGCGGGCGCAAACAGCAGTGCGATGCCGGCGACGAGCGCCAAGACGCCCGTGATGGCGTAAATCCAGCGCACGGCCTTGACGGCCTTGCCTGCCATGCTTTTCTCGTCAAATCCAAACGCGCTCGATTGCTTGTCATCGTTCTTAAAGATGCCCATGATGTCTCCTTTCCGTGCGGCGTAAGCCGTAGCTCTTGCAACCAGTATCGCCCAAGGGCGCCGTCGCGTGGGGCGGGAAGGGCGAATGGGAGCCTCATCTTCCCGAATTGTTACCTTTGTTCCCGTTTGGATGCGGAATATTCAACAGGTGTGGAACATTGCGCCGCTGTGTGTAATTGCCTACGTTTTAGGTTAGATTTTCTTAAGAACAATTGGCTTTTATTGGGGGTCTTATGAACGAAGCTGTTCCCGCGGCGCCGGTAAGCGCCGAGTCGATGGCAAAGCAGGGTTGCGAAAAGCTTGGCCTGGACACGTTTGACGCGCTGGTCCGCCGCGCCCGTACGTGCCGCCGTTTTGACGAGTCCATGCGCGTGCCGCGCGAGTTTTTGCTCGAGCTGGCGGAACTGGCGCACCTGGCTCCCTGCGGCGCCAATGCTCAGCGTCTGCGTTTTCATGTGGTGAGCGGTGCCGAGGATTGCGCGCGTGTATTTGATGAGCTTGCATGGGCCGGCGCGCTTAAGGATTGGTCGGGTCCTGCCGAGGGCGAGCGCCCGACCGGCTACATCGCGATTCTTGCCGAGCGCGCCGTTCCGGGCAAGCCCGCCGCTCCCATTACCGAGGTCGACACGGGCATTGCCGCGCAGACGATGATGCTCGCCGCCCGCAGCGCCACGCCCGAGGTGGCGGCCTGCATGTTCAAGGCCTTTACGCCCCGCGCGATCGGTGCCATGGGGCTCGATAACGACAAGTATGAGCTCAAGCTGATCATGGCGTTTGGCGTTCCGGCCGAGACACAGGTGATCGATGCGATCGATTCCAACCCCGACGACTCAATTAATTACTGGCGTGACGATGCGCAGGTGCACCACGTACCCAAGCGCCCGCTCGCCGACGTGCTGGTGTAGCTGAGCGTCACCGCGGCGTGATCAGACGGTAAACCACCACAAAGGTGCCTGTCCCCTTTGTGGTGGTACGAGGGGAGAGCGTGTGGCAGATCTGTATTTGGTGCGGCATGGGCAGACTGAGCTCAATGTGCAGAGCATTTTGCAGGGCTGGCACGATTCGCCGCTTACGGCGCGCGGGCGCGAGCAGGCGCTGACGGCGCGTACGGCGTTTGCGGCGCGTGGCGTGGCCTTTGATCATGTGTATTCCTCGCCGTTGGGCCGGGCGCGGCATACGGCCGAGCTTATCGTTGGCGAGGGCCGTTCCATTGAGCTGGTCGATGACCTGCGTGAGTGGCATTTTGGCTCGCTGGAGGGCACATCAAATCGCGAGATGCCGCCGCAGCCCTGGGGCGATTATCCGGTGGCCTTTGGCGGCGAGTCGGAAGTGCAGCTTCAGTCGCGCATGGTCGCGGCGCTGTCCCGTATTATGGCCCGGCCGCAGCACGACTGCGTGCTGGCGGTTTCCCACGGCTCAGCCTGCCAGGAGTTTCTTGAGTATGTGACTGGCGGGGGAGAGCTACCCGACAACGGTGCCGTGCTTCATTTTGGCTATTGCGACGGGGCGTTTTCGCTCTTGGGTTGGTAACGAACGAAAGGACCCCTATGAATAAAGATCTGTATCTGGTCCGTCATGGACAGACGATATTCAACCTTAAGCGTATCATTCAGGGGTGGAGTGACTCGCCGCTTACGCAGTTGGGTTGCGACCAGGCGGCGCGCGCCGGCATGTTTTTACGTGCGCGCGGCATTGAGCCCGATCATGCCTACACCTCTACGCTTCATCGCACCGAGCAGACTATCGCCAACTTGTGGCCGGGCTTGGCGTACGAGCGCCTGGACGGCCTGCGTGAGTGGTTCTTTGGCGACTTTGAGGCCGAGCGCGTGATGCTTATGCCCGAGCGCCCGTGGCGCGACTTCTATCGGCAGTTTGGCGGCGAGGGCCAGATCCAGGTGCGCACGCGCATGGTGGCGACGCTGACCGATCTTATGCAGCGTCCGGACCATACGTGCGTGCTCGCGGTAAGTCATGGCTCAGCTATCAAGGAGTTTTTGGACCACGTGCGGGGCGCGGCGGCCGACGAGCGCGAACGCGTGCCGGGCAACTGCTCAGTGCTGCATTTTGCGTTTGACGATGCGGCCGATACGTTTGAACTGGTCGAAGTCTTTACGCAGGAAGACTACGCGCGCGAGCTGGGGCTAGAGCCGCTCGTGGCGGCGGCAGGTCCGCAGCGTGGATAACGCTGACGTTGCGGCCCGGTTTACCGGCGTAATTGTTTGATGCGAAAAGGGCGGAGGTGCATGCGTTTGCTGCATCTCCGCCCCTTGTTTGTTTGGATGCTGGGTTTTCCAGCTTAGCGTTTGAGTTCGCTAGAACCGTGAGACCTGGTGAGTGAGCAGACCCGTCGGAACCTGCGGCGCGCTGCCGCTGACCTGCGCGGCGGGGAACAGCACGGCTACAGCAAAGTTGAACGGCTCTTTGCCAGAGTAGGCGCCGGCAGCGCGGGCCTCGTCGGCCAGAATCTGCGATGCCCCAGCCAGTGCGGCGACATAGGCGGAGTCACCGGCGAACACCGGGTCGGGCGCCTGATCGAGCATGGCACGGATGGCGGCAACGGCGTCCTCGCGCTTGACCTCCCACACGCGATGTGTGACGCCCGCGGGATCGGTGACGGCGTAGAGCGATGCGCCCTCTTTGGCAGCGCTCAAAATGATATCCATGACGGGCGAGGCCTCGTAGGCGAGCGACACGGGGCGCGGCTGCACCTTGAGCTCGGCGATCGCGCGCGCGGCGGCGGCCACGTCGGCGCTGGCATCGCCCTTGTCGCCCGCAAGTACACTCGTCGGGCAGATCGCCACGACACCCGTCACACGTCCCGGCTCGCCCGAGCATTCGTACACGTAATACGCCGCGCCTGGATCCTTGAGCATTAGGCCGTCAGCAATGGCGCCGCGCAGGGCGTCGTTGCCGCTCAGGATACCGCCCATCGCAGGCAGCGCCTCGAGCACACGGTCCTGAGCCGGGCGGATGCAGGGAAACGGAAGTGCTTTCATGGGCGGTCCTAACGCACGAGTCGGTTTGTTCGCGGCTTATTATGCCCCAACTTGGCCGCTTGCGTCCCAGAGCGTGTTATCGGCAAGCGCGATGAGCACGTTTTGGCAGCGAACGATATCGGCATGGGGCACATACTCGTTGGGCTTGTGCGCGAGCGCCAACGAGCCGGGGCCGTAGCTCATACAATTGCGGTTGCCTGTCTTGCCGGCAATGACGGCGGTATCGGTGTAGCCGGTAAAGAAGCCGACGGTCGTGTCCGCGTCCGTTACGTCATCGGCGGCACGCTTGAGCGCTGCTAGAAGGGGAGAGTTCGGGTCGCGCTCGATGGCGGGGCGGTCGCCCGTCACTGTGTAGCTGCCATGGCAACCGGGAACGGCGGCTTCGGCGACGGCGATGGCATGCTCGACCATATTGATTGCGGCGGCCGTATCGGTCGGCGGGGTCAGGCGCATGTCGACCCAGACTTTGGCGCGGTCGGGTACGACGTAGGGGCGATATCCGCCCTCGATTTGGCCAAACGTGATGGTCGAAGGCCCCAGCTCATCGTGCGCGGGCAGCGCCGCAAACGCGCGACGAAGCGAACACACGACCTCGGCCATGGCGGCGACGGCATCCGCGCCCTTCCAAGGCTGGCTCGCATGCGCCGTCACGCCAGCCATTTCAATCTCGAACCACGTACGCCCCTTGTGCGCCACCTGGATCTGTCCGTCGGTGGGCTCGGTGTCCAGCACCCATTCGCGCGAGCTGACCCAGCCAGCATCGATCGCGGCCTCTGAGCCGCGCATGAAGTCTTCCTCGTCGACCGAGCAGATGAGCGAAAAGCCGCGGCGTGGCAGCGCGCCATCCGCCGCCACGCGCTCGAGCGTATGGATCAGTGCGGCAATAGCGCAGGCCAGGCCACCCTTCATATCGCAGGCACCGCGGCCATAGAGTTTATCGTCGCGCACAACCGCCCCAAGCGGTGCGATGTCTGCGTCCCAACCATCGCCCAAGGTGACGGTATCCATGTGGCAGATATAGATCAGCCGCGGCTCGTCGCTTTGGCCCGGCACGGTGACTTTAAGGTTGCGGCACCCGGGCAGCACTTCGAGCTCCTCAATCTGCACGGCATCGACCGCAGAACTATCAAGTTGTGCCAGCTGCTGCTCAATGAGCCTCTTAATGAAGCGCTCAATTTCATCCTCATACGCGCCCGGGTTTGAGCTGTCGATCCGCACGAGCTCCTGCGCAAGCCGCCAGGCAAAGTCCTCATCAACCATATGCAACCTCACAATCAGTCTGCTTTCCAAACCGATTGTAAGCCTCTTGAGAGATCCGCGGCGTGCGCGCAGCGGTATTTACCGTTCGCAGGCCGAGCCAGCGCGTTTGCCGTCCAGGCGGGTTTACAAACGACGCGGTGGGTACGTACCCTTCATGGACGACATGCTGTGCGACATATCTGCCTTTCGGTATCACCGGATACCCCCACAGGTCTTGGCAATAATGCCGGACCTGCCCGATTCTGCGGACGATCCGCGCAGGGAGCACCTATGTGAGCATCCGCTCGTCAAGCATTTCCTGGGCACCCCGTTACACGTGTTGGCGCAGGGCGTCTGCGGGCGCAAGGGCGATCGCATTGTCAGGCATGTTTGGAACGGGGAGAGGCCGTTTGATTCCGTGCGGCAGACGGAGTTTGGCCTCGATGTCGCGTCCCCGCTCTTTACCCTGCTGACCCTGGCTTCCTCGGTCTCAAACGAGCGTCTAATCATGTGCATGTATGAGATGTGCGGCACCTTTGCCGTGTGCAAGATTGCGCCTCAGGTAAAGTCGGCACTTGAGCAGGCATATGGGAGCCGATGGAGTGACGCACGGTCGGGCTGGGAAAACGTAAAGGATGTCTCGGGGAATCCAACGGACTTGTGGAAACGACCTCCCTTGATCGAGCTCTCTGAGCTTATAGAGTTCGTCGATAAGGTCCGGGGGCTCCGCGGCGCTAAATCGTTCATACGAGCCGCGAAATGCATTACGGGGGTGGCAGCATCGCCGCTCGAGGTCCAGGCTTCGATGCTGTTTGGCCTTACGAGGTTGCGCGGCGGCGAAGGGCTGAGCCTTACCAATAACGTTGAGATTCGTATGACGCGCAGCGCCCGCCTGATTTCGGGGCTTGATAGGCGCTATGCCGATATCCTGCTGGCAAATAAGGACGGCAGCCGAGAGTGTCTGGTTGAATGCCAAGGTAAAGCCATTCACGGATCCATTGAATACAAGATCTCGGACTCCGATCGAACGACGGCCTTGCAAGCCATGGGATATCCCGTCGTTCTGATGACCTATGGTCAGCTGGCCGACTTCGATGCCTTCCGCGTGGTGATGGAGCTCATCATGTCCTATCTCGATGTGCCGCTGAAAGACAAGACGCCGCGACAGCAGGAGCTCGAACGGCGGCTTCGTGAGGAGATTTTTATCGATTGGGCGGGAATGAAGTCGCGCGGTGGGTAAACGGTAGCGCGAGCTAGAGTTCTGGTCGCAAAAAGGCTTCAATTTTGCCTTGGAGGGACCCTAAAAATGCTATCTAGAATAAGTTGTTTCGGAAAATAGACAGTCAACTTACATTCGGCACATAGAGACCGATTTTTACCTACTAAAGTCCCTGATAAAGCTGTTTATCAAAGCGGGTGTGCTTAGCGACTGGAGCCTCACTATCGATTATCTGAAAAAACTTGTTCCGGGTATCATTTTAAAGTCGTCCGGAGCAACAAAATCGCCCCCCGTTTCGTGAAAACGGGGGGCGAATGGGCTTCGTGGTCTGTCTGGCAGGCTTGGCACCGGCGCTATTTAATCACGCGCACGCGATACATCGACGGAATCTGCTTGAGCGCCTCGATCGTGCTGCCGTCCAGGTGCTCATCGGTGTCGAACATAGTGTAGGCGTTCTCGCCAGCGGACTCGTTGGTCATGCGCTGCACGTTGGCGTTGTCCTTGGCGAGAATGGCCGTGATCTGGCCGATCATGTTGGGCACGTTGGCATGCAGGCAGGCAATGCGGCTTGCGGCGCGCGCCTTGCCCATGCTGCAGGCGGGGTAGTTGACGCTGTGCGCGATGTTGCCGTTTTCCAGGTAATCCTTGAGCTCGCTGATGGCCATGTCGGCGCAGTTGGCCTCGGCCTCGCCGGTGCCGGCGCCCGAATGCGTGGTGATAAACGTATTGGGCATCTTGACGGTCTTGGGCGTGGCAAAGTCGCAGCTAAACCAGCTGAGCTTGCCCTCGCGCAGGGCGGCGTCGACGGCGTCCTCGTCAATGATGGTCTCGCGCGCGTAGTTGATGAGCACGGCGTCGGGCGCCAGCAGGTTAATCTGCTCGGTGCTTATCATGCCGATGGTGTCTGCCTTGCTGGGCACGTGCACGGTGAGGTAGTCGCAGCCGCGGCACAGATCCTCGAGCGTGCCCACGCGCTGCACCTCGCGGCTCAGCACCCACGCGTGCTCGACGGAAATGAACGGATCGTAGCCGTAGACGTCCATGCCCAGGTCGACGCAGGCGTTGGCGACCTTGGAGCCCACGTTGCCCAGGCCGATGACGCCGATGCGCTTGCCCTTGAGCTCGCGGCCCACAAAGGCCTTCTTGGCCTTCTCGGCGTCGACCTGGATCTCGGGGTCGTCGGCGTTGTTGCGCACCCAGTTCATCGACTGCACCACGCCGCGGCTCGAGAGCACCAACATGCCCAGGACGAGCTCCTTGACGGCGTTGCTGTTGGCACCGGGGGAGTTAAAGACGACGACGCCCTTCTTGGCGTACTCCTCGACGGGGATGTTGTTGACGCCGGCGCCGCAGCGGGCGATGGCGCGGATGCCCTCGGGCAGCTCGTAGCCGTGCAGGTCGGTGGAGCGCATCAGGATGGCGTCGGCCTCCTCGGCGGTGCCCACAAACTCGTAGCCCTCGCCAAACTCGACCTTGCCGTCTTTGGTGATGTCGTCGATGGTCTTAATCTTACGCATGGAAAAACTCCTTAGCAGGTTTTGATCTAAACAGGGTGGTTTGAGATGGCTGGTCGGCCCGCGTGCTGCGGGCTAGTTAGATCGCGGGCTCAAACTATGCTGCGCTTCGAAGTCCTTCATGTACGTGGCCAGCGCCTGCACGTCCTCCATGGTGACGGCGTTGTAGACGCTGGCGCGCATGCCGCCCACCAGGCGATGGCCCTTGACGTTTTGAATCTGGTGCTCGGCCGCGCCTGCGACAAAGGCCGCGTCGAGCCTGGCGTCGTCGGTGCGGAAGGTGACGTTGGCGATGGAGCGACTGTCGGCCTGCGTGGTGCCATGGAACAGTTTGCTTTGCTCGAGCAAGTCATAGAGCAGGTTGGCTTTGGCCCAGTTGCGCTCGGCCATGGCGGCAAGTCCGCCGGTCTGCTCAACCCAACGGAACACCTTGCCGCACACGTAGATACCAAAGGTGTTGGGCGTGTTGAGCATGGAGCCCTTGGCGGCCTGGGTCTTAAGGTCCATGTACTGCGGCGTCTGCGCAAAGGCTGGACCGTCGGCGATCAGGTCGTCGCGCACGATAACCACGGTGACGCCCGCGGCGCCGGCGTTTTTCTGAGCGCCGGCGTAGATGAGTCCGTAGCGCTCGACGTCGAGCGGCTGCGACAAAAAGCAGCTCGAGACATCGGCGACCAGCGGTACGTCGCCGAAGTTAGGCAGCTCGTGGTACATGGTGCCAAAGATGGTGTTGTTCTGGCAGATGTAGACGTAGTCGAGCCCGCCGCCCGCGGCCTCGGCGGCAATGCGCGCGTTGATGTCGGCCATGGCGGGAATGCGGTCGAAATTGGCGTCCTCGGAGCTCGCGAGCAGCACGGCCTCGCCGTACTTGGCGGCTTCCTTGTACGCCTTGTTGGCGAAGTTGCCGGTCACGACGTAGCCGGCGCGGCCGCGGCGCATGAGGTTCATCGGGATGCCCGCAAACTGCAGCGTGGCGCCGCCCTGCAAAAACAGAACACGGTAGTTATCGGGGATGCTCAGCAGGCGGCGCAGGGTTGCCTCGGCGTCGTCGATGATCTGCTGGTACATGCTAGATCGATGGCTCATCTCGAGCACGGACATGCCGCAACCGTGGTAGTCCATCATCTCGTCGGCGATCTCGGCGAGCACGCTGGTAGGCAGCGCGGCCGGGCCAGCTGAGAAGTTGTGCACACGTGCCATCTTCTAGTTCCCCTCGTAGTCGTTTGAACGTTCGGGATACTTTAGCACAGTGCAGCGTCAGGCGCGACCGCATCACGGTAAAACTCGAGTGCGCCGCTATGATTTACAGGATGGTTACATGGGGGAGGGCTTAGCTCGAGGCTCGCATCCGATCCGTCTCGGCCTTCACTCTATGTTGAGTGTAGCGGAGGGTGGGGACAGATTCGCAAGCGCGTTTATCTGGCAAGTGTGATTTGGGGCGATCTCGTCAAAGCTGCTGAGCTGCGAAAATGACCGTTAACCGGATTAAATTTTGTTGCTCAACATTTGACACTCTGGGCGTGGTAACTTTTTTACCAACAGGTATGATTATTGTCATGTGCGCCGCGCCTGCCTGCCGGGTTGCGGCGCACTTGTGACAGCCTTTGACACCCTTGGAGCGTGTACTGTGGATGTAACCACAAAAAGCGTTCGGGGGGGGGTGTTCCTATAGTTTTGTCAACTGGGCAATGCTGTTTTCGAGATTGAATC
>CAJLRY010000022.1:0-38341 GCA_905209215.1 Coriobacteriaceae bacterium | reverse complement strand
GGACGCCACCCTTTCAAGGTGGATATCGCGGGTTCGAATCCCGCTGGGGGCACCAACCCGAAAATGTGCGAACCCGTGCGATGCTAAGTCGTGCGGGTTCGTTTCGTTCGTCGTCGCAGTAGAGCGTGGCCACGCACTCCTCCGGCGTCACCATCACCTGATAGACAAAGGAATCGAGGACGGCCGCGTCGTCCATCCCGCCGCCGCACTGGAGGAAGTCCGCGAACTCCTCGGGGTCGATACGCGCCTCGTCGTATGAGGCCAGATCGCGCTCGGCGCGCGCCTTTTGGGCCTGAAGCTGGGCTATGCGGTCGGTGAACTCCGGCATCACGATGCCCTGCTCGATAGCGGCCATGATGTTCTGGAGGCCGTTCTCGGCCTTGCGCTTCGACGCCATGGCCCGCCTGCGCGCGTCGGCTATCTCCGGCTCCGGCTCGTCCCAGAGCATGTGGGATATGCGGAGGGCCGTCTCGCGGTCGCGCAGCATCCCCCTGATGGCCTCGGCCAGCTCGTGCTCGAGCCAGTCGCGCCGGACGGGCTTGGCCCCGCAGCGGCAGCCGTAATACTCGTACTTGACGTTCTTCTTGCCACGGCCCGACGTCCCGGCCATGTTGTGGCCGCACTCCGAGCAGATCGCCCTGCCCGACAGCGCGAACGTGCCCCAGTCCTCCGAGGCCCGGCGCTTCTTCGGCTTCACCTCCTGGGCCATCGCGAAGGTCGCCTTGTCGATAATCTGTGGCATGCCGCCGTCCACCTCTATGCCACCCCACGAGTAGAAGCCCGTGTACTTCCTGTTGTGGAGCATCTGGTACACCATCGAGTAGCCGCACGGCCTACCCGTCCTCGTGGTCACGCCACGCCGCGCGAAGTCGCTGGCGATGGAGTCGACCGGCTCGTGGTCGCAGGAGCGCCGGAACGCCTCGCGCACTATCGCGGCCTCGTCCTCGTTCACAACGTACTCGTCGTCCTCGTTCCGGCCGTAGCCGTAGACGCGCACGCCGTTGGTCTTGCACTTGAGGGCGTTGCCCTCCATGCCGCGCCTCGTCCTCATGGAGGTCTTGACCGATTCCACGGCCGCGAGGCCCTCGTAAATCTTCTCGATCAGGATGCGCTCTGGGCCGTCCGGCATGGCCTCCATGGCCGACACGACCTCGACGCCCTTCCTGCGCAGCTCGTGCTTGTACGCGGGCGCGTCGTACTCGTCGCGCGAGAAGCGGTCCATCATATAGACCAGCACGATGTCCGACTCGCCCGCGTTGGCAATCATCTTCTGGAACTCGGGGCGGTCGTCGCTGCGGCCGCTCATGGCGTAGTCGGAGTACTCCCCGACGATGGCGTAGCCCTCGCGCGCGCACCAGTCGCGGCAGACGCGCAGCTGGTCGTCAATCGAAGCCTCGCGCTGCTTCGAGCACGAGAAGCGGGCGTATATGACGGCGGTCTTTATATCTTCTGGCATAATCTAGGATGCCCTCCAAACGGGCGGCTATCTGGTAAACCCCGCAGCAGCGTTGGCGCGCTTCGACCTGCGGGGTTTCACTTTGCCGCTACCAGACCTGGGCGTATACCTCGAACGAGGAGTGCTCGGGCATGTTGAAGCAGGAAATCTCGAACGGCTCGGACTCGCCCTTGGACGGGGTATCGACGAACGTCGTGTTTCCGTAGTTGATGGCCCCGGAGGCGTCGCGGGCAATCACGGAGACGGCGACCTGGCTGTACTGCTTCTTATCCAGATCGTAGTTGGCGGTCAACTCGCCTGTGTACGAGACGCCGCCGTACGAGTCAGGTACCTCAGCCGTGTTCGATACGGTAAAGACGTCTTCGTCCAGCGTCTGGCTGTCTACCCAGCTCGGCTCATTCGCCTTAAACTCGACCGTTGCGGGGGCGGTGCCGTTTCCCGCCTGGAAACCGTAGTGTACGGTCTCACCGGGGAGGACGACGAACAGGGTCTGCTTGTCGGAGAAGACGATGGAGCCGTCCTCGGCCTTGCCCGTTATCGTCACCGTAGGCATCTGGGCCTCGACGTCCTTGTTGGTGTTCTTCAGCGCGAAGCCGTAGTAGACCCATCCGTCGCCGACCACCGACCAGCCTGACTCGGTAATCTCCAATGGTTTCGGTTCGCTCCGATTCTCGACCTCCTTGAACTCGCCAGACGATTGCTGACCGGAACCGGCTTGTTGCCCGCCGGAGCATCCGACAAGCGGCGCTAGCGAAGCCGTGGCCATAGCGGCCAGGAACGTTCTGCGGGTAATCATGGGTTACTCCTTCCCCTGCGCCGCCCGCAGCTCGCGGGCGACAGCCAATAAAACATGCTTGTGCGGCGACGTAAGGTCGCGGTACGTGTCGACGAGATCGCGCTCATCGTTTGAGATTGGTGCCAGATCACCGCTCTCGCCGTAGAAGTCGGCTATGTCGACATCGAACAGTCGGCAGAGCCTGGTCATGGTGTCGGCGTCTGGCTGGCCGCGCCCGACCTCCCATGAGCTAACTGTCTTACCGCTCTTACCTATGGCATTGCCTATGTCTTCAACACTTAGGTCCTTCTCCAGGCGGAACTTCTTGATGTTATCCGCGATGCAGCGCCTTACAGGCTCCATGACTCCTCCTATTCCGGGAATCGCTCGGCAAGCCCCGACGCGACAATCATGAGGGCGTCTCGGCCATCGTCGCTCATCGAGACGTACAGCGATTCGAGCTGTTTTATATTCGCCGCCAGATCGGAGCCGCCGCCATCCCTGCCAACGAGCTGGTCGAGCGTGATTCCGTAGCAGTCGGCCAGCGCGCACAGCACGTCGGAATCGGCGTCGCGCACCTCGCGCTCGTAATTCTGATAGGTCTTTTTGGGGATGCCGAGATAATCGGCTACCTGTTCCTGCGTAAGGCCGTTCTTAAGCCTGTACTCCTTGAGCATCATGGCCTCGCTCCTTTCCTCGGTAAGAAGAAGATACCCAAAATGGGGACTTTTATCAATATATCTTCTTGCGGCATCCCCAATTTGGGGGTATAGTTCCCTTACGAGGTACCCAAAACGGGGACCTAGGGAAGAAAGGAGATAGGGATGAAGAACAACATCGCATCGGAGCGCGTGCGCCTCGGAATGTCGCAGCAGGACCTCGCCGACGAACTCGAGGTTTCGCGCGATTCGGTCAAGGACTGGGAGGCGGGCCGCACGCCCATCAAGAGCACCCTCCTGATCTCGATGGCCGACATCTTCGACTGCAGCCTCGACTACCTCATGGCCCGCTCGAACGAGCGCCTCATCAAGAAGGCGGTGGCGTAATGCCCCGCAACCAAAGGCTCGACATCATGCGCCGGAAGTTGCAGCGCCGCTTCAAGTCCTGGAAGGGACGTCGGGCGTAATGACGTGGACGAGCAGCGAAGTCCGCTACCTCGAGGAGCACGCCGGGGACGGGGCCGTGGCCATAGCCGAGGCGCTCGGTAAATCGGTAACGGCCATTGAGGTGCAGGCGCACCGCTACGGACTCTCACTCCGCAAGCGCTGGCTCTGCCCCAAGTGCGGCAGGGAGACCTTCAAGCCGCTGTCGAACCGGACCGGATGGTGCGTCTCCTGCACAAGGGAGCAGCGCGCCGCCGAGATCGCCGAGCAGGTGCGGGCGATGGAGGAGGAGGTGAGGAGGGAGGACAAGGCGAACAAGGAGCGCCAGCGGCTCTACAGCCGCAAATATCGCGCAAAAAAGCAAATCAACGAAAACCTTTTGAAAGTCGAGGACGAGGAAACGGAGGAAGAATGACCCCTCAAAACAGATACGCGGGCACCCCCAGCAACCACACCAAGAGCGCCCGCACGTCCAACAGGACTCCCCGCATCGTAGCACGCGAGGGCTACCGCCTGCCAGCGCAGGAGCAGGCCGACAGGCAGAAGAACGCCTTCATGGCCGGGATGCTGGTCGGCATCACCGTGACGGCGCTCGCGATGTGCGCGCTGCTGTGGCTCTGGATTATCCCGACCATGGACGGCGCGGTGCACAGCGCGCAGGCCGCATACGAGGCGGTGGGCGTGCATGCGTAACGACGAGCGCTACAGGCCGAAGCCCCAGAGCGGCCAGCTCGAGATATTCGGCCTCGGGGCCAAGGGCGAGGCGGACGCGGAGGACGCGCGCCGCTGGATTGTCGAGAACCCCGGCGCATGGAACTACATGGTCGAGAACGCCGTGAGGCTCTCCAAGAAGGGCTACGTGAGCGCCAACTACCTCGTCAACATGGTCCGCAACGAGCTGCACGTGGGCGTGCGCAACGGCCTCGCTCCGTCATTCGCCCGAATCATGGAGGCGCGCTACCCAAGCCTCAAGGACGCCTTCAACAAGCATCGCAGCCAGTCCGACGGGTTCACGGCATGAGCTGGGTCAGGCGCAAGGAGCGCTCCATGACCTTCCAGCTCGAGCTGGAGAAGATCGTGGGCAAGGAGCGCCACCGGACCGACCCGCGAACCGGACGCAACTACACCCCGAAGCAGACGAGGCTCGCCGAGGAGGCCGTACGCAAGGCCTACAGGGCCGAGCACGAGGACCACGGGGACTTCGACGGCATCGTGACCGTCGCCATCGAGACCTTCAGGCCCCTCGCCAAGAGCAACCCGAAGTACTGGGTGGGCCGCGCCGACCTCGGCAAGCCCGACTGGGACAACATCGGAAAGCTCGTATGCGACGCGCTCAACGGCGTCGCGTACACGGACGACGCCCACGTGGTGATGGGAGGCGTCAAGAAGGGATGCCGCACGCCATACGGCACACCGCCGCTGGCAAAGGTGCGCATCACCCACTTCACCGAGGAATACGTAAAGGAGAAAAGAAATGAACGATAAGTACTTCGACGGCAACCTCTTCGAGGAACTCCCGGCGGGCCACTTCCACAAGAAGGTGCTCGACCACGCCAACTGCATCGCGAACAACCTCATGTTCGATGCGGAGCACCCCGACCACCGAGGCGGCGTGAAGAGCGCCAACGCCTACCACATGATGATCGCGCTGTGCGAGGCCGGGCTCGCGAAGCTCGACGAGAAGGACGTGGCCGAGAGCCGCGAGTTCGTCGCCAAGGCGCTCACGCCCATCACCAAGGAGAACGAGCGCGAGATGTGCCGCGAGTTCATGGCCGCCATCTTCGGCATCAAATAGGAGGCATCTATGGAACCCATGGAGATCAGGGCCAACTTCAAGCAGGCGACGGTCAAGGGCGGCACGGCCGTGCTGCAGCTCGAGATTCTGACGAGCGACGCCAACGCCTTCCCCATCCTCAAGCTCTCCGGAAAGCCCGTCGTCCTGACGGTGGCCGACATCCAGGACGAGTTGCCGCTCGACTACGACGAGGAGGACGAGGGCGAGCCGCTCCCGTTCGACCGACCTGCGAACGTGGACGCGGAGACGGGAGAGGTCTACGAGGTAATCACGGACGAGGCGCGAATGATTGGAGACGGTGAGTAATGGAGTACACGCAGGACGAGAGGCTGGCCGTGCTCACGGCCATGCAGAAGCAAATCAAGCCCGCGCTCGACGAGGCCAAGGCCATCGCGCGGCAGGAGATCATGGATGGCTTCGCCGAGACCCATACCGACCGCCGCGCCATCATCGTCGGCGAGGAGAAGGTCGGCGAGATCGGCATCAGCTACAGCAAAGCGGCCCCGGTAATCCTCAAGGAGCGCATGGACGAGGCCGTGGCCTTCCTCGACTCAATCGGCATGGTGGACATCGTACCCAAGAAGGGCTGGGAGGCCCACTTCGCCAAGGCCGGGGACAAGGTCGTTTGCACCGACACGGGCGAGACGGTCGACTGGGCCATGTGGTGCCCCAAGTCGCCCAAGACCGCAGCGGTGCGCGGCTGCGACCCCGAGGACGTCATGCAGGCGCTCGGCCCGCGCGTCGAGGGAATGAGCGCGGCCGCCCTGCTCGGGGACGGTGAGCTGTGATGGCCGAGGAGATGACCATGGTCCAGGCGGTGCAGCCGGATACGTTCGACCCGTCCGCGATGTTCACCCAGCTGCTCGCGGAGGCGCAGTCCGAGATGGTCAACCCGACCAAGAGCAAGACGGGCCAGAAGGGATACCAGACCTACTCGTACTCCCCGCTTGACTTGGTCCTGAACATCATCAGGCCGCCGCTGAACAAGCGCGGAATCTTCTTCTACCAGCGCTCCGAGGTCGCCGCCAACGGCGCGGGCATGCTCCTGAACACCATCGTGGCCTTCTGCGGCGAGGAGCGCGTGCTCGACGTGAAGCCCTACGAGTACGCCAGCGACCCGCAGGAGTTCGGCAAGCGCGAGACCTACGCCCGCCGCTACTCCGCGCTCATGGCCTTCGGCCTCGTGGGCGAGGAGGACACCGACGGCGACACAGGCCCCAAGGAGACGAAGGAGAAGGCCCCGACGAAGCCGCGCCCGAGCAAGCGCAAGGTGATGCTCGCCAAGATAGCGAAGCTCAAGACCGAGTGCATGCAGAACGGCGTCAAGGAGGAGGGCCTCCGCGCGTACGAGGAGGCCAACTTCGGCACCGACGACACGACCAAGCTCACCGACAGGCAGCTCGAGGAGCTCGGCAAGCATCTGGCCCAGATGGCCAGGGACAGTAAGGAGATTGACTAGTGAGCAGCGGAATCAACACGGTCGCCATCAGCGGCAACCTCGGGCGCGACCCCGAGCTGCGGGCCACGCAGACGGGCACGCAGGTGCTCCGGTTCTCGGTGTGCGTCAACGAGCGCCGCAAGGTCGGCGACGAGTGGCAGGGCGTGCCCAACTGGGTCGACGTGACCGTTTTCGGCAAGCGCGCCGAGGCGCTCAACCGCTACCTGTCCAAGGGCACGCACGTGTGCGTCCAGGGCAGGCTGCGCCAGAGCAAGTGGGAGAAGGACGGCCAGAAGCACAGCCGCCTCGAGGTGATCGCGGACAACGTCACGTTCTCCGGCGGTGCCAAGCGCGACGACGTGCCCGACGAGGTATACGACGACGATTGCCCGTTCTAAGGAGTGAAGATGGAGCAGTATTCGATTCTCGACCTCGCACTCGAGGTCTACATCCCGGGTGCCCACGGCTACGGTTGCACCGAGGGCCAGTGCGTCTACACGGTCACCAACGGCCAGGCGCTCCTGGTCGAGGCGAAGGTGAAGCGCTCGCGCGGCAACGACGCCGCGCCGAAGGTCAACAAGAAGCGCCTGCAGCGCGTGTCCATGTGCTTCGCCGCCGACCATCCCGAGGTCGAGGCCATCAGCTTCGACGTGCTCGAGGTGATCGTGGGCAGCGAGGCCACCCTGACCTTCAGCGCGGCCAAGGCCGCCTATTCCTGGGAGCGCTGACATGGAGGAGGCCCAATTCAAGTGGCTTCCCAAGTTCACCGCAGCCTGTGCCAAGGCACCGGAGGAGCAGCGCGGAAAGCTCCTCTGGGCCTTGGCCCAGTACGGCACCTACGGCATCGAGCCTGATCTGGAGTGGCCGCTCGATGCCATCTTCGCCAGCGTCCGCGAGGACATCGACTACTCGAAACGGTGTATAGCGACTGGCAAAACGGGTGGACGAGGCAACAGAAAGCCCCCTTTAGACAGTCCGAAACCCCCCTTTAGCGAAAGCGAAACCAAAAACGACGAGCCGGAAGGAAACGACGAACCCCTTTCGGCAGAGCAAAAGGGGGATGGAGACAACGCCGAAGCCAAAGCAAGGCAAGGCAAAGCAAAGCAAGGCAAGGCAGTTAGTAAGAGATTCGTAAAACCCGCGCTCGCGGAAGTCGAGGAGTACGTCTCGGCCAAGGGCTACACGTTCAACCCCGAGGCGTTCTGGAGCTACTACGAGGCCGTCGGGTGGAAGGTCGGCAGCAAGCCGATGAAGAACTGGAAGGCCGCGTGCTCCACGTGGCAGCAGCGCGAGGCGAAGAAAGAGACCAGCCATGATGCGTACTCAAATCTCTGACGTGCTCATGCCCGACGGGGCGCGCGAGCAGATCGCCGCAATCATGCGCTCCCGCCTCCGCAAGGCCGGTCTGCGCGGCCCCTACGCCGAGGCCGACTGCGACCTCGGCAAGCGCATGGCCAAGCTCGCCGGGAAGGGCGAGGGCGCATACCTCTGGGGCGAGCCGGGCACGGGCAAGACCTACGCCGCCGCCTGCGCCGTGCGCCTGGCCGTGCTTGACGGGACGAGCGCCAAGCTGGTCACCACGAGCCGCCTGCTCGACGACATCCGCGCCGAGTACGACGGCGGCGAGCGCGGGGCGCTCCGCAGGGCCGAGCGGTACAGGCTCCTCGCACTGGACGACCTCGGGGCCGAGCGCCCGACCGAGTGGGCCATCGAGACGCTGACGCGCCTCATCGACACCCGCGTGGCCGAGGGCCTGCCCACAATCGTCACGAGCAACTACCGCATCGGCCAGATCAGGGACCTCTGGGGAGGCATGGCGGGCAAGCGCGTCGCATCGCGCCTCGCCGGTGCGTGCAGGCCCATCGAGGTCAAGGGACAGGACAGGAGGCTCGGATGATAGTGAGCGCATCGCAGCTCCGTGGAGTCCCGAAGGACCGCGCGGAGCTCTACGGCAAGCCCCACGTCGGCGCGCGCTACGTCGGAAACCGCTACGAGCTGACCGCCGAGCGCTGCGGAATCTGCGGGCGGCAGGCGACCAACTGCCACCACATCGTGCCGAGGCGCTGCGGCGACTTCGCCCTCGTCACGCCCAGGGGCACGTGGCGGCTCCGCTCGCCGCTGATCGCCCTCTGTGGCAGCGGCACCACGGGATGCCATGACGGGTTCCACGGCGGGGCGAGGTACAGGCCCGAGTGGGTGTGGGACGAGCCGGAGTTCGAGGAGGCGTGGTGGGACGGCACGCTGCTGTGCGAGCACGAACCGCACGACCCCACGCTCTACGGCTACGGCCACTGGGCGATAACGGACACCAAGACGGGACGAACCATCGAGATAACGGAGGGTTAGAGTGGAAATCACCAACTGCGAGCAGTACGTGCTCGCCGAGTTGGACTACGAGCAGCGCCGCAACGAGCGCCTCGTGGCCGAGAACAACAAGCTGGCCAAGCAGCTCGACGCCATGACCAAGAGGGCCAAGAGCTACAGGGAGACCATCGACCGCCCGAAGACGCCCACCGAGGCGCTCGCGGACAGGGTCATGCGCGAGGAGATGCTGACCCGCTTCTCCTATGCCGAGGTGACGGGCGTGGAGGACCTGTATACCGGAAAGACGCTCGACTTCGACGAATGGTGCCACAAAGCGGTGCGCCTGAAGACGCTGCCGGACGGCATCAGCGAGGAGACGCTCATCCAATTCATGCGCGACGACCTCAAGGCCATCTACGACGCGGAGGTGGCCAAATGTACCGAGTAGAGGCTGTCGTGTTCGACAAGAGCGACGGGGGCAGGCCGAGGCCGTCGAGCGGTGCCTTCTACGACGTCTGCGCCGGGAGCTTCGAGAAGTGCATGGAGTTCATCCGCGCCAACGCCGTGACCCCGCCGGACTGCCTGCCGACCTTCTACCGCATCGCCCGCGATGAATAGGTCGTGCGCGGGGCAGACGGTCCTCGACCTCTTCCCCGCGCCTCCGCGCGACCACGTCGAGGACACGCTCACGTGGATGTGCGACGTGCACGGGTGCATCAGGGTCGAGATAGAGGGCGAGGTCCGCGAGCTGTACCGCGACTTCGGCACCGTGGAGGCGTTCGACCGCTGCAAGGCGCTGGTCGACTTCCATGACGGGAAGAAGTGCCACGAGCCGCTCCTATGCACCACCCCACGGCAGATAGGCGTGTTCGACCCAAACGTGAAGGTCCACACGGTGTGGGACCGCTGCTGGGCGGCGACCCACGGCCTGCCGATGGAGCAGGTGTTCAGATTGAGAAGCTGGGACTACGGCCAGAAGAGGCCGGGGAGCTGGATGGAATGAGGAGACCGACCGGGGAGGACGCCATAAGGGCCGCAGCGCTGCTGTTGAGCATCCCGCTGCTCGTGGCGTGCCTCCCGCTTATCGCATACGACTGGATTAAGGAGAAGACGAGATGAACGAGATCACTGCCGAAGAGAGGCTCCGCATCGTCGAGGAGCTGAACCGCACGGCCAACGACAGCCTGGGCGGCGAGAGCCTCCAGCGCGCGCTGGCCAGAATCACCGGGGCGGAGGACACGAGCTGGCGCGGGGTCATGCGCCGCGTGGCCGAGCTGGCGTACCGCCCGACGACGCAGGTGCAGGTGGCTCCTGACGGCAAGTACCACTGCTTCGCCTGCGGCCACGACGGCAGGACCGACCCCACGTGCGGCCTGAACTACTGCGAGCAGTGCGGGGCGGAGGTGACCAACTGATGGACAGGCCCGACATCTACAGCGACGCGGAGAGGCCGGAGCGCTGCGCGAACTGCCTCCATGTCAGGACGACCGTGTTCCGCAGCGTCTACGGGACCGAGCGCATCGAGTACGAGTGCATGCGCAGGCCCGAGTTCATCCACCGCACCCAGGGCGAGGCGCGCTGCAACTACTGGACCGACGGCGGATACCGTTACGAGGTGAAGCGATGAGGCATTACGAGTTGAGCATCAGGCCGTTCAGGCAGGTGGCGTGCGACAAGGAGCAGGCACTCAAGCCGCTCGAGGAGGCCGCCGAGATTTACGGCGCGTGGCAGGAACTGACCATCCACGACGGGATGACGCCTGATGCCGACGCGCGTAGGGCGATGCTGCGCGACTACGTCATCGACGAGTGCGTGGAAACCATCCAGGCGGCCGTCAACATGCTCGCGGCGCTCACCATCGAGCAGGGGGAAATCGACATGGCCATCGACCGGATGGACGCCCGCAACGACATGCGCGGCAGGTTCTAGAAAGGAGGAGCAATGGCGAATATAGAGCTACCGAAAGACGCCTACGGGCGCGTCATTCCGCTGGACACCGGGACGCTCTACGGAAAGAACGGCATGGCGAAGTTCATCTACCACTACGACTACGACCCGCGCGGCAAGGTTTGGTACGTCGAGACGGACGAGGGGTCGCGCCGCGTCTCCGAACTCCTACTCGACCGGGACGACAGCTGGGAGAAGTTGCTGGCCGACCTCAAAAGGGGCGCGAGCAGAGTCCATCACCCGGAGTGCGCCTACTTCGGGAGGGACGAGAACGACTGCGATCAATGCGAGGCCGTCTGCTCCTTCGCCTGCAAGAAGATCGCGTTCGGGGACATCGAATCGCGCATCCATAAGTTAATGGGAGAGGACCAATGAGCTATACGAAGATAAGCAACAACGACCGACGCAAGACCGCGCGGCGACTGCGCGACGCGGCCAACTGCCGCAACGTGCAAATATCCCCGAGCGCGCTGGGGAGGCTGATTAAGGCCGAGGACAGGAGCTACCGGGGGATTCTGCGCACTCTCGCCGACCTCATCGAGCCAGCCAAGATTGACTCCGGCACGTCCGACGGGTGCCATTCGTTCGGTGAGCTGTACCACCACAGGGCCGTCCTGTTCTCGGTGATCGTGGCCATGTTCCCGGAGCTCGCGTGGAAGTCGAGGCTCCACGCCGACGGGACGATGCTCGAGGGCATGTTCATCGTCGGTATCGAGACGCCGGAGGGGCAGGCGACGTACCACTTCCGCGAGGGCAAGCACTGGGACCTGTTCCAATGCAGGGTGCTCGACCACGCGCCCGAATGGGACGGTCACACCCCGGCGCAGGCAATCGAGCGCATCAACGGCCTGAAGCGCGTGCTGGTGACAGAGAGGTTCGGCGACGGTTTCGGGGTGGGCGAATGATTGACCGAGACCCGCTCAAATGCTGCCCGTGCTGCGGCACAACCGAGCATCTGGCGCATTCCGCGTACCGTGCCCAGATTGGCGGCATATGGCAGTTCGTTTACTGCGCCTCGTGCGGGGCGCGCGGAGGCGGCGACCCGATGGATGCCAGCGGCGCGCGCGACCAGTGGAACCGTGGGCCTATCCAGATACGGGCGGAGGTGGCCTGATGGACACGATTGAGGACATCCTCGCGGACTGCAACGAGGTGTTCCGCTACGACGAGACGAGGCCGCAGGACCGCGCCCACGCGCACCTCAAGGAGCACAGGGTCTGCCGGGGTTACGACGACACGGCCATGGAGCGCGCCGCCCAGGACATGATCGAGCGCGCCTACACGGTCGGGCGGATGGAGAGCAGCGAGGCGGTGGTGAGGGAGACCGCGCGCATCATCGCCGGGGGAATAGCGAAGGAGCTGGAGACTGATGTGCGATAACGAACCTGGCAGCGGCTACAACCTCCCCGCCGGGTGCACCGACGCGGCAATCGACAGGCACTTCGGCGAGGGCAAGCCCACGTGCGCCGAGTGCAAGCGCATGGTCGAGTGCTGCTGCGACTACGGCATCTGCGAGGTCGAGTTCGACCGGGCGTACGCCGAGGAGTTCGGCACCGGCGACGCCGAGAACTCTAGCTTCGGGGCGATGTGGGCGCTCGAGTGGATACCGAACCACATGAGGGACATGCAGGAGGCGGCGTGCGAAACCTTCGAGAGCTACTAGCGCTGGCCCTTTTGGCGGCGGCCCTGCTGGCGGCATGGGCGTGGACGGTCCGCGCCCTCGCCGCAGGGCTCCTCCTGCTCGCATTCATGGCACTATAGGAGGGACACATGATCGACTGGAAGAGGGCGGGCGGATGCCTGCTCATCATCGCGGCATGCCTCGTCATAGACGCGGCGGCGGTGGCCGTGATGTTCAAGATGCTGCTGGCGCTGTCGGCGGCGATTGGAGTGGGATAGATGGACAACGGTAAACAGTACGACCAGCACAGGGTTGAGCAGGGAATCACGGCGGCGCTCAAGGCCTTCGAGCTGCTGGGCCTCACGCCGCTGGAGATATTCCAGGCGGCCCGCAGCATCAGCCTGGGCGTGGCCGCCAAGGCCAAGGCCGAGAGCGAGAGGCGCGAGCTGTGAGCGTGTACTGCCCGCACTGCGGCCGCACGCATCCCGAGGGCCAGCGCTGCCCGTGCAGGCCGAGGCCAAAGCGCAGGCCTACGGAGGGCGACGCCACGAGGGCCGAGCGCGAGCCATGGCGCACCGAGTACTCGTCGAGCGCGTACCGCAAGGCGAGGCAGAGGGCCATCGGCAGGCAGCTCGGAAGGTGCGCCGACTGCGGCAGGGTGTGCGCGGAGTATCGCGACGGCCGCTGGTACACGGCGGGCATGGGCGGCGAGGTGGACCACGGCCGCGCGCTGTGCGAGGGCGGCGGCAGCGAGGTGGAGAACCTCACGCTAAGGTGCAAGAGCTGCCACAAGAAGCGCGATGATGCACGCAGGGCGGCGAACAGATAGCTTTTATGCATAAGGGTGTGGCCTCGGACGGGGCTGCACCCCTTTTTATGCACGGCCCCCTACCCCCTCGGAAAATCGGGTTTCTTTCCCCCTACCCCGCGCGCCCCTACCCCGCGCGTTTCGCCACGAAATTGGAGGCCGGTGGGGTTCAGTGCAACGCCAAGGCGAGGTGAAATCGCAACGCTAAATCTCACGGCACGCCTATGCTCCCCATCACGACACGCCGGAAGGGGACGCGACAATGCGCGAAAACGAACTGAAAATCGAGGAAATCGAGATTGACTCGCTCGTTCCGTACGAGAACAACGCGAAGAAGCACACGAGGGAGCAGATAGACGCCGTCGAGGCCTCAATCAAGGAATTCGGCTTCAGAAACCCCGTTATCGTCTGGCGAAACGCGGACGGCCTGCCGGAGGTCGTGGCCGGGCACGCGCGAATTACCGCAGCGAAGAACCTCGGGATGAAGAAGGTCCCGTGCGTCGCGTGCGACGACCTAAGCGATGCCCAGAGGCGCGCGCTCACGCTCGTCGACAACCAGACGACCATGATGACCGGGTGGGACGAGGACCTCCTCGCCTACGAGCTGGACGTCCTCGCGGACGAATTTGACATGGGCGACTTCGGCTTCTCCGAGGAACTCGAGCCGGACGGCCTAAGCGCCGTAGAGGAGGACGACCCCGAGCCGGAGGTCACTATCTGCAGGGCAAAGCGCGGCGACGTCTTCGTTTTGGGAAACCACCGCGTGATGTGCGGAGACTCGACATGCCCTGAAGACGTCGAGAAGCTATGCGGGGGGGGGTCTCGCGGACATGATCTTGACCGACCCGCCCTATAACGTCGCGCTCGGCCAGCACATGAGGCCATCGGAGAAAAAACAGCTCCAGCGCAGAACGGACGGCCTCGTAATCGACAACGACGAGTTCGAAGACGAGAAGCAATTCGAGGAGTTCCTGCACACAGCGCTGAACGCGGTCGTGCCCCATCTGAAGGAAGGCGGCGCGGTCTACACGTGGCTCGCGGTGATGCACATGCCAGCGTTCGCCTCGGCCCTCGCGCGCGCCGGAATCATGTGCAAGCAGATGCTTATATGGGTCAAGAACACATTCGTGCTCGGCCATCAGGACTACCAGTGGCGTCACGAGGGATGCCTCTATGGATGGAAACCCGGAGCCGCGCACTACTTCACGGACAGCCGCTCCGAGTCGACGGTCTACGAGGACCTCGGCAAAGACCCGCACAAGATGAGCAAGGCAGAGCTCATCGAGATGGTCGAGGCGATGTCAGGCGACAGCGTGGCGACGGACGTGCTCCGCTACGACAAGCCGTCGCGCAACGAGGACCACCCGACCATGAAGCCGGTAAAGCTGTTCGCATACCAGATGCGCAACTCGAGCCGCAAGGGCGAGACGGTGCTCGACCCGTTCGGCGGCAGCGGCACCTCCGTGATAGCGGCCGAGCAGATGGGTCGCAGGTGCCTGTGCATGGAGCTAGACCCGCACTACTGCGACGTGATCATAACGAGATGGGAGAACATGACGGGCCGCGAGGCGGTCCTCGAGACGGGGGAAGTTTGATAAAGAGATGCGAGTCATGCGGGCGCGAGTTCCAGGCGAAGAGGAGCACCGCCCGATTCTGCTGCTCGACGTGCCGCAGCCACGCATACAGGGGCTACGCCTACGTGGGCGAGCTTCAGCCTCCTGCACCAAACGCCGCCATGAGCGACGACGAGGTGCTCGAGGTCATCCAGCGAGCGCACGTCGCCGCCTCGGACATGTCCCGCGCATCCCTCATGACCGCCGCCCCGCTGTGCCTGTCCCTGAAAAAGGCAGCCAAGAAGATGGAGGACGCGCTGCGGGGTGAGGGCCTGTGAAGGGTGCCAAGCCGAAGCACGACGCCATCCGGCGCGGGATAACCGACGCATACGGGCTCGCGGCGAAGACCGACGCCGCCGGAGTCCTCATGCCCGAGGACATCGCCCTCGACCCCGTCCAGAGCGAGATATGGGCGTGGCTGTGCCCGCCGGTGAACAGCTTCTCCGAGCAGGACATACCGACCCTGCGCCTCCTCACCTACTGGCACGCCGTGGCCGAGCAGGCGCAGCAGGCCATCCACAGCGAGGACGGCCGCATAAACATCTTCGACAAGATCGGCGTGAAGCCCTATAAGACACCGGATGGGAGGGAGGTCCCGCTCGTGCGCAAGAACCCGGCACTGACAATCCTCAAGGAGGCATCGAGCGAGATTCGCGCCCTGTCCGACATGCTCGGCCTGTCGCCGCTCGCGCGCTCGCGCATCGGCCTCATGGACGCAACGACGGTCAAGACCGCAGCGGACACGGCGTCGATGTTCCGCTCAATCGACGCGGCCTACGAGCTGCCAGCGGAGGTAGTCGATGTATCGGACGCCGACTAGCTACACGCGCGAGGGCCTCGTCATGGCGCGCGACTATGAGCGCTGCTTCACCTCGATGTGCCGCCACGTCGCCAACGACTCCTACTACGCGCAGCCCTTCTATCTGGAGGAGTTCCAGCGCGAGAATATCTGGAAACCGCTCTTCGCCTCGGGCAAGATGACCGCCAGGGGCTTCAAGCGCAAGTACCGCCGCGCCATCATCGGCCTGCCCTCTGGCTACGGCAAGTCCGAGACGTGCGCCGGAATCCTCCTCACCGTGGCCACCATGGAGCCGGTACACAACGGCCAGTACGGAATGGTGGCGTCGTCGAAGGACCAGATCCGCAACGTCTACGAGAAGATCTGCACGATGATCAAGCTCAACTCGACGTGGCGCGAGCAGTGGGACATCGGGAAGAACATCATCACGCACAAGGAGACCAACGCGAAAATCATGATTCTGCCGAACACGGCGGACGCGCTGGAGTCGTGGCACTTCAACTTCCTGATATTCGACGAGCTGCACACCTACCCGGACTCGAAGGTATGGGACGCCGGGGTCAAGGGACAGAAGGTCCTGTGGAACCCGCTTACCGTGGGAATCACCACGGCCGGGGACAAGCGCGAGGGTTTCCTCTGGGAGATGTACAGCGACAAGGCGCGCCGAGACCCCGGCATGTACCTGTACTGGCTGGGCCTCGACGACAGCGACGACATCGAGAAGCGCGCCGACTGGGAGAAGATCATGGTGGCCTCGTGGGTCAACTGGGAGAGCATCGAGGACCAGAGGGGCATGGCCGCATCCGCCCGCCAGTTCGAGCGCTACACGGCCAACCGATTCCACAAGGACAACGACGCCTACTCGGTCTTCAAGGCCCCGCAGCTCGACCGCTGCGAGCGCGGCACCAACAGGTTCGACTTCAACAAGCCGTGGACGCTCGGAATCGACGGCGCAACGGCGGGCGACAGTTTCGCGATAGTCGCGTACCAGAAGCGCAAGACCAAGAAGGGGAAGACCGTCTGCCTCACCAAGGAGTGGGTGTTCGACACCCCCGACGAGGAGACGGGCCACTACGACTTCGAGCAGATAACCCAGCTCATCGCCGGGCTGTGCTCGGAGCACTGGCCGCAGGTCGTCGGAATCGACCCCAACCGCCTTATCGTCATGAACTCGCGCCTGCGCGACGTGTACGGAATCGAGACGGTCTCGTTCCCCCAGAACAACGCGACGATGTGCCAGGCCACGTCAATCGTCGTGAACGAGGTCAAGGCCGGGGAGCTGCGCCTGCGCGGCTGCCCAAAGCTCCGCTCGCATCTGGCCAACACCGTCGAGATGGAGCGCGAGCCGTACGGCATGCGCTTCGGCAAGGACTCCAAGAAGTCCAAAATCGACGCGGCCATCGCGCTGGCCATCGCGGCCCTCGCATACGACAAGCTGGTGAGCGGCACGGAGTCCTACGTGCCCGTCAGCTAATCTCACGCGGCCCATACGATGCCCCCGACAGAAAGGGGACGTATGGGACGTTTCTACGACATGTTCTACAAGAGGGAGCCGGTGCAGGACGTCGTGCACGTCACGCTGCCGCCCGGCTTCGCCACGCCGCACGGATACGGCGCGCTCATGTCCATCGACTTCGCCGCCTGCGAGCAGACCAAGGCGCGCAGCATGGCCAGCCTCCCGTTCTCGGTGATGCAGGCCGGGCGCGACGGCCACAAGCGGCTCGACAACCACCCGCTGGCCAAGATTCTAAACGGCATGGCCAACGAGGAAATGACCGCAGCGAAGCTCATGGACTGGACCGTGCTGCGCCGCGACACCTTCGGCAACGCCTACTGGTACGTCGAGTGGTTCAAGGGAAAGCCGGTGGCGATCTGGCCCATCACGGCCAGCGTGATGCACGACTACGACAAGCACGCGCCCAGGGGAAGGCGCACGCGCTACTACGTCTCGCCGGGTGACGACCACGTGCCCGCCGGGTGGTACTTCCCAGACGAGGTCGTGAACATCTCCACGCACATGACCAAGGACGGCGTGAAGGGCATCTCCCTCGCGCGCCTCGCGGCCGAGGAGATCGGCCTGTCCATCGACCTCGAGCGCTTCTACCGCTCCATGCTCCACAACGGAAACCACCAGCTCGGCCACGTCGAGGTGCCCGAGGGCCGCATGGACGAGAAGGACCTGAAGGCACTCCGCGCCGCCGTGGACGCCAAGAGCGGCGTTGCCGAGGCGGGCCGCGCGCCCATCTTCGGCTACGGGGCCAAGTGGGTGACGGACCAGCAGACGATGAAGGACGCATCCGTTATCGAGCAGCAGAAATGGGTGCTCCATCAGGTCTGCCGCGCCTGCAACGTGCCCCCGTGGAAGGTCTACGACAGCGAGGGGGCCACGTACAACGGCGGCCAGCAGATGCGAATCGACTACGTGACCGACACCATCACGCCGGACGTGCGCGACCTCGAGATGGCGCTGCAGCCGGTCCTCGACGCCTGCTACCAGCGCAACGCCAAGGCCAAGTTCAAGCTGAACGGCCTGATGCGCGGAGACGACGCCGCCCGCACGCAGTACTACCGCGAGCTCGGCTACTTCGGCGCGATCACCCGCGCGGACGTGCGCGACCTCGAGGACATGGAACCCGCCGAGGGCATCGACCAGCCGCTGTTCCCGCTCAACTACGGCACCGTCAACGGTGACGGCACCGTGAACGTATTCAACGCAGACAAGCCGAACGGCACAGCCGACGGCACGCAGGAAGGGGCAACGAATGTTCCGAATCAAGAATGAGGCCGAGAAGGCCACCGTGTACCTCTACGGCACCATCGGCAGCGACTTCTGGTCCTCCGAGGAGTCAAACACGGCCAAGAACTTCGCCAGGGAGCTTGACGGCCTGAAGGGCAAGCCCGTCGACATCCGCATCGACTCCCTGGGCGGCGACGTCTACGAGGGCTTCGCCATCGCCTCGGCCATCCAGCGCTACAAGGGCGAGACCACGGCGCACATCGACGGCATCGCCGCATCGGCGGCCTCCTATATCGCAATGATGGCCGACAAGGTCGTCATGAGCAGCTTCGCCCAGCTGATGATCCACGACGCATGGACCTATGCGCAGGGCAACGCGCAGGAGCTGGCCGACGTCGTCGCGCAGCTCGCCGCGCTCGACTCCACCATCGCCGGAATCATCTCCGCGCGCTCCGGCATGGAGCTGGCCGACGTCAAGAAGGCCATGGACGAGGAGACGTGGTACACGGCCGACGAGGCGCTCGAACTCGGCCTCGTCGACGAGAAGGTGGCCACCGAGAAGCGCGTGGCCGACGCGCTCGACCGCACGCTCATGGGCCGCTTCAAGCACGCGCCCGACGACGCAATCGAAAAATCTCACGCCGTGGATACAGTCGCCCGGAGCGAGGAGGGCTTCGTCCTCCTCGGCAACCACGTCTACCGTAAGGAGTAAGCATGCCGCTCAATTCCAAGCAGCTCTGGCAGGAGCGCAGCCGCCTCGCCGAGGAGCAGCACAAGGCCGCCGATTCCGGCGACCAGAACAAGGCCCTCATCATCGAGGGCCAGATTCAGCAGCTCGACCTGACCCTCGAGCACGTCATCGAGGAGGAGGACGCCGCCCGCAACGCGCCCGCCCCCAAGGTCCCCACGCCCAAGGCGTCCTTCGCCGAGCGCATCCTCGGCCCGCGCGACGAGTTCCGAGGCCTCTACCGTGGCTTCAAGAACGAGGCCACCGTCGTCACCGTCGGCGCGCCCACCGAGATCGAGCTGACCCTCGACCCGAAGCCCGACAGCCTGTTCGGCAGCTTCGCCGACACGCTGCGCGAGACCCCCGCCACCGGCTCCGTCACCTACAAGCAGCGCTCCACACAGACGGGCATGCCCGCCACATGGGGCGGCGTGGTCGACGGCACATCCGCAGCCAAGGCCAAGGTCCTGTACTCCTACAAGGACGCCGTGGCCAACAAGGAGACCCTCGCCGGATACGTCCCCGTCTCGGAGGACACGCTCAAGGACTACGACGAGCTTTTGAGCATCATCCAGCACGACCTCCTGCTCGACCTGAACAGCGTCACCGACGACCACATGTTCAGCGGCAACAACTCCACCGGCATCGTCGGCATCAAGAACACCACCGGCATCCTCGAGTTCGAGGAGCACGTCGGCGGCCTGTACTACGAGGCCATCCGCAAGATGCGCACCAAGGTCATGCTGACCGCCAAGCGCGTCCCGACCCACGTGCTCGTCTCCCCGATCATCAAGCAGGAAATCGACCTGTACAAGACCGAGACCGGCCTGTACCAGTCCATCACCGGCGACGTGCTCTGGGGCATGAAGGTCGTCGAAGACCCGAACTGCGACGGCCTGCTCGTGTACGACTCCTACGCAGCCGAGCGCCGCTCCATCCACGGCACTACGGTCGACGTCGATCGCGTCAACGACCAGTTCATCCACAACGAGCTGTGCATCCGCGCCGAGCACACCAAGGCGCTGCAGGTCCGCTACCCCGACGCCTTCTGCTACGCCTCCAAGACGAACCTCGACACCGCAGTGGCGTAAGGAGGAGCCATGGAAACCTACACCTCACCAAAGCGCGTCGTGCGAGACGGCCACCTGGTCGCCTTCGAGGGCGAAGTCATGTCCGCCGACGAGGCCGTGCGACGCGGCCTCGCCATCGAGGCCGTCAAGGCCCCAGAGCCGCAGGCCGAGGACCTGACCGTCAAAGAGATCAAGGCCAAGCTCGACGCCGAGGGCATCGAGTACCCCAAGGCGGCCAAGAAGGAAGAGCTTCTGGCGCTCCTCGAGGCCGACCTCTACGACGACGAGGAGGAGTAGCGGTGCTCGTCCAGCCCTACAGCACGCTGCGCGTCGCCTACACGGACGAGCTGGCACTTGAGACGGAGGCCGCGCCCGACCGCGCGGCCCTCCTTTTGGGCAGCGGAACGTCCCACGAGTACAGGCTCGAGGACGGAAAGCTGAGGCTCCCGCGCATCGCGGCCCCAGATTCCGTGCGAATCAACTGGTATCGCGGTGACGACCTGCTGTTCACCACGTTCCTCGCGGTGGTCACGCGCCACTACTTCAGGCTCGAGCAGCTAAAGGGCATGGACGACACCGACGACTTCTCCGACGTGACCGAGGAGGAGTTCTGGGCCGCGCGGCAGGCGGCCACCGAGACGTTCGAGCGAAACGCGAGGCGCAGCTTCGTGCAGCAGATGGGCGTCACGGAGACCTTCGGCGGCGGCTTCGTCTGGCTCGACCACAACGACGTGGCCGAGGTCCTCACCCCCGGCTGGTCGCTCGTGAGCGACTGCCAGGCGGTCGGCCCCGAGGGGCGCGCGACCATCCGCTACCGCTACGGCCTCACCGAGGTGCCGGAGCGCGTGAGCGAGGCCGTCCTGCGGCTCGCGGCCTACTACCTGCGGCCGTCGGCCACGCCCGAGAGGGCCACGGGCGAGGCCACCGACGCGGGCTTCATCCGCTACACGCTCGCCGGGCGCGACGGCGCGACGGGCCTGCCGGAGGTCGACGCGGCCATAGAGCAGTTCGGCCGGTGCAGGGCGGTGGTCATGTGATCGCCATGCCCTACGCCGAGGCCGCAGCGGCCCTGTTCGAGCGCGCGTCGCTCGTGCTGTCCGAGAGCGCGCTGGCCATGTACGGCGACGGCGGCAAGGTGCCCGAGGTCCACGACCACATCCCGCCGAAGCGCCCGCCGTTCCTCGCGTGGTGCGACCCGCTGGCCGATATGGACAGCACGACGGGCGGGGCCACGAGCGCCGAGTACGCCAAGCAGTTCACGCTGCACGTCTACCTGTTCGCCACGCACGCCAAGTTCGACGTGGCGCGCGAGAGCGTGCAGCGCTGGGTCAACTCGCTTTGCTACGGCATCGCCGCCGACGCGACTCTCGGCGGCGCGGTCGACTGCGCGATTCCGCGCATGAGCGACGCGGGCTACGACTCGACCCCCGACAAGAAGTACGTGGTGGCGGCCCAGGTCGATGTGACCTGCAAGGTCTTCTCGGCCTGCCCAAGAGAGTTCAAGGAGCTGGTGCGCAATGCTTCGCGCGGCTAAGGGTTTCGAGGCCACCTACAACGGCCTCACGTATCGAGCGAAGAAGGGCGAGCAGGTCGAGGGCCTGCCAACGTCCCTCCTGACCATCCTGAAGCGGGACGGAATCGTGAAGGAGTCCCGCACGTCCAAGAAGGAGACGGCAGATGATTAACACATCCATCGGCCTCCTCGGCGTCGCCCGCCAGGAGTCCAAGACCAAGGCCGCGCCGACGCCGACGTTCCGACACGGCCTCACGGGCGGCGGCCTCATCAAGCCCGAGCGCACCGTCGAGCAGAAGAACGTGGCCTGCGGCCTGCGAGCCAACACCACCAACGGGGCCTACGTCTCCGAGGTCAACATGGCCGTCGACTTCGAGACGCTGGCCTACGCCGACTCTCTGGTGCTCTACATCCTCGCTGCCATGGGCAACATCGTCACCACCTCGGCCGAGAAGCCCGGCTACTACAAGCACGTGATCACCCTCGGCTCCGAGATTCCCTTCCTGACCTTCTGGGGCCAGGTGGGCAACACGTCGGCCGCCACGGTGCACAAGGCCACCGGCTGCAAGATCGACACGCTGTCGCTCTCCTTCGAGGGCAACGCGCCGCTCGACATCGGCATCACGGCCGCCGGTATCGACGCCGCCCTGTTCGGCGGCTGGTCCGGCGAGACGGAGCCCTCGTGCTTCGACGGCTACTTCATCCCGACCAACGGCGTGTTCAAGTTCTCCCCCAACGACCAGACCCCCATCGAGGTGCTGGTGACCAAGGGCGAGTTCGAGCTGTCCAACAGCCTCACCTCCTACCGAGGCGCGGGGCGCGTCATCGCATCCGAGGTCGCCGAGTCCAAGCTCAAGACCACGGTGAAGCAGACCATCATCCCCGAGGACTACACCGAGATTCGCAAGGTCCTCACTGGCAGCGAGAACGGCACGACCGTGACCAACAAGGTCGTCTACGGCTCCGCCGCGTGGGACTTCACCCACTCGCAAGACCCCAACTGCACCATGAGCGTCGTCTTCTCCAACGTCCCGTGGAACTGCGAGACGCCCGAGATCGACCCCGAGGGCAGCGCCGCCGAGGTCGAGTTCAGCGCCGACGACATCGGCGTGGCGGCCAAGGACGGCTCCCCCGTGACCATCACCATCGTCAACAAGGTTCAGACCTACGCAGCAGCCTAGGAGGCACTAAATGCTCAAGTTCCACTTCACCCTCACCGACGGCGACAACGACCCCATCGAGTTCGACGCGGGCCGCACATCCAACTGGAAGTCCATCGACGCCATGGCATCCATCCCCGACTCCCCGCACAAGGCGGCCTACAACGACTTCGTCTGGTGCGTGATCGCCGCCGAGCAGGCGGGCAAGGCCAAGGAGGTCGGCATCGAGGGCATGGAGCTGGCCGAGGCCGCCGAGTACATCGCCGACACCTACGACGCCGTCGTAATCGACGACAACACCAAGCTCCTCGCCAAGGAGAAGGACGCCCCTTTAGCATCTGCGCCCGCCAAGTAGCAAGCGCCGCGAGAATCACCGGGGCCTCCCCATACGACATGGCGCGCCTCCTGGACGAGTACCCGTTCGTCTTCGAGGAGTGGCTGGCCCTGTTCGACCGACGCGGCGAGGGCTTCGCGGCCAAGCGCGAGAGGACGAGGGGCGAGCGCGTGCAGCGCCTGTTCGACCGCATGGGGAGGAAGAGATGAGCAGCCTGAGCATCAGGGTCGAGGGCCTCGCGGAGACGCTGAAGGGCCTCCGCGAAATCGACCGCGAGCTGCCGAAGGAAGTAAAGAGGGGGCTGCGCGAGGACGTGCGGCCCCTTTTTGCCGCCTATCAATCCTACGCGCGCGGGCTCGGCGGCTCCGGGCAGTACGCCGCCAACGCATCGATGCGGACCATATCGGCGGGCGTGAAGATCGCCAACAGCGACCCCGGAGCAGGCCCCATCGAGTTCGCAAACCCCGGCGCGTTCTACCTGAACGGCCCCAGGGCGGGCAGGCGCATGGGCGTGCCCCATGCCGGTAAACCGCGTGCGCTCATGCGCGCCGTCGACGAATACGAGGACGAGGTGCGCGACCGCGTGGAGTCGCGCATCGAGAAAGTAATCCAGAGGTACCTAAATGGGTAAGGCATCAATCTCCATCGCCGTCACAGGCTCCTACAACGGCTCCGCGCTGGAGAAGGCCGAGCGCCGCCTCGACAGCCTCTCCAAGAAGGCCGTGGCCGCCGGGGGCAACCTAGAGACTGTCGGCGGCAAGCTCGTGAGCAGCGGCTCCAAGCTAGCAAAGGCCGGAGGCGAGATATACAACTACGGCGAGCGCGTCGAGCAGGCCGGGCAGAAGATGATGCCCATCTCCGCAGCCATCGCCGCCGTCGGCGTGGCCACGGGCGCTGCGGCCGTCAAGATCGACACGTCCCTCACGGGCGTGCGCAAGACCGTGGACGGCACCGAGGAGCAGTACCGCCAGCTCAAGGAATCGGCCATCGAGTTCTCCAAGACCAACGCGGTGAGCGCCGACCAGATTCTCGACATCCAGGCGCTGGGCGCGCAGCTCGGCTTCTCAATCGACGAGCTGGACGAGTTCTCGCGCGTGGTATCCGGTCTGGACATCGCCACCGACATGAACGCCGAGCAGGCGGCCACCGAGCTGGCGCAGTTCGCCAACATCGTGAAGATGTCCCACAGCGACGTCAGCCGCTACGGCTCGGCCATCGTCAACCTCGGCAATAACCTCGCCACAACCGAATCAAGCGTCTCGTCCATGGGGCAGCGCATCGCGGCCGCATCCAACCAAGTCGGCATGAGCACGCCGGACATCCTCGGATGGTCCGGTGCCATGTCCTCCCTCGGCATCGAGGCCGAGGCCGGTGGCACGGCGTTCTCCAACACCGTCGCATCCATCGACAAGGCCGTGGCAACGGGCGGCGACGCGCTCGACTCGTTCGCGTCCATCGCCGGTATGAGCGCCGACCAGTTCGCGCAGAGCTGGAAGGCAAGCGCCACCGACACCATGCTGGCCCTCCTCGAGGGCACCAACAGCGCCGAGAACATGACCGTGGCCCTTGAGTCCATGGGCGTGACCGGCATCCGCCAGACCGACGTGCTCAAGCGCCTCGCGGGCAACACGGACCTCGTGAGCCAGGCGCTTCAGGTATCCAACGACGGCTGGCGCGAGAACACCGCGCTGCAGGCCGAGGTCAACAACCGCAACGACTCCATGGCCGCGAAACTGGAGATCCTGCAGAACAAGATCACGGCGGTGGCCGAGGACATCGGCACGCAGCTGGTGAACGCGGCAACCGACGCGGTCGACGCCGCCGAGCCGCTGTTCGAGGCCGTCGAGAACGTCACTCAGGGCTTCGCCGACATGGACGAGGGCGCGCAGCGCAACGTCATAGCGCTCGCCGCCGTGGCCGCAGCAGCCTCGCCCGTCCTCACGACGAGCGGGCGAATCGTCAAGACCGTCGGCAACGCCGTCACGGCCGTGGGCAAGGCCAAGCAGGAGTGGGGCGTCTACGCCGACGCGCTGACCACCACGAACGCCTCGGCGCTGAAGACCTACAGCAGCAACGAGAAGCTGAACAAGGCCCTCGAGAAGAACCCGGCGGCCAAGGCGGCCGGAGGCGTCGAGAAGTACGTCGAGGCCGTGCGCGACGCCAACAGCGACACGTCCAAATACAACGCGGCCGTCCGCAAGCTGTCCAACGAGCAGAAGAAGGGCAGCAAGGCCAACGCCGAACTCGTCGAGAGCCTCAAGAAGGAAGTCGTCGAGAAGCGCAACGCCATGAACCAGTCGAACGGGCTAGTGAACGGGTACAGGCAGGAGGCCGCAGCGGCCAAGACGACCGAGGCCGCCACCAAGGCGCAGGCCGCAGGCCTCATGACGCTATCGAAGGCGGCAGACGTGGCCAAGTTGGCACTCGCCGCCGTCGGCCCGGCGCTCGTTATCGCTGGCATCACGGCCTTCGTCCAGAGCATGGAGGACGCCAAGAAGCACGCCGACAACCTGAAGGCATCGACCACCGAGCTGGAGGCCGCCGCAGCGGGTGCCAAGAACGAGGTCAAGGAGGAGGCCGGGGCCTTCGACGTCCTCACGGGCTCCACGGGCAGCGCCAAGGCCGACATCGACAAGATGCTCGAGAGCCAGGCGCAGCTGGCCACCACGCTCAAGGACACGAACACCTCGGCCGCCGCGCAATCGGCACAGCTCACGGCCGCGTACGACACCATCAGGGAGTACGCGAACAAGAGCGACCTGAGCACCGAGGCGCAGGGCCGCCTGCGCGCTGCGGTCGATACGGTCAACTCGATGTGCGGCACGCAGATAAGCGTCGTCGACCAGGCGAACGGCAAGCTCGCCGACGAGCACGGTGCCATCAGCGACGTCACGGGTGCGCTCGGCGAGTATGTCGAGAAGAAGCTCGAGCAGATCAGGGTGGACGCGCAGCAGTCGAACCTCACGGCCCTATACGAGCAGCAGGCGCAGGACATCCAGACCCTCGCCGTGGCCCAGAAGGACTACAACGACGAACTCAACCGCTGCATGAAGAACAACCCGCAGATGACGCGCGAGCAGGCCGAGCTGACCGTCAGCTACACGAAGCAGGGCAAGGCACTCGACGAGGCCAAGGCCGCGCTCGGCGCGGTGAACAACTCCATCGACACCGTCACGGAGAGCCTCGGCGCATCCGTGGCCGTGGCAGACGGGGCCACGGCGAGCGTGAAGGACCTCGCGGCGGCGTCCCCGGCCGTCTCCTCCGCGTTCGTCGGCCTCGGGAAGGACCTCGGCCAGTTCTGCGACGACCTCCAGAGCGCCGGAATCAGCGTCGAGGACTTCCAGAGCCTAAGCGACGAGCAGCTGATCAAGCTGGCCGCTTCGTGGGACGGCACCACCGGGAGCATCATCAAGGCCCTCGGCGACATGGGAGTGAAGTGCAAGACCGAGGGGCAGGCGGCGGCCGACAACTGGGCCAGCGGCCTAAGCGCGGGCGCGCAGGGAGCCATCGGCGCGGCCCAGCAGGTCACCGGCTCCACGCTCGAGGAGTTCAAGCGCAACTGCGACGACTACGGCATCGCCGGAGACGCCGCCGTGACGGCCTTCGCCAACGCGCTCGCCCAGGGCGACACCTACGACGTGGCGGCGGCAAAGGCCAGGGAGGCCGTGGGCGGCCTCGACGAGGCCAAGCAGGGCGGCTCCGACGCGGGAACCCTCGCCGGAGCACTGTTCGCCAGCGGCATCACCACCGGAGGCGCACCGACCGAGGGCAACGCGGCGGCGCTGGCCGCAGCGCTGGCGAGCGGCATCTCCACCGCAACCGCCGACGCATCCGCGACGGGCAACTCCGCCGGAGCGGGCTTCGCGCAGGGCATCGCCGACAACACGCCGCAGACATCCAGCAACGCCGCAGGACTGCGCGCGGCCCTGTCCGGCGGCATCGCCCCGGCCCCCGGCGACGCATCCAGCACGGGCAAGTCGGCCGGTACGCTGTTCGCCAGCGGAATCGGCTCCGCGTCCGGCAGCGCGAACGCCAACGCGCGCTCGCTGGCCAGCAACGCCAAGTCCGGCGTCTCCTCCTCCCCCGGTGCCCTCGGCGGCACGGGCAGCTCCGCCGGTTCGAACTACGCGCGGGGCGTCGGCGCGGCGGCTGGGGCATCGAGGGCTAGCGGCTCGTCGCTCGCCAGCAGCGCCTCGTCCGGCGCGAGCGGGTGGAGCGCGTACACGAGCGGCTCGCACCTCGGCCAGCAGTTCGCCAGCGGAATCGGCTCGGCGTGGAACTCCGTCCGCAGCTTCGCCACGTCGCTGGTCAACGCGGCCAAGAGCGTCATGGGCTTCTCCGTGCCGGAGGACGGCCCCTGGTCCGGTGCCGAGAAGGGCGGCGAGACCTCGGGACGCCACCTCGGCGAGAACTTCGCCCACGGCATGCTCGAGGCCCGCGCCGACGTGAGGGACAGCGCCAAGCGCCTCATGGCCACGGCGCAGCTCGACGGCAACGTGGCCTACACGGGCAACGGTGGCACCAAGACCACCGTGGTCAACAACTACTACTCGCTGGGCGACGTCAAGATCGACGCCTCCTCGATAAGCGAGTTCATGACACTCAACGACTTCTTCCAGACCGTCCGCAAGGCGAAGGCAGGGATGTAAATGGCATGGGGCAACGAGGTCTGGCCTACGGGCCAGACCGCCTGGAACACATATATCGAGTGGAAGATCAAGGAGTACGGCGAGAACTCCTGCTATGTGCAGGTCAAGTACAGCTCCTACGTCAAGTGCGGCGACATGCGCGGCACCATCGTCAACCGCTCGTGGGGCGGCCAGTACCGCATGTACGGCCCCGGCTGGTATGGCGATTCCGGCTGGCTCGACGTCGGCTGGGTCAACTACGGAGACCCCGTCACGCGCGAGTGCTCGGCGTGGTACACGGGCTATTCAGGAACCTTCCGCAAGTCGACGTGCAGGGACACCTTCAAGCCCTCGGCCCCGGTCTGGACTCCCCAGACGCCGAGCAACGCCAAGGCCGTGCGCAAGTCCCAGACCCTGAACGTAGTCACGTGGACGCGCAACACCACGGCCGCCCGACCGTACGACGGCATCTACGTCGACCGCCAGACCGACGGCGGCGAGTGGGTGAACATCGCCAAGCCCGGCGGCGACAAGACCGAGTACAGCGACGACACGGTGCGCCCGAACCACACGTACCGCTACCGAATCGGCGCATATAACACGGCCGGAAACGCCGGTGGCCACTCCTACACCGAGACGCTGCGCAACCCGCCGGAGAAGCCCGCAGCGCCGAGCGGTGCCAAGGTCGAGCGCCTGAACGACGAGAAGAACCTCATAACGTGGGCCAACCACGCCATGGACGAGGCCCCCTACTCCGAGGTGCGCATCGAGCGCAGCACGGACGGGGGCGGCTCCGTCCAGATCGCCCACGTGAGCGGCTCGGCATCCTCCTACACAGACCCGACGTGCTCGGCCGACCACTACTACCGCTATCTGGTCCGCGCGTACAACGAGAGCGGCTACTCCGAGCGCGTCATGACCGACCGCACGTTCAACACGCCGTCCGCGCCGTTCAAGCCGAGCGGCCAGCGCACGGGAGACACCTCCGTCGAGCTGACCATCCCGAACCTGTCGCGCACCGCGAGCGCCACCGAGATTCAGCGCTCGCGCGACCGCAAGGACTGGACCACCATCGCCACGGTGACCGGCAAGGCCCTGTCGTTCGGCGACAACCCCGGCGGCGGCACGTTCTACTACCGCGCGCGCAACTTGCGAGGCAGCCTCGTCTCCGCGTGGTCCGAGCCATCCGAGGCCATCGTCACGATCTGCGCCCCGGCGGCACCGACGCTCCTCACGCCGACGAGCGGCGAGGTGCTGCTCGTATCGCAGGGCAGGGTCACGTTCACGTGGCACCACAACCCCATCGACGGCTCCGCGCAGAGCGCCGCCGAGGTCCAGTACTCCACGGACGGCACCGCATGGAAGACGGTGACGGCCGCGACCGCCCAGAGCGCGAGCGTGCCGAACTTCCCCCTCAACTCCACCGTCTACTGGCGCGTGCGCACCAAGGGCGTGCACGCGGACTTCGGCCCATGGTCCGGCAACAGCTCGTTCCATGTCCGGCAGCCCCCGCAGCTCGCCTTCGACGCGCCCGGCCAAACCGTGCGCAACGTGCCGGTCGGCGTGAGCGTGCAGTACGTCGACGCATCCGGCGCGCTCGCCGCCATGGCCGTGGCCATAACCGATATGGGCGGCAACGTGCTCTACGAGGAGGCGCTCGGCACATCCACGGCCACGAGCGTCACCAAGGACGAGTGGATGCCGGAGGACGGCGGCGAGTACCGAATCGTGGCCACGGCCCGAAGCACGAGCGGCCTGCAGTCGACGGCCTCCATGCCCTTCCGCGTGGAGTTCGAGCTGCCGCGCCGCGCCTCCCTCCGCATCGAGGCCGACATCGAGCGCGGCTACGCCGAGCTGCAGTGCATCGTCGACAACAACGACGAGGGGCAGGACGTCGAGAGCCTTAGCATCTGGCGCGTCACGCGCGACGGTGAGAGGCTGATCGCCTCCGACCTGTCCGACGGCTCGTCGGTGGTCGACCGCTACGCGCCGCTGAACACCGAGTACAGCTACCGCGTGGCGGCGTATGCGGCCTCGGGCGCATCGAGGGCGACGGAGCACCCGGGCAGCATCAAGACGCCCTACTGCTTCGTCTACTACGGCGACGGCCTCATGGCCCGCGCGCAGTTCGACCCCACCGAGCAGCGCAGCCTCGAGCGCGCCAACCGCACGCTCGTGCGCTACGCAGGCAGGGCCTATCCCGTCCTATACGACGCCGGTGGCATCAGCGACACCCGCCCCCTGACCGCGCACGTCATAGGCGAGGAGGAGGTGCGCGCCTTCGAGGACCTCATCCTCTACCCGCGCGCCATCTTCAAGAGCGTGGCCGGTGACGTGTTCCACGTCGCCGCCGACGTGAGCGTGAACCGCGACCTGTGCATGCCCACGACGCACGCCGACATCAGCCTCTCGCTGACGAGGGTGGACGGTGAGGCCCTGTGATCTGGACAGGTTTCCGGCGAGAGTCTTATATCTACCGCCGCGTCACGTGGCCCGGCCTCGTCGAGGCCGAGGACTACGGCATGTTCACGGGCGGGCGGCTCACGCACTCCGCGCTATCGCAGCTCCGCTCCCAGGGCACGCTCGACTTCTCCGGCAGCGCCATGCCCGACGAGCACGACCTCGTGCGCGTGTACTACCAGATGGAGGACGAGCGCGGCGAGGCCGGGACGTTCGCCCTCGGTACGTACTTCTGCAGCATCGGCACGCCGAAATATAACGGGCCGCTGGTATCCGGCAGCGTCGACCTCGAATCGACGCTGCGCCTCGCGGTCAAGGGGAAGTACGGCCGCTACTACACGGTCAAGGCGGGCACCAACGCGGTCGCGCACGCCGACGGCATCTTCAAGCGCCTCGGCCTCCGGACGAACGAGCCGCGCTGCGACTACGTCCTACCGAGGGACGTGGTGTACGAGCCGGACGACAGCTGGCTGACCATAGCCAACGACCTCCTCGCCATGGCCGGGTTCGCATCGGCATACCCCGACGCCTACGGAGTCATCCAGATGGTTCCGTACGTCGAGCCGCAGGCGCGCAAGCCGGTGCGCACGTTCAACGACGGCGTCGACTCCATCATGCTCCCCGAGGTATCCAGATCGGACAACGCGGACGACATACCGAACGCCGTGTACCTGACCTACGAGACGGAGGAGGAGAGCCTCTGGGCCGTGTGCCGGAACACCGACCCCAACTCCCGCGCGTCCATCCCGTACAGGGGCTACGAGGTCCCGCTCGTCGACCAGGTGACGGAGCTCACGGGCGCGACCAAGGAGGAGCGCCTAGAGGCCCTCAAGGCCAAGGCCAAGGCGAAGCTCGTGGACAACTCCTCGTCCATCGAGTACGTCGAGTGGGGCCACCCGTGGGTGCCGCTGCTGCCCAACGACGCGGTCGGCATCGACTATCTCACCGCCGGGCTAAATTGGCGCGGTGCGATAACGGAGCAGGAGATAGAGGTCGGAGGCCACTGCGCGGTGACGGGCAAGGCCCGCCGCTTCATCCGCTCCGGCTTCGTCACCGAGACGGAGGGAGGGTCATGGTAAGCGGCCACGAACTGTACGAGCTGCTGTTCGGCGGGACTGGCGCAAAGGAGTCCCACACGTGGGGCACCGTCGCCGCAGTCAACCAAGACGGGACCGCCGACGTGCGGCTCAACCCATCCATATCGACCACCTGTACGTGCCTGGCCGAGGTGAAGGCCGGGGACCGCGTGCTGGTGCTCGTGTTCAAGCAAGGAGCAGTAGTGCTCGGGAAGGCGGTCTAGATGCTCATAGACCTCACGCTCGACATCGAGAAGGGCGCCAACCGCTTCTCGACGCTCGACAACCCCATCACGCTTAGGCAGCAGGATGCCGAGGCGTACGTGTTCAACGTCAACCTGCGGCAGGGAGGCGCGGTGCTCGACCTCACGGGCATGACCGTGCGCTTCTACGCGCTGCGCCCGGACGGCGGTAAGGTCATCGACGGCGAGAACGTCGCAGTGCTCTCCGCGCCCGACGGAATCGTGCAGTACACCGTCCCCGCCAAGCTCACGCAGGCGGCAGGCGACATCCCGACCTCGTACATCCGCATCAGCTCGGGCGACTGGTCGGCATCAACGGGCAACATCGCCATCAGGGTCGTCCCCTCGGTGGCCATCGAGGCCACGGGCGGCGACTACATCCCCGAGATCGACCACCTCATCAACGCGCTCGAGGCGCAGCGCGTCACCTACGGCAACGCCGAGGATATGCGCGCGTCCGAGTGGCAGGCAATCATGGACGAGGTTATCAACGCGCGCGGACGGGCTGACGCCGCGGCAGACCGCTGCGTGGCCGCGCTCGCGTCGCTCAAGGTCGGCTACGACGACCTGACGGACGACGCGAAGGAGAAGATCGCCGCGATGGCGAGCGCCGGAGTGGTATTCGCCACGCACGCGGAAATCGACGAGGCGTACGAGTCCATCATCGCCCCGGCAATCGGCACCGACACGGTCCTCGACGGCCTCACCCAGGAGGACTACGACTACGCCTTCGGTAAGGTTTTCGGCCAGTAAAGGAGAAATAATGGCAGTACAGGTAAACAAGGTCATGACGTTCGGCGACACCGTCGACCTCATCACCAAGGTGCACAAGGCCTCGGCGAACCCCGTGGCCGTCGCGCCGCACTACGACGGAACCAAGGGCGAGTACGACAACCTCGGCGAGTGGTTCAGCCTGCGCCGTGACGGCAAGGTGTACGGCGTCGACATCCCCGAGTACACCTACTCGAACGACCCCAAGGGCATCAAGACGCGCGACAACGTCGGCCTCGTGTGCCAGCCCGCCACCAACACCACGGCGGGCCGCGACGACTACTCCAAGCTCAACGCCTTCGAGTACTTCACCGTCAACGGCACGGTCGACGACAGCGGCAAGTTCCACTGCACGGCCATGAAGGGCGACGGCCGCTTCAGGGCCGACGGTTCCAACGGCGACGTCTGGGTCATGGCCTGCCCCGGCTACTACAGCATCACGCGCAGCAACGGATACAAGCGCCTGCTCTACTCCGACACCAAGTACGAGGGCATGAGGCCGCTGCCGGGCCAGAAGTACGCCGACGGCACCGAGCGACCGCTCCTCGTGTTCTCGCCGTACCTCGCGTGGTGCGATTCCAACAACGTGCCCCACAGCTACTCCGGCAAGGTCCACACGTTCCAGTTCGGCTCGCATGACACCGGAATCAGCTACAGCAAGAAGAAGGGCGCGGGTTACACGGGCCGCACCGTCGCCGACAACTTCTATCTCCAGCTCATGCTTATGATCAAGTACGCCACGCAGGACCTGCAGAGCCTCGGCGGCTGCACCGACTACGCGAACCAGTACAAGGTCCTCGAGGCCGAGACCGGCGTGAACCGCGTGCTGCTGCCGAAGGCGGCGGCCGACTACTTCCTCGTCGGCTCCACGCTGAACTGCGGACCGAACAGCGACCGAGGAGCGACCGCAGGCCAGTCCACGTTCGCCTACCGCACCGTCACCAAGATCGAGACGATGAGCGACCGCTGCGCGGTCTACGTCGACGGCGCACCGTTCACCACGGCCGTCGACGATTACGTGAGCGCCATGCCCTGGAAGACCGGAACGTGCGACAACCTGCTCGGCACGGACGGCTACCCCATCGCGGGCAAGCCAAAGCAGCGCCAGCCGTACCGCATCCAGGGCATCGAGGTGCTCTGCGGAGCGTACGAGCCGCTGTGCGACGTGATCGTGAATCAGGTCAAGACGTCGGCCGACGAGGGCCATTGCGAGCTGTACAAGTGCTTCGATTCGCGCAAGTACTCCTCGGCGCTCGACGCCAACCACGTCAAGCTCGACCTCGAGCTGCCCGCGCGCGACAGCAAGACCAACGGCCAGTGGATGTACAACGAGGACTGGCAGGAGTCAGCGAAGTGCCCCGGCCTCCTCGTGCCCACCGGCTCCAAGGGAACCTCCACGACGGGCACCTGCGACGCGATTTATTCCAACCCGATCTCATCTCCCGGCCTGCGAGAGCTGCTGTGCTTCGGCCCTCTCTGGAATGGGTCTGTGTGCGGTGCCTTCTGCGGCACTTCGAGCAACGGGCTCGGCAACTACAGGTGGAGCTGTGGCGGTCGGCTATCTGGCCTGGGGGTCACCATGGCCTAGCCATGGTGCGGGGGTGAAGCGCAAGCGAGGGGGCAGCGCCCCCTCCTCACCCCTCCCAGGCCCCTTGGGGGTTCTCGGCGGTAGCCGCTTGGTTCTCGGCCTTCTGCAGTGCTTCGGCAATCTCAGGAATGGGTCTATGTACGGTGCCTTCTACGGCAATTCGAACAACAGGCTCGGCAACTACAGGTGGAACTATGGCGGTCGGAAATCTGGTCAAACGCGGAACACGCTCGTCGAGTCCACCCGCTTCGAGCGGGCTTGCCCCGTCAACTGACGAAAATATCAACCCCACGGCGTTTGGTAGCCCAGCGGCGAAGAACGCCAAAACCAGATAGGAAACAATGAGGCGTTACTGCAAGCGCGTGGACATCGAGGACGAGGGCTTCTGCCTCGTCGCGGTCCGCGACTTCCTGCGAGGCAAGAGCGGGCGCAGGGAGGTGCAGGCGCTTCTGGACGAATACGGAGGCGAGGAGGAGCTGGCGCGCTCCCTCGCCGCCGAGATACGCGAACGGCGCGTCACGGTCGCACCCATCCAGTACTTCAACAGAATCGAGCCGATCAACGGCAAGCACCGCATCATCGGGCGCGAGACGCCGAAGCACCAGTGCTTCGACTACATCGCGGTGAACGGTCTGGCCGAGATGCTCATGGCCAAGATAGGCGGCTACCAGACGGCCTCCATTCCTGGGCGCGGCCAGATATTCGCCAAGCGCGCCATCGAGAAGTGGATACGCGAACCGAGGGCCAAATTCTTCATAAAGCTGGACATCCGCAAGTTCTACCCGAGCATCGACCAAGACGTGCTCCGCGCCATGCTCGCACGCGACGTGAAGAACGAGGCCCTGCTCTACCTCGTCGGCGTCCTCCTCGACCAGTTCCCGCACGGCCTGAACATCGGCTCGTTCCTAAGCCAATACCTGGCCAACTACTACGCCTCGCGCGCATACCACTACGCGCAGGAGCGCCTGCGCAAAACGCGCGTGAACAGGCGCACGGGCGTGGTGACGGACAAGCGCCTCGTGGACCACGTGCTGTTCTACATGGACGACATCCTTCTCATGGGCCACGACAAGCGCGACCTGAAGATGGCCGCGCGCCGCCTGTCCAAGTTCGTGAGGGACGAGCTGCACGTCGAGCTGAAGCCGTGGAAGGTGTGCGCCGTCGACAAGGAGCCGCTGGATATGGTCGGCTTCGTCTTCTACACGTACAAGACCACCATCCGGCCGGGCATCTTCCTGCGCGCCAGACGGGCCTTCATGCTCGCCGGGCGGTCGGAGGTCATACCGCTGCCGCTGGCCCGGCGCTGCATCAGCTACTACGGCTACCTGAAACACAGCTGCAGCAAGGGAGTCATCGAGAAATATCACGCGGAGGATACATTCGCACGGTGCAAGGACGTCGTGAGCCTTGCCGAGACCGAGAGGAGACTCGATGAGAGTTTATTCGACGGCGGAGCTTCAGGCCGTGGACTACCACGAGCGCCCGGACGGCTTCGCGGACATCAGGCTGCGCCGCAACATCCAGAAGGTGACGCGCGAGCAGATCGACCCTGCCGGAGAAGCCACCGTGGAGTGGCAGGCTGACGAGCAGTACGTCCTCGCAGCCATCTCGAAGGACGAGGCCACCGAGGCGTTCGACCAGCTCTGGGAGCAGGCCGTGCGCGACGGCATGACGCTCGACGAGCGAGTCGACGAGACCGAGCAGAGCGCCAGCGACAGCGGCGACGCCATCGCGGAGCTCGGCGACCTGGTCGCAGAGCAGCAGTCGGCAATCGAGGACCAAGAGGCCGCACTGGCCGAACTCGGCGACCTCGTGGCAACCATCAAGGGAGGTGAGTAACAATGGCGAAGATCTACTACCGCCAAGTCAAGGCCGGAAAGCGCACCATCGAAGAGGTGCCCGAGCTTTGGCGCGAGAAGGTGCAGAAGATGCTGGACGAGGAGGCCTGATGCTCTCCACCGTTATCAGCGGACTGACGCTCGCGGTGGTGACGGGCCTCGCCGGGTATCTCGGCAGGCAGCTGCATGACATCCGCAAGGAGTACTCGGCCGTCATATCCGCGCAGCGCTCGCAACTAAAGGCCTCCATCGTGCGCAGCTACGAGGAGGCGGTGGCCCGGGGCTACATCACGGCCATGGAGCTGGACACGCTCAACAAGCGCGCCGACAACTACGCCCTCCTCCACGGAGACACGTACATCGAGACGATCAGGGCGCACGCCAACACCTTGGACATACACGGCAGCATCCCCGAGTACACGCACCCAGAGAACCACAATGGTTAGGAGCAACTATGAACAAGGACGCGCTCAAGCGCTGGCTCATCGCCGCAGGAGTCCGCGCCGTGAAGACGGCGGCCCAGACGGCCGTGACGCTCATCGGCTCGACCGCCGTGGCCATCACGTCGCTCGACTGGGGCCAGATCGCGGCCGTGGCCGCATGCACCGCAGTGGTATCGGTACTCACCTCAATCGCCGGAGTCCCGGAGGTCGAGGAGGGTACCTCGCCGTTTGCGATGCGGCACTAGCGCTACTCGCGGCATCCGTGCTCGTCTTCCTCTCTCTCGAGCTGGGGATGCCGCAGGTGCGGACGGCCGGAAAGGCGATACCGACCGTCTACGACAAGGACGCCCCAGCGCAGGTCCCGACCTACCTCCAGACGGACGGGCGCTGGGGCGCTCTCCCCTATGCCGGGGACGACATCGCCACGAGCGGCTGCGGCCTCACCAGCGCGGCCATGGCGTACACCCGCCTCACCGGCGAGGAGTGGACGCCGCTGCGGCTCGCGCTGACCGTCGGCGACACGTGCACCACGGACGGCCTGAACGACATGCAGAAGTTCTGCGCGTGGATGCGCGCGAACGACGGGGACCTGTCGAGCACGGGCCTGGTCTACGACCAGCAGGAGGCGCTCGGGTATGCCTGGCGCGGCTGGATGGTGTTCGGCTCCATGACCGGCCAGCTCCACGAGGGCGGGAGGGCCTACGGCGGCCACATCGTGCTCATATGCGGGTGGGACGGCAGCACGGCCGACATCCGCGACCCAGACGAGGGACAAGTGAATCTGAACACAGACGAGTTCGCCAGCGTATCGTGGGCGTACTTCATCGCTATAGGGAGTGATTGACGGTGCAGGGCATCGACATCAGCAACTACCAGAGGGGCATCGACCTCGACAAGGTCCCGTTCGACTTCATGATCTGCAAGGCGACCGAGGGCACCGGGATCGTCCACGACACCTGCGACGGCTTCGTCCAGAAGGCCAAGGCGCTCGGGAAGAAGTGGGGCTTCTACCACTTCCTGAACGGCGAAGACCCGGTGAAGCAGGCCGAGTTCTTCGTATCGCAGACCAAGAACTACTTCGGCAACGGCGTGCCCGCGCTCGATTACGAGATGTACGGCATGGTCCACGGGTCAGCAGGAGCCAAGAAGTTCCTCGACCGCGTCCACGAGCTGACGGGCATCCGCTGCGCGGTCTACATGAGCCGCAGCGTATGCACCGAGGACGACTGGAGCGCCGTGGCCAAGGACCATCCGCTGTGGGTCGCCCAGTACGCCAATACGGAGCGCACGGCATACCAGGCGACCCCGTGGCTGCCCTCCGGCGGCTTCGGCGCGTGGGACGAGTGCGCGCTCCACCAGTACAGCTCCAACGGCCGCCTCGACGGATACGCCGGGCCGCTCGACCTCGACATCGCGCACCTCGATGCGGACGGCTGGGACAGGGTGGCGAACCCCAAGGGCCTGCCCGTGCCCGATGCCAAGCCGAGCGGGACGGTCCCGCAGCCGCAGGAGACGGCGCTCGAGCTGGCCGCCCGCGTCATGGACGGCACCTACGGCAACGGAGACGCGCGCAAGGAGGCGCTCGGCGGCCGCTACGACGAGGTGCAGGAGTTGGTGAACTACGTCCTGAATACGAGCGCCACGGAGCTGGCCGACGCGGTAATCCGTGGGCAGCTCGGCAGCGGCGAGCTTCGCAAGCGCGTGCTCGGCGGGCGCTACGCGGAGGTGCAGGGCGTGGTCAACGACCGCCTCGGGGCGTCGGCCAAGAAGACCTACACGGTCAAGAGCGGCGACACTCTCTCGGGCATCGCTGCCAAGTACGGCACGGACTACAGGACGCTGGCCAAGGCGAACGGGCTGGCGAACCCGAACGTGATCTACCCCGGCCAAGTGCTGGTGGTGGGATAGCCAAAACAAAAAGGGGAGGCTCCTCGCAGGGCCTCCCCTTCTTCAGTAGTCGCTTTTTTAGGCGGCCCGAGAGAACCTGATGAACACGGAGCGCCCGAGCGCCAGTACCTGGGTTCGACTATCTTTGCAAATGGGGCACCATTTGAAACGAGAAGCCCGTTACCCCCGCGGTGACGGGCTTTTTTCT
>CAJLRY010000021.1:0-39285 GCA_905209215.1 Coriobacteriaceae bacterium | reverse complement strand
TCGGATGACTTGAAGAAGGGGGAGGCCTCGCGGCCTCCCCCTTTTTTGCGTTTACGGGGTGTAAATGACTCAATTACACCAGACGATCTTGTTGTTTTTGGTATTGAGCCTTTATTTAAAGAAAATAAATCGTATAACAAAGGCAACTGCTATGGCCGCAATGATCAAAAGCAGAATTGTCAGCTGATGCTGCTTGCGTCGTTTACTTGACGAAACGAAGATTGATTTTCCCTGTTTTGGCGTTTCGAGATAGCGAGCCGAATGCGTCAAGGTTTGCTTGGGTCGAGGCCCTCTTTGTTGATGAGCGGCGGATGCTTTCATCGGCTCATCGCTAGCTGCGCTGTTTTTAGATAATGGTGCGTCTTTCAGATATACAGGGTCTCCCGAGGCAACGCCCATATGTTTACGTCCCGTTTGGGCTTCTTCGAGCGTTTGATATCGGTTTCTTGTCACATATTTGGGCTCTGGGTCATTGATGGGCTCTTGCGAGATGTGGGGGCGATGGAACCGTGGCGGCTGCGTAGAAGTATCTTCGCCCTGCGTCGGCATAAACATATTGTTCTGGTTTTGGTCGTCCATGATGCCCTTTAGCTCGTTACCAACAACGTGTACGCGCTCATTGTAAGCCCCTTGTTATTTGTAGCTGCGAACATACTTGTTATTTAAGCTCTGGTTCAAAGAACCTTAACCTTACTAAAACCTGAGTCATACACGCTTAGATATGCTTATAGTACTGGACTCAAAAAACTTTATAGTCGATGTATATATGAGCACTGGGTGGGCATATATAAGAGCGTCAAAAGAAGTCCCAGTCACCTAGAAGATGGCTCGGCAGTCCCTAAAAGGAGTGGTAGTCATGGCAAGCATGGTTCCTTATCGTTCGGTTTTTGGTGTTCGTCCTTCCGCTAGCTCGTTGTTTGACCTCTTTGATGATATGACCGACTTGGCAAACAACTCGATCGCTTCTAAGGCGTTTCCGGTCGATGTTGAGGATAAGGGCGACGGTTACGAGGTCAAGGCCTATCTGACCGGCGTTGCTAAGGACGATATTGATGTTGAGCTCAACGAGGGTCGTCTTTCCATTAGCGTGAATGTCGAGGAGAGCGATGAGAACGAGGGCAAGAACTTCCTGCAGAAGGAGTTTAGCTCGTACAGCGCGACGCGCGGTGTGTACCTGAAGGATGCTTCGAGCGAGGGCCTTTCTGCAAAGTACGCCGACGGCATCCTTACCGTTACGGTTCCTAAGATTGTCGAGAAGAAGAACGTTACGAAGATTTCCATCGACTAACGCTATCGGCTATTAGTATCGGTGCCTGCGTTAAGGGGGCTGGGAAGTGATTCCCGGCCCCCTTTTCTATTTGAGACGGCCTACTGAATGGTCATGGGCCGATATTGCCCGGCGGGACGTATTGTGAGTTTACGCAGCCCCTCAACGCGGGTGGCGGTGCTGCCAAGCTCGTTGTCGAGTGTTGCCCCAAGTGAGTTTGCGTAGCTTTTGACGGTAAGGCTTGGGCGATTGTTGTCTTGGCTAATGTGCATCGCGATAAGCTGCTCGGTGCGATCGGTTACCAGCACACGTGCGGCATCGGCGGCCTGATTGTTGGAGAGATGTCCTTTTGCAGACAGGATGCGTTCCTGTAGAAATCGAGGATAGTCTCCTTGGCGCAGCATGGCTACATCGTGGTTGCTTTCGAGTGCGAGAATGCGACAGTCCTTGAGCGTATCGATGGCGCGCTTCGACAACTCGCCGGTGTCGGTGGCAAAGCCAATCGAATCATCCTGAGCGTCAAACCGGTAGCCGACGGGATTGATGACGTCGTGGGATGTTGAATACGTCTGAATGTGGACTCCGGCAATAGAGAGGGTGTCACCTGGGTCGAATTCCTCAACAGGCAGATGTGCGAGGCTTTCTTTTGATGTGAGCGTGCCTCTACTGGAAAAGATCGGGCCATTCCAATGCTTGCGCCATACCTCAAGCCCCTTAATGTGGTCGCTGTGCTCATGGGTGACAACAAGGGCGGACACGTCGTCTGCCGAAAGGCCGAGCTCCGCCATGCGTTTGAGCGTTTCGCGACGAGACAGTCCGTCATCGACCATAATGAGCCCCTGCGGGCCCTCGATGAGTGCGCAGTTGCCTTTAGAGCCACTGCCGAGGATATGAAGGCGCAGACGAGACATAAGATTCCAAAGGATACAATGGGTGCGGACGAATAGAGGAGGAAGCGAATGCCAACGGTATCACAGCATTATGGTCACCATGCCACGCCTCGGACGGCCGATGAGGCCAAGACGAGGCAACAGGCTGCTCCTGTGGTGCTCATGGTATCAGGCGGTGCGGACTCGACGGCTCTGCTTCTTATGGCGTGCACATCAAAGCTTGATATCCAAGATGGCCGCGGCGTTGCCCCCATTGCTCGCGAACGCCTGCACGTGCTTCATGTAAACCATCATCTGCGAGGCAAGGCGTCTGACGGCGACGAGGCCTTTGTGCGTGAACTGTGCGCGCAATATGGCTTGCCGCTGTGTGTGGAGCATGCCTATTTTGATGGGGAGTCGGGCAATATCGAGGCGGCCGCGCGCGAGGTGCGTTATGCCGCGGCGCGAAGGTATGTTCGCGAGCTATGTGCCAAGACAGGGGCGCCGAGAGCAGCGGCGCGCATCTGTACTGCCCATACGTCTTCGGACCGTGCGGAAACTTTTTTGATGAACGCCATTAAGGGATCGGGTCCAGCCGGGCTCTCGAGCATTCCCCGCCGAAGGAATATCGTGGTGCGTCCCTTACTCGACCTTACCCATAGCGAGCTTGTGGGCTACTTGCAGGTGCAGGGCCAGCCGTGGCGGGAGGACGAGAGTAACGAGGATATCTCGTATCTGCGAAACTACGTGCGCCACCGGGTAATGCCCGTGGTGGCACAGCGCAACGCGAACGTGTGCAAGACGATAGGTGCCGCCTGTGAGATTTTGGGTGACGAAGATGCGTTTCTATCCCAGCTTTCGGCGCAGGCGTTTCGTAGCTGCCTACGAAAGGAGGCGGCGGGTGCGCTGGTGCTCGATGCCAGGCGTCTTGCCGCAGCCGAGGTAGTGATCGCGAGGCGCATCGTGCGATTGGCGATCAAGCGCATCGATTCGGATGCTCGTCCAGAGATGCGCCATGTGGAGCGAGTTCTTTCCTGTGTTGCCGAGGGTGCGGGCTCGGTCACGCTTCCGGCGGGCATTGACGCACGCGTTGAGTTTGGCATGCTGGCGTTTAAAGCGCCGGCGGCCCGTGAGGGCCTGATCGCGGACTGGATTACCATACCTGGTCGTTTGCCGTTGGGTGGGGGACGCGTGCTGATCGCAGAACTGATGGCCGTTGAGCCGGGATGCGATATCGTGTGCCGCGCCCGTGAGTTTGCGGCTGCTGGGGAAGTGACGGCTTTGGTGGACGCGGCGGCCTTGGGTTTTGCCGACGGCGATAGTGAGCGGATTTTGGCGGGCTCGCGCGGCGAGGTTCCTGCCGAGGCGCGATTGGCGCGTCTGTGGGTGGACGGCCCCGCACCGGGAGACGTGATGTGCCCGTTAGGCATGAGTGGCCGAAGCAAAAAGGTATCCGACTTGCTAGGCGAGGCTCGCATTCCCGTTTCCGAGCGCGCTGGCGTGCCCATAGTGAGGACGGCGCCGGGAGGTGCGGTAGTGTGGGTCGCTGGAGTTCGCGCGGACGAGCGTTTTAAGTGTACGGCGGCGACGCGCGTGGCCTATCTGCTTCGCGTGGTTGACGCGGATTAGCTCTCCGTATCTGCTTTTCCGTGCGACGTTGACGGTATTCCCGCGCTGATGGTGCGCGGGCTGGAAAATATACCCCGTGCGCTGCTAGAATGTGTAGTTCGCGTCCATGCGGCGGTGTGTGGGCGATTAAGCACAAGAAAGGGTTGTCATGGCTTCTCAACATCCGGATATCGAGAAGGTTCTGTTTACGCAGGAGGATATCGACGGTATCGTCTCTCGCCTGGGCGAGCAGATTACGCGCGACTACGCGGGTAAGGACTTGGTGCTGATCGCGGTCCTGCGCGGCGCCGTTGTCTTTATGGGCGACCTAATGCGCAAGATCGATCTGCCGACCAACATCGATTTCATGGCTGTTTCGAGCTATGGCGACGGTGTGAAGTCTTCGGGCATCGTGCGTATCATTAAGGACCTGGATATCGACATCCGTGGCCGCGACGTGCTGATCGTCGAGGACATTCTGGACTCGGGCCTGACCCTCAAGTACCTGATGAAGAATCTCGAGAGCCGCAAGCCCGCCTCGCTGGAGGTCGCTGCCTTCCTGTGGAAGGACGTTGAGGACCGTGTCTCGGCCGTCACGCCCAAGTATGTTGGAACCCATTGCCCCGATGCCTTTGTGGTGGGTTACGGCCTCGACTATGCCGAGCGCTATCGCAACCTTCCGTATCTGGGCATTTTGAAAGCGGAGGTTTATTCGTAAGATGCCCGACGACCGTAACGATAACAATTCCCAGACTCCCCGGGACCCAAAGATCCCGGGGATGCCCGGAGGCAAGAAGCCCACGTGTACGGGCTGGCTGTATTTTCTTTTGGCTTGCGCGCTACTGGGCTATGCCTTCTTTAATATGGGCTCCGGCCTTGCTGGCTCCAGCAATACCGTTAAGCTCGCGACGAGCGAGATGGTCGGCGCCATCAAGCAGGATCGCGTTGAAGATCTGACCTACACAGTTCAAGACGGAAGCGTGACGGGTCATTACTGGAAGACGAAAAAGGACAAGGGCGACACGAGCGAGCTCAAGAGCTTCTCCTCGACCTATGTCGGCTCCGATTCACTTGCCGAGCTCATGGCAGAGCATCCCGACACCAAGTACATCGTCAACACCAATGATCCCGATTTTTGGGGCGACTTGGCGATGAGCGTGCTGCCGACGATCGCCCTGATCGCCATCATGTTCTACTTTATGCGCCAGATGATGGGCGCCAATAATAGGAACATGCAGTTTGGTAAGACCAACGCCAAGACCAACGAGGCCACGCGCCCCAAGGTCAAGTTCGCCGACGTTGCCGGTGTGGACGAGGCCGTCGAGGAGCTCGAGGAGATTCGCGACTTCCTGAGCGATCCGGACCGCTATCGCAAGCTGGGCGCCAAGATTCCGCGCGGCGTTTTGCTGGTGGGCCCTCCGGGTACCGGTAAGACGCTGTTGGCCAAGGCCGTTGCCGGCGAGGCGGGCGTGCCGTTCTTTAGCATCTCGGGCTCTGACTTTGTCGATATGTTCGTGGGCGTCGGCGCCAGCCGCGTGCGCGACCTCTTTAAGGAGGCCAAGTCTCAGGCTCCGTCGATCATCTTCATTGACGAGATCGATGCCGTGGGACGTCAGCGCGGAGCTGGTCTGGGCGGCGGCCACGACGAGCGCGAGCAGACGCTCAACCAGCTGCTGGTCGAGATGGACGGTTTTGAGGAGAGCGAGTCGGTCATCCTGATCGCCGCAACCAACCGTCCCGATATTCTGGATCCGGCATTGCTGCGTCCCGGTCGTTTTGACCGCCAGGTCACGGTCGACCGTCCGGACGTAAAGGGCCGCGAGCAGATCTTGCGCGTGCATGCCGAGAATAAGCCGATGGACGAGGACGTTAAGTTTGAGAAGCTCGCCCAGATGACCGTAGGCTTTACCGGCGCCGATCTGGCGAACCTGCTCAACGAGTCTGCGCTGCTGGCCGCTCGTCGCCATCGTTCCGTGATCTCGATGGACGAGGTCGAGGAGTCAATGGAGCGCGTGATTGCCGGACCGCAACGCAAGGGTCGCGTGATGACCGAAGCCGAGCGCACCACGATTGCCTACCACGAGAGCGGTCATGCTTTGGTTGGTCACATCCTGGAGCACTCCGATCCGGTTCACAAGATTTCGATTGTCAGCCGCGGCCAGGCTCTGGGCTACACGCTGCAACTTCCGCAGGAGGATCACTTCCTCAAGACCAAGAACGAGATGCTCGACGAGCTCGCCGTGTTCTTGGGCGGCCGCGTTGCCGAGGAGCTCATGTGCGACGACATCACGTCGGGCGCGAGCAACGACCTGGAGCGCGCAACCAAGATGGCGCGCGAGATGGTCACGCGTCTGGGCATGAGCGAGGAGCTGGGCACGCAGGTGTTTGGCGAGGCGCAGCATCAGGTGTTCCTTGGTCGCGATTACGCCGATCATCAGGATTACTCCGAGGAGACGGCGCGCCGCATCGATATCGAGGTTCAGCGCATCATGCGCGAGGCCCATCGCCGTGCGGTCGAGATTCTGGATGCCCGTCGCGATCAGCTCGATCTGATGGCGAAGGTGCTGCTCGAGCGCGAGACCGTCGAAGGCGACGCCGTGAATGCCCTGCTCGACAACGAGTGGGATGCCTACCTTGAGCGCGAGGGCGATATCCTGGCGGCCAAGGAGGAGCGCAATGCCAAGGCGGCCGGCATGCCGACCAAGAAGCGCGCGCCTCGTATGAGCGAGGAGGAGCTGGCGGCTGATGCCGCGGCGTTTGCGCAGGCGGCCATGCAGGAGGATGCCGAAGCCGCATCTGATGATGCTGGCGATGACGATGCCGTCAGTGCCGATGCCGACACCGACGAATAGCCCTTTGTAGCAAAAGCCTCCGCGGGGAAACCTGCGGAGGCTTTTTCTTTTGGGCGATATGGGGCCGTCTGTTGATTGGGGACAGACTTAAATGAGCGTTTTCACGCATTTAAGTCTGTCCCCAATCAACATTGCTGCGGCGCTTTGCTCGACTAAAGCGTACAATACCGCCTATGCGAAAGGGGAACAGATGATCAACGAAACTATGTATGCTCGCGGTGCGGAAAGCTCCATCATCCGTGAGATTTTTAGCTATGGCCTTGAGCGCAAGGCGCAAATCGGCGCGGAAAACGTGTTCGATTTTTCGCTGGGCAACCCGAGCGTTCCGGCGCCTGCTGCCGTGGCTGAATCCATTAAGAAGGCTTTGGAGCTGCCGAGCGATCAGTTGCATGGATACACGCCTGCACCGGGACTGCCGCAGTGCCGTTCCGCTGTGGCCGTGTCGCTCAACCGCCGTTTTGGCACGAGCTACGAGGGCAAGGATGTCTTTATGACGGTAGGCGCGGCGGCTTCGCTCACCTGCACGCTCAACGCCGTTACGAACCCGGGCGATGAGGTTATCGTCATTGCGCCGTATTTTCCGGAGTATCGCGTCTGGATCGAGAAGGCTGGCTGCACGTGTGTCGAGGCGCTTGCTAACGAGGACACATTCCAGCTGAGCGTGGATAACGTGCTCAAGGCGATTACCGACAAGACAGCTGCCGTCATTATCGACTCACCGAATAACCCGACGGGCGCCGTGTATACGCGCGATACCCTGACGCGACTGGCCAATGTTTTACGCGAGGTCAACGCCAAGCGCGATCCCGAGAATCCGATTATGCTTATCTCGGATGAGCCGTATCGCGAGATTGTGTATGGCGCCGAAGTGCCCTGGGTGCCTTCGATCTATGAGCACACCATCGTGTGCTATTCGTATTCCAAGTCCCTTTCGCTACCGGGTGAACGTGTGGGCTGGATTTTGGTCCCCAATACCAATCCGCAGGCTGCTCGCCTTATGCCGGCCGTCGCCGGTGCCGCCCGCACGCTGGGCTTCGTGTGCGCACCGGCCCTCTTCCAGCGTGTGATCATCGACTGCATTGATGAACCGAGCGATGTCGAGGCCTATGCACGCAACCGCACCGCGCTTACCGATGCACTGGCGGAGTATGGCTACACCTATGTTGAGCCGGATGGTGCATTCTACCTGTGGGTGAAGGCGCTGGAGCCCGATGCGAACGCCTTCTGCGAGCGCGCGAAGAAGTATGAGCTGCTCGCGGTGCCTTCGGATAGCTTTGGCATGCCGGGCTGGTTCCGCCTTGGCTACTGTGTGAGCTACGAGACCATCGTCAATTCGTTGCCTGCCTGGAAGCAACTGGCCGACGAATATCGTCGAAAGTAAAGCGCTCTGCTTGCAATGTTTTACGTGAAACGGGGTTTGGTGCTAAGCCAGGCCCCGTTGTTTATGCCGTTGTGTGATTGGGATGAAGCAGTTTTACGACTGCCGAAAGCTATGCGTACAATGAATATACGCGACGGCCATACTGGACAAGGAGACCCGATGCCCTACCTTCTTTCTTGTGATATTCATACTCATACGATGTTCTCTGCGCATGCGTACTCAACCATCGAGGAGAACATCTATTGGGCGGCAGAGCGCGGCCTTCAGGTGCTCGGTTCAGCCGATCATTTAAGCTCGATGGTTACGCCTTGTCCCAATGACCTGCGCAGTTTCCAATTCTTTATTAACCAGGATATCTGGCCGCGCATTTGGAGCGGCGTGCTGGTGCTTCGCGGCGCCGAGGCCGATATCGTTTCGCTGGACGGCAGCTTGTTTGGCGAGGACATTCCCGTTTCGCTCGATATCGCCGGCGATTCGTATAGTCGTGAGCATTCGCTGTTCGATTTGGTGACGCGTAATTTGGATTATTTGGTGGCAAGCGTGCATAACCCGCAGCTCGCTGAAGGCGCGACGCTCGCCCAGACGACCGAGATGTACATCAATGCCCTGGAGCACCCCAAGGTGTTCATGCTTGGGCATACGGGTCGTACGGGCGTGCCGTTCGATATCGATGAGGTGCTGTTGGCGGCCAAGGCCAAGCACAAGATCATCGAGATCAACAACCATAGTCTTGAACACGGTGTCGACACTGAGCATTGGGCTGTATGCCGCAAGATCGCCGAGCGTTGCGCTGAGCTTGGCGTGGGCATTGGCGTTTCGACCGATGCGCACATTGGCATGGCAATTGGTAAGCTCGATTACGCTCGCAAGATGCTCGACGAGATTCACTTCCCGTTGGATTTGATCGTGACGCGCGATCGCGAGACGCTGCTGCGCGAGATGGCGGCAGCCGGCGTGTGCGACCTGCGCAAGGGGATGTAGCGGAGTTCATAAACCAAGCGAAGGGGGCAGTCCAGACGGGCCGCCCCCTTTCTTGTGCCGGTGGATTAGCGGCGCTCGAGGACCGCGACGGTCTCGGTGTGGTCGGTATGAGGGAACATGTCGACCGGCGTGATCTTGAGCAGGCGATAACCTCCGTCGAGGAGCTGGTGTAGGTCGCGCTCTTGGGTGACGGGGTTGCAGCTGATATAGGTGATGCGGCGCGGCTTAAGTGCGCAGGCGGCTTCGAGGAACTCGGGTGTGGAGCCGGCGCGCGGCGGGTCGATGGAGAGAACGTCAACGCGCTCGTTGTTATCGGCAGCGTCCAGGATGTAATCGGTGGCGTCGTCGGCCATAAACCAAGCGCTGCGGGTGAGGCCGTTGAGCTCGGCATTGCGACGTGCGTCGGCAATGCCCGCCGGGTTGCGCTCCACGCCGAGCAGCATAATGCCGATGCCCTTGTCCTGGGCGGCTTTGGCTGCGCACAGGCCGATAGTTCCGCTACCGCAATAGGCATCCATGAGCACATCGCCCTGGTGCAAATCCATGCCGTCGATAGCGAGCTGATAGAGCAGCTCGGTCTGTTGCGGGTTGGTCTGATAAAACGCGGTGGGGGAGATGTCGAATTCGCAGCCGAGCAGCTGGTCGCGCATGCATTCGGCGCCATACACGATGCGGGTTTCCTCGCCGAGGATGGCGTTGCCGGGGCGTCCGTTGATGTTTTGGGCAACGGTGACGATATGCGGATCGAGTGCGGCGACAGCCTCAAAGAACTCCTGCGCATGCGGTAAGTCACGCTGGGCGGTCACGAGGGTGACCATAATCTGGTCGGTGCGCCAGCCGCAGCGAACGACGGCATAGCGAAGCAGCCCCAGATGCTTGTCTTCGTTAAAGGCAGGAATGCGCAGGCGCTCAGCCTCACGCGCGATGCCGTTAAGAATCTGTCGGGCGCCCGGTGCCTCGACGGGGCATTCGGGTACGGCAACGATCTTGTGCGTGCCGCGCTCAAAGAAACCGCAACGGACAGCGCCCTCCTTACCGGGAGCAAAGGGAGTGGCAGCCTTATGACGAAAGCCACGCGGTGCAGGATATTTACCCGGGTCGCCCAGGGTGACGCCCATACCGCGAATGGGGTCGACGCTAATACCCTCGCGCTCACAGAGCTCAGCAAACAGCTCCTCCATAGCAGCCTGCTTGGCCGCCAACTGCTTCTTATAAGGACGATTGAGCGCCGTGCACCCACCGCAAGCTTTCATGATCGAACAAGGAGACTTGGGATCAACGGCCTTACGCGCAGACGGAACCGGATTCTTATACGGGCGCTTGGAGCGATTCTGAGATGCCTTATCCTCGTTCCGACGAGAGCCGGGACGCTTGGCCTTAGCCTTGCCCTTGGCCGACTTACCCTTCGCGTCCTGAGACGAATTGGATTTCGTAGAAGATTTCTCCTCCTTCGACCCCTCAGCCGCCTCGATCAAAGCACGACGAGCCTTACGCTCCGCACGAGATTCTGCCATGAATTAACCCCACTAATTTACAAATTGAAATCTGAAAGCATTGTACCGTGCCAAGCTAGCGGACGATATACAAGCGCCTATTTCATGTCAGTGATAAGTCCAACGATGTTTGCCCGGCGTGGGCGGGGAGCGGCGCGTAATTAAGTTTATCGCGAGTTCCGCACGCAAAGGAAAGCACTTAATGTGCTTTCCGTCTTGCGCAGGACTGTAGAGCAGGAAACTTAATTACGCGCCGCTCCCCGCCCACGCCGGGCAAACCCTCCCTTGTACTCCATCTCACTAAAGTGTATGATTCTGGACGTTACACGACTCACTTTACTTAACTAAAGTGCCATCAAGGGGGAATGCCATGAATACCGATATGTCTCGTCGTCAGTTTGTTGGTCTAGCCGGCTCGCTCGCCACGGTGCTTGGCCTTGGTCTTGTCGGTTGCGGCGGTGGCGCCGGCAAGGGCTCCGCTGCTGGCTCTGCCGCGGCCAAGGATGTGAAGGGTGCTGCGGAGTCCAAGAAGCTCGTGGTGGGCTTTGATAAGTCCTATCCTCCGTACGGCTTTGTGGGCGACGATGGTGAGTACACCGGCTTTGATCTCGATCTGGCCAAGGCTGTTGCCGATAAGCAGGGCTGGGAGGTCAAATACGAGGCCATCGACTGGGACGCCAAGGATACGCTGCTTAACTCGGGCGCCATCAACTGCATCTGGAACGGCTTTACCATGGAGGGTCGCGAGGACGACTACACGTTCTCCGAGCCGTACATGCTCAACGAGCAGGTGCTGGTGGTAAAGAAGGATGCAGGCATCAAGAGCTGGGACGATCTTGCCGGCAAGACCGTGATTACCCAGACCGATTCCGCTGCGCAGGATGTGCTCGAGGGTGACCAGAAGGATCTGGCGGCGACGTTTGCCACGCTCGACACGATCGGCGAGTACAACACGGCGTTTATGCAGCTCGAGAGCGGCGCGGTCGATGCCGTGGCTTGCGACCTTTCGATTGCCCAGTATCAGCTTGCCGCCAAGCCCGATGCTTATACGCAGCTTGATGAGCCGCTGTCCAGCGAGCACTACGCCGTCGGCTTTAAGAAGGGCGACACCAAGTCGGCCGATGCTGTAGCCGAGTCGCTCAAGGCGCTCTACGAGGACGGCACGGTCAAGGACCTGTGCGATAAATATTCAAGCTATGGTCTTTCCTTCGACAACTGGGTGCTCAAATAGCGGCTTTCCCAGGCACCCGATTTTGCCGTTCAAACCGTCGCTTGCGTACATTTAGTACGCGGCGCTCCTCTTTCACGGCAAACTCGGGCACCTGGAAAACCCGCTTTAGCATTGGGTTCGCTGTTCCGTTACTGTGAAAGAGAGCTTGGGTTGTCTATTCAGGTCATGATGCAGATGCTTGGCCAGGGATTCTTGGTCAGCTTGCAGCTGTTTGTGCTGACGCTGTTGGGGTCGATTCCGCTGGGAATCCCCGTGGCGTTTATGCGCATGAGCAAAATCGCGCCGCTTCGCTGGATTGCGCGCATCTATATCTCGGTCATGCGTGGCACGCCGCTCATGCTGCAGATGTTTGCCATCTACTTTGCCCCGTACTACGTGTTTGGCATTTCGCTCACGCCCGATTCCAAGTGGACGGCGTGCGTCGTGGCGTTCATCATCAACTACGCCGGTTACTTTGCCGAGATCTATCGCTCGGGCTTGCAGTCCATTCCGCGCGGTCAATACGAGGCTGCCGAGGTGCTGGGCTATTCGCGCGTGCAGACGTTTCTGTATATCGTGATGCCGCAGGTCGCCAAGCGTATTCTGCCGGCGATGGGCAACGAGATCATCACGCTGGTCAAGGACACATCGCTGGCGTTTGCCATCGGCGTGGGGGAGATGTTCTCGACGGCCAAGGCGCTGGTTGCCTCGCAAGTGAGCATGGTGCCGTTTGCGATTGCGGCGCTGATCTACTGGGTCTTTAACTTTGTGGTCGAGATGCTGCTGGGCGCCGCCGAGAAAAAATTGGATTACTACCATGATTAATTCGGTAATGAATATAACGAACGCCCGCAAGGCGTTTGGCGGCAATGAGGTGCTCAAGGATATCTCACTCGAGGTAAAGCGTGGCGAGGTCGTGGCGATTATCGGACCCTCGGGCGGCGGTAAGTCCACGCTGCTGCGCTGTGCCACGCTGCTCGAGACGCTCGACGGTGGCTCGCTCTCGTTTGGCGACCTTGCCGTCGCGACGGATGCGGGTTCGGGCGCAGTGTACGCAAAGGGCGATGTACCTAAACAGGCGCGTTCGCGTTTTGGTCTGGTGTTCCAGAACTACAATCTGTTCCCGCACTATACCGTGATGAGAAACATCATCGATGCGCCGATTCGCGTGCTTAAGCGTCCGCGCGAGCAGGCGGAAGCTCGTGCGTATGAATTGATTGCTCAGATGGGGCTTGTGGGCAACGAGAATAAGGTTCCGTGTGAGCTTTCGGGCGGTCAGCAGCAGCGCGTGAGTATTGCCCGCGCCCTAGCGCTCGACCCGGAGATCCTGTTCTTTGACGAGCCGACCTCGGCGCTCGATCCCGAGCTGACGGCCGAGGTGCTGCGTGTCATTAAGGACCTCGCTGCGCAGAACATGACGATGGTGATCGTGACCCACGCAATGCAGTTCGCGCGCGATGTTGCCGACCGCGTGGTCTTTATGGACGGCGGCCGCATTGTCGAGGAGGGTCCTGCCGAGCAGGTCATCGACCATCCGCGCGAGCGGCGCACGCGTGAGTTCTTGAGCCGTATCGAGGGATAGGCTCAGGTATTTACTCAACTATTAATTGAGGCGAAGCCGCCACAGGTCTTACGGTCTGTGGCGGCTTTTTGTTTACATCGACGGGGTTCAATAATTGCCTCACAAGCTTGTCTCTTCCTCTCGCCGCCCGTATTCATACGTGTGCCGAAAGGTATGCATGGACAGCCGCCCGTGAGGGTAGGGTGGTGGCATAGGACATTTGGAGGGTGAGTCGGCTCGGCTGCCGACCATGCTGCTCCCGGGACGGCACCGACCGCGAACTCTCCCCGTTGGCGTCGCGCATTGCGCGCGGCCCTGCAAGGAGGTCATCATGGGTGCTCCCAAGACCGGTAACGTAAGGAACGTGGTGCTCGTAGGCCAAGGCGGGGTGGGCAAGACTTCACTCGCCGAGGCCATGCTCCACCTTTCCGGCAAGACCGCCCGCCTGGGCGGCCACGACGGCACCAAGCCCACGCTCGACTATGACCCCGAAGAGGTCAAGCGTGCATTTTCCATCTCGACGACCATTGCGCCGATCGACTGGAAGGGCGCGCGCATCAACGTGCTCGATGCCCCGTGCTACCCCGATTTTATCGGCGACGCCTTTGCCGCGATGAGCGTCTGCGAGACGGCTCTGTTTGTTGTCGACGCCGAGGCCGGCCCGCAGCCTACGACGGTTAAGCTCTGGTATGCCGCCGAGGACCTGCGTCTGGCGCGTGCGGTGTTCGTAAACCGCCTGTCGCGCTCCGAGGCCAGCTTTGCGACCACGATGGACCTGCTGCAGGAGCGCTTTGGTACGCGCCTGGGTGCCGTGACCCTTCCCTGGGGCGAGGGCGAGGACTTTGACGGCATCATCGACCTGGTGCGCATGAAGGCGCGCCATTGCAACGGCGCTGAAGCCGTTGAGTCGGAGATTCCTGAGGAGTATCGTACCCAGGCCGAACAGGCCCACGACCATCTGTGCGAGCTGGTGGCCGAGGCCGACGACGAGCTGATGATGAAATACCTGGAAGGCGAGGAGACGCTGACGCAGGAGGAGCTTGAGGGCCTGCTGTCGAAGGCGATCGCCGAGCGCATCTTTGTGCCGGTCTTTGCGGGCGATTGCATTAAGGAGCAGGGCGTCAACTCGCTGATGGACGACATCGCGACGTACTTCCCGGCGCCGACCGACTACGGCGAGATGCCGCTTATCGACGGCGATTCGCTCAAGATCTCGAGTGACGATGACCGCCCGGTGGCGTTTGTGTTTAAGACCCTGGCCGATCCGCAGCAGGGTCGCATCAGCTTTATCAAGGTGCTGACGGGCACGCTTGAGCCGGGTCTTGAGCTGATCAACGCCCGCACGCGCAAGGGCGAGCGTCTGGCTCACCTGTATGTGATGTGCGGCCGCGACATGACCGAGGTCGGGCACGCGTATGCCGGCGATATCATCGTGGCGCCCAAGCTGGCGGCCGAGACGGGCGATACGCTCTCGATTACCGGTAAGGTCGAGGCTGCGGCGTTTAAGTTCCCCAACTCGCAGTACCGCATTGCCATCGAGGCCGAGAATCGCGGCGACGAAGAGAAGCTCTACACGTTTATCGAGAAGGCTTGCAAGGCCGATCCGACCATGAGCATCGACCGCGACGAGGAGACCGGCCAGACCATTATCTCGGCGGTGGGCGAGGCACAGGTTTCGGTCCTGCTCAATCGTCTGGAGGACCGCACCAAGGTCGCTGCCAAGAGCGTGCCGATCCGTATTCCGTATCGCGAAACCATCCGCCGCACGGCAAGCGCTCAGGGTCGTCACAAGAAGCAGACCGGCGGCGCCGGTCAGTACGGCGACTGCTGGCTGCGCGTGGAGCCGCTCATTGGGCCCGACGGCACGAGCGACGGCTACGAGTTTGTGGACGAGGTCGTGGGCGGCCGCATCCCGCGCTCGCTCATCCCCGCCGTGGACAAGGGTGTCCAGGAGACCATGAAGGACGGCATCATCGCTGGCTACCCGCTCACGGGCATTCGCGTGGCTGTGTACGACGGCTCGTATCACAGCGTCGACTCCAACGAGATGGCGTTCCGCGCGGCGGCTCGCATCGGCCTGCGCAAGGCGTGTGCCGATGCCGACCCGGTGGTGCTGGAGCCCATCGAGGAAATTACGGTGACTATCCCCGAGAGCTATGCCGGCGCCGTGATGGGCGACATCTCGGCCTCGCGCGGTCGCGTGACGGGTATGGAGACCGACGAGCGCGGCGATACCGTGGTCATTGCCCAGGCCCCGCTGGCCGAGCTGACGGATTACTCGACGCGCCTGCGCTCTATCACGCGCGGCACGGGTGACTTTACCATGGAGCCTGCAGGCTATGAGCAGGTGCCTCATGACGTTCAGGCCAAGCTGGTCGAGCGCTATGAGGAGGGCCGCGCCAAGTAGCGCGGGGCTTTGCCTGCAACATACATGCCGATGCAAGGGCCGCTCTGGGCAATCCAGGGCGGCCCTTTTTGATCCCTGGGGGACGGAGGAAAACGGATCATGTTAGGTTTTGGGGCAGCTTAGTCGGCCCTAGTCCCCCGAGGCCTGATTGCGGCCGGTGGCGTAGTCGATCTGCGCATGCGGCTGCAGGTTGTAGCAATATACGTGGAAGCAGAGGGCCTTGCCGTGGTCCTCGACCGATTGCGCCTCGAGGCGCACGCCACGGCAGACAAGTTCCTCTTCGTTATACATGGGTGTGACGCGATAGAGAACATGGTTGCCCGTGTCGTGGATGTAGTTAAGAATTTGCTCCTCAAACGGCAGCATGCCCGTCTCGTTGAGATAGCGCGTGCCGGTGAGGAGATTCTTGCGATTGGCATTTTCGCCGCAGAGCGACCAGGCGATGAGGTGGCAGCGGTTGTAGAGGCTCTGGCCTGGAATAAAGTCGTAGCGCTGCTGGTGCCAACCGGCGGGATGGATACGCGAGATATCACCGCGCTTGCCTTGGCCGAGCGATTCGGGCCCTATGCAGGCGAGCGCTTTGCGGGTACGGCCCAGGCTGTCGAGTTTAGAGAACTTCTTAAAGCAGCCCTCTTCGGTGGCCCGTTCGTATTCATCGAGCGTGAACGACGGCGTGCCAAGCGGGTGCGTACCATCGGCGCGAAGGGCGACGTAGGGGTTACCGGCGTAGTCGGGAATGCTGGTGAGGTATACGCCGCGCGCGCGGTTGAGGTCGGGGTTTTCGACCTCGTCGATGGGGGTAGTGGAGCTGTCCTCGGCAACGTTGCCGTTGGTCGTGGCGGATTCGGAGCCATTGCCGGAGTCCTCGGAGCTCGCTGTTCCCGATTCGAGCCGGGCGACTAAGTCCGCTTCGTCGTCGGTGCGGTTGGGGCTCTCACTTTGCTTCTCGGCCAGAGCCGCCGCCTGCTCATCGCTTTGCGGCGAGAGCAGCTTGGGCGCTCCGTCGAGCGACCCTGTGAACAGCGCAAACCCCAGCACCACGGCGGCGCCGATGGAAAGTACTTGCTTGTAGGCGGACTTGCGCGACATTGAGGCTCCTGGATGGACGGTTGGGAATCTACCAGTCTAGCAGGAGACGCCGCAGACAGTTTTGCCGAACAGATTCTTAAAGATTGGGGAGGCGCGCTATCGGTCCATTTGTCCCAGAAGGGACTGCGATGGTTGGGATGTGCGGGGCTATCCGACGTTTCCCAAGATAAAACCTACCAAAATAAACCAGTCCCTTTTTGGCAGGTCAGTTAACGCAGTTCAGGTTGAGCACGCGCGAGCGAGCAGGTTCCGGGTGCGGCAAGGTGACGTGAAACAAGCGGGCGCTGACCTTTTGGTCGCGCCCGTGCAGTTGAACGTCAGATTGCCGTGCCCGGGGCCTGCGCAGCGCCGAGCGGTTACGCCGTTTGTAAAACGGCGTAACTTAAAGATTCATGTTGCCGTGGATGTAGGGGGCGACCTCGGGGGAGATGTGTCCGCAGCCTAGGTTGCGCAGCGCGGACTCGATGGCGGCGGGCAGCGGGGTCTTTCCCTCGTCGTTGACCACGGTACCGCCGAGGGCGGCGATCTTGGCGACATCTGCCGGGGCGGCTTCGATATGCATGCAGCCGCCGACCAGGCGTGCGCGGACCTGCGCCAGGTCAAGATCGTGCAGATAATCCTCGCAGGCGCGGATTAAATCGACCTTCTCGCGCGTAAGCTCCTCGCCCGTGGGAATGCGCGTGGCCAAGCAGGCGCCTGCCGGCAGGTTCCAGACGGGGTAGCCCCATGCGCGCAGCAGCTCGCGCTCTTCGTCCTTGGTAAAGCCGACCTCCATAAGGGGTGAGCGTACACCGAGCTCTTCTGCCGCACGCATGCCGGGGCGGTAGTCACCGCGATCGCTTGCATTGCTGCCATCGATGACGGTGGGAAAGCCTAGCGACTTGGCGTGGTTGACGATAGCGGTAAAGCCGGCGCGCTTGCAGTGGTAGCAGCGGTCGGCATCGTTGCAGGCTACCTGGGGGAGCTGCAGCTGATCGACCGAAAGATTGAGCACGGGGAGCATAAAATGCGGACCCTCATCGGTTTGTCCGTCAACGGACCGCTCAAACGAAGCCTGCTCGGGCGTGCCGATGAGCGGCGTGGTGAGATGGACGAGGAGGGTATTGGTAGGCATGATGCGGGCGCATACGGCGGCCAAAAAGCTGCTGTCAACGCCGCCGGAAAACCCGATAGCCACGCGCCCGTATGCCAAAAGCAGCTGTTCGAGCGCCGATAGCTTGTCTTGAAGCTCCTCTGCGGGTGCCATGGTGTCTAAAATCATGAAACGATCCTTATCGTTGAGTACTCGATCGAAAACTATAATCCTAATGCGTTACTTGCCATAAGACTTCTATCTATGTAACGAAAGTGCAATATGGTATATACGTTATATACAAGTTGCCAAATGCGGTAGAGTTGCGGCAATGCGACAGCGAGAGTCGATGGGGGACCGATATGATCAAGGCTGTTATTTTTGACATGGACGGAACGCTGGTCGACACCGAGCGTCTGGGCATCAAGGCATGGAAAGCGCCCGCTGCTGAGCTGGGTGTCGCGATTGATGACACGCTGATTCATCAGTTTATCGGTCGTACGCTGCCCGATGTCATGGACATCCTTGAGACACATTACGGCAGTAGAGAAACCGCTGAGGCGATCTATCATCGTCACAAGGAGATTCGCGACGAGATGGTCAAGACCGACCTGGAGCTTAAGGCCGGCGCCGCCGAGTGCCTAGACGAGCTGCTGGCTGCGGGCTATCACGTGGGCCTTGCGACGTCATCGCGCCATGTCACGGCAGAACGCAACCTTAAGATGGTCGGCCTCTTTGACAAGTTTGAAACGGTGACCTGCGGCGATGACGTCGTGCACGGCAAGCCCGACCCCGAGATGTATCTGCTCGCCTGCGAGCGCGCGGGCTTTGCTCCCGAGGAATGTGCCGTGGTCGAGGACTCACGCAACGGCTGCGTCTCGGGCATCACGGCTGGCTGTCACGTCTTTGCCGTCCCCGATATCGTGCCGCTTCCGCAGGACGTGGTGGACGGCTGCGAGGCGGTGCTCGATACGCTATTCGATCTGACGGCGGCGGTCAAGGCCGTGCGCTAGACAATTGCGGCGTTGAAACGAGCAATTGCTCACGTTTGCACTTAAGCAAAAGAGGCCCGGCAATGGTCGGGCCTCTTTTGCTTGAGCGGCGACTTAGCATACTTGCGGTCGTGCTATAGATACGCACCGAGGTTGATGGCCGTGGCGTCGGTCTGGCTGCTTGCCTGGGTGCTGGCGCGTTCCAGCAGGAACGGACGTACCAGTTCTTGGCGGTTGATACCCTCGGCGGCGGTGACTGCGGTGACGGTGCGCGCTGCAGAGCCGACGCGGATATGCTTGGTCTTTGCCGGGGCCTTGTTCTCGATTTGCTCCATCAGCAGTTGGACACCCTTGCGGCCAATCTCGTAGCCCGGGGGCGCTACCGTAGTGAGCGGGACCGATCCGCTCCAAGCGAGCGGGTTGCCATCGCAACCTGCTACGCGTACTTGCCCGGGTACAGAGATGCCCTTGTCGACCAGCGCCGAGATAACGCCCGAGGCCAACACGTCGGTCAGGCCGACGACAAAATCGGGGCGTTCGTTCGCGGGGCGCTCGGCGATTTGGGCACCGATGCCGTAGCCGTCGGCAGCGGTATTCCATTCGCCGGCGTCGATGACTTCGATCTTGATATCGGGGTGCAGAGCGAGGGCCTTGTGAATGCCAAGCACGCGTAGGGTGAGCTGCATAAATGCTGCTCTACCCACAACGGTGATATGGCGTGCACCGCGGGCGATGGCAAGTTCGGCAATGATGCGACCCTGGGCCTCGTTATCGGCCGCTACGTAGTAGCCGGGCTCGGAGCAATGGATGTCCAGGTGGACGATCGGCACGGGCATCTTGGCCATGGCGGGGTGCCAATCGGGGGATGCCATGGGCTGAACCATGACGCCGGACATTTGGGTGCCCATAAAGTAACGCAGGTAATGGTCCTCGAGAATATCGTCGTTATCGGCGTTGGCGATGAGCAGATCGTAGCCGTGCTTGCGTGCCTCGTTGTGGGCGCCGCTGGCGATTTGGAGCGAAAAGCCGTGATCGAGACGGGGGAGCACCAGGCCAAAAGACTTGGTGGCGCCGCCCGCGAGCTGACGGGCGCTTTGGTTGGGCAGGTAGCCAAGGCGATTGATGGTCTCGTTGATGAGCTTGAGGGTCTCGGGGCGCAGCTTTTCGGGATGGTTGAGCGCGTTGGAAACCGTGCCCAACGAAACCCCGGCCTCGCGCGCGACGTCGCTGATTTTTACCTTTGCCATAGCGGCCCCTTTGATGCGTTTCAAGTACAAGCCAGATTGTAGCATCCCAAACCTACCAAAAAGGGATAGGTTTATTTTGGCAGGTTTTATCTGGGGAAACGCTGTTGCCAACGCGACCACCACGAAGGCGCCTGTCCCATTGCGTTGGTTTGGACCGGCTGGGCATGTGTGCATCGGGTGGTATCTAAGTTGAGATACCACTTCTGGTATATCAGCTTGCGCTTGCGTGAGTACAATACTCGAACGTTATACGTCTCAGCGCCCCCTGTGCGTGGACGTCTTGCAGTCACGCGAACGAAGGGATTTATCCTATGTGCGGAATCGTCGGCTACACCGGCTCTGATATTGCAAAGAACATCCTGGTCACAGGCCTTAAGCGCATGGAGTATCGCGGCTATGACTCCTCGGGCGTTGCGCTCGAGGTGGGCGAGGGCGCCGCGGCACACCTCGACGTCATCCGCCGCGTGGGCAAGGTTGCGGGCCTGGAGAGCGAGCTTTCCAATATCGATAGCGACGCAACCTGCGGCATCGGTCACACCCGCTGGGCCACCCACGGCAAGCCTTCTGTCGTTAACGCTCACCCCCACACCAGCTGCGACGGTCGTATCGCCATCGTCCACAACGGCATCATCGAGAACTTCGCCGAGCTGCGCGAGGAGCTGGAGGGCCGCGGCCATCACTTTAAGAGCGAGACCGATACCGAGGTCTTCGCGCATCTGATCGAAGAGGCCTATGCCGAGACACACGACCTGATGGCCTCCGTGCGCGAGGCTTGCACCCACGTGGTGGGCGCCTATGGCTTGGCCGCCGTGTGCGCCGACGAGCCTGGCGTAATCGCCGTTGCCCGCAAGGACTCCCCGATCGTGGTCGGCGTGGGCGAGACCGGCTCCTACGTTGCCTCCGACGTGATTGCGCTCATCGACGCCACCCGCGATGTCGTGGTGCTCGAGGACGGTCAGTTTGCCAAGCTCACGCCTGCGGGCGTCGAGTATACCGACGAGGCCGGCAATGTCATCGAGCCCAAGGTCACCCACATCGATTGGGATCTGGATATGGCCGAAAAGGGCGGTTATCCCGACTTTATGCTCAAAGAGATTCACGAGCAGCCGCGCGTCGTGCGCGATACGCTGGTGGGTCGCATGACCCCCGCCGGTGAGCTCGATATCGACGAGCTGGGCCTGTCCCTCGAGGAGCTCAACGATATCGACCGCGTGTATGTGATTGCCTGCGGCACCAGCTACCATGCCGGACTCATCGCTAAGAACCTTATTGAGGGCTGGGCTCGTATTCCTACCGAGGTCGAGGCTGCCAGCGAGTTCCGCTACCGCAACCCCATCATCACACCGACGACGCTCGTCGTTGCCGTGTCCCAGTCGGGCGAGACGGCCGATACCCTCGCCGCCATTCGTGACGCGCGTATCAAGGGCGCCAAGGTCTTTGGCATCACCAACGTGGTGGGTAGCCCCGTGGCGCGCGAGAGCGACGGCGTCATCTACACCAAGGCCAACAAGGAGATCGCGGTCGCCTCGACCAAGAGCTTCATCGGTCAGGTCGTTAGCCTCACGCTTTTGGCCCTGCTGCTGGCGCAGGTCAAGTACCGCCTGACCACCAAACAGGCACGCATGATGTTCCGCGAGCTTTCCGATACGGCCGAGCAGATCCAGTGGATTTTGGACACGCAGACCGAGGCCGTTCATGAGGCCGCCCTGCTGTGCAAGGACGCGCAGTCGGCACTGTTTGTGGGCCGCGGTATGGGCGCTGCCATCTCCTACGAGGGCGCGCTCAAGCTCAAGGAGGTCAGCTACCTGCACGCCGAGGCCTACGCCGCCGGCGAGATGAAGCACGGCCCCATCGCGCTGATCGATCCGGGCTTCCCCGTCATCGCCGTGGCCACCAAGAGTGCCACCTACGACAAAACCGTGTCGAACCTTATGGAGTGCAAGGCGCGCGGTGCCAAGGTCATCGTCGTTGCCACCGAGGGCGACGAGGAGATCAACAAGATCGCCGACTGCATCATCCGCGTGCCGGCCGTCCGCGACGTGTTCAGCCCCATCACGGCGAGCGTCCCGCTGCAGCTGCTCGCCCGCGAGGTGGCCATCCTGCGCGGTTGCGACGTTGACCAACCTCGAAACCTCGCTAAGAGCGTGACCGTCGAGTAATTGTTGTTCCGGCGTTTTACCAAACGCCGGAACTGCTCGACGCTGCGCGAGCCGCATTCACGCCAATCTGACGTTCAATTTCGAGGGCGCGACCAGAAGGTCAGTGCCCTCTCATTTCACGTCACCTTGGCGCAAATGCGGCTCGCTCGCTGTTGGTGACTGACATCAGGTGCTCCGTTGTCGAAACGCGCTAACAAGAAGGGCCCGGCTCCGTTGTGGCGGAGTCGGGCCTTGTTGCGTTTGCCCAGATAAAACCTGCCAAAATAAACTTGTCCCTTTTTGGCAGGTTAGCGGAGCTTGCTGGTCTCGAAGTACTTGGGATATTGGTCCAGGACCTCGGTCTGGTTGCGGAACATCATATGCAGGTGCTTGCTGACCAAAAAGCTCGCCTCGATGGGGTCGCGACCGGCGATAGCGCGGCGGATTTTCTTGTGCTCGTTAACAATCTCCTGATTGTCGAGCCTCTGCGTGGCGGCGCGCAGCCAGCGGAAGCGCTCCAGGTCGGCATTGGTCGCCTCGAGCCACGACCACACGGTGCTGCGGCACGCGATGTTAAAGATCATGCGGTGCATGAGGTTGTCGCTTAAAAAGAAGCCGATGCGATCCTCCTCGGCCATGGTCTTTTCCTGCAGCGCGATGGCTCGGTCGAGCTGCTCGATGCCTGCCGAGGTGGCACGGGCGCAGCACTCTACAATCACCTGCTTTTCCAGGTGTTCGCGAATGTAGCAGGCGCTCTCGGCAAGAGTGAGGTTGATGGGCGAGACATAGGTGCCGCTTTGGGGCACGGTACGCACCAGGCCCTCTTGCGCCAGACGCACCAGCGCCTCGCGCACAGGGGTGCGCCCCATATCCAGGTCGTCACAAAGCTGCTTGACACCCAGTTTTTCGCCCGGTTTGTAGTCCAGGTAGACGATTTTGCGTCGAATGGTGTGGTAGGACTGGTCCTGTAGGCTCGTTTCCTGCTCGCCGACGTGCATCGATTCTTCCATAGTGCCTCGCAACCGTTCTATCACACTGATATGTCAGCTGTTAATTATGCCGCGAATCGGCTCTCCGCGGTGGGTAATTCGACTGTTGCCCAAGAACTATTGCGGCATCTTGGTCTGTGTTTACGCATGGCTGTGCTCAACGTTGCCGTATCATAAGCCGTCGCAAACGTGAAATAGAAAGAAGGAATCCCATATGCAACTGGCAAATATCGTACGCGAGCGCTGGAAGGGCGTTTTGTTCTGCCTGATCATCGCCATTCCCGCAACGCTGCTCGGCAAGCAGATCGAGGTGGTCGGCGGGCCGGTATTCGCCATCCTCATCGGCATGGTTCTGGCACTTGTCTTTCCCAAGCATCGTCGTGAGCCGCTTGCCGCCGGCGTTACCTATACGTCTAAAAAGATCTTGCAGTATGCGGTCATCCTGCTTGGCTTTGGCATGAACCTCTCCCAGATTCTGTCCAAGGGCGCCCAGTCGCTGCCGATTATCGTGGCGACGATCTCGACCTCGCTTGTCATCGCCTTTGTGCTCTGCCGCGTTATGAACGTGCCGGGTAAGATCTCGACGCTTGTGGGTGTGGGTTCGTCGATTTGCGGCGGTTCTGCCATCGCCGCGACCGCACCCGTCATCGATGCCGACGATCGCGAGATTGCCCAGGCTATTTCGGTCATCTTCCTGTTTAACGTTATCGCGGCGCTCGTGTTTCCGACGCTCGGTGGTATGCTCGGGCTGACCAACGAGGGCTTTGGCCTGTTTGCCGGCACCGCCATCAACGACACCTCGTCCGTAACGGCTGCGGCGAGTGCTTGGGACAGTATGCATCCCGGTGCCAATGTGCTCGAGAGCGCCACGGTGGTCAAGCTCACCAGGACGCTGGCCATTATTCCCATCACGTTGGTCCTCGCATGCTGGCAGATGCATCTGGCGCGTAAGGCCGGCGGCGACGCCAAAAGCACGTTTTCGCTTAAACGCGCGTTTCCCATGTTCGTGCTGTTCTTTGTGCTGGCAAGCGTGGTCACCACGGTGTTTCAGCTTCCCACGTCCATTACGGCGCCCATCAAGGAGCTTTCGAAGTTCTTTATCGTGATGGCCATGGCGGCTATTGGCTTTAATACCGATATCGTCGAGCTGGTCAAAAAGGGCGGCAAGCCCATCGCGCTGGGCTTTTGCTGCTGGATTGGCATTGCGTGCATGAGCTTGGGAATGCAGCACGTGCTGGGAATCTGGTAGAGAAGTAGCTTATTCGCGTGCTGGTTGCTGGTTGCTGGTGAGCGCAAGCCTGCGGTGGAGCGATAGGAGCTCTTGCGGGTATGGCTTGTCCGCAGGTTTATAAGTCCCGAAGAGCTCTTATCGCCCCGCCAGGATGGCGATGCGGGGCAACACCTATACTCGCAGGACGGCGCTTTCTGCCCTATAGTGTTTGGTGAGCAATATCGTTCAATTTTGAAACACTCGGTCGTGCGACCGTCGGCGGTTGCACGTCGCCGCGGACAGGGGCAAATCATGGATAGCGATGCCAAGCTGAACATCTTGACCGAGGCCCTGGCTGCTGCCGGGGCCTCGGCATTGGCAATCGATGCGCGTGGGGACGTCGCGATTTCGACCATGAATGACGCGGCGCTTGAGCGGGATGTGGCAGCTTTTGTTGCCGAACGCCTCGACCGTATAGGAGACGGCGCGCGTCTGGTTATGGGGCGTGCGGGTACGCGCCTGAGCCTGACCGTTCGCCCCGCCGACAAAGAGGGCGGGGGCCTTTGGGTCGTCGTGGTCCGCGAGGTGCGCGGCGCCGCGGCGCACGCGGGCATCGAGTGGCTCAACGCCGACGAAGTTGAGGCCCGCTACGAATCGAGCGCGTACGGCATCGTTGAGGGGCCTGCCTCGGTGGCTGCGCCGGTCGCCGAGAGCTACGCGCGCGGTGTGCCCCTTATGCTCGAGGGCGAGCTGGGAACGGGTCAGGTCGAGATTGCCATGCGCCTCTATCTGGACGGTCCTTTTGTCGATCAGCCCTTTGTTGCCGTTGCGCTCGATGAGCTAACGGATCGCGGCTGGCGCCATCTGCTCAAAAGCGCCGAATCGCCGTTGTTCCAAACGGGGCTGACGCTTTGCATTGAGGGCTGGAACACGGTTGGCCCCCAGCGTCTCCGCGAGCTCGTTTCCACGATGGCCGACACCGCGTTGGCGACGCGCTGCCATGTGGTGCTGACGGCGAATGACATGCCGGGCGGCAGCGAAAGTGATCAAGCCGCCTTTGTGACCGAGCGCTTCGCCTGTGCGGTGAGCGTGGCGCCGGCAATCGTCGAGCAGGGAGCCACGTCGCAAAAGATTGCGCGCTATTTGGAATATCTCGCTGGTGCATTTGGGACGGCAGCGCCCACGCTGTCTGCCGCGGCGACGAAGGCGCTCGATGCTTACCGCTGGCCGCGCAATTATCTGCAGCTCCGCGAGGTCTCGGAACGACTGTATATATTGGTGGGGGCGGGCACGGTGGATCGCGCTGTGGCGGAGGAAGTGCTAGCCCAAGAGGACGTGATTAAGACCGCAACCTTTGGCGCCCCGACACTCGAAAGCGACCTGTATATCCTGCGACCGCTGGCCGATACCGAGCGAGATATCGCGCATCTGGTTGTAGATCATCTCCACGGCAACCGAACCCGTGCGGCGGAGGTGCTGGGCATAAGCCGAACAACGCTGTGGCGCTTACTGAAGGACGATGACCGTTGAGCGAGGCGCCCGTGACCGCGCGCGACGCGTGTGCTACAGTCCAAAGCGTTATTGTTTCGATTTGGTTACGGCGTGCGGGGGCGTATGGCTGAGACTACAAAACCGAGCCGCAGAAGGCGGAGCGCCGCGCCGGTTAACCGACGCACAACATCGGTGACGTGGGGCAAACACGCCTCGGGGTTTGACGGCTCGTTCAAGCGCACTAAATACGGCTATCCTTCGACAGGTGCCCGCTTGGCAATGCAGGCAGAGTCCTCGCTGTGGGACCGCAAACGCGTGGTGGGTTCAAAGCTCAAGCACGACGGCACGCTCGGCTACATCAGCCGCGGGGCGGCTCGTCGCAGCGGACTCAATCCGGCTGGTTGGCATCGTTATGTTCCGATCGCGGTCGTCGTTGCAGTGATCGTCATCGCACTCGCTGCGCTTGGCTACGCCGGCGACGGTGCCAACTTGGACGCGATGTTTAAATCGCCCGAGCTCGCGCATGCAGGCACAGAAATTGTCGAGGGCGCTCAGACCCAGACGGGCGTCGCGCCCCAGCGCGGTATCGTTGCGGCGGCCTCCACCATCGCCGACGCTCAAAAGGACGAGGGCGAACAGGGCGACGGCGCCGAAACGACCCACACGAACGAAACGACGACAACTCCATCGGCAAGATAAGTTGCGAGCGGGTCCGCCGTTCGTTAGAACGGCGGAACTAATTACCTAACGTACACCACGTTGTCGCGGCGGGGTTTGGGCTCGGGTAGCGTGTCTTCGGCATAGCCCAGAATGCAGTGACCGACGCCGCGCAGGCTGCCGTCGGCGGGCAGGCCCCAGCTGGCCAGCAGCTCCAGGCCCTCGGGCGAGTCAAAGACCTCATGCGCGCGGTGAATCCAGCATGAGTCGACACCCAGTGCATAGGCGGCGTTGAGCAGGTTGCCCATGGCGAGCGATCCGTCTTCCAGGTGCGTGGGCACGCTGCGGTCGACCAGTACCACCACAACGGTCTTGGCGCCATAGAAGGGGTCGCTGTTGCTGCCCATGACCTGTGCGTTGAGCTGCGAGAGGCGCTCAACGGTCGTGGGGTCGGTGACGGCGACAAACGTCACCGGCTGGCGCCCCATGCCACTGGGTGCATACTGGCCGGCCTCGATAATGCGTGCGAGCTTTTCGGCCTCGACGGGACGATCACTGTATTTGCGGCAGCTGCGGCGGTGGATGAGTGCTTCGATAGTCTCCATGGTGTCTCCTTGCGGTGGCGTTGCAGATGCCCCGTTCATACCCGTCGGGCTCAAACGATAGACGGTCAATTGCCCGGCCAAAAGGGTAGATCCCAATTGGGAAAGTAGGTTTGCATAAAAGTACCTTCAGAATGTGACAAACAAATGGGATGGTTAAACGTTTTATCCCGTCTACCCTGCGGTTTTTTACCACTTGCCTAAATGACGAACGCATAACCTCTGATAAAGGTTTTACTAAAGGAGTACCAACGTTTATCAATGCGCCGTGGTGGCGCCGGGCCAGGAGGTAACTATCATGTTCCAGGCTGGAGATGTCGTCGAGACCGATTTCGAAGGATTTCTGAAGCTGCTGCGTTCCAAGACGCGCGCTTTTGTGACGATTGACGATCACGAGTACTACATCACGCACACCGATGGCTATTGGCGTGTTCAGGATTGCGAGGCCCTCAACGATAAGGGTCACTTTACGGACTGCTCCGAGCTGGTCAGCACGGTCTGCGAGGTCGTTGAGCTGCCGTGGATCTGCGGCAAGAGCCTTCACGACAGCTTTGCGGGCGCTACGGTCTACGAGGCCGTCGCAGCCTAGCAGCAAATAATCGATTTTCTCTCATGACCGCCGGCGCTGCCCCTGCGCCGGCGGTCTTTTTTGTCGATCTGTTGTATAGCCTGCGCGCTGCGAACGAAGCCCTTGACGATAGTCAAAACTCGGACTAATCTGAAACCTAAATTAGTCAAAATTCGGACTATTGAATGGTGGGAGAGATGAGTTGCGCGGTTACGTCGGTCGATTTTGACCGGATGCTCAACGGGCTCTACCGTATTTATTCAGAGTTCGCGCGTGCCTGCGGCCTTTCGGATTGCGCCTATTGGATGCTCGTCGATATTAGCACGGCGGCCGAAGACGTTGCTGTGAGCCGGCTCACGAGCGAATGGTTCTATAGCAAGCAGACCATTAACTCGGCAATTAAAACTCTGACGGCGCGAGGGCTTGCAACGCTGGAATTTGCCGAAGGCAGTCGTAAGAATAAGGTCGTTTGTTTGACCGATGAGGGCCGGCGGTTCGCCGAGCAGTATGCGTTGCCGGCGGTTAAAGCCGAGCAGCGTGCCTTTGGCGCGCTCGAGCCCCGGGAACAGTGCGAGATTATGCGCCTGGTCGGCAAGTTTTCCCACGCGCTCAACGAGGAGTGCGAGGCGTTTAAACAGCAGATGGCCGCCGAGAGCCAAGTGGAAAACCAAGAAGAGGGGGAGACGTGCGACTCTTAATGAGGTTTATGAGGCCGTATCGCGGGCTGATTGCGGTGACGCTGTTTGTGCTGCTGATAGATAACGTCGGCACGCTGCTAGTGCCTACGATGTTGGCGAATATGGTCAATACCGGCATCACGACGGGTGATGTCGACTACATCCTGCGCAACGGCCTGTACATGCTTATCGCGACCGGCATGGCCAGCGGTGGCGCGGTGCTGGGCTGCTATCTTTCGGCTCGCCTGGCGGCCAGCGTGGCCTGTGACATCCGCAACGCCGTCTACGACAAGTCACTCGAGCTGTCTGCCAGCGACTTTGAGCGCTTTGGCACCGGCTCGATGATCACGCGCTCGCTCAACGACATCAACGTGATCCAGCAGGCGATTCTACAGACGATTCAGCTGGTGCTGCCGGTGCCGTTTTTGGCCGTGGCGGGCATCATCTTTGCCTGGCATATCGATCCCGCCATGGGTACGCTGCTGGGTGCAGTCGTGGCGATTGTACTGGTGGCGGCGGTCTTTACGGTGGCTAATGCCGCGCCGATCTTTATGCGCCTGCAGAGTTTTATCGACCGTATGAACGTGGTGCTGCGCGAGAACATCGTGGGCGTGCGCGTCATCCGCGCGTTTAACAAGGAGCGCCATGAGGAGCAGCGCCTAGACGAGGTGTTTAGCGATTACGCGGCCAACGCCATTAAGGTCAACCACCTGTTTGTGGGCCTCGATAGTTCCAGCTTCTTTCTGATGAACATCGCCGAGGTGGCGGTGCTGTGGGTGGGAGGCAACCGCGTAGGCGTCCACGCCATGCAAATCGGCAGCATCTCGGCCGTGCTGGAATACGCGATTCTGATCCTGTTCTTTGTGATGATGGCGCAGATGGTGATTCTGACGCTTCCGCGCGCTGCGGCGTGCCTCAACCGTGCACAACAGGTGCTCCAGATTGAGCCGAGCATCGTCGATGGCCAGCGTACGCTCGACGCGGGCGCGTCCGACTCAAAGGACGGAGCCGACGCGGTCGCCGTGTTCGATCATATGTCGTTCCGTTTTGACGACGCCGACGAGGACACACTGTGCGATCTGAGCTTTGCCTGTCGCCGTGGCCAGACGACCGCGATTGTGGGTTCGACGGGATCGGGCAAATCGACGGTGGCCAAGCTCTTGTTGCGTTTCCACGATGCCTCGAAGGGCGCCATACGCCTTAACGGTGTTGACCTGCGCGACCTTTCGCAAGACGAGATTCGCGGGCATATCGCTTACGTGCCGCAGAAGGCGTGGCTGTTCTCGGGCACGGTGGCGAGCAACCTGCGCTATGGCAACGAGGGTGCGACCGAGGCCGACATGCTTCACGCGCTACAGGTTGCCCAGAGCACCTTTGTGCTCGACCAGCCGCAGGGACTCGATACGCCGGTGGCGCAGGGCGGCACGAACTTCTCGGGCGGTCAGCGCCAGCGCCTGGCCATCGCCCGTGCGCTCATGAAGCACGCTGATCTGTATATCTTCGACGATAGCTTTTCGGCCCTAGACTTTAAGACCGACGCGGCCCTGCGCCATGCGCTGCAGGACGAGACGCGCGATGCCGCGGTGCTCATCATCGCGCAGCGTATCTCGACCATTCTGCATGCCGACCAGATCGTGGTGCTCAAGGATGGTGAGGTCGTGGGCTTGGGCATGCACGACGAGTTGATGGAGACCTGCGAGGTGTACCGTGCCATCGCGGAATCGCAGATGAAGGGAGGTGAGTAGCATGACCGAGGAGCTCAAGAAGCAAGGCGTCGTTGATGGCGTCGTGGCAACAGGGACGGCTGAGGAGCCGGCGGTCGCGCCCGGTCTGGACGATGCCGCCAAGGCTGCAGCCGAGCGCGAGGCTCGCCGTCAAGCGCTCTACGAGGAAAACGAACGCGCCGAGGACGAACGCGCCCGCGCTGAGGCAGAGCGCATGCGCGATGTGGACGACGAGGACGAGGACGAGAAACCCCGCGACACCTGGGCGACGGTGCGCCGTCTGTGGAGCGAGGCCGCCGGCGATCACTGGCGCTTCTACCTCGTGTTCGCGAGCATCGTGTTCTACGCCATCTTTAACACCGCGGCGCCGGCGTACAGCGCCCGCGTCATCGATGAGCTGTGGGGACACGTGAAGCTGGCGTTTGCCGACGACACCACCTTCAGTATCACCTGGGAGAACTGCGGCAGGACCATCTTCATCTACTTTATGATCTGGACGGCCGCCGCCTCGTTCTACGCGCTCCAGAGCTTTTTGATGTCGAGCGTGGCCGAACGCCTCAACCTGCGTCTGCGTAACCGCATCGCGCAAAAGCTCAACCGTCTGCCGCTTGCCTACTTTGACGCGCATCGCCCCGGCGAGGTCGTTAGCCGTGCGACCAACGATCTGGACAAGATGTCCGAAAGCATGCAGCGCGGACTGCTGCAGTTGCTGGTGTCGATCGGCACCGTGGTGGGCGCCGTGGGCGTGATGTTCGTGTTTAGCGTGCCGCTCACGCTGGTCTTTTTGTTCTTTACGGCGTTGTCGCTGCTGGTGACCAAAGTGGTCTCGCGTCGCACGCATGACGTGACCGGCGAGCGCCAGGAGTGGGTGTCCAAGATTACGAGTGCAGTCGAGGAAGGCTATTCGGGTCGTCTGGTGATTCGCGCGTTTAACCGCGAGCGCCAGAGCTCTGCCGAAGTGCATGAGGCCTCGAGGGAGCTGGCGCGCGTGAGTACCAAGGCCGACTTTATGATCAATGCCGTCGGTCCTGCGGTGCGCTTTATCGGCCGTTTGGCGCAGATCGTGATCGCGCTGGTGGGCTGCAGCATGCTGGTCGCCGGCCACATGACCGTCGGCGTGTTCCAGGCGTTCTTCCAGTTTATCTACGAGGCGTCCGAACCCATGACGCAGCTGTCGTTCACTTTCAACTCGCTGCAGAGCGCGCTGGCGAGTGCGGAGCGCGTGTTCGACCTGCTCGACGAGCCCGAGATGGAGGCCGATCCGCTGCCGGACGAGGCCGCCAAGCTGCCGGGTCGCGTTGAGGGCCGTGTCGCTTTTGAGCACGTGCGCTTTGGTTATTCGCCCGACAAGCCGCTTATGCGCGACGTGTCGTTTACCGCCGAGCCGGGTCAGAAGATCGCTGTGGTGGGAACCACGGGTGCGGGTAAAACCACGCTGATCAACCTGCTCATGCGCTTCTACGAGATCGACGGTGGCCGCATTACGCTCGACGGCGTGGACACAAGCCGCATGGACCGCGGCGAGCTGCGCCAGCATTTTGGCATGGTGCTGCAGGACGCCTGGCTGTTCGATGGCACGATTGCCGAAAACATCGCCTACGGCTGCCCCGAGGCGACGCGCGACGAAATCGTGGCGGCTGCGCGCGCCGCGCAGGTCGACTTCTTTGTGCGCACCATGCCGCAGGGTTATGACACGCGGGTGGCCAACGATGCTGAGAGCATTAGCCAGGGCCAGCGCCAGCTGCTGACCATTGCGCGCGTGCTGCTCAACAACCCGGCGATTCTCATTCTAGACGAGGCGACGTCGAGCGTGGACACACGTACCGAGCTCGCCATCGGCCGTGCTATGGACGCGCTCATGCGCGGGCGCACGAGCTTTGTGATCGCGCATCGCCTGTCGACGATCGTGGATGCCGACCTCATCCTGGTCATGGACCACGGCAACATCATCGAGCAAGGCACGCATAAGGAGTTGCTGGCAGCCGAGGGCGCCTACGCCGACCTCTATCTGAGCCAGTTCGCATAAGGTGACAAAGGGGCAGTCCCGCATGTCACATCGAAAAGAAGGCGCGTCGGGGGCGGATTCCCTGGCGCGCCTTTTGTGTTGGCGTTAATGCTGTGGCGGTTGCCCGCGGCCCTAGCGCTCGTCCACGAGCTTGGCGACGAGGGCCTTGAGCTCGGCCACCTCTCGCTCGAGTTCCTTGACGCGGCGGGCGTTCTCAGTGATGCCTTGACGGTTGAGCGCGGACTGCTCAGCGGCGGCGTCGGGCATGTACTCGCGATGCTGCTTGGCGTCGAAGCTCTCCTCGAACACGCGGCAGCCGTTGCGTTTGATAATGCGGCCCGGCACGCCCACGACGGTGCAGTTGTCGGGTACGTCCTTGACGACGACTGAGTTGCCGCCGATCTTGACGTTGTTGCCGATGCGGATGTTGCCGAGCACCTTGGCGCCCGTGCCCACCGTGACATTGTTGCCCAGGGTGGGGTGGCGTTTGCCGGTCTCGTTGCCGGTGCCGCCGAGCGTGACGCCCTGGTAGAGCACACAGTTGTCGCCCACGATGGTAGTCTCGCCAATAACGACGCCCATGGCGTGGTCGATAAAGAAGTGCTTGCCGATCTGCGCGGCGGGATGAATCTCAACGCCGGTGATGTGGCGGGTGATTTGCGAGAGCACACGGGCGAGCGAGCGATGGCCGTGTTCCCAGAGCCAGTGCTCGGGTACATGGTTCCACTTGGCGTGCAGGCCAGGATAGGAAAGGAAGATGACCAGACCGTTTTGCGCGGCGGGGTCCTGCGCCTGGACGGTCTTGATGTCCTCGCGAATGGTATTGATAAAGCTCACCGGCCGCCCTCCCTTAGCGCCATGGCAATGCGGTTCAATAAAGTATAGCGATTCGCTAGGGATTAGGAAGAACAATCTTGTGCAGCTTTGCGTGACAGGTGTCAGTTATGCAAACTTGCTGGTAATGGAGTCACGCTTTTATGCAGTCGTGTGCGTGGCCGCGTCGCAACCGTATACTGGTCAACTTGGACGTGTCCGCGCCCACAACTGAGAGGTTTTACTTCATGGGTTTCATCAATTTTATCGCCGAGCTGCTCAAAGACCCGCGCACCGCGATCGCCAGTTGGATTGCCGCCGGCCCGCTTATGGCCTACGGCTGCGTGTTCCTGATCATCTTTATCGAGACGGGCGTGGTATTCTTCCCGTTCCTCCCTGGCGATTCGCTGCTGTTTGCTTCGGGCTTCTTTGCCCACAACGGTGGCTTTAACATCGTGGCCCTGCTGGCCGTAGCATGGGCTGCTGCCATCCTGGGCGACCAGTGCAACTTTATGATCGGTCACTTCTTTGGCAAAAAAATCATCGCTTCGGGCAAGGTCAAGGCCATGACGCCCGAGCGTATCAAAAAGTCCGAGGATTTTTTGGACAAGTGGGGTCACCTGGCCATCTTCCTCGGCCGCTTCTTCCCGTTTATCCGCACCTTTGTGCCCTTCATTGCCGGCATGGGCGGCATGCACTGGCGCAACTTCGTTATCTTTAACGTGCTGGGCGGCATTACCTGGTCGACGGTCTTTACGCTGCTGGGCTACTTCTTTGGCGGCATCCCCTTTGTGCAGGAGCACTTTGAGCTGCTGATTATCGGCATCGTCGCCGTGTCGATCATCCCGACCGTGGTCGGTCTGGTTAAGGCTAAGCTGGGCAAAAAGAACGCGTAGATCGAGCCGGCGCGCAAACCGTGCCGTTGAGGCCCGTCACCGCTTACGGTGACGGGCCTTTTTGCTTCGGTCAAATGAAAATACTTTAGTTAGTTAAAGAAAAACGTTTTATCCGACGCGCGTGCGGAGTACAATCTCGTGCATGCGAATCGACGTGCCATCGGCTTTGATGCCGTTCGCGTGTCCCGTCCGGCTCTACGCTCCGGGCGTGCGACGTTGCGACGCGGTCGGCCTCGGTCCTTGCGTGCGGGTTCGCGAGTATGCAACTGTGTATGTAAGGAGCGACATATGACTGTCGAGAAGAAGGATATCGATTGGGGTAGCCTCGGCTTTGGCTACATGAAGACCGATTACAGTTACGAGGCCCATTGGAAGGATGGCGAGTGGGACGAGGGCGGCCTGACCACCGACCACACCCTGCATGTCTCCGAGTGCGGTGGCATCTTCCATTACTGCCAGGAGGTCTTTGAGGGCCTGAAGGCCTACACCGCCGAGGATGGCAGCATCGTCTGCTTCCGTCCCGACATGAACGCCGAGCGTATGTACAACTCTGCGCAGCGCCTCGAGATGCCCCCGTTCCCCAAGGACAAGTTCGTTGAGGCCGTCAAGCAGGTCGTTTCTGCCAACGCCGCCTGGGTTCCGCCCTTCGGTTCCGGCGCGACCCTGTACGTGCGTCCGTTTATGATCGGCTCCGGTGACGTGATCGGCGTGGCTCCCGCTCCTGAGTACACGTTCCGCATTCTCGTGACCCCGGTCGGTCCGTACTTTAAGGGTGGCCTCAAGCCCGTCAAGCTGCGCGTTTCCGAGTATGACCGCGCCGCACCGCACGGCACCGGCAATATCAAGGCCGGCCTGAACTACGCCATGTCCCTCAAGCCCACGATGGAGGCCCATCGCGAGGGCTATGCCGAGAACCTGTATCTCGACTCCGAGTCCCGCACCTATGTCGAGGAGACCGGCGGCGCCAACGTGCTGTTCGTGAAGGAGGACGGCACGCTTGTCGTCCCGCAGTCGCACACCGACTCCATCCTGCCCTCTATCACCCGTCGTTCGCTCGTTCAGGTTGCTCAGGACCTGGGCATGACCGTTGACCAGCGTCCCGTCGAGTGGGCCGAGGTCAAGGCCGGTACCTTTGTCGAGTGCGGCCTGTGCGGCACCGCTGCCGTCATCTCCCCGGTTGGCGAGATTGACAACAAGGTCTATGGCGCCGACGAGACCGTGACCTTCCCGGCCGGCTACACCGAGATCGGCCCTGTGATGAAGAAGCTCCGCGAGACCCTGACTGGTATCCAGTCTGGTGCTGTTGAAGATAAGCACAACTGGGTCTATACCGTGGCGTAAGCTGCCATAGCTGTTCGGCCCGAGGGCAACCTTCCTTTCCGGCGCGTCCTCGGACATGAAAGAACCTCCGCTGCGCACTTCGTGCGGCGGAGGTTCTTTCGTCCTGCGGAGTGCGCCGGAAAGGAAGGTTGCCCTCGGGCCTGCGTTACCTCGGCGCTGCCGTTACGGGCAATATAGATCTGAATTAAAGATGGCGCGCGGCCTTTTAGGCCGCGCTTTTGTTTTGGTTCGCGCCATGTGGGGGCGATGGCGACGTGCATTTTTGCGAGTATTCTGCAATCGAAGGCCCCTGCATACCGACCTCGGGCAAAAAATCGGGATTTCTCGATGTTTTCTACGAATGATGGGCGGGGTTATGGGCTGACACCGTTTGATTTGCAGGGATATTCGCGGTCTTTGGCATTTATCGCGGCGCCCGAAGCCCTTGGTTATGTTGAATACTCCTAAAAATGCACGGCGCTTAGAGGGGGACCTTCGCGAAAAAGGAAACCGCCCCGTCGAAGTATGCATTCGACGGGGCGGTTTATGCATTTGGCCGATTAAAGATGCGCTGTCAAACTACTAGAACTTGACGGTCGGGGCCTGGCGGGCTGCTTCGGCGGCCTCGAAGCCCTGGCGCTCCTTAAACTGGAAGATGCCGGCAAAGATGACAGCCGGGAACGTCTGGATGGCGTTGTTGTAGCTGAGCACGCAGTCGTTGTAGCTCTGGCGTGCATAGCTAATCTTGTTCTCGGTATCCTCGAGCGACGCCTGCAGCTGCGTAAAGTTGGTGTTTGCCTTAAGGTCGGGATAGGCCTCGGCTACGGCGAAGAGCTGGCGTAGCGCACCGGTCAGCACGTTGTCGGCCTCCATCTTGGCCTCGGGCGTGGTGGCCTTGACGGCGGTGTTACGCGCGCTGATCACGGCGGAGAGCGTCTCTTGCTCGTGCTTGGCGTAGCCCTTGACGGTCTCGACCAGGTTGGGGATCAGGTCGTTGCGGCGCTGCAGCTGCGTATCGATGTTCTGCCAGGCGTTATCGATGCGGTTACGCTTGGTGACCATGTTGTTGTAGATGCCGGCGATGGCGCAGACAATCACAATGACAACAACGATGCCGATGATGACGGTAATCATGATGTCTCCGTTTCGAATGGCCGCGGCGGCATGCGCCAGCTGCCGTTGGTATAACGCTACTAGTATACCCGCAACGTTTTGCCGTGCCGAACTTTCCGGTAAGCGTTATGTTTTCGGCGGGGTCGGCACCGGGGTAAAACGCGCGAGGTACAGGTGTAAGATATGCGACAGATTGACGAGTGTTGTCTTTGCCCTGAGGATGGCGATACCAGTGGACCTTCGCATTAAGAAAACCTACCGTGCCCTGTTCGATGCTTTCACCGAGCTTCTCGAGGAGCATCGTTTTGAGGACCTGACGGTTGCCATGCTGTGCGGCCGCGCCATGATTCGCCGCACGACGTTCTACAAGCACTTTCGCGACAAGAACGACTACTTTGCCTTTTATATCGATGAGCTCATGTCCGGCTTGCCGCAAAAACAGCCCGATGAGGCCGGCACAGTGTCTGCCGAGGACGTGCGCGCGCTTCGGCACGCGATTTTGGACGATGCCATGGACCTGATTCTGGCCCATGAGCAGCTCATGGACAACATTTTGGCGAGCAGCATGTCGGGAATGCTGACCAACGTTATTTGCGACCGCATTGCCCGCTCCATCCGCGAGCGTGTGATGAACGTGCTTGCCGAGGATGCCCTGGCCCCCGTGTCACTCGAGACGACGTCTGAGTTTGTCGCCGGCGGTATTATTCGACTTTTCACGATATGGTGGGAATCGGGCCACGATCTTGAGCGTCGACCCGAGATGGCCGACGTGGTCGATGCGCTGTTTGAGCGGACCATGACACCGGTGCATCACTAAAAGTGGCGGAGAGAGGGGGATTCGAACCCCCGGAACGCTCTCGCGCTCAACGGTTTTCAAGACCGCCGCATTCAACCGCTCTGCCATCTCTCCGTGAGTCGTAATGATAGCATCGTTTTGAATTTGCAACAGGGAAGGCGAACGATGACGATCACCGAAATCGACGAGAAGTTCATGCGCGAGGCGTTGGCGGAGGCGCGAGCCGCCGCGGCGGTGGGCGAGGTGCCCATCGGAGCCGTAGTGGTGCGCGACGGCGAGATCGTCGCGAGGGCGCACAATCGGCGCGAGCTCGACCAGGACCCTTCGGCGCATGCAGAGTTCGCGGCCCTGTGCGCCGCCGCCCAGGCGCTTGGCCGCTGGCGCCTTTCCGACTGTACGGTCTACGTAACGCTCGAGCCCTGCTGCATGTGCGCAGGCCTTATGGTTAACGCGCGCGTGGGGCGCTGCGTGTATGGCACGAGCGACGCCAAGGCGGGCGCGTTGGGATCCCTATACGATTTGAATGCCGACTCGCGCCTGAATCATCGGTTTAATGTGGCGACTGGGGTCCTGGCGGATGAGTGTCGTGAGGTGTTGAGCGGCTATTTTAGTGGGCTGCGTGGCACCGATGGTACTGGCTGCGGCTGTGGGGCCGATCTTGAGGCACATGCCGCTCACGCTGAGGCGCTCGCGTGTGCCGAAGATATCGTCGTTGAGGCGGTCGATTTTGGTGCCGCGTGCCGCCGGCCCCGCCGTGTGCTGTTGGCGATCGACTCCTTTAAGGGCAGCGTTTCGAGTGCGCAGGCGGAGGCGGCGGTTGCCGAAGGCATGCGCCGTGTGTGGCCCGATGCCGAGGTGCGCACATTGCCGCTGGCAGATGGTGGCGAGGGAACGCTCGATGCCGTTGCCGCATGCGGTGGCGAGCTTGTGACCTGTGAGGTGGCAGGTCCCTTGGGCAAGCGCGTGTCTGCCCGGATGCTGGTGGACGGCGAGCACGAGTCGGCTGTAATTGAGATGGCCGAGGCGGCGGGTATTGGGTATTCACCCTGCACGGAATCGGCGGCGCTGGTTGCTACAACCTATGGCGTGGGCGAGCTCATGCTTCGCGCAGTCCGTGCTGGGGCAAAGACTATCTATATTGGTCTGGGCGGCAGTGCCACCAACGACGGTGGCGCCGGCATGCTGCAGGCGCTGGGCGCGCGTCTTGTCGATGACCGTGGCTGCGATATCGCGCCGGGGCTCGCGGGCCTTGAACACGTGGCGAGTATCGATTTGGCACCGGCGCTACGGGCACTGAATGGCGCTCGTATCGTTGTGCTTTCGGATGTCGAGAACCCACTCGTGGGGCGTCGCGGCGCGCTTGCGGTGTTCGGCGGACAGAAGGGTCTGCCGGCTGATGATGCCGAGGCACTTCACAGGTACGACAGTTGGATGGTCGGCTACGGCCGCCTGCTCGATACGGCGATTGCCGGAGCTCGAGCCCAGGGGTTGTTGCGCACACCTGAGGGCGCACGGACATTTGGCTCGGTGCTCGGCGTGCCCGGTGCCGGTGCCGCCGGCGGCCTGGGTGCCGCGCTGCTGGCGCTCGGCGCGGAGCTGCGTTCGGGCGTGGAGACGGTGCTCGATCTGATTGGGTTTGACGAGCGCGTGCGCGATGTCGACCTGGTCATAACGGGCGAGGGCAATATGGACGAGCAATCCGCCGCCGGCAAAGCGCCGGTGGGTGTGGCTCGCCGCGCCAAGCGATATGGCAAGCCGTTGGTTGCCGTCGTGGGCGGTCGCGCTGTCAACCTGGATGCGGTATATGGGCAGGGTATTGACTTGGTTTTGCCGATCTGCCGCAAGCCCATGGACCTGGAGCGGGCACTCGATTCGCAAGAAGCCACAACCAACCTCATCTGTGCCGGCGAGTCTGTTGCGCGAGCCTACGACCTCGGCCGCATCTAGAAAAGTAGTCTTTTTGCACTTCAGGTGTTGACGCCGCCATTTATGTGCCATTAGTAGATTGCTCTTCGTTCAGTTGTTCGCCAATTAATCATGCCAATTAATTACCATTTCGGGCGAAGACGTGGATTATCTCCATGATGGGCCTCTTTGGTCATAATGTTGTCTTTAACTGTCCTTAATCAATAGATCGCTCGTGGGAAGAGAAGGCGACACCAGAGGGGGAGAAGGGAATTGGAGAGGAAAGTTTTCGGCGGGGGGTGTTCCTATAGTTTGTCAACTGGGAAATGCTCTCCGTGCGACCGAATCGCGG
>CAJLRY010000020.1:0-40696 GCA_905209215.1 Coriobacteriaceae bacterium | reverse complement strand
TGGTGCCCCCAGCGGGATTCGAACCCGCGATATCCACCTTGAAAGGGTGGCGTCCTTGGCCGCTAGACGATGGGGACAGCGGGAAAGAGTATAGCAGACTTTTTTGCCGGCGCGTATATCGTTGGCAAACTGGAAAACCACCACAAAGGTGCCTGTCCCCTTTGTGGTGGTGGGGTGCTAGGGGAGAAGCTTCATGGCGGCGTCGTGGGCGGCGTGCTCGTAAGCGTCGTCGAGGGGTTTGAGCGGCAGCAGGGCTGTGGCCTGCGCATCGCCGCGGCGCTCGAGGGCGTGGGCGATGAGCCAGTCGGCAAGCTCGGGGTTCTTGGACAGCGCCGGTCCGTGCAGGTACGTGCCGATGACGCCCTTGTAGATCAGACCCTCAAAGCCATCGTCACCGTTGTTGCCGGTGCCCGTGACGACGGACGTTCCGAGCGGCGTGGCATCTGCGTCGAGCAGAGTGCGGCCGCCGTGGTTCTCGAATCCCACAAAGGGCTCGGGTGCCAGGTCGGTCTTGACGGCGACGTTGCCGATCAGACGGTCGGAGCCGCGCACGGTCTCGGCGGCAATGATGCCCATGCCCTCAATGCGATCTTCGCCCATATAGTACGAACGGCCGAGCAGCTGATAGCTGCCGCAGATGGCGAGCAGCGAACCGCCGTCCTCAACATAGGCCGCGACCTTATCTTTTTGAGCGAGCAGCTCGTGTGCCACAGCCAACTGATCGCGGTCGGAGCCGCCGCCCATCATGACGATATCGGCATCATGCAGATCGAGCGACTCGCCCATACGGACCTCGTCCACGCGCACGGGGATGCCGCGCCAGGCGCAGCGGCGCTCGAGGGCGATGACGTTGCCGCCGTCGCCATAGAGGTTGAGGGCATCGGGATACAGGTAGACGATGCGCAGCGGGCGCGAGAGCTCGACCGGCGCGACGCCGACGGGGACGGCGCTGCCATCGGCGCATGTTACGGCGCAGGAGGCAACCGAGCTCGCATCGGTACCTTTAAGCTCGTCGAGCTCCTTGACCAGCGGCGGGAAAGCCGTGTAGTTTGCGACGGCGTAGAAAGTGTCGCCGGCGGCTTCATCCCCAACGGCACCAATCGCCTGCTCGACATTCGAGATAATCGTGGCATCGATGCCGGCGTACTTCAGACGTACCTGCATATCGTGCGCGCGCGTGCCGCCAGCAAAAGCGACAAGCCCCGTTGTGTCGGCGATGCGTTCGAAGTCGACGTCGTAAATCCACGATACATCGTGGCCATCGGCATCGTTGTCGTTCAGGAAAAAGGCGCAGAGCCTGCCACCTGCTGTTTTAATGGACTGGATTTGTCGATCGAAGCCTACGGGATTTTTGGCCAGATTGGCCTCGACGGTACGGCCGGCGATTTCCCAGCGGCCCATGCGTCCGCCGGCGGGGACGTAGGCATCGAGCGTGGGCTGTAGGTGAGCTGCGTCCACGCCCAGCTCGCGCGCCGCAAAGAAGGCGGCGGCAACGTTGTAGACCATATACAGGCCGTTGTAGCGTGTGGCGATGTGCACGGCAGCCGCGTCGGGCGTAGATCCAAACACCAGGTCAAAGCCGTAGCCGTCGCAGCCGAGCTCCACGCCCGTCACGCGACGGACAAGCCCAGGGCGGGCCCAGCCGCACGAGGGGCAATGGTATGCGCCAAGCTGTCCGTACTGCACATAGTCGTACTCCAACGGTGCGTTGCACTGTGAGCAAAAACGCGAGTCGCTAATGCGGTCGGACTCGGTGTTGGTGGCGCCGTCGATGCCAAAGGCGATGCTTGCATTGGGAACGCGCGCGGCGATTGCGGCACACAGCGGGTCGTCTGCGTTGTAGATGAGCGTTGTTGCCGGAGAGAGCTCCAACGCATGGGCGATGACGTCTTGGGTATGGTCGATCTCGCCGTAGCGGTCTAGCTGGTCGCGGAACAGGTTGAGCAGCACAAAGTACGTCGGCTTGAGCTTGGGCAGAACGCGTACGGTGTAGAGCTCGTCGCACTCAAAAACGCCCACGCGCTTGCCGCTGCTGGTGTGCTTAAGGCCGCCGCGGGCCTCGAGCAGAGCACCCACCACACCAGGCTCCATATTGTTGCCGGCACGGTTGCACACCACGGTAGCGCCGCTGGCAGCAACTGCGTCGGCGATGAGGTTGGAGGTGGTGGTCTTGCCATTGGTGCCGGTGATCACCACGCTGCGGTCGACCAGGCTCGCGAGGTCGCTTAGCAGCTCGGGGTCGATTCTCATGGCGATGCGGCCGGGAAGCACGCCACCCTGGCGCTTGAGGACAGAGCGCAGTCCCCAGCGGGCGATATCGCTCGAGGTACAGGCGAGAGATGAGCGGAGGTTCATGAAGCCGTTCCTAACATAGATGACATGGTCGGGGCGATTGCGTCGCTAAAAGCCGTAGCGGCGCGCAAATTCCTGGGCAAGCTGCGATACATCTTCGCAGGCGTTGGCCCAGGGGGCAAAGTCGGGGGTGTCCGAGATAATGCCGTCGGCTTCCCAAACCGCCTGGTGCGAGAGGTCCCAGGGGTCGCGTGGCTCGGGTCGGCAGGGAAGGTACGGCGTCTGGTACATGGGGTTCAGCAAGAAGAACGCGCCGCCCTCGCAACGGTTAGCGAACTCACGCAGCGCGCGCGTCGCCGGGCGCATCTTGTTTGTTTTGAACAGCAGAATCGTGCGGGCGAGCAGGTACCAGGGGGAGTTCTCGAGTGCGTCTGCCCCCATCTGCTCCTCGAGCTGATGGGCCAGGGCAAAAAAACCGTCCTGGTCTTCCAAGCGGGCGAGGGCAAGCAACACGGTGCCGGCGGCCCGGGTGGGATAGCCCTCCGCCTTAAGGACACGGCGAGAATAGTTGGCGGCGGCGCGGTAACGAGCGCTCGCCATACACAGCTGCGAGATGGCCTCGAGCGTGTGGAGCCACCCGATTAGAGCCGGCTCGCTCACGGTAAGGTCTGCTGCGGTGATACCGTCGGCCAAAACATTATTGGCCCAGTAGTGCGGAGCCTCCATATCAAAACCGGGCACGCTCTGTTGCAGGTAGTCGGCCGTGCTCGCCTCGAGCTTCATCAGGTCGCCCAGGCAGGCATCGACGGGCGTGTCCGCCAGGATGATGGCGAGCAACTGCGCATCGACGGCAAGTGCATCGACGCGGACGATCTTGAGCAGCTCATCGCGCATATCGTCGAACAGACGGTTGCGCGTCTGCTCAAACTCCTCGTCGCTGCCCATGTCCTCGATGCGGCGAAGCTCGTCAAGCAAATGACGATGAACGCCGGCATAGGACAGCAGCGCTTGGGCATGCTCGGTCTGCGCATACTTGTGGGGGTTTGCGCTGATGTCGTTATGGACAAGCTCGCGTGCTGCATCGGTGAGTTCGGGGTGCGACGCCAGATAGGTGCGCTCCAGATAGGCGGGGATGTAGACGCTCGGATCCATTAGAGGTCTCCTCCCTTAAACGGCAATCCCTGTTCGGCCGCGCGCAGGATTCGTTCGTCGATCTGAGAGCGCACGATGTCGTTGGTGGCGACCCAGGCGGCAAAGCTGGCGTTGTCGGGCGCGCCTAGGCCCTCCTGCAGCACCGGCGTCGCCTCGGACAGGGCAAGGACAAGCTCATCGGTGGAGCCCGGACCTACGTTGACGCGGGCATAGATGCCATCGGGAAACTCGGTTTGGAAGTAGAGTGCTTCGGCTGCGTGCGGGCATGAGCGCACTAGGATGCGCAGGTAGTGCTCGGCGCCCTCGTAATCCAGTTCGCGCCAGGCTGCGCTCATCAGTGCGATGAGCGTCCACGGGTCCAAGTCGCGCTCTGCGTCCTTGGGACGGCGGCGCAGCGGCGTGTTGGCAAGATAGGGTACGGAGTGGGCGGAACGAAAACGCTTGAGCTCCTCGGCAGGGTATTCGAGCTTTGCCATGGCAAGCATCGCGGTATGGCGGACGCCAGCGGGGTCGTTGGGCGCAAAGTCCAGGCTGCGATTCGCGGCATCCAGCGACATGCGGTAGCGGCCGCTAATGAGCGCGCGCGATGCCAGGGCGGCAAGCCAGCGCAGGTAGGGACGGCGGGTCAGGTCGCCTGCGGCCTCACGCTCGTAGGGGTCCTGTGCCGAGGCAATCTTGAGCGCCAGGTCGTGCTCCACCTCGTCGCACTTGGACACCAGATACTGTACGTATTCCTCGTTGGATTCGGCGGTGAGCGCCGTCAGCATGCGCTGGGCATCCCAGTTGGCCGGATCGAGCGCGGCTGCCTCGCGGAGCGTGTTCTCGGCGGCTGCCTCTTCCTGCTCGGCTTGGGCATCGTCGGGGATAAAGGGAATGCGGTAGTCGACGGCCTCGACCACCTTGGCGATCAGATGCCCGGCGCGGTCGCGGTCGTGCACGATGAGCGGCGCGGGGTTACGGGTGAATTGTTCCATCAGACGCTCGACGGCGGGGCCGTCAGTGAGCGGGATATTGTCGCGGCGCAAGGCCTCAAGAACGAGGCGATGGCAATCCTCTTGAATGGGATCGAATGCCATGGGGCCTCCTTTGCTGCGGTTAGGGTTCAAATGTTTCTATATAAAATTCTAGTTTACCCGCATGTGGCACACCGGGGGTGCCGCACTTGGACTTGCACCTTTGCACCACGAAGACGGATGTCGCACAAATGTCGGCACCTTGGACGACCGAGTGGTATCACGGTGCCGCAAACGGTCGATTTTTGGCGGCGAACGGTGCATATTTTGGAGGGGCACAGTCCTGCCCAGGATATGTAGTCAACCTTGATAAAACGTTTGCCCAGCTTGGGAGTATGAATGCCGCACAAGGGTCTTCAGGGATAGAAAAAACGTTTCATCATTGGCGGCTTTAGGTGAATAACTGCCCAACCAGAACGGTAGAATAGTGTTTGTCTGAGCGTTGAGACGTTTAGACATCGCGCATTGTCATCGCCGGCAACGCGCAAAACGGTCCTAACGGAGCCAATCGGGTGCTCCGTTATATACGCAAGTCTAAGAGGGGCTTGTTTAGGAGGCACAGTATGGGACGTTTTACCAATCCTCGCGATCTGTACTTTGGTGAGGGCGCTCGCCACGAGGTGAAGAACCTCAAGGGCAAGAAGGCCATTATCGTTTCTGGCGGCAGCTCTATGCGCCGCGGCGGGTTCTTGCAGGACGTTGAGGCCGACCTTAAGGAAGGCGGTTTCGAGGTCAAGCTGTTCGAGGGCGTCGAGTCCGACCCGTCCATTGAGACGGTCATGAAGGGCGCCGAGGCCATGCGCGAGTTCGAGCCCGACTGGATTATCGCCATCGGTGGCGGCTCGCCCATCGATGCCGCTAAGGCCATGTGGGTCTTCTACGAGTATCCCGAGGAGTCCTTCGATAACATCATCCAGCCGTTCAGCTTCCCGGAGCTGCGTCAGAAGGCTCATTTCTGCGCCATCTCCTCTACCTCCGGCACCGCTACCGAGGTCACCGCGTTCTCCGTCATTACCGACTACGCCAAGGGCATCAAGTACCCGCTGGCCGACTTCAACATCACCCCTGATGTCGCCATCGTCGACCCCGAGCTCACCTACACCATGCCCGCCAAGCTGTGCGCTCACACCGGCATGGATGCTCTGACCCACTGCATGGAGGCCTACGTTTCCACCTGCGCCTCTATGTTCACCGACGCCAACGCCCTGCACGGCATCCGCGAGATCGTCGAGTGGCTGCCCAAGTCCTATGCTGGCGACCATGAGGCTCGTCAGCACATGCACGAGGCTCAGTGCATCGCCGGTATCGCCTTCTCCTCGGGCCTGCTCGGCATCGTTCACTCCATGGCTCACAAGACCGGTGCTGCCTTCGAGAACGGCCACATCATCCACGGTGCCGCTAACGCCATGTACCTGGGCAAGGTTATCCAGTGGAACTCTAAGGACCCGCGTGCTGCTGAGCGTTACGCTTACGTGGCCAAGGAGATCCTGCACCTTCCCGGCGAGACCAACGAGGAGCTCATCGCTGCGCTCGTCCAGAAGATTCGCGACCTCAATGACCAGCTCAACATTCCGCAGTCCATCAAGGATTACGCGAATGGTGGCGTGAAGGTCGACGCCGAGAACCCGCAGATGGTTTCCGAGGAGGAGTTCCTCGCCAAGCTGCCCGAGATCGCTGCGAACGCCGAGACCGACGCCTGCACGCCCGAGAACCCGCGTGAGACCAAGGCTGCCGACTTCGAGAAGATCCTCAAGGCCTGCTACTACGACACCGACATCGATTTCTAATCGACTCTTGTTATCGTAACGAGGGGCTCCGCACGTATCCGTACGGAGCCCCTTTCTTTTTTCTTTTAGAGAATGGGATAGTTATGGCTGCAATTTTCAATAGCCCCAGCAAGTACATCCAGGGCCCGGACGAGCTGGCCAAGCTCGGCTCTTATGTTGAGCCGCTTGGCGCTAAGGCCCTCGTCATCGTGACGCCTTCGGGCAAGAAGCGCGTCGGTGCCAAGATCGAGGGCGGCTTTGCCGAGGCTAAGGCCGAGCTGCTGTTTGAGGACTTTAACGGTGAGTGCTCCAAGGGCGAGGTCGATCGCCTGGTTGCGCTCGCTCGCGACAACGGTTGCGACATCATCGTCGGCGTCGGTGGCGGCAAGATCCTCGACACCGCGAAGGCCGTCGCCTATTACCTGGAGTCTCCGGTTATCATTTGCCCCACCATTGCTTCGACCGATGCCCCGTGTTCGGCGCTTTCGGTGCTCTATACCGATGACGGCCAGTTCGACAAGTATCTCTTCCTTAAGGCAAACCCCAACATTGTCCTTATGGACACGACGGTTATCGCGGCGAGCCCGGTGCGCCTGACGGTTTCCGGTATGGGCGATGCGCTCGCAACCTATTTCGAGGCTCAGGCGACGCACGATGCCGACGGCGGCACCTGCGCTGGCGGTAAGGGCGGAATGGCCGGCCTGGCGCTCGCCAAGCTCTGCTATGAGACGCTCATGGCCGATGGCGTCAAGGCCAAGGTTGCGCTGGAGAAGGGTGCGCTCACGCCTGCCGTCGAGCATATCATCGAGGCCAATACGCTGCTTTCGGGCATTGGCTTTGAGAGCTCGGGCCTTGCTGCTGCTCATGCCATCCACAATGGCCTGACGATGCTGCCCGAGTGCCACGGCATGTATCACGGCGAGAAGGTCGCCTTTGGCACTATCGTCCAGCTGGTACTCGAGGATACCCCGACTGAGAAACTCGAGGAAGTCTTGGGCTTCTGCATTGAGCTGGGCCTGCCGGTCACGATGAAGGAACTTGGCGTTGCCGAGCTTACGCGCGAGCAGGCCATGATTGTTGCCGAGGCCGCCTGCGCGCCCGATGACACCATGTGCAACATGCCGTTTGAGGTGACGCCCGAGATGGTCGCAAACGCCATTCTGGGTGCAGACGCACTGGGCCACTACTATCTCATGGATGAGTAAATCAAGCTAAGGAAGGGGCAAAGCCAGCAGATGGCTTTGCCCCTTTTTTGCTAAGGTGCAAAGGGGTCAGGTTACTTTGCACCAATCGTTGTTTGATGAAGGGTGGATTCTCGTATGGCGCTTCCTATGGTTTACGGCGGTCCCGGCCGGTATGTTCAGGGGCCGGGGGAGCTTTCGCGCCAGGGCAGGTATTTGTCATGGTTGGGCTGCGCTGCCTTTGTCTTGTTTGACCAGGGCACCGAGGATCGGCTGTGCAGGCAGATCGTCGATGGATTTCTGGACGACGATCTGAGTGAGCCGTTCTTTAAGATTTATGACGGTCCGTGTACGGAAGAGGCCGCTGTCGAAATGGCTAAGGAAGCCCAGGCTGAGTATTGCGACATGGTGGTGGGTATTGGCGGCGGCAAGATGCTCGATATCGCCAAGGCCGTTGCGTTTTATGCCGAGTTGCCGTTGTGCGTATGTCCCACGGCGGCTTCGATGGACGGTCCGTGCAGCGCGATTTCGGTGCTGTATCACGAGGATGGATCGTTCGACCGCTACCTGATGCTTGAGAAGAATCCAGACCTGGTCGTGGTCGATACCAGCGTGGTCGCGGCGGCCCCACTGCGTATGACGGTCGCCGGCATGGGCGACGCGCTGGCAACGTACTTCGAGGCACGTTCGTGCGCCGCGGCGCATGGCGCCAACGAGCATGGTGGCGCGCCGGGACACTTGGCCTTGGTTGCGGCTCGTGCCTGCTATGACACGCTTATGGAGTGCGGCGTCGCTGCCAAGCGCGATCTCAAGAAGGGGCGTATATCGCCGGCGGTTGAGCGTCTGATCGAGTGCAATATTCTGCTCTCGGGCGTCGGCTTTGAGAGCGGTGGCTTGGCGTTGGCACATGCCATCGCCAACGGTCTGACGATTCTGCCCGAGTGCAAGGCCATGCACGGCGAGGCCGTGGCATTTGGCCTGGTGGTCCAGCTGCGCCTGGAGCGTGCGCCCGAGCTTGATCAGGTGCTCGAGTTTTGCCAGCGCGTTGGTCTGCCGACGACGCTCGAGGAGCTGGGTCTTGGCGAGATTTCCGATGCCGACCTGCAGGGTGTTGCAAATGCGGTCTTTAGAAACGAGCGTAATATGGCCAACGAGCAGGCCAAGGTGACCAAACAAAAGCTCCTGCAGCTCATGTGCGAGGCATAGTTTGGCGCTTGATTGACCTTGTGCAATCGAGACGGCGATAGGCCATGGGCTATTTGCCTCAAAGGTGCTCCGCGTGTAATTTGCCCGAGGCGTGGGCCGATAGCGTATCATTATCTTTTGCTTGTTTGCACTGCTCAGGGAGGGGCCGCGCATGGCGCAGGAACACGATCTGTTTGATGACATTATCGAAATCAGCAAGGGTTTCGACTTTCTCAAAAACCCGCTTGGCGGTGTGACCGACGCACTCGATCCGTCGGCGCCGCAGTGGAATCCTGCCGACTACAAGGAGCGTCCGCGCGGCAACACCATTCCGTGCCTGACCTGCAAAAACGAAAAGAGCGGCTGCACCGCGTGCATGGACGTGTGCCCGGTCAACGCTATCGAGGTCGAGGAAGACGCCATTGAGATCCTCGACTCCTGTCGTAAGTGCGGCCTGTGCGCCGCTGCCTGTCCGACCGAGGCAATCATCTCGCCGCGCCTGGCGCCCAAAAACGTCTACGACGACATTGTCTCGGCGGCTACGAGCCACGAGACCGCCTACGTCACCTGCACGCGCGCCCTCAAGCGCATGCCGCGCGAGAACGAGGTTGTTGTTGCCTGTGTGGGCGATATTACGGCCGAGACCTGGTTTTCGGTGCTGGCCGATTATCCCAACGTGAGCGTGTACCTGCCGCTGGGCGTGTGCGATAAGTGCCGTAACACCGGTGGCGAGGACATCCTGGGCGAGGCCATTGCTACCGCCGAGGAGTGGGCAGGCACGGGCATGGGTCTGGAGGTCGATCCCAAGAGCCTCAAGTGCCATAAGCGCCGCGAGTACGAGCGCAAGGAGTACATGGAAAAGATCGCCCGCACCACGGGCCTTACCGTGACCAAGCTCAACCCGGCAACGGCGGCGCTGGCCTCGGTGACGCAGAAGCTCAAAGCCCACCGCCACCAGATTACCCAGCTCGAGCGCACGCTCAACACCATGTGCGGTACCACGACGGCAAAGCGTCGCCGTACGCTTACGCACGGGCGGCAGCTGGTGCTCTCGACGCTGCAAAACCACCCCGAGCTTGCCCAGAACATGCAGGTGAGCACACCGGAGTGCGATTTTGACAAGTGCACGTCGTGCGGCGAGTGCGTCAACGTGTGCCCCACGTTTGCCTGCGATCTGGTAGGAAGCGGCCGCTTTGCGTTGGAGTCCACGTATTGTTTAGGCTGCGGCGCCTGTGTCAAGGTTTGTCCCGAGCATGCGCTCAAGCTGGTTGAACACGATGCGTCCAACTTGGTTGTCGTCGACCCCGAGGCCGAGGAAAAGGCTGCCCAGAAGGCGAAGGCCCACGAAGAAGCCCAGAAGGTCAAGGCCGAGGCAAAGGCCAAGCTCGATAAGATGCTCGACCAGGTGGAGAAGCTCGCGGACTAGTCAGCGACCCCTATCTCTGCTTCATTCGTGCCGCCGTGGCGTCCGGGTTAGCCCAGATGCTGCGGCGGCGCTATACTTATGCAGTTTGAAATGCTTGTACCAAAAGGAGCTGTCGTGTCCCTTTCCATCGGTATCGTGGGCCTGCCCAACGTGGGCAAGTCGACGCTGTTCACCGCGCTTACCAAAAAGACCGGCCTTGCCGCCAACTACCCGTTCGCCACGATCGACCCCAACGTGGGTATCGTCGACGTGCCCGATAGCCGCCTGCAAAAGCTCGCCGACATCGTCAACCCGGGCCGCATTGTGCCGGCGACGGTCGAGTTCGTCGACATCGCAGGTCTGGTGAAGGGCGCTAATGAGGGCGAGGGTCTGGGCAACCAGTTCCTGGCTAACATTCGCGAGACCGATGCCATCTGCGAGGTCGTGCGCTACTTTAAGGACCCCAACGTTATGCGCGAGGTGGGCCGCACGGGCGAGTTCGTCGATCCCGCCGGCGATGCCGACACTATCATGACCGAGCTCATCTTGGCCGATATGGGCACGCTTGAGAAGCAGCTGCCCAAGCTCGAGAAGGAGGCCAAGCGCGACAAGGAGCTCATGCCCAAGTTTGAGGTCGCCAAGCGCCTGCTTGCCTGGCTCAACGAGGGCAAGCGCGCCGCGTCCATGGAGATGACCGACGAGGAGCGCGCCGCTGCCAAGGGCTTGTTCCTGCTCACCATGAAGCCCATCCTGTATGTGGCCAACGTAGACGAGGACATGCTCAACGAGGACCTGGCGCCCATCGATGGCGTCAAGCCGCTGCCGATCTGCGCCAAGATCGAGGCCGAGCTTTCCGAGCTCGATCCCGAGGATGCGGCCGACTACCTGGAGAGCTTGGGCCTGGAGCAGCCCGGTCTGGACGTGCTCGCACAGGCCGCTTACAAGCTGCTCGGCCTGCAGTCGTTCTTTACGGCCGGCGAGATGGAGGTCAAGGCCTGGACGGTGCGTCAGGGCGCGACCGCTCCGCAGGCCGCCGGCGTCATCCACACCGACTTTGAGCGCGGCTTTATTAAGGCCGAGGTCATTGGCTACGACGATTACATCGAGCTCGGTGGCGAGCAGGGCGCCAAGGCCGCCGGCAAGCTGCGTATCGAGGGCAAAGAGTATGTCATGGCCGATGGCGACGTCGTGCACTTCCGCTTTAACGTGTAAGGACGACGCATATGTTTAAATATGGCAAAAAAGCTGGCTACATGGGTATTGCGTTGCTCGTACTTGCGGTGATTCCGCTGGTGGTTGCAGCGTGTGTTATCCCCAACATTGGTCCCGAGGTGGCAACAAAGTTTAATGCCGCCGGCGAGGCGACGCGCTGGGGCAAGAGCTACGAGCTGCTGGCACTGCCGGTGCTCAACCTGCTGCTAAGCGTGGCGACGTACTTTACGGCAGGACGTCAGGCTAAAAACAATGATGACTCCGCCGCCATGGCGCGCATCGTGTGCGAGCGCTACCTGCGAAACGGCTGCATCACGGGTGTGTTCCTCAACGTGATCAACGTTTACTTTATGTACTCGGCTATTACCGGAACGGGCTTTGGCTTTGGTTTCTAGCTTGTCCTTTTAGTCAACGAGCCTGCACGCATATTCAATGGCTGCTGCGAGGCCGCCGCTCGATCGTGGTTTAAAGACCATGTCGGCGGCGGCCTCGTTTTCGTATCCGGCGCCGCGAAGGGTGAGCGCAGTACCGGCTTCCAGGAGAAGGGGCAGACCGCGTTGGCTGGTTGCGATTACGGCAGCCTGATTGAGCGAGCAGCTGTGCGCTTGGCATTGGATGGCAAGTTCGCCTTGCGCCGGGCAAGGGACCAGAACGGCGGCGACGCGACTTGATAGCAATGCAAATGCTGTGCGCTCATCGGGCGAAAGACATTCTGCTTCAACGACGACGAGCTTGGGCGGTGCGCTGTTTGTGCGAAGCGTGGCTCGGTACGTGCGGACCGAAGAACCCGACATAGAAAACTCCTGTGTATTCGGCAAAACGTAAACTATAGTTTACGTTTATGTTCGGCTCCATTTCAAACTCGTCTGCATGGACGAACGTGCTAAACAGATTCTTGGCAGGCGGGTCGAAGAGACGCGCAGGGACCTTGGTATCTCCAAGGTCGATTTTTGTGTGGCGACAGGAATCAGCCGACCCTACCTCGACCGAATCGAAGATGGGACGGCAAATTTCACGCTCAAGGTTCTATTTAAGATCGCACCCGCACTCGGCATGACGGTGTCAGAGCTTCTCGAGGGTATCGAATAGGGGATACCCGTCGACAACTGAATTACGCCATCGGGATGCGGTCGTGGTTGACTTGGCTGTAGAACAGGCGCTGGATTTCGGCGGCATCTCGTGACTGGCCGAGTGCCCACATGGTTTTGGCCACGAGCGTCTCGGTGGTCATGTCATCGCCGCGCAGAATGCCCGGATGGTCGGCGTAAGCGCGGCCGACCTCGTAAACACCCAGGTCAAGGCCCTCTTCGGGGACTTGCGTGGTCATAACGACGGTGCGGCCCGAATCGACCCAGCGGAAAATTGCCTCTTGGAACGACTCGCCGGACTCGCCGAACTCGGGGATGCCGCCAATGCCAAAGGTCTCCAGAATCACGGCGTCGTAGCTATCTGCCAGAGCGTCCAGAACGCCAGGGTTCACGCCGGGCGTGAGCTTGAGCACAAACACGCGTGGGTCGATGTGGTCGTAGAAACGCACCGGGTTTTCGCCCTGATGAGTGCCGTGAAGCCCGTTGCGTACGATGCGGTCGTTGCGGATGTAGGCAATGGGCGGATAGTTGACGCTAATAAACGCGTTAAAACTCATGGTGCGCTGCTTACGGGCGCGTGTGCCGGCAATGGCGACGCCGCCAAACACGATCGAGACGTCATGCGAATGCTCGTCGAGCGCATAGAGCAGGCTCTGGTACAGGTTGAGCTTGGCGTCGGTAAAGGGGTTGCCCATGGGCTTTTGCGAGCCGGTGAGCACGATGGGCTTAGGGCTGTCCTGGATCAAGTAGGAGAGCGCCGCGGCCGTGTAGCTCATGGTGTCGGTGCCGTGCAGAATCACGAAGCCGTCGTGGTCGGCATAACCCTCGACGATGACGTCGCGGATACGCATCCAGTCGCTGGGACGCATATTGGTGCTGTCGATGTTCATGGGCTGCACGACGTCGAGCTCGCAGAGCCCCGAGATCTCGGGGACGCTCTGGGCGAGCTCCTCACCGGTCAGGGCGGGGGAGAGGCCATTGCCGTCCTCGGTTGATGCGATGGTGCCGCCCGTGGCGATGAGAAGGATGCGCTTCATGCTGGTATTCCTATCGTATTTGCCGCCGCAAAGGCGGAGTCGTTCGGCAGTATTGTGGCACAGGGCGTCCAATGTTCAAACGTAATACATCATCTGTAACGTTTGGTAATACTTCAATTGCCGTCAAATAGGGGCCCTGGTCGTGCGTTTGCCGTGCGCTGATGGCTGCGAGGGACGAGAAACCCCATATAACGTGTACACTATGGAAGTTATTTTCGTTCATTCACGCGGGTGGGCACCGGCTCCCCGCCAACAAGAGGGGGAAACCATGGATCAAAAGGCTTCCGCAAAGGTCCTCGTACTCGACTTTGGTGCGCAGTACGGTCAGCTCATTGCCCGTCGCGTCCGCGACCTCAACGTGTATTCCGAGATCGTTCCCTGCGACATCTCGGCCGATGAGATTCGCGAGATGAACGCCTCTGCGCTCATCCTTTCCGGCGGCCCGGCTTCTGTGTATGCCGAGGACGCTCCGTCCATCGACCCCGCCATCTTTGACCTGGGCCTTCCCGTCCTGGGCTTTTGCTACGGCCATCAGATCACGGCCGTGACGCTCGGCGGCAAGGTTGGCCACTCCGAGGTGGGCGAGTACGGCCGCGCTACCATCACGCGCACGGCTGGCGCCAAGCTCTTTAACTCCACGCCTATGGAGCAGACCGTGTGGATGAGCCACCGCGACGCCGTGTCCGAGGTGCCCGAGGGCTTTACCGTTACCGCCAGCACCGACGTGTGCCCGGTTGCCGCCATGGAGTGCGTCGAGCGCAAGATTTTCACCACGCAGTTCCACCCCGAGGTCAAGCACTCCGAGTACGGTCAGCAGCTGCTGAGCAACTTCCTGTTTGAGATCTGCGGCCTGGAGCCCAACTGGAGCATGGACAACCTGGTCGAGACCATGACGGCCGAGTTCCGCGAGAAGGTCGGCGACGACCGCGTGATTCTGGCCCTGTCCGGTGGCGTCGACTCCTCCGTCGTGGCTGCGCTGGGCGCTCGCGCCGTGGGCAAGCAGATGACCTGCGTGTTCATCAACCACGGCCTGCTGCGTAAGGGCGAGCCCGAGCAGGTGGAGGAGGTCTTCACCAAGCAGTTCGACGTCGACTTTATCCACGTCCACGCCGAGGACCGTTATGCCGAGCTTCTGGCCGGCGTGACCGAGCCCGAGGAGAAGCGCCGCATCATCGGCACGCAGTTCTGGAAAGAGTTCTTCGCGGTTGCTCAGCAGCTCGAGTGCGATGGCAAGCCGGTCAAGTACCTGGCTCAGGGCACCATCTACCCCGATATCATCGAGTCCGGCGCTCGCAAGACGGGCGGCAAGACGGCTACCATCAAGAGCCATCACAACCTGATCCCGTTCCCCGAGGGCGTGCACTTCGACCTTATCGAGCCGCTCGACCACTTCTTTAAGGACGAGGTCCGTGCACTTGGTCTGGCGCTGGGCCTGCCGGGTCACATCGTGTTCCGTCAGCCCTTCCCGGGCCCGGGTCTTGCCATCCGCATCATCGGTGCGGTCGACAAGGAGAAGCTCGAGATCCTCAAGAATGCCGACGCTATCGTGCGCGAGGAGCTCGACGCCTACAACCAGCGCCTGTTTGAGCAGACCGGCGAGCGCAACTCCGAGCACAGCTGCTGGCAGTACTTTGCGGTCCTGCCCGACATCAAGTCCGTGGGCGTTATGGGCGACGAGCGCACCTACCAGCGCCCGATCATCCTGCGCGCCGTCGAGTCCAGCGATGCCATGACCGCCGACTGGGCCAAGCTGCCCTACGACGTCCTGGCCCGCATCTCGGGCCGCATCGTTGCCGAGGTCCCCGGCGCCAACCGCGTGTGCTACGACATCACGTCCAAGCCGCCCGCGACGATCGAGTGGGAGTAGGCTGATAGGGTTCTGACCTGCATTTTTGAGTGCCGCACTGTGCCGCTGAGTTTCGTTTCGTACGAGAGTCATGGCAAAGCCGCCAGCGATGTTGGTGAGTAAATACGATAACCGAGCCTCCGTTCCCGCGTTGGGACGGAGGCTTTTTCTTTGTCGTTTTACTCCCTTTCACCTGCGATTTCGCAATTTACTCCCCCGTGTTTCAAGACGGCAAGGCACGGTGCGGCATTCGGAGGAACGGGAGTAAGGATTCATCCCAAGTGAGTAGACGCGCGATTTTTGTCTCCGAGAGCCAAACGGGGCCGTTTCGGGGCCTGTGAAACTCAAATCGAACTCAATAGGCTTTTCGGCGGTCTTCTCACAGCGTTTTCCCAGGTGGTTAATGGGGAGTAAAGAATCTCGCCGCCTCAATGAAAACGGGAGTAACCAGGGGAAATGCCGCGGCGTACTGCCGCGTGCCGCCGTGTAAGCCACCGCGTCATTTACTCCCCAGGTGCACCGGAAATGCCTTGGCATGCAATGGGGAGTAAAAACTCAGCTTACGCAGGCCCGAGCGGCGCTCGCCGCCTGGTCCACCGTCCTGATTCGGTTGCGTTGATCGCGAAATGCGGAGAGCCGCTACAGCGAGGCTTTCCAGTCCTCGTATTCGTCGGCGTCGATCTTGCCGTTTTCGAGCTGCGCGCGCTTCTCTGCCCACAGTTCGATCGCCATCGCGGCTTTGGGCGCGTGCGGCGCCTTGGGGTTCAGGGAGAGGCCCGTGCCGTCGGCTGCGGGCACGATGCCGAAGGAGTCCTCGAGCCGCACGAGCAGCGACATGAGGTCGCCCGCAGTCTCGACGCCGTAATCCTTGAGGGCGTTGACGGACACGCCGAGCGCCGCGGAGATGGACTCGAGCAGCTCGGGCTTCACGGCGCGGATGCCGCTCTCGTAGTGGCGCACGGCCCCCTCGGTCAGGCCGACCGCCTCGGCGAGCTGCGCCTGCGTCATGCCGCGCGACTTGCGGTACCGCCTTATGTTCTCGCCTACGGACATGAGCCCTCCTCCTGGAATTACGTACCAGCACATCTTATCAGCGTACGCAAATGTACGCAATTCTATTGACAGTACAGATATGTACGTTTACTCTGAATCTGTGAACCGTACGTATCCGTACGCCATTGATTGGAGGAGCCATGGACGAGAAGGTGGCGAAGACGCCGAGGCCGCACATGCTGGACGCCGACGAGGTTGCGGAGCTGCTGAGGATCAAGAAAGGCAGCGCCTACGAGGTGATCAGGAAGATAAACGCCGAGCAGGAGGCGCGCGGGCGCGTGGTCATCCGCGGGCGCGTTCGAAGCGACGTCTTCGACGCCCTGTACTTCCCGGAGGTGGACTGACATGCCCGTGTACAAGGACGACGGCAACGGCACGTTCTACGTGCAGTGCTACTACCGCGACGCCCGCGGCTCGAAGCGCCACAAGACGAAGCGCGGCTTCTCCTCCGAGGTGGAGGCCGCAGTGTGGGAGAGCCAGTTCAAGAGCCTTAACGGCGGGGCCATGGACATGACGTTCTCCGAGTTCGTCGAGGTGTACGCCTCCGAGGTGAAGCCGCGCATACGCGAGCACACGTGGATCACCAAGGAGTACATCATCAACGACAAGCTCGTGCCGTTCTTCGGGGACATGCGCATGTGCGACGTGAGGCCGATCGACGTCATCAGGTGGCAAAACGAGCTCACCGAGCACCGGGACGCCGACGGGAAGCCCTGGGCACCGACGTACCTGCGCACAGTGAACAACCAGCTCAACGCCATCTTCAACCACGCCGAGCGCTACTACGGCCTCAGCGACAACCCGGTGCGCAGGGTCGACAAGATAGGCTCGAAGAAGGGCGGCGAGATGCAGTTCTGGACCAAGGACGAGTACCTGAGGTTCAGCGAGGCCGTCATGGACAAGCCTCTCTCATTCCACGCCTTCGAGCTACTTTACTGGACGGGCATACGCTGCGGCGAGCTCCTGGCGCTCACGCCGTCCGACTTCATGCTGGAGAGCTCGCGGCTGCGCATCAACAAGTCGTACCAGAGCCTCAACGGCGTTGACACCGTGACCGACCCCAAGACGCCCAAGTCCGTGCGCACGATCGTCATGCCCGCCTTCCTGCGCGACGAGATGGCGGACTTCATCGAGATGCGCGACGACGTCGCCCCCGACGAGCGCCTGTTCGCCGTGACCAAGCACTTCCTGGCCCACGAGATGGAGCGCGGGTGCAAGGCGTCGGGCGTGAAGCGCATCCGCATACACGACATACGCCACAGCCATGTGAGCCTGCTGATAGAGATGGGCTTCTCCGCGCTGGCCATCGCCGAGCGCATGGGCCACGAGGCGGTGGACATCACCTACCGCTACGCGCACCTGTTCCCCACGAAGCAGGACGAGATGGCCGCCGCGCTCGACGGGGCGAGGGGGTAAGAAGGATGCCGTGCGAGAACAGCGCCCGCAAGCGCAGCAAGACGATGGCGTTCCGCTGCACGCCCGAGGAGCGCAAGCTCATATGCGAGATGGCAGCCTGGAGCGGCATGAACAGGCAGGACTACATCATCGCCAAGCTCACCGATACCCAGGTCGAGGTGAGGCCCTCCGTGAGCGTGCAGAAGGCACTGAGGGACTCGATGGCGGAATTGGCCAAGGAGGTGCGGCTGGCGGCCTCCTACGGCGAGCTGAGCGAGTCCCTGCAACAGAGAATTGAGCACGTGATGAGGTTCTTCCTAGCGCTCGGCGAGCCTCTTGACGCGCCGACGGAAGAGACATCGCCACGAACTACGTTTTTGGAAGAGCCGGTTCCATCCGTCATCGATGCGGGTTCCGACACCGCAAGCATCTTCGAGATGGGACGCAGGTAGGGCTTAGCGCCAGACCTCCAACGCCTTGTCCGCAAGCCATTCGGCGCGATCGGCGATATCGCCCTCGTTCCAAGACTCCTTCTCTAGGGCGCCGGCCATGGTCGCAAGGCCGGCGGCGCAGAGGGCAAGGCCGTCCTTGTATCCCTTTCCCTGCTTCTTGGTGGGCCAATCGGCATCGCGGATGGAGGCGTTGAGCGAATGCGTGATGATGGCGAGGTTGCCGAGCGTGAGGAGCTTCCGGTCCCTTCGCGTGGCAGCCTCATCGTCGAGGGCTCCCCATTTGTTGCGCCACTTCTTGGGCATCATGTGCTCGAGGGTGTACTGGTTGAACCCGAGCAGGGCCGTGCTGCTCATGCCCGGACGAATGGCGCTTTCCAGCAGATAGAGGACGCCCTTGGACTGGAGGTTGTACAGACACGATTCCTCGAATGCCGCTCGAACCTCGGCGTCGCCGGGCATGTACGTCGTCGCCTCGTCATTGGCTTCGAGAGCCTTCCTCAGCGCCTCCGCGTCCTTCACCTCGTTCAAGATCAGCGAGGTGAACAGCCTGTTGTAGTTCTTCGTGGTCGCCTGAACCAGCATTCGGCGGACGATGTAGCTCTCAAGCAGGGCGTAGATCTTAGATTCCTCGCTCGAAGACTCCGCGTTCTTTCGAACGTAGAGCACGTACGGGATGAGCGTCGAGTTCTTGAGGCCGAATATCAGCACGTTCAGGCGCTCGACGCCGGAAGCGGAGGGGATGTCCGCGTCGCAGTAGCCAGGGTCGAACGTGGACTCGAACGCCTCGGCATACGCCTTCATGTTGTCGAGAATCTCGACCTTGTCGCCGTTGCAGTACCTGCCGATGAAATCCTTGTAGGACTGGAAGAGGTTCGAAGTACGCGAATAGAAGAGCTTGTCCTCGGTCGTGACGCCACGCCTCTTGTCCTGGACCAGAATCTGGAGGAACGCGTCGAAGAAGAGGTCGACGAGCGTGCGCTTGATGCGCCCGGTAACGATCTCCTGCTCCCAATACTCCCTCTTCTCAGCCGTGGGCTCGAAGACGTCTTCCCAGCACTCCTTGAACGCCTGCTCGTTCTCGCGGTTGAAGAAGTAGTTCTTAAGGAGCTCCGCCGTCGTCAGGCGCACCCCGAGCGAGTTGATGGTGTCGAATATCTGCTGCTCGTCCTCGCCCTCGGTAAGATCGATGCAGACGAACTGGACGTTCGACTTGATCGTGTTCCTGTCGACCTTCTCCGGGTCGATATTCTTGAGGAAGTAGTTGTAGGCAAGGACGATGGCCGAGGAGCCCTCGAGGGGTTCGCAGCCCGTGGCGCTGACGACCTTTTCGAAATCCTGCCGGTCGTACTTGCCGTGCCGCAAGGCGACATCGCCGGTCTCCAGGACGAAATCTCGCTCAAACAAATTGTTGGTGCCGTTTTTTGCACAGAGTGCCTTGAAGAAGATGACCATGGTCGTGAGTCGCTGCTGGCCGTCGATGACGGTGCGAACCTCGGAGACCTCGGACCAGGTGTTGCCGGAGGAGGCCTGCTTCAGGATGATGGAGCCCAGGAAATAGGGCCGCTTCGAGGCCGTGACGAACTCCATGTCGCCGAGGAAACGCTCCCATTGCTCTTCTCCCCAGACGTACGCCCTTTGGTAAAAAGGTATTTCGAGCAGGCGCGATCCGTTGAACACGCCGCTTATCGTTGCTTTTCCTGCATCCATCCTTAAAGCCCTATCTATCCTTTGCGGTTATTGCTGGCGGGGTCAATTTTATCAATACGCTGCTTGACCCTTTAATGTTCCCGGTCCTTGCCGTCTTCTCCCCAGAAGGTGCTCGAAGATGATGCGCAGGTCCTCGTCATCAAGGCAGCCGCCCTCGAGGCAGCCACGGTCGATGGTATCGATCATCGTCTGCCCCTTCTTCTTCGAGCGGTCGTAGATCACTGTGTCGAGGGATAGCTCCCTGCCGTCGCGCGTGAACATCTCGTGCATGAATTCGGCACTGTTCGCTTGACTCCAATCGCGTACCGCGTGCTCGAGCGGGCCGCTTCCCCTCGATATGGCGACATCCCAATGCTCGCAGTTAAGCAGAAGAAGTCGGTTCATGAACTCGACGCCCGAAAAACCGAGTCTCGCAAACGGCGGAAATAGAGGGTCATCTGAAAAGACCGCAGCATACTCACTGCTCAACGGCATATACGCGAGATGAAAATCGTACGAGTCGTCCTCGGGCCCGATGATGAACATAGGCATCGACGTCGTAACGAACCCTGAGCCGACGGGTGCCCTAAGGATGGAGAAGCTCTTCTCAAAAAAAGCCTTTCGAATACGGTTAACTGGCACAATATCATCGTTGGAGAAGAGCATGGTTGCGGCGGCGGCAAGCTCGACCACCGCTTGGGAATCCCCGCGCCAATCCGACCAATCGAGCAAGCCGAGCTCATAGGGTGTCAGATGAACGTTTCTGAGCAGCTCTTCGGCAGTCTCGCGTGACCATTTCTTGTCGACGCGCATACTGATAGGGTGCCGGACGATGATATTTGCTGCCAGCTCGCAAACGGCGGCTTTCCCATCAGAATACCCTTCGTCTTCGCACTGGTCTTCTTTCTGGCGTTCCAAAAAGCAATCGTAAAGCGGCGCGATGCGGCTCTCGAGCTCAGATAGCTTAACCTCGATGAGGTTCTGCGCATAGAATCTGTCTGTCGCATCGCCTGTCGCATCGGCATGCTCGACCTCATAAAGATCGCGCATGCTGCAAAGGTTCTCGCAATTCGTGCGGAAGAAGGAGCCCTTCTGTCTGCTGTAGGCATGAAGCTGCCCGGAGGAATCCGCGAAATGGCGCAGGTAGAACCGCGGCACCCAGTGCTGCTTTCGCGTCATCTTTCCGGGCAGCTTCGACATCCTAAGCCTTCACCGCCTTTTTATTATGTAATGGCTTAGTGTTATTGAAGACTTACTTACTCACTGTAATCATGTTAGCACACCGACCAAGGATTTCTATGAGTCCTTATTTGTTCCACCCTTTGGCAATAGTCGCTGTCGTCACGAGCAAGCCGCTTGCGACTTCCCACGCGGAGTTAAACAATAATTGCAAACTGAAGCTGCAAATCCGCCCGACAAGGCTCTTTTATAAAACCCATTGTTTAGACGACCAGCAATCTCATCAGGCTTTCACCTTGAATAGTTTCCCAGCCAATCTGCGTGACTGCCTCCGACAGCTGTCTATCATGCGTAACCAACAGTAACGCGCCAGAGAAACCGCTCAGCATTTCCTGCAGCGCCTCAATAGAGCCCACATCAAGATGATTCGTAGGCTCGTCGAGTACGAGGAAGTTGGGATTCGTAACAAGCTGTTCAGCAAGCATGAGTTTGCGGAGTTCGCCAGGACTCAAATCGTCGCCATCGAGCAGTCTGTCAGGGTCGGAGTTCAACCGCGCCACGATGGAGAGGATGCGACCTTTCGTCTCCTGGTCCTGGTCTCGGAGATGCCTCAGGGCTCGCTCGCGTTCCTCTGGCCCGACGTCCTGGGGAACGTACGCAACTTTGACATTATCAGGAACAGATTCGATGATGCTTCGTACCACCAGGCTCTTTCCCGTTCCGTTCGCACCGGTCAGCACCACGTGATCCGTTGGTGAGATCCAGAGCTCCGGCACATCTATCGAGAACTCGCCAGCAGACAGTCGCGATGCCTCCAAGTGCGCCACGCAACTTGAGCGTGCAGTGACGCCGAACTCGCCGATACGATGGTCGTATCTTTTCGAGACGGTTTTCTTGGAAAGCTCTGCCTCGGCCTTTGCGAGCCGTCCGCTCATTTTGGACGAGAGCCTCCCTGCAACGCCGTCCTTGCCAGAGACTATGGCGCGTCCGATCTTCTCGCGAGCGTCGCTGTCTTTTTTGCTCAAACCGCGCTTGCTTCGCTTGCCCTTCTGACGTGCCGCCTCTTCGCTCCTGCGCTGGGCTTCTGCCTTCAGGCGCTTCGCTTCACGAGAGGCTTGCTCGCGATCCCTCATCGCAGAGGCGCGTTCGCTCGCCGCTTGGTCGCTTGCCTTTGAGTACCCGCCGGGGCGCATGGTCCAACGCGCGCCCTCGCACATGAGGCTCTGGCCCACAAGGCTATCGAGCAGGTCTCTATCGTGCGAGATGAGGATGCCGATGCCGCTGAAGGAGGCCAGCGCCTCCTTCACGATGTCGCGCGTGGCGGCATCGAGGTCGTTGGTCGGCTCGTCCATGATGAGGATATCTGGTTGTGCATAGAGGGCGCATGCGATTTGGATCCGCTTCTGTTGACCGCCCGAGAGCGTGTCGTAGCGCCAGAACCAGTCGTCTTCGATGCGGAGCAGTGCCCTTGCCCGTTGCGCCTCCTTGCCCCAATCCGATGCGAGATCGAAGAGATCGTCCGGTTCCTGCGTCGAGTCTTGCTGGCAATACGACGCGAACAGACTCGGGCTCACTGTCCCGGAATCGGGTGTAATAGCGCGGGCGGCGATACGGGCGAGCGTGCTCTTCCCGCATCCGTTGTCGCCGATGATGCCCGTCCATCCCGATGGGAACGTGGCGCTGACGTCTTCGATGGCAGGCGATGCCGTACCGGGGTAGGTATAGCTGATGTGAGTGAGATTCAGTTGCATGGCGAGCTCCTTTGAGAGGAGGTCGCGCAGGGTCAGGCACGCGATGTATGGATTCGGAACGAGAAGACACTGAAGCGATGCGGCACCCTGAAGCGCGACCGGATGTACAGAGTGGTCGTATGGGGTACCCGAAACGGGCATCGCTAGTTCTTCATCTAACCTGACCTAACTCGAAGCGGCGCTTGCCAAAGGCCCCGCTGGATGATTGATATCTAGGATTATAGCATGGTGATGTACCACGAAAGCGTACATATCCGTACGTTTTCGTGGTACACTCCGCTTGTCGGACAAATCTGTACGGTTTTGTCCCGACGCTCCGAGACTCGGGGCGCGCCGGACCGGATGCGGCGAGGCGCGCCCCACGCTAGAGAGGACGCGACCCATGCGCACGATAGCAATTTCCAACTACAAGGGCGGCGTCGGCAAGACGACGACCGCCGTGAACCTGGCGGCCATCTTCGCCGCCCGGGGCCTTCGGACCCTGCTCGTCGACCTCGACCCGCAGGCGTCTGCCACAGACTTCTTCGCCCTCTACGACCGGGCCGCCTCCGAGCGGCGCACCTCGGTCGAGCTGCTCTACGGCGGCGCCCCCGTGGAGGAGGTCGCCTACGCCGCCGGGGAGGACCTCGACGTGGTGGCCTCGACCATCGACCTCGTCGACCAGAACGAGATGCTCCTGCGCGAGCAGCGCCTCAAGTTCGCCCTCGACGACGCCTCGGACTCCTACGACGTCTGCCTCATCGACTGCAGCCCCGTGATGCGCAGACTCGCCTTTAACGCCTACCTCGCCGCCGCGGAGGGCGGCATGGTCGTCATCCCCGTGAAGCTCGACTCCACCGTGATGCGCGGCACGGCGCTCACCGTGGAGGCGACGCGCTCCATCGCCGACGCGCTGCGCATGCCCACGCCCCGCTGGAAGATACTGCGCACCTGCGTTCCCGGCCGCATGACCAACGCCGAGGCCACAGGCGCGGCCGTGCTCGACGGGTTCTTCCCGGGCGAGCAGTTCGAGACGGTTATCCACGCGAGCAGCAAGGTCTGCGAGGGCAGCTGGCAGTGGAAGCCGGTGGCGGCATTCGAGCCTGGGAGCCGCCCCGCGCGCGACTACGAGGCTCTCGCCGACGAGGTGTCCCGTGAGCTCGCCTAGCCAGGTGGCCGCGGGCTTCACCATCACGGGGCTCCTCGACGGCGCGTCGCGCACCCGCGGCCGCTACCCGGTGTCCGAGATCGCGGTGGCAGACATCGCCGACCACCCGGCGAACGCCGCGTACTCCATGGACCCGGCCGGCATAGCCGAGCTCGCCGAGTCCATACGCCAGGACGGCCTCACCGACCTGCCGCTCGTTCGCAAGGTGGGCGACGGCTCGTGGCAGATGGTCTCCGGGCACCGGCGCAAGGCCGCCTACGCGCTGCTCGCGAAGGACGACCCCGCCTACGAGAGGATGCCCTGCCGCGTGATAGAGGGCATCGACGACGAGAGGGCGGTGACGCTGCTCCACGCCGCGAACTACTTCACCCGCGCGCTCACCGTGACCGAGCGCGCCGCCGCGACCGAGGCGCTCAGGGGCGACGCCGTGCGCCTGCGCTCCGAGGACCCCTCGCTTTCCGGCATGCGCGTCGACGACGTGAAGGCCGCCATCATCGAGCGGCAGACGGGCCGCAAGGTCTCCGGCAAGACCATCGCGCGCGAGGAGAGGCTGGCCCGCCGAATCGCGGAGGACCTCTCGCCCGAGTGGGCCGCCGAGGCCGACCGCGGCAACCTTTCCGCCGAGGCGGTGCGCTCGCTCGCGGACATGCCGAAGGAGCGCCAGGCGGAGATGCACGCCGCCATGGAGCCCTGGCGGCGCACCAAGCGGGAGCTCTCCGACTACGTGAGGAGCGAGGGGAAGGCGCAGGCCGGCCCCGACGGGCGCATCGCGAAGGCCGCGAGGCTCGTCGCCGACTTCCTCGAGAGCCCGCCCGAGAGCCCGAGCGCGGCCGACCTCTCGCTGCTGCGCGAGATGGCGATCATGACCGCGCCGTACGCGGATGCGGGCACCGATGCCCGAAAGCGCCGCAGAGGGGCCTCAGGCTCGAAATCCAGCAAGTAGCCTATGGCGTCCGACATCGCGTCGGGCGTCCATAGCACTTGGGGACCGGGCGGCCTCGGACCCGTCATGCCGCGGGCCGTTCGGGAGCCCGCTTTCGCGAGGCCCGGTCCCAGAGGCGGCGCCCGGGCCGGGCCGCCGCCTGCGGGGGATCCCCCGCGCCCCTAGAGAGACGCGCCCGCCGCACGGCGGGCCCGAGGAAAGGAATCCGCCATGGAAGAGGAAGCCGGCGCCGCCAAAGGCAAGGAGCGCCGCGTCACGTTCCGCATGGAGGGAGGCGACTACGACGCGCTCTGCGAGCGGTGCGAGCGCGCCGGCCTCAGCAAGTCGGAGTACCTGCGCTACCTCGTGCGCATACCGCTGTCGACGGAGGCCAACGCGGGAGACGAGCACCGCATACTCGTGGACCGCAGGGCCCTGTGGGCGATGTCTCGGGAGCTCACGAAGTGGGGCTACCACTACAACCAGGCCGTGCACGCGATGAACCTCATCAACTTCCACGCGCACCACGGGCGCGTCGACCGCGACCTCGTCGCGGAGAGCGTCCCGACGATCGAGCGCGAGCTCGCCGACGTGAACGCCGCGGCCCGCGAGATGGCGGCGGAGCTCGGGCGCATCGGGGCCGACTCGCTCGTGGAGGGATCGCCATGCCGATCCTGAAGCCGATAAGCGGCCACGGCTCGACCGGAGGCATCCGCCGCTACCTCGAGAAGGGAGGCCGCGCCCTCGCGCGCGACCTGTTCAACCTGAGCTACGACGAGCGCGACGCCGGCGCGTTGGGAGACGGCGCCAAGGAGGCCTGCGCCTGGGACGCCGAGATGGACGCCACGCGCGCCGCGTTCGGCACGGACGCCCCATGGAGGGGAAAGCCCGCGCGCACGTTCAAGCACTTCGTGCTGTCGCCGGACCCCGGCGACGACATCGACCTGGCGGCGCTGCGCGAGCTCGCGTGCTCGTGGGCGCTCAAGCACTTCGGCGACCACGAGATCGCCATCGTGTACCACGACGACAACGCCCGCGGCATACCGCACGCGCACATCGTCGTGAACAACGCCAACCTCCGCACCGGCTACCGCATGCAGACCCAGCACCCCGAGGACCTCAACCGCGACCTGCAGGACATGGCGCGCGAGCGCGGGCTGTCGGGGCTCTCCAACGACCGGGCGCCCGAATCGCCGTCGAAGGCGCGCGGGCGGGCCGGCGCGGGCGGGCCAAGGAGCCGCAGGAACGTCTACCTGGGCCGGGCCGAGAAGGAGATCATGCGCTCGGGCGGCTACTCGTGGGTCGGCGACATCCGCGCACGCGTCGCGCTCGCCAAGACCACGGCGCGCGACGAGGCGGAGTTCCTCGGCATCCTCGACGCCCTTGGCGTGCACGTCGCCGACAACTCGGCCAAGGCGCGGCGGGACGACTGGGTGTTCAGCCTCACCGAGGAGCCGTCCAAGAAGGTCAGCGGCGAGCGCCTGGGGTTCGTCTACGGCAAGGAGATGCTCCGCCGCCGCTTCGAGCGCGAGGGCGCCTACCGTCCCACGGACGCGAGCACCGCGCGCATCCGCGAGGCCGCCGAGCGAGCCCTCGAGCTCAACGACCTCTCGGAGCTGAGCAGGCTCTCCTCGGCGCTCGAGACCTGCGCGAAGTTCGACGTCGAGTCCATCGAGGAGTTCGGGCTCAGGATGGCGACGCTCGAGCGCCGCGGCCAGGCGGGCGGCGAGGGGTACCGCCGCCTCGAGGCTGCGCGCGCCTACATGGCGATGAACGGGCTCATGCCGCTCAAGACCCGCTACGGGGACGATCGCGGGCGCGGTGCTGCCGAAGGAAACTCTCGCGACGGCCGTCGCGAGGACGAGCAACAGCGAATCCTCGCCGCCGAGCGGCAGCGGGCCCAGCACGAGCAGCGCAGGGAGAGGGGCCGGAGATGATGGTGAGGATAGAGTACGAGGGCGGCAGGACGACGCTGTTCGACACGCTCTCGTTCACGGAGGGGTCGCCGTTCTCCGGCGCGAACATGCTCACGGAGTTCGAGCTCGAGATGCGCGAGGAGCCCGAGAAGGGGCTCTGGCTCACGGCGAACTGGCACCAGGTGCGCGACGACTGGCGCGCCGACGCGCCCGCGGACGGCATCCCGGCCGCGCGCAGGTCCCGCGGCTGGCGCTTCATGCTGGCCTCGGAGGCGGAGCTCGGGCGCGCCCGCCGCGTCCTGCTCGACGGCGACGAGGCGTTCGCCCGGGTGCGGGGCTTCCTGTGCGACGCGGCCGCGATCGGCGCCTGCTACCGCGAGCACGTGGGCCCTCCCTCAAAACCGCTGAAGTCGCAGATAAGGGACCTGCAGCGCGCGCTGGGGAGGGCGGAGGTCCCGGGCGTGCCGGATGAGCTGGCGAAGTTGCTCGCGCAAGAGAAGGAAGAGGGCGCCAAGGAGGGCGCCCGCAAGGTAAAGGAAGATTGGGGTGACGTCGATGAAGAGGCTTGGTAGGTTCCTCATGGCGGCGCTGAAGGTCACGCTGGGCTTTTTCGTCTGGCTGTTCCGCGCCGTGTTTAAGTGGGTGATGTAGGCGATTGTTGTTTGCCTGCCTAGGCAAGCATTCGCTGTTGCGAGCATGATGGTAGTGCAGGAGATTCATCCGTTCTAGACGGCAAACGGCCGAGCGATCGAGTATCGCTCGGCCGTCGTTTCTTTAACCTGGCTGATTCTAATTCAGGAAGAAATCATCGACTTCCTCGCGCGTGTGCAGGATTTCGCCGTCCGGGACGTTAAGGCTTGCCGCCAACTCAACGGAGCCGGAAAAAGCCATTGCGACATTCGGGGAGAAAGCCTTCTCGAGAAGGCTGATGTATGCGCTCATATTCTCACGAAGGCCGCTGATGCATGCGGCGTATTCGCCATCGAGCTCAGTATCGAGGACCTTCAATTCCTGGGCATAGCGCGCGAGCAGCTCCGCCTCTCGTTTGTTATAGAAATCCTTTCCCAATTCGTACACGGTCGTGCCTACGGCGTTTCCGACGAGGGCGCCCAGAACCGGGACCGGAATGATGGCCTGACCCACGAAGCTCGAGAACGCGCTCACAGACGCATCGAGGCACGCGATTTCTGAGCTTTCTATAAACTCGATCTCCGTAAGCTCGCCGCTGCGGAACCTGTAAGCGCATTCTGCGACGCCGAATGATGCCGTGACCAGCGCGCTTGCAACAGACGAGGGCGTAGCCGTGTAGTTGTTCAACCAATAAACAGCTCCACCGCGAACCCCGCCCTTGACGAGTCCCATGCCGGAATCTTTTGCGATTTCCTCCCAGTCGTCCTGGGTCAAGTCGCCGATGCGCTTTCCGTTCTTGAGATGACGCTTCATTGAAATGGCGAATGCCGTTCCCGCTTCCAGAACGGCGCCAGCCGCTGCGGCCTTCGCGCCCTCTTGGGGCGTGGGCTTGTGTTCCTCGTAGATGTCTCTCTTTATTCGCTCGCTCTCGTCTGCGAGCCTGCTCTTCTCCTCGGCCATCTTGTCGGCGATAGCGTTTTTCTGGACCTCCGAGTACTCGAATTTAGAGGCCTCAAGGTCATCGATGCTGAACCCGCTTGAGTCGAAGAACTCATGGATGCTCTTCCAGGTTGAGTAGGACGGGCCGCCGGTCGAGGACGCCAGCTTGGCCGCTTCCTCCTTTGGCATCTCGTACAGGGAGCGCACCGCGTCGAGATGGTCCTTCGGAATCTGGTAGATGCCGTCTTTGTCGAGGAAATCGGGGTACTTCTGCAAATGGGCGGCCACGGCGTCCAGGGAGAACTTGCCGCCGGCGTTCACGAACTTGACCTGTATCTCGACGCCGTTGCGCAAAAGGTCGGCGGGTCCGTTGTCATTAACCCATTCCATTGCGGGTTTATCGCCATGGACGAGGCTCTGCGCGTTCTCCAACCCGCATTCGGCCACCTCGGCGATGAACCCATGGACGCCCTTGTTGCCGCCTCTGTTCGCAACGACGAGGTCCTCGATCTTCCCGAGCGCCCAGTTCATGGACTCCATTGCGGAATCGAGGTTCTGGTCTTGACGGTTGAGATTCTCGATTAGGTCGTCGATTCTCATCTGGTTGATCAAGCCGATCCATGCGGCGACGGCCTGCTCCTGTGAGCTCTTGAGTACCTTTTCTGCTTTCATGGCTATTCACCGTCCCGGGTGGCCACCCTCTCGACGATGAGGCTGCCCAGGGACTTCGCGTTGTTTACCAAGGAGCCCAGGGCCAGTTTCTCGTCGTCGGAGATGGAAAGGTAGTCGGCGCCATGCAGGCGGCATGAGGACATGAAGGACCCGGATAGCTCTTCGCGAAGGGCGTCGGTCTTTGTCCTGAGCGCCCCAATCGCTGCGGACGTCTCCCTAAGAGCCTCGGTGTTTCTCTTTACCGACAAGAGCTCCTCGTGCTTTTCCTCAGCGATCTTGTGCTGTTTTTTCACGAAAAGCGCGATGGAGGTCAGCAACGTGGCGCCTGCGACGCCCCATCCGATGGGGCCGGCCATTGCCAGGAAAGCGCTGCCGGCGGCCATCCCGCCTCCTCCGGCGGCTAATGCGCCTCCGCCGAGCCAGGCCATCGCCGCGTTCGTCGCAGCAGCGCCCGACAGCGTGGAGATCGCGGCGCCCGTGGAGGCGGTGCCGAAAGTTGTGGCAACCCACATGGCGGCGGATGGGGCTATGCTGGCAACGGCCATGCCCGCTGCGACGCCGGCGCCGGCGCTGGCAGCCGATTTCCGCGCCGAGTCCAGCTCTTCGCGGGCGAAGGACTCCGACTCCTTGAAGCTTCGCTTCTTGTGGGACACCTCCTCGATATCCTCCACGAACGACTTCGGCGTGTTCGCGATTGAGTTCACCAGGTCGGTAATGAGGTCCAGCAGGTCGATGCTCCTCAGCCTGGACTGGTAGAGTTCGATCCCTCCCGACTCAAGATCTGTATAGGTTTGGTTGTATTCGATGACGGCGAGCTCGTACTCATCTGGTTCTTTCGCCCTTGCATTCTCGACGCCTTGCTTGATCCCATCGGCGATTTCTCCCGCTTTGCCTGCGACGGCGGCGACAGCGCCTTGAGCACCGGCGGCCGCAGCGCTCGCGGCATTTGCGGCTCCTTCAGCTACACCGCCGAGCATTTTCGCCATATGTTCGGGAGCTGGACCTTGAGATTGGGTCGATGCGTCAGCGTCTTGCTCATCGACAAACTCAGTGTTGTATTTGAAGTTCTTCGGCTCTGGACCGTTCTTGATCGCATCCCCAATGCTCTGAACGGCACCTTTTGCTTTGCCTGCAATGTCCCCGATGGCCTGTCCCGTCTGATCGGCGGCGCTTTGAGCGGCATTCGATGCCTGTTCGGCAGCGCTTGCGATTTCTTTTCCTGCAGCGGCCGCAGCCTTCTGCGCCTCTTTTATTGGGTCGAAGCCTTTATCGAAGAAGCCCATCGTCCCTGCCTTTCTCCATTTGCAATCTGAGGACATTATCCCGCCAATGGATTTGGTCCCTATCGGCGATTTAACCACCGGTCATTATCTGCGCGAAAAGCGTCGTCGGTGTACAGCATTATGGACACTAGATTCAGTTGTCAGCTGAGTATGCGGCAAAGACGACGGCGCGGGAGTTGCTCGTCTGGGACAATTTGTCCCCGTGGTGGGCGTTGAGCTCCACCGCGTCGGCGAAGTCGTCCCGCTTGCCCCCTGAGCTCGGATGGCACCTAGTAGCTACACCGGGCGACGGCGCAGCCGCATTTCGCGCAATTGCCCTCGATCACGATTCCAAACTTGTCGGCGCGCAGCGTGTAGCCGGGAGCGAACGATGCATTGGCGTCGTGGCAGTCGCGGCACCAGGCGTTGTTGAGCAGGATTCGCTTTTCCTCGTCGCTTATGGCGTCCCAAGCCGCCAGGGCCTTCGGTGAGGAGCCGTTCCGGTCGCATTCCGGGATGGCGTCGACGGGTTCGGGCCCGTATCCGTCTCGGCGGCGTGCCGCTTCCCAGTCGATGATCGCCATGTCCAACCTCCCTTTCTGTCCATGACCTTAGATTACCCCACCATGCGCAAGCCCCTCGTCCGACCATCGGAGCGAGGGGCTTGATCGTTCTGCTTGGTTGCGATTTCGATTTCCCACGGCTAGTCCCGGTCGTCGTCGCCGGCTGCGCAGCAGGCGTAGGCCGTGAGCGTGAGGAGCCCCATGAGGAGCCCTATTCCGAAGGGCGCGAATCCCATCCTTCCACCTCCTTCGCGTAGACGACGGTGCGGGAGTTGCTCGTCTGGTAGCTGCAGGTGACGAAGGCCCAGGCTTGGGCGACGTCTTTCGGCTCTTCCAGGACGACCTCGCATCGGGACAATTTGTCCCCGAGATAGGAGTCGAGCGCCGCCGCGTCTGCGAAGTCGGTCCGCTTGCCCTCCGAGCTCGCGTCCACCACGTCAGCCGCGAAGACCTCGAGCTCGATCGCCTTCTCGCGGGTGAAGACCTGGATGGTGCGGTGCCCCTCGGCGAAACCGCGCGACGAGTATTGCGCGAGCGGCGCGAACATGGTGCCGTCGGACATGTGGTGCCCGTACACGATGACGAGCGGGCTTTCGGCTCCCTGCGCGCAGCCTGCGTCGATGTAGGGAGCGCCCCATGCGGAGCGCTCGCCGTTAGCATCGTGCGTGAGGTAGAAGTCGGGCGATTCCGACCGGCCCTGGACGATCGGGTAGTCGACGGTCGTGCCCGGCACGCGCACCCATGCGACGACGGAGGCGGGAAGGACGTCCCAGTCGATTCCGCCTCCCGTCTCTTGAGCCTCCATTTCCGCGTCCTCTTCCGCAGCGGGCACCTCGTGCACCACGTATGGGTTCCTCTCGGGCTGCGGCAAGACGGCGAGCGCCGCAAGCGCCAGCAACGCCACGGCGACGGCGAGCGCCGTGGCGGCTTTCCCTTTGTCCATGTCCTCCCCCGTTCGCAGGGGAGGCCCCGGGCGAGCGCCCAGGGCCTCCGGTTCGGTATCGATGCGCTGCCGCTACTCTTCCGGCTTTTCGGCCGCCTCGTCCTTGCTCGCGGCCGCCTTGCGCTTGCGATACGCAAGCACTCCGCCCGTACCCGCCGCAGCTGCCAGAGCGATGCCCGCGGCCACGGCGTAGCCGGTGCCGTCGGGGGCGTCGGCCCCGGTCTTGGCGTAGGGCTCCTCGGGGACCTCGGGCGTGTCGGGGTTGTCCACGACGACGCTCTGCTCGGCGGAGTCGATGTCCTCGTGGGTCGCAACGACGTTGCCGGCGGAGTCCAGGACCTTCTCGAAGACGACGAGCTTGTCTCCCTCAGCTAGGCCCTCGGTGTCGAACTCGAAGGTCACCTCGACGGTGCCGGAGGGCGCCTCGGGCTCGAAGGGCGTGCGCGCGGTCACCTCGTTGCCGTCCTTGTCGAGGAACGGCTCTCCGGTGCCCTTGTCCATGAGCGTGCCCACGGCGATGTAGGTCTCGCCGGGGACGAGGCCCTTGTAGGCCACCGTGTCGATGACCTTGGCCTTGCCGGCCTCGATGACCTGGTCGCCGTCGGCGGCGTCGGCCGCCTGCGTGCCCACCTCGACGGCGACGTGGACTGTCTGGCCCTCGTCGGAGAGGTCCGCGTGCGACGCCACCTCGGCTCCCTCCTTGCGTAGGCTCTCGAACACGACCAGGTCGCGGCCGCCGAGCAGGCTCGCGTCGAAGGAGATCTCTACGTCCTGGCTGCCCGTCGAGAGCGCGGGGGCGAACTCGGCCTTGGTCTCCACGGGCATGCCCGAGGCGTCGGTCACGGGCTCGCCGGTCGCCTTGTCGACGAGAGTGGCCGAGAGCTCGTACTCCTCGCCGGCCTTCAGGCCCTCGTAGGCGACGGCGTCGACGACCTTGGCCTCGGCGTCGGCCGAGACGTCCTTGTCGCCGTCCGCCCCGTCCTTTGCCGTGGTGGAGATGCGCGGGCCCTCCTGGTCGTCAAGGCCCATCCACACGGCCTTCGCGACCGTCGAGTCGCGATCGATCCAGAAGCTCCTCGTGATGAGCTCGAGGCCCTCGTTGGCATCGCAGCGCAGCTCGGTCATGGTGTAGGCGCCGTACGGCAGGGCCGCCAGCGAGTCGTCGACCGGCGCCGAGGAGCCGTCCTCGCCGAGCGAGAACCAGATGCCGGCCTTCGGGTCCATGTCGGCGACAGCAATCGGGCCCTCATGGCCGAGCAGGGCGTCGTTGGCGTTGGTGTCCCTCGAGTGCTTGTTCCAGCTGCTCGCGGTCGACGCGTCGCCGTTGCGGTCCGTAACCAGCACGTGAGTCTCGCCGGTGGCCGCGTTCTCGATGGCGAACGGGACCATGAGGCCGGCGTTGTCGGACTCGCTCTTCTTGGAGAGCTCGAGGTCGTTGCGCACCACCTGGTCGCGGAACTCGAGCGCGGCGCCGTCCGCGGAGGCGCTCACGATCTCGCCGCCGGTGCGGACCTCGAAGGTGCGGGGCTCGCCGTCGGTCAGCAGGTAGCCCCCGTTCGTCGCCGTCTCCCGCACGTCGTAGGTTCCGTACGGCAGTGCGTCGGCCGCGGTCTGCGCGGTGTAGGCGCCGGCCTCGTCGTTCCATGCGGTGGTCAGCGTGGCCACGGCTTCGCCCGGCTCGCGCCATTCGCCGTCAACGAGGACCTTGTGCGCCGAGCGGTTCGTGACGGTGAACTCGATCCCGTCGAGGCCGGGGTGCTCGCCAGGCGCCTCCTTGTGGCCGCTGCCCGCGAGCGCCTCGGACGCCTGCAGCTCCTTGTCGGACTTGGTCACCTGCACGCCGCCGCGGAAGACCTCGTCGGTCACGGGGTCGCCCGTGAGGTCGCGCACCTCGTCGGCCTCCACGGTGAACGTGACGGAGGCGTCGCTGGCGTCGTAGCCCTCGGGCGCGCCGGACTCGACGATGCGGTAATTGCCCGCGGGAAGTGCGTCGGCGCCGGTCGCGGCGACGTGCGACCCGTCCTCGGGCGCGGTCTTGATCGTGGCGCATACCTCGCCGTCGGCGTAGTACTTGCCGCCGACCAGCACGTAGCGGCCGGTCTCGTTAACGACGGAGAAGCTCGCGCCGTCGAGCGAGGCGTCGCCCTGGGGCTCCGCGCCCGCCTCGGAGTCCGTTTTGACGACCTTGACTCCGCCCGTGGACCAGCTGAAGCTCACGAGCGTCTGGGAGCCGCCGCCGGTCCTGACGCAGAACGCCTCGAACCCGGCGGATACCTTGCCGGCACCCGCCTTCATCTTGGCGAAGGTCCCGCCGATCAGCTCGGACTTCGCCCAGGAGGCGAACTCGGCGCTCGTGCCGTGCGTGGCAGCCGACTCGGACCCAGAGTAGGCGTAGGCGATGAGCACATGGCTCGCCGCGGCGTACTTCGCGTCGTCCCAGCCGCCGCCGTCGTACCAGCTACTCGGGAACATCGACGCGTCGAAGCCGGGAGAGCCGAACGAGTACCAGATCGCCGCTGTCACGTCACCGCTCGACACGGGGCTCGTCGAGTAGGAGCCCGGCGCGGGCGTCGGGGACGAGGGCTCGGCGCAGTAGGCGATGTTCCCGTCGGCGCTCATCCACGTGGTGGCGAAGCCGCCGTAGGGGATCTTGCCGCCGATGGACACGTCTACCGTGCTCGGCGCGGCGTAGGCGGGCGAGGCCGCCACGGAGGCGAGCAGCGCCCCCGCCGCCAGGATGAGCGCCATGGCGCATCGGAGGAGCTTTTCCTGCAGGGTGCAGTCTTTCGCTGCGTTCATCTTTCCGCCTCCCTATCTCTCGACGCTTCGCTGTGCACGGGGCGCCTCGTGCTCGGCAGCGCGGCTCGCCTGGCGGGCGTGCTCGGCGCGCTCCGCGAGGTAGCGCGAGCGCCCTGCGTCAACGGCCTCCTTGAGCTGCGCCGGCATGACCTTCACGGTGTCCTTGACCGCGCGGCCGCCCTCGTCGAGCTCGGGCTGGCCGTCCGGGCCCATCACCGTCTTCCTCAGCCACACCTCGCGGTTCGCGAGCAGCGGTATGTCCCGGAAGTCGGCCCCCTTGAAGCGGCTCTCGTTAACGAACATGGGGCTGAACTCGTAGCCTCCCACGTCCATGCCGTCGACGACGGTGCCCTTGGGAAGGGTCGCCGAGTTGAAGGTCCTGGCCTCGCCGGTCGCGCGGTCGGTGTACTCGATGCCCTCGCGCACGAAGCTCTTGTGCAGCGAGAGGTACACGTTCTTCCTCTCTTCCATGTCTTTCCTCCTTTTCGTTTTCAATCGGTCCTTGTCTTCATCCGCCGGGACGCGTGCCCCGGCGCGGCGCCCCTATCTCATGGCGACCGCCCCCTTCCTCGCTTTTCCGCTAGAAGCCGCTCACGATGTCGCGCGCCCAGGAGCCGCTTTTCACGAGAGCCAGGATGAGCAGCACGCACATGGCCAGGTACTGCAGCGCGTAGGTGAGCCCGTTCGCGACCGCGTCGGCCGGGGTGCCCGTCCCGGGGTTCGCCCCGGTGAGCCCGCCGAGCACGAGCGGGAACGATATGAGCAGCACGAGGATGATGACGCCGGCGATGCAGACCGCCCCGAAGCTCTTCAGGTAGCCAAGACCTATCTGGCGCGTGGCGTCCATGCCGAGGAACGCCAGCGGGATCGGGGCGAACGCGGCCATGATGTAGAGCTGGAGCGCGCGGGCCCAGCAGACCACGAGGGCGACGACGTAGGCCGCCAGCACCACGACCCAGCTGATGAGGCTCACGACGAGCATGGCGATGAGCGACGGGATGTCGTCGTCGGTGGTGACGACGGACACCTCGGGCAGGTCGAGCGCGCCTCCGGCGCCGAAGAGCGCCTCGACTCGGTCGATGGCGAGCCCGCAGACCTCGTAGATCGACGCCATCAGGTCGAAGCTGTTCTGTATGAGGAACAGGAACACGGCGAAGAACACGAGAAGGAAAACGACCTCCTTGACGCCGGGAAGGCTCTGGCTGCCGTCCATGCGCTGGGAGATCTCGATGAGCTTCAGGGTGAAGACCAGGCCGAGCACCCCGCACCCGATCGGCAGGATGGCAACCTGCCACACGCCGCGGGCGACGTCGTGCATGGTCAGGTCGCTCGAGCTCGTGAGCATGTGCGCGAAGTCGGCCGAGAGGATCCCGTTCGCGCCGATCGACCCGAGCACGCCCGTCTGCGCCTTGAACATCCAGTTGCAGCAGTCGCGCAGAAGGCCGCACAGCCAATCGTTGACGTCCCCGGCTATGTCGGCGTATGCCGGCTGCGCGGGGACGAGCAGGAGCGCGCAGAGGGCGAATGCCGTCGCGGCGGAGACAGCGAAGACCCTTCGGCGTCGCGATTCAAGCGCCCGCACGGCTACATCGCCTCCAGCGAGCCGCCGCGCGAAACCACGGTGACCACCGTCGAGGCGGGGTCGTCGAGCGTGAAGGTCGTCGACGCGACGTTTCCGGCGTAGTCGAGCCACACCTCCTTGTCCCAGGTGGCTCCCGTCGCCTGCGGGGACACCTCCGCCGCCTTCCCGGCGACGGCCTCCTCGATGGCGGCGACGTCTGCGCCCAGCGCCTCGGAGAGGCGGTCGTCGGTGCCGGTCACGGAGAACGCTCCGCCTTGCGCCCTCTGGGGCACGTAGGCCTGCGTCAGGAGGTCGCAGGCCAGGGTGCGGGCGTCCCCGCCGCCCGAGACCTGGATGAGCGACAGGCCTCCCGCCTTATCGCCGGTTCCCTTGACGTCGATGGGCACGCTGAGCACGCCGCCGACCTCGGAGGGCTCCTCGGCCGAGAAGAACCAGGCGCGCTCGGTGCCGCCCGCGCTCTCCACCATGGCGCCCTCGACGATCCGCAGCGTGGCGGTCGGGTCGTCGGCGCCCGTCCACGCGGTGTTCCAGAGCGCCTCGGCGCCCGATGTCGCCTTTCCAGTCTCCGAGCCAGTGCCTTCAGGGGCGCCGGCCATCGCGGACGGCGCCTGCTCCTGGGGGCTTTCCTGCGGGGTGATGGCGCAGCGCGCCGCGCCCGCGCCGAGCGCCACGGTGAGCGCGCCTGCCGCGACGGCGGCCATGACCCTTGACTTTCCCTGCATTGGTTTCTCCTATCTCGCGGTGAGCGCGCAGCTGAAGCTGCCGATGCCGCTCGCTATGCGGCACACGTCGCCCGTTCGCGGCTCGTGTATGTACCTGTCGTCGCCGATGTAGATGGCCACGTGGCCCGAGCGGTAGAGGATGTCGCCGGGCTTCGCCTCCGAGAGCGGTATGCGCCTGAGCTCCTCGTACTGGGAACCCGTGTAGTGGCTTATGCGGATGCCCGCCTGCGCGTAGCAGTACTGCGTGAGCCCGCTGCAGTCGAGCGCCTTGCCGGGAGTCGAGCCTCCCCACACGTAGGGCACGCCGAGCTGGCTGTACGCCGCCTCGACGATCGCGTTCCCGTTCGCGATCGAGTCCTTCAGGTCCTCGACCGTCATGGAGTCGAACCTGTAGAGGCCCCATTGCGCCATGATCGACTTCAGGGACTCGACGTAGGACGAGTCGGTCGCCCAGCCGGCGCCCTTGAGCCCCTCGGCCATCCTGTCCGAGTCGTGCCTCTCGATCGCCTCGCGGATGAGGGCGTTGCCTGAGTAGCGCTCCGCCTGCAGGAAGACCCTGCTGCGGAAGCGGATGCACTCGGCGTCGCCGGTGAAGCGGATGAAGCTCGCCGTGATCTGGGTGTGCTCGCCGGGCACGTACTCCTCGCTAGTGGCCCAGTTCGCCTTGCCGGCCACCTCAGGGCAGCCCGCGTAGCCCGACCACCACTTCATGCCGAAGAGGTTGTGGTCGCGCTCTGCGAGCTGGCTCATGCGGTCGCCCTGGCCGGACTCCTGGATGATCTGCGCGATGGTGCAGCCCGCCGGGTGCCCGTACTCCTCCTGGCACTCGAGCGCCGCCTCGACCATCTTGTAGGTGATGTAGGGCGGCAGCCCCTCGAGGCCCTGCTTGGAGGCCGCGTCGTCCCAGAAGCCGAACAGCGCGCTCAGCAGCTGCGCGACGGCGAGCGCGCAGGCGACGAAGGCCACGATGCCGGCCACCGCCCCGAGCAGGGCGGGCGCCGCGCCCGAGACCGCGCCCGCGATCGCGGAGGCGGCGCCCTTCGACCCCGCGGCTCGGGCCGCCTCGCCCGACGCCTGCGCGGCCGCCTGGGCCGCTTGATGCTTGGCCGGGGCGGTCGCGCCGGCTGCCTCGGGGCCGCGCGCGCCTCCCTTTGGGGCGCCGAGGGCGGTCGCCGCCTTGCGGCTGCCTTGGGCTGCTTTCTTCGCCTTCCTCTGCCGCAGCCTTCCCGCGGCCTTCTTGGCCGCACGCCCCGCGTCGTACATGCCCGAGGCGCCCTCGAGCTCCTCCGAGTCGTCGAGCTGGGAGACGGCCTCCCGGGCGATCGCCAGCTTCGCCGCATCGACGCGCGAGCGCATCGCGGCCGCCGCACGCCGGTCGCCGGCTGGTTGGGACAATTTGTCCCCGAGCCCGCCTTCTCGCGCGTCGGGCCTGGAAGGGCGCCCCTTCACCGTTGCGGCGGGGCCTCCCGCCTCGTCGAGCGGGCCGGCACCCTCCGAGACGTTTCCCAGGGCGTCGCGCTCGGTCTCCGCGACGTCGCCCGCGGTGAGCACGTCGCGGCGCTGCGCCCCGACCACCTCGAGCATCCCGCCGCCCTCGCTCGGGCCGGCCATTCCTATTCCTCCGCCTCTCGCGCCGCCCGGCGCATCTCGCGCTCGGCGACCTCTGCGGGCTTGGTGTTCCACAGGTCGTAGAGCGAGCCTTTCGGGAAGTCGTCGGTGATGGGCACGCGGATCCCGGCGCTGATGAGCAGCCCCTCGCCGGGCTTGACGGCGTCGCCGATGTAGCCGCGCTCCGTGGCGGAGAGCTGGAGCATCTCCGCCCATGCGTCGAGGTCGGCGGTGGACTGCTTGTGCAGCAGGAAGAACTCGGAGTTGAGCACCATGTCGCGGGCCTCGGCGTTGGCCAGCATGTGGCTCGTGTTCTGGCTGATGCCGGTGCAGATGAGGCCGAACTTGCGCCCCTCGCGCCACAGGCGGGCGAAGTACTCGACCACCGTCGGGTGCGCGAAGAGGCTCTGCACCTCGTCGATGTAGAGCCAGGTGTAGTTGGGGCGCGGCGGCGTTACCATCACGCGGTTGCGCACCATCTCGAGCGCCGTGATCATGCCGAACACGCGCATGTTCTGGCCGAGGCCGTGCATGTCGATGTTGGTGATGCGGTTGTCGAGCGCCACGTTGCTCTGGCCGTTGAAGAAGGAGAACGCGCCCTTCACGTAGCGCTCGTAGCGCAGCGCGATGTCGGCGGCCTCGGGCTCGGGCTGAGCGAGCAGCGCCGCGTGGAAGTCGCCGAGCGTGGGCAGGCGGCCGTCCCTCGCGCACTCCCGGTACGCCTCGCCGACGCAGCGGGCGATGATCGAGCGGTCGCGCTCAGGCAGGCCCTCGCGGCCCTCGGCCATGAGCGCGCTCGAGAGCGCGAGCACCGCGTCGGTCTTGTACGCGAGCTTGGCGGCGTCGGCGCGGTCCGCGACGTCGGCGGTGTCGAGGGGGTTGAGCACCGCCGAGCATCCCGGGGCGAGCTCGACGTTCGCGCCGCCGAGCGCGCCGACGAGGTTGCCGTACTCGCCGGCCGGGTCGAAGATCACGACCTCGTCCTCGGGGTGCGCGAGAACGGTGTTGGTTATCTCGCGCTTCACCGAGAAGCTCTTGCCCGAGCCGGGCTTGCCGCACACGAAGCCCATGGGGCTCGCCAGGCGCTTGCGGTCGCACAGCACCAGGTTCCCGCTCTCCTTGGACTGCCCGTAGTAGCCTCCGCCCGCCTCGTCGAGGCTCTGGCTCGCGAAGGGCATCTGCATAGCCATCTGCCCCGTGGTGAGGTAGCGGCTCACGGTGACGTGGTTGTCCCCGAGCGGGAGCACCGAGTTGAGAGCCTGGCGCTGCCGGAAGTGGAGCGGCTCGAGGCCGATCGTGCAGCCCTGCGCGACGCTCGTCACCTGCTGGACGCGGCGGTCGAGCTCCTCGAGGCTGTCGGCCCAGGTGTAGACGAGGCCCGTGTAGACGAACAGGCGCTCGGACTTGTTGCGCAGGAAGTCGAGCAGCTCCTCGGCCTCCTCCTTCGAGAAGCGCAGCTCGGGCGGCAGGATCTGGTAGTCGTAGCCCTTCTTCACGGCGCTCATCTGCTCGTCGATGATCTCCTTGTCCATCCAGTCGATCTGGCGCTTCACGAGCGCGAGCGCCTCGCTCTGCGCGATGGGCTGCACGTGCAGCGTCACGTTGAGCGGCAGCGGCAGGTCGATGATGGAGGCGAGGTAGGTCTCCTCGATGACCGACCCGAAGCTGCGCACCGCGAGCACCGCGCCGTAGCGCCCGTCGCTGCGGAAGCAGTCCGACCTGCCCTCGGGCTTGAAGTCGAGCGTGGAGGGCATGACGAAGTCCTTCGTGCGCGCGCCCGACGTCGGGGACAATTTGTCCCAGGAGAACTCGAAGCGCGACCCCGGGCGCAGCTGCCCCTGCAAAAGTTCGAGCCTCTCGGCGCCGTCGAGGGCGCGCGACGAGCAGCGTATGCGCGCGAGCGTCTGCTCCACGTCGCCCCGGATGCGCGCGAGCTTGGGCACCGCGGCGTCGACGTCGTCGGCGCCCACGGCGTAGGTCAGGTAGCGGTGGCGCACGAGGTTCGAGACGCCCTCGCGCATCTTGTCGTTGAGGATCCGGTTGTACTCTTCGGCGAGCCCGGAGGTGGCGCGCTCCCCGGGCTCGAAGAAGACCTTGCGGCCGACCTCGTCGGCAGGGATGGGCGCGTTCACGACCTGGAGCTGCACGTGTGAGTCCGCCGGGAAGTAGTTGAACAGCGAGCTCATCACGGTGAAGGCCGTCTCGCGCGCCTCCTTGCGCGCGGACTGGTAGCTGATGTCGGAGCCTTGATTCTCATTTTCATTGCAACAGCCTCAGGACTCAGCGCAACGCGTTGCG
>CAJLRY010000019.1:0-40981 GCA_905209215.1 Coriobacteriaceae bacterium | reverse complement strand
GCGCCGAATGCTCGCCATCGAAATTTATCGGTGGCCCACTTCAGACTGTAATGGGTGCTCACCCGCGAGCAATTCCTCCCGCATGAGATGCGCATCGTCGCTGCCCTGCGTATGCAGGGCACAAGCGACGAGCAGGTCATTGTACGCGTAAAGAGCGAGAACCTCTTTCAATATCCCACGGAGCGCATGGTCGCCAACCGCGCAACCGTGTGCCTTCGCCGCCTCGACGCCATGGTGCCCACGGACGCCGTATGCGCCGCGCGCGGCATCGACCCCAATACCGCCGTCGAGGCTGCGTCATCCCTAACCAGCCTCATGGCATCCGGCGCCCCCACGCAGGCGGACCAGGCCATCTTCTACAGCATGATCTGCCGCTACGACATCGTGCGCGAGCTCGTGCTCGTTGAGGTGGGGGAGCGCCTTCAAAACTTTGATTATGCCTTTACGGCGGTTGACCTCAACGCCTTTATGACGCGCTTTACCACGGAGTATCCGGACGCGGCCCGCTGGACTGAGGCCACGGTCAAGCGCATTAAGGGCTCGCTCCGCCAGACGCTCCGCCATGCCGGCCTTATCGGCGAGGGCCAAGGCCCGGAGTCCGAGCGCCTGTCACCACTCTTCCTCGATTCCGATGTCGAGCGAGCCTTGGTCCAGCTGGGCGAGCAGTCGCTTATCGCGGCCCTTACCGGCAGGGTGGTGATGTAGCGTGGCTCCCGTCAACAGCGCCGCCGAACCTGCTATCACCCCGGTGACCGATCTCACCACCAATATCGGCATCCATTCCCGTAAGAGCGTCGCGGCGGCGCATGCCCGCTCCGAGCGCGCCTGTCAGGAATTTGAGCGCCGTGCGCAGCTTCTGCGCGAGTGCCTGTGCAGCGAGGACTTTTTGGCCAACAAGGGCATAGGCAATGAGATCGGCTTCCACACTTTTTGCTATGACCCCGCGCTGGAGTTTGAGGCGCGTGCATTATTTGACACCCTTTCACGCGATGCCGAGGCCGGCAAGCTTCCGTGCACGCTCAAGGTCGTGAACCTCTACGACGCCGTGCTGGCAATTCTCGAAAAGCGCCGTGTCCTTAAGGCCATCCCACGCCAAGAGGAGCGCCGCGGTACCCAGCGCGTGCTCGAGGACGTGGCCAAGTTCGCCTCGCCCGAGAAAGTTGCCGCGTACATCCTTGAGCAGACCGAGCCGCACGCGCCTGGAGACGTCGTTCTCCTCACCGGCGCGGGCGAGGTCTTCCCGTTCTTTCGCATGCACACGCTTCTCCACTGCATGCTTGCGGATTTTGATGAGGTGCCTGTGATCGCTGCCTATCCGGGCAGTTTCAACGGCTCTTCTTTCCAGCTCTTTAACCGTCTGCCGGCCGACAACTACTACCGCGCCATCGATATCTCGTAAGCGCGGCTCCCCGCAGGCAAGTCCCAGCCGCCGGTAACAACCCTTTGCCATAACGTTCCCAAACCCAAAGGAGCACCCATGGACAACACGATCATTCGCGACCTCTTTGCAAAAGACATCAACCGCTCCATCAACGGCGTGGTCAAGGTCCAGGATTCAAAAGATGGGTCCATCCGCCAGGAGCTTGACGAGTACGTGGTGACGCGCGAGTTGCAGAGGCACTTTGCCACGTTCTTCAAGGCCTACGGCGATGCCATCGATGCGCGCACCGACAAGATCGGCGTGTGGATCAGTGGTTTCTTCGGTTCCGGTAAATCGCACTTCCTCAAGATGCTGAGCTACCTGCTCGAGAATCGCCAGATCGGTGGTAAGAGCGCCATCCGCTACTTTGACGGCAAAATCGTCGACCCCATGGTCGCGGCTGCCATGGAGCGCGCGTGCTCGGTGCCCACGCAGGCCATCCTCTTTAACATCGATAGCAAGGCGGGCCAGTGGAAACAGGGTGATACGGCTCCCACGGCGCTGCTTCGCGGCTTTGAGCGCATGTTCTACGAGGCGCGCGGCTTCTACGGCGAGGACCTCAAGCTTGCAAAGCTCGAGGACTACATCGATTCCCTGGGCAAGACCCAGGAGTTCCGCGAGGCCTTTGAGCGCGTCAACGGCGAGTCCTGGCTCCAGACCCGCGACACCTACAGCTACTTTGAGGACGACGTCGTCGAGGTGCTGCAGAGCGTGCTCGGCATGAGCGAAAAGGCCGCATGGAACTGGCTTGAGGGTTCTGAGGACGAGGTTTTGGCCCCCGATGTCTTTGCCAAAAAGGTCAAGGACTATGTAGACGCTCAGGCAGCGGCCCACGGCGGCAACTACCGTCTGCTCTTTATGGTCGACGAGGTGGGTCAGTTTATTACAAACGACCGGGATCCAAGCCTTATGTTGAGTCTTCAGACCATCGTCGAGGAGCTGGGTGCCGCCTGCGGTGGCCGCGTGTGGGTGATGGTCACGAGCCAGGAGGCCATCGACAACCTGAGCCTGCCCGTGGGCAACGACTTTTCAAAGATCCAAGGCCGCTTCAATACCCGCCTTTCGCTCTCCAGCTCCAGCGTGGACGAGGTCATCCAGCGCCGTATGCTCGAGAAGACCGCGCCGGCGGCCGATATGCTTGCACAGGTCTACGAGCAAGACGCCGCCGTCCTCAAAAACAACTTTACCTTTGAGGGTGGCTCGCGCTCCGACCTTGCCGGCTTCGCCAACTCCAAGGATTTTGTGGCCAGCTACCCGTTTGTGGGCTACCAGTTTAAGCTTCTGCCCGACGTGATGACCGAGGTACGCAAGCACGGTGTTAAGGCCAAGCACATGTCCACGGGTGAGCGCTCCATGCTGAGCGCGTTTCAGGAGAGCGCTCAGGCCATCCAGCATGACCAGACTGGTGCACTCGTGCCGTTCTGGCGCTTCTTCGACACAATCTCCAAGGATTTGGAGCACGGCATCAATCAGGTCGTCGTCTGTGCGGAGCGCGCGGCTGAAAACGCAGAGGGTCTTGAGAGCTACGATGTCCGGGTGCTTAAGCTCCTGTACTTGATCCGCTACATCGGCTACGTCAAGGCCACGGTCGAGAACATCTCCATCCTTATGATCGATAGCCTGGACGTGGATAAGCGCGCCCTTAAGGACCGCGTCAAGGAATCTCTCGCCCGCTTGGAGCGCGAGAGCTACGTGGCACGCCAGGGCGATACCTATAGCTTCCTCACCGACGAGGAGCAGGAGATAGCGCAGGAGATCGCACGCACCCCGATCGACAACGCGAAGGTGATTGAGTACATCAAGAAGCGCCTGTTCGAAAGCATCTACACTGCGCGCAAACTCAACCGCGGGACCAACGACTTCCCCTTTGACCGCTACGTGGATGGCTCGATTCATGGATCCAACATGGGCGGCATGGAACTATCAGTGGTGACCATGGCCAGCGATCTGGGCCGTGCGGACGATGCCGAGCTGGCATTGAAATCCGTGGATAAGGCCATCGTGGCCTTGAGCGACGAGGTGGATTATTGGGCCCCACTCGTCAACGCCGCTAAGATTCGCATGTACGCCCAGACGCGCAACCTGCAGGAGCTACCGCTGAGTACCCGCCAGATCGTCGAGGCCAAAATGCGCGAGAAGGACTTTAACGAGAAAGAGGCTGACGCCCTTTTGGCTGAGGCGGTGCTCCATGCACGATGCGCCGTCAACGGGCGCATGATTGAGATCCGTGCTGCCAAGCCCGCCCAGGTCTTTGAGCAGGTGCTGGCGCAGCTGTGCGATGTGGTCTTTGAAAAGGCCGGCTATATCGGCGCGCCGGTCACGAGCGATTCCGATATCCGCTCCACTCTGGCGGGTAACGTTCAAGCGGGGCTCGCTGGCATGAACGCGGGTAACACGCGTGCGCTCAAGGAGGTCGAGGACTACCTCAAAGTGCAGCACCAGCGCCATCTGGATACCGCTATGGGCGATATCCAGCGCCAGTACCAGCAAAGGCCCTTTGGCTGGCGCGAGGTCGACATCGCAAATGTGGTGGCGCAGCTTGTGGTGGAGCAGCGCGCGCAGGTGCTGTTTGGCGGCCAGACGGTTCAAGCTAACGACAGCCGCATGGTGGCGCTCCTGCGCAAGGATGCCGATAAGGCCCAGGTGCGCTTGCGCATGCGCATGAGCGACCGGTTGCTACGCGCCGCGGGCGAACTCATGTGTGGCCTGTTTGATCTCAACACCGTGCCCTCCAACGAGGATAAGCTCGTGGCCGAGCTCAAAGAGCGCCTTGAGGGCTTGCGCGAGGCGTGTCTCGCCATGGCACGCGACTACTACACGGGCATCAAGCCGGCCTACCCGTATCCCGGTGAGGACGAGTGCGAGAAGATGCGCTCGGAGGTGGCCGACGTCCTTAAGGACCAGAACGAGGCCGAGGCGTTCTTGACCACGTTCACCAAGCATGAGGAGCGTTTGCTCGATGCCAAGGAAGACTTTGACAAGGTGGTTGAGTTCTTCGAGTCCAATCAACGAACAGCGTTTGACCACGCCAGGGATTTCTTGAACAGCACCGAGGGTATCGAGTATGCCTCCGATGACATTCCCAGCGCGGTGGAGAACGTGGCAAAGGTGCGCGAGATCCTCAAAGATCCCAAGCCCTACGGCCGCATTAAAGACCTGCAGCCGCTTATGGATCCCGTCGAGGACGACATGAAAAAGCTGCTGGGCATCCGCCGCAATGAGTTTTTGTGCCGCATCGAGAGCGATCTGCAAGACCTGCGGGCGCAGGCCGAGAGTCAAAAGGGCTTTGTCAATCAGGCCAAGGATGCCATAGCGGACGCCGGCACCAAATATGAGTCGTTCAAAAACCGTGCCCACAGCGCTCAAAGTCTCAACGAACTGAGCGTTGTTGCAACTAACTGGGGCAACTGGCTCAGTGCGGCGGCCAACGAGATGTACGACGCTGTGGATGAGGCCCGCGTGCGTATGGACAACGAGCGCCGCACCACTGAGGTCACGAGTACGGGTGAGGTGGTCAAGAAGATCTCCAACAAGGCCGTTGCGTCGTCAGCGCCCACGCCTGCACCCGTGCCCCAGCGCAAGATCAAGACTGTGCGCCGCGCCGATCTGGCCAAGCCGAGTCGTCTCTTGTCCGCAGAGGACGTGGAGCGCTACGTGGACGACCTGCGCTCCCGCCTTATGCAGGCGCTCGCTGCAAACGACGAGATCCGTATCAACTAACCCGCGGAGCCACCGGTGCCAAAGCGCGCACCGGTGGCTTATGGCGTTTAGAAAGGCTCATCAACCATGAACGATTCTGCTCTTAAGAGCTTCTGCACCTGGGCCCGTACGGAGCTCATCAAAGGCGTGGAGGCGCAAATGGTGCGCTACGGCATCACCGAACCTGCACCCGCACCCGTTGGGTCCGAGACCGTCAGCGGCCTGCCCCTAAGTCCGGCTGAGATTGAGCAACGCGACGAACTGCTGCGCATGCAGGCAGAGGTGGGTCACGAGGCGCTGCGCGACCGTGCGGCCTACACCTGGTTCAACCGCATCGTGGCCATTCGCTTCATGGATGCACGCGGATGGCTTCCCAGCCGTATGCGCATGCTAAGTCGTGCGGACGGCAGCCATGGCAGCGAGGCCGTGGAGAACGCACTGGATGTGGAAATAACGACGGCCGATGCCGATCACATAGCCGAGCTCAAGATGGCGGGCTTGGATGAACCGTTGTGGCGCTACCTGTTTGTTGCTCAGTGCGAGGAGCTTGCCGATTGCCTGCCGGGCGTCTTTGAACGCGTGGGCGGAGCCATGGAGCTGCTGTTGCCCCAGGGCCTCATGATGGCAGACGGCGTGGTGGGCAAACTCAATGCCGTCCTCACTGACGAGGACTGGCGCGAGGGCGTGACCGTTCTGGGCTGGATGTATCAGTACTACAATGCCGACGTTAAAGACGAGTTTTTCAAGTCCAAGCGCAAGGCAGCGGCGGCGGACATAGCACCTGCCACGCAGCTCTTCACCCCCGAGTGGATTGTGCGCTATATGGTCGAGAACTCGCTCGGCCGTCTGTGGATGCTCAACAATCCGGGGAGTTCGCTACGCCAGCGCATGGAGTATTACATCGAGCCCGATGCTGAGCACGAGGATTTCATCCACATCTCGAGCCCCGAGGATATAACCCTCTGCGACCCCGCATGCGGCTCGGGCCATATCCTGGTTTATGCGTTTGAGCTGCTCTTTGCCATGTACGAGGAGCGCGGCTACCGCGAGCGCGAGATTCCCGAGCTCATTCTTACTAAAAACCTTGCAGGTATGGAAATCGATCCGCGTGCGGCACAGATCGCGGAGCTGGCGCTTGCCATGTGCGCCCGCGAGCACGACCGTCGCTTCTTTAGGCGTGGCGTTCGCGCCGACGTTACCGTGCTCTCGAGCATCCCGCTAGGGGAGGACGAGCTGCCGGGTAACAAGAAGCTCGCCGAGGAGCTGAGTCATTTGGGCGAGATCGGCTCGCTGCTCAATCCTTCAGAGGACGAGATCGACGAGCTCAAGGCTGTCGCTGCGAGCTGTTCCGACGATCTTTTTGCCGCTACGACCGAAACTAAGCTCGAAAGCGCTGCCGCCATCTGCGAGAAGCTGTCCCGTCGTTTTACCTGCACCGTGGCGAATCCTCCATATATGGGCAGCAGCAGCTTTAACCCCTTCATGAGCAAGTGGGTCAAGAAAAACTACCCCGACGTGAAGAGCGACCTGTTCTCTTCGTTCATCGTGCGCATTATGGACTTTGCTGGCGAGCACGGCGAAGTCGGAATGATGACTCCGTTTGTTTGGATGTTTATCGGTAGCTACGAGAAGCTTCGAAATAGGCTTATTGATGACAAGACTCTAACCACGCTAATTCAGCTCGAGTATTCTGGCTTTGCAGGGGCAACCGTGCCTATCTGTACATTTACCTATCACAATTCGCATATCGATGGCTATAAGGGCGGATACGTTCGTCTTGCCGATTTTACTGGTCCCGCGGTTCAGGCTCCCAAGGCGCTGGAGGCCATCCAAAACCCCGACTGCGGCTGGTTCTACCGCCGTAACGCCAACACCTTCAAGCAGATCCCCGGCACCCCCATAGCCTGCTGGTTGGGGGATGGGCTATTGGAGGCTTATTCCTCCGGACGATTTATTGACGAGGTGGCCCATCCTAAAGTCGGGATGCAAACTTCGAATAACGAAAAGTTTCTACGTTTGTGGTGGGAAACAGATTGGTCACCGACTCAAAACGATTCGAACCATAAGTGGATTAAATACCTTAAGGGAGGTAAATATCGAAAATGGAACGGCAATCTAGAGTATTTGCTTTTCTACAACAATGATCCGAATTACATCCTCGAGCAACCTCATGCCCGCGTTTTACCGCTCGAAATGCTGCGAAAGCCTAAGATTACATGCACAATGCTGACATCGGGAAGACCTGGCTTCAGGTCTGCTCCTGAAGATTCTTTTTATGACATTGCGGCACATTGTTGTTTTCCGAAGGAGCCACAATTCAATTATATATTGGGCCTGTTGAACAGCTCTCTTTCTGCTCTGTGTCTTTCGGCGCAGAATCCAACGATGAATATGCAGGTGTCTGATATAGCTTCGGCCCCCTATGTTGAAGGCGACCCGAAATCGGTGAGCATAGTGAGTGGAATCGTTGCCGAATCGTCAGATATTTCGAAGATTGACTGGGACTCGTTTGAAACCTCTTGGGATTTCAAACGTCATCCGCTGTTGTAGGTGAGCATTGTGGCCAAATCCTACAAACTTGTCGAAGAGACGAAACGAACTACAGCGGAGTGTGCTGAAAAGTGGAACGCCGATAAACGAGATGTTTCCGCCTGGTGTAGGGCTGATTTGATTTCTGGTGCGGTAAAAGAAACCTCCTTCCCATTCAGGTGGATCATCCCCTGTGATGCGAAGCGTCCTATAGATGCATACATCATTAGGGAGCTGCTGTGGCAGATTATCGAGCTTGAAAACGAGCGTATTTCCGAAATCGACGTTTCTGCTTGGGGTATTCCGGCAGTCGATGTTGCTGGGTGCATTCAGTCGTTGAAAGATGCCGATTATTTGGCGTTTTCACAAGAAAGCGTTGGCTTACAAATAACGAAAAAGGGCCTTGCTTTGATTGGCCGCGGTCGGCATGACAAGGCTTTAAAAGAGACGCCTACGGCGCTGAAGTGGACTGCCGATGCCGTGGGTATTATTGCCGGAAGTGCAATAGATCAAATTATCCAAAGATAAGCTGCTTCCGCAAGGAGGCTGTAGTTTCGAAAGGTAATAACCATGTCTAATTGTTGTATTTATGAACCTCAAAATTACGACCGACAGGCGGTTGATCGTTTTCTGCGTGGTGAGACTAGGGAAATATGCATTGAGCTGAAGTGCGTTGAGCAGGAAAGGTCAGAGGACTCTGCGATAGCGGATGCGGTTTTGCAGCTCGATTTAATAATGTGCGGGGAGCCGCACGTGTGCAATGTATCCGCTCATAATACCCCTTATTTTGATCCATCATCTGGTTTAGCGACGCTTTCATTTTTGATTACCGAGAAGACAGTCGGTTCGCAAGATTACCATGCGATTTGTCGCTGTGGGAACGCTCGCGATCTGTTGGGGGGATCTCGATTGCTCCTTGTAATTTCGGAAGGGGGCGAATCTCGAGAAAGCGCATTTGAGTTTAGTCCAGCATTGGGAGTGTTTGGCAAATACGTGTGGCATGAAGTCGATTTGAAAGCTTCCATTGGATAGGAGAGCGATTTCATATCGCGCAATTAAGATGAATCAGCTGCTTTCGAGCAAGAGATGCGCCGGTGCCGCGCGGCGCATAGGGCTGAGCTTCGAGCCTGATTCCTTTACGGTGACCGATTAATTGCAAGACCATGGAAACGGAAGGCAGCACAATGGCAACGCTTTTGGCCAATAAATACGAGGCCCGTAAGGCCGAGGTTAATGCTCGCTTTGAGCAGCTTCGCACTAACGAGGAAGAGCTCAACCGAATCTTTGCCAAGATTTACAACATGGAGGGGGAGGTGCCCATCGAGGTTGAGGATAAGTACGTTTCGGTGGCGCGCATCTTTGATACCGCCGACGAGATTCCCGAGAGCTATAAGGGCAACAAATACGTGCGCACCAAGCGTGACGAGATCACCTCGCTTATAAGCTATGCCGTGGGCTGCATGTTTGGCCGCTATTCACTGGATGTGGACGGGCTGATTCTGGCCGATCAGGCCGTCACGGTCGATGACTATCTGGCCAAGATGCCCGATCCCATGCATGTGACCTTTATGCCCGATAGCGACAACGTGCTGCCCATCACCGACGACGAGTACTTTGACGACGACATCGTGCGCTACTTTATCGACTTTGTGCGCACTGTGTACGGCGAGGAGACGCTTGAGCAGAACCTGGCCTTTATTGCCGAGGCACTCGGCGGCAAGGGTACCTCGCGCGAGGTAATCCGCGCCTACTTTTTGAAGGACTTCTTTAAGGACCACTGCCAGACCTATAAGAAGCGCCCCATCTACTGGCTGTTCGACAGCGGCAAGAAGAATGGCTTCAAGTGTCTTGTTTACATGCATCGCTACCAGCCCGACCTGTTGGCTCGCATTCGCACCGACTATGTGCATGAGCAGCAGGAGCGCTATCGTTCCCAGATCGGCTATGCCAACGATGCCCTTGCCGGTGCCGAGCGCGGCGAGCGCGTGCGTTTGGATAAGCGCGTCAAAAAGCTCAACGACCAGCTCAAAGAGACCATTGCTTATGAGGAGAAACTGCACCACTTGGCAGACCAGATGATTAAGATCGACCTGGATGACGGCGTCAAGGTCAACTACGCCAAGTTTCAGGATGTGCTGGCGAAGATCAAGTAACTGCAGATACGGTAAAGATATTCATGCCCAAGATCGATGTAGAAGAACAGCTCAAGCTGCGGTTTTTGCAGCCGTTGTCCGCATGCACGCCGCGCCGTGTGGTGGTTTGGCACGATGCGGACGGCGAGTTTGCTCCTGAGTTTGAGCGATTGGCTGCCGAGGGTTTCGACGGCGTGGGGGCCGATGCCGGCGTAATGCCTGCTCACGGTGACTTTGAGCGTCCGGTGCGGTTTGTTGAGGCCTGCGAGGGCCGCATGTTTGCCGTTAAGAAGCTTATCAACCGCGATGACCTTGCGAGCGATATCTTGTTGTATCGCCGTTGCCCGCGCGGCAGGCTTGAGGGCGATTGGCTTGCCGATGTTGAGCTGTATGCCGATCAGTTCCAGGCTGACTATCTTTCACTTTTGGCCGATCAGCTGGGTATCGAGAATATTGACGCCGTGCGCGAGAGTCTGCGCGAGCACAAGGCGTTCTTTGATGCCAAGTCCCGCTGCGCTAAATTTTCCGCGTGTGTTCCACATGCCTTGTGCGCATCCGATATCGAACTCGGTATCCTTACGGTGATTTTTGGCGGTAAAGAGGTTGGCGACGCGCGGCCCGCGTTTGTACTGCGCGGCTGTATGACCACGCTGCTGCACGAGGGCCCCGAGGCGCTGGCCGAGTTGGCGGACAAGTACTGCGTGCGCGATGTTCTCTCTGCCTTCATTGTGCGTTGCTATGGGTTTGAGGGGCCGCTGTATGAGCGTGATTCGCTGCTTGCGCTGGCATCCCACGTGTTCCTTACGGCGGCATCCACAGCGATTCCCGAGGGAGCGCTCAAGGGACTCGAGCGTTTTGTGGCTCCTGCCTATGGTCCCTATTGCCTTGAGGCGGTGCGTACGTGGGACCAGGCTGCCGATGCTCAGGCTTCGAGCGAGGACCTATTTGAGATCTGCCGTTTGGTAGAGGATGCTCGCGGGCTCTTTGCACGGTTTGAGGCCTTGCCGATCGATGTGCTGGCCTCGCTTGATGTGTTCCCGTGCGTCAACGAGGCCGTGCTCGCGCAGCTGTTCTGCTCGTTTGCTCAGGGCGCGGACCGTGTTGAGGACGCGCGCACCTTTGCGGCGCGTCGCTGCGACCTGAGCTGGTACCGCCGTGTCGAGAGCTACTTTGACCTGCTTGTCGCCGTGGCCGATATGCGCGCGTTTAGGCAGGTGCACGCGGGCGGGTTCCATCTGGCGCAGCCCCAGCAGGTGTGGGATGCCTACACGTCCGATTGGTATGTCATGGACGCTGCCTATCGCCATATGTGCGCCGCGTATCTGCGGGCGCGCTCCGTCGAGTGCGATGTGCTCGAGGAGCCTGCGCGAGCTGTGGTGGACTGGGCGGAGAGCCTCTACAGTAACTGGTTCTTGGCCGATGCCAATGCATGCTGGGCATCCGCTGCGCAAGGGGAGTGGGCCGATTGCGGCTACATCGAGGGTCCCGAACGACAGGATGAGTTCTACTGGCACGTGCTGCCCACCTTTGTGGGTTCTGCCAAAACGACGGTCGTTATCGTGAGCGACGCGCTGCGCTATGAGGTGGCCCGCGACGTTGTGGCGCTGCTCGAGCGCGAACGCGGCGGCAACGTCAAGGTCTCTAGCATGCAGGCGGTCTTTCCCTCCATTACCGAGGTGGGCATGCCTGCGCTGCTGCCGCACCAGGTGCTTGAGCTTGCAGAGGATGGCGCGTTTGTGTTGGCTGACGGCATGCCCACTGCGACGACTCCGCAGCGCGAGACCGTACTTACCCACGTTGAGCCCACGGCCCGCGCTTTGCGCTCGAGCGCATACCTCAACATGGCGGGAACCGAGCGCAAAGCGCTGCTCAAAGACTCCAGGCTCGTTTATCTCTACCACAACAAGATCGATGCCACGGGCGAGAAGGCAGCTACGCAGGATGACGTTTTCGATGCCTGCGCGGACACCGTGGAGGAACTTGCCGCGTTGGCGCGCCGCGTGTGCACCGACGCCCCGGGCGCGCGTGTTGTTATGACGGCGGATCACGGCTTTATCTACACGCGTCGTGAGCTCAACGAGTGCCAGATGCTCGGCAAGCCAGACCTTCCCTTCCTTGACGCTCCCGTCATGCACGGCAAGCGTCATCTGGTGGTGCCCAACGAGGCCGTGGCCAAGCTTTCGGATGAGGTACGCGGGGTGTTTGTTAATGTTGACATGGGACGTATGGGCGCCGGTTTTGAGGGGTTTGCCCCGCGCGAGAACGTGCACTTCAAGCGTCCCGGCGGCACTAACAACTACGTCCACGGCGGCATGAGCCTGCAGGAGCTCTGCGTGCCCGTTATCGGATTTTGGCGTGCGCGCTCGGGTTCCAAGGACTTTGTCGATACGCGCGCAGCGACGCTGCGCGTACTGAGTGAGGGACGTCGAGTGACCAACTCGCTCTTCTCGGTCAACTTGATCCAGGAAGAACCTGCCCAAGGTAAGGTCTTGCCGTGCGAGTACGAGCTGGTGTTTACCGATGCAAGCGGCAACGAGGTGAGTGATACGGTCAAGGCGCATGCCAACAAGACTTCTGTTAACTCGCAGGAGCGCGTGGTGCATGCCAAGTTTGCGTTGCATGCAGCGGATGGATTCTCGGCCAAGGGTCCGTACTATCTGGTCTGCCGCGAGCGCGAGACGGGCAAGATCGTTTGGCGCGAGACGTACACCATCGCTGTTTCGTTTGCCCCTGTTGCTGATTTTGGTTTTTAGGAGTGTGCCCTATGTTTGATAGCCATGACGACGATCTGTGGGAAGTTCCCTCGATTGATGTGAATGCGCCGGCGGAGGCTGCGGTGCCTGCAGGGGAGGCCGTGCCTGCCCCGGAGGCTGAGACTGCCGCAGAGGCCGTGGCTGCCGCGCCTGCCCCGGAGCCGACGGTGGCCGCGGTACCCGATGAGGTTGCGGTGCCCGCCGAGGACGAGTCCTCAACCGATGGCTATGCCCAAGCCGTGGCCGAGGCTCCCGAGGACGACGGCTACGACATGGATGTACTGGACGGCAAGCTGCTCGAGCACTTTGGCGGCAAGATCGTGCGCAAGGACCTCACGGCCCTTATGAAGCGTGGCGCCAACGTGCCTACCTTTGTGCTGGAGTACCTGCTGGGCATGTACTGCTCAACCGACGACGAGGACGCCGTGGCGGAGGGCCTGGGGCGCATCCGCAAGATCCTCACCGATAACTACGTGCGTCCCGACGAGTCCGAGCGCATTAAGTCCAAGATCCGCGAGCTGGGTCGCTTTACCATCATCGATAAGGTGACGGCCAAGCTCGACGAGTACAAAGACATCTACGTGGCGTCGTTTGCCAACCTGACCATTGAGCCGTTTGTGATGCCGGCCGAGTACGTGCGCGACTATTCCAAGATTCTCCAGGGTGGTATTTGGTGCATTATGAGCATCGAGTATCGTCGTCCCATGGAAGAGGAAGACGAGTTTGGCATGGAAGTCTTTGGCGACGATGCGCCGCGCCGCTCCAAGGCCAAGCGCAAAAAGCGCGGACCCGAGGACTCTCCGTTTAGCGTGGCGTCGCTCACGCCTATCCAGATGCCCAACCTGGACCTGGACGCCATGATCGAGGAACGTCAGTATTTCTCGCGCGACGAGTGGCTCAACATGCTGCTGCGCTCTGCCGGCTATGAGCCCAGCGAGCTTTCGGAGAAGGAGCGCCTGCACTTTATCGAGCGCATGGTGCCGCTGATCGAGCGCAACTACAATCTGTGCGAGCTTGGTCCCCGCGGCACCGGCAAGAGCCATATCTACAAAGAGGTTTCGCCCTACGCCATTTTGCTTTCGGGCGGGCAGACCACCACGGCCAACCTGTTCGGCCGTATGAACTCCATGCGCGCCGACCGCGTGGGCTTGGTGGGCCATTGGGATTGCGTGACGTTCGACGAGGTCGCCGGCATGCGCTTTAAGGACACCAACGCCGTACAGATCATGAAGGACTATATGGCGAGTGGCAGCTACGCGCGCGGCCGCGACCAGATTAACGCCGATGCCTCCATGGTCTTTGAGGGCAACATCAACGACACCGTGCAAAACGTCCTTAAGACCACGCACCTGTTTGATCCGTTCCCGCCGGAGTTTAACAACGATTCGGCCTTCTTCGACCGTATCCACTATTACCTGCCGGGCTGGGAGATTCCCAAGATGCGTTCGAGCCTGCTGACCGGGCATTACGGCTTAATCACCGACTGTCTGTCGGAGTTTTGCAAGGAGATGCGCCGCAAGGACTTTACGCATCATATCGACCGCTACTTCCGCTTTAACAGCGACTTCAACAAGCGTGACGAGATCGCCGTGCGCAAGTCCTTTAGCGGCCTGGCCAAGCTGCTGTTCCCCGACGAGGCTATGGACAAGGACGACGTTCGCTGGCTGCTGGACTACGCCATCGAGGGCCGCCGCCGTGTAAAGGAACAGCTCAAGATTATGGCGGGCGTCGAGTTTATCGACGTCAACCTGGGCTATATGGATGCCGACAATCCGCAGGACGTGCACGTGGTGCGCGTGCCCGAGCAGTCCGAGGATACGCTGATTCCCGACGGGCCGCTGTTGTCCGGCCACGTGTTTGGTGTGGGCAGGTCGCAGGGCGGCGAGGTTGCCGTGTACAAGCTGGAGAACAAGGCCGTTGCCGGCGAGTGCAAGTTTAAGCACGAGGGCGTTGCCTTTAATAAGCCGGTGCGCGATACGCTGGAAGCCGCGTTTGACAACTTTGTGAACCTGGCGAACCGTGTGGCGCCGGGCATGCACATTGGCTCAAAGGACTACCTGCTGTTCTATAACGACCTGCAGAGCAAGGGCCTATCCGAGGAAGTCTCGCTTGCCGAGTTTGTGGGCCTGTGCTCCGCGGCGTGCAACCGCCCGGTGATGTCCGCGCTGGCGGTTCCGGGAATCCTGCGCATGTCGGGCTCTATGGATGAGATCCGCGGGCTCGAGGACATTATGCGCGTGGCTAAAAACGCCGGTGCCAAGCGCGTGATTTTGCCGCTGAGCGCCATCGCGGGCCTGCAGAGCGTTTCGTCCGAGATTATATCGGGGTTGAGCCCGGTGTTCTACATGGATGGCGATTCGGTCGATGCCGCGAAGAAGGCGTTGGATCTATAGGGATGCGAGCGTGGGGGCTTGCGTGCGCGAGGCGTTTGTCTTGTGCGCGTGGGCCCGCGGGCATGTTGGCACGTCACGCGTGAGGAGGCCTTGCCATGGCGGAAGAGCGTTCTGTTGGCGAGTTGCTCGACGAGCTGTTTGGCTTTGAGTCGGTAGCCAAGCGTCAGGCGGCGCTTGAGCAGTACGACCGCGGGGAGTTGGTGCGCAAGGCGCGCTCCCGCGAGTTGCTGGGCGTGATCGAGGGTGTCGAGTCTGCCGAGCGTGCTGCGCGTGAGTCTGCCGTGCGGGCCGTTGTCGGGTATGTGCGCCGCGTTGAAGCCGAGTCGCTTGCGCGGGCTCGCAAGCAGATGGGCGTTGTGGGCCCGTTGCAGATGGAGCGGCGCTACGCTGCCTTTTTGCGTGTGGAGGACAAGGCCGAGCTGTTGGCCCGCTTGGAGCAGACGCTTGCGTTTATCGAGGTAAAGCTGCGTGCCAATACGGCGGACAGGGTTCGTGCGGCGTACGATGCTGCGGGGGCTTTGGTGCTGCAGGGCGCGGCGCGTCTGAGTGACGTGTGCGTTGTGGATGCGGTGCCCCTGGATGCCGATCTGCTGTGCACGCAGTTGGAGCAGCTGCGTTGTGCCGCCGACGCAACGGACCTTGCCGGCATGATCACGGCGACGTTTGAGTCCGAGCTGAGTGCGACCGGCCCGCAGGGTGCTGACGCGTTTGCGAGCGATGTGGCTGGCGATGTGGCGCTGGAGCGCGAGCTTACTAATGTGCGCGGTGCTGCGCAGCGAGCGCGCTTGGCAGCCCAAGCGTATCGGGCCGAACGCGCTGCCCGCGTTGCAGGGAGCACGGTGGAGCCGGTATCGTTGCCGGGGCTTGTTTGCATTACGTGCGAGACGGGGTACGATGCCGGGGAGCTTGCCGAGTTGCTCGCTCAGGTTAAGAAGTCGTTTGAGACCTATAGGCGCGTTGTTACCGACGGCGGGTTGTTCTGTGCCTTTGGTGCCGGTTCGCTGCATGGGATTTGCCGCGGCAGCAGTTATTTCGGCTACGATGATCGGTTGGACGAAGACGTGTTGGTGGGCGAGTACGACGGTGCTACCAGGCACATTATTCGGCGTGAAGTTGCGATTCCCGAGCTTGTGGACGAGGCTTCGGCCGACGGCGGCGACTCGCTCGAGGTTGCCGTGGCGCGCATGCGTGAGTTTAACGGACGGCGCTACGATGGTGTGCTGGACGAGGATCCTGCGCGCCATGTGAATGCGTTTTGGTATGGACTCAAAAAGCTCAGTCAGTACTGCGAGGCCGCCGTGCGTGTGGATGAGCGTGCTTGGGATTGTTTTATCGATAAGGTACAGTTTGCCTACGATGAACCCGTGGGCCGTTTGGCCACGCAGATGGATGACAAGCAGGTTGCAGCTTTTGTTGCAGCCGTGAATGCACTCGGCGCTGCTGAGTAGGGGTCTGATCCGGTAGGGGGTTTCACCATGGAAATCGACGTTGATGTTGACCAGCTGCGCGAGAGCCTGCTCGATCGTGCGGGGAGTGCAGCCGGCGTGGGCTTTCCAGCCGCTATGCTCGACGTGATGGATATCGAGGACGAGTCGCCCCAAGAGCTCCTAGCCCGAGCCGAGCGCGAAGGCCTCGACCTCCACGACTTTGCCGTCGATGATGACTAAGGGGCGGAGGTAGCTAATATGGGACGGCGCGTCTGCATCCGCGACCGCTCGAAAATACGCGATAAGCCGTCGCAATGGAGTCTAACGACCTTGCAATTGCTCTATTTTGACTGCCCGCAGACTAAGTGAGTAGGCTTTTTTGGAAATCCTGAGCGCACGACTAATTTGCTTCAACAAACCCGCAGGTCACAGACTTGTGCTTTGGTGACGTGGTCGGCGATTCGACAAAAGTCTACTCACTTAGTTTTGAGAGACACTAATTGTCCGCAACGAGACCCCTGTCGGGGCGATTTATGCTCAAATGTAGCCAATTCGGGACGGCTGTCCCTGGCCGCTACGACGCGAGCGTGGCGATGACGGCTTCGTCGCCGGCGTATATGAGGGTGTCGCCGTCGGGGATGATCGTTTGGCCTTCGCGCTTGAGCATCACCACGATAAACGGGTGCTTGCCCTGCGGCACGTCGCGCAGGCGCTGACCGGCCAGGCGACCGTGGGGCGTCACGGTGACCTCGCGCAGCGTAACCTCGGCACGCTCTTCGAACGTTGGGGCTGCCATCACCAGAAGGTCGCCTTCCTCGATGACGGTATCGCCGTTGGGCAGTACCGGGTGCGCCCCGTCGCGCAGCACCAAGACCACGAGCATGTCCGTCGCGCTGCCAATATCGGCGAGCGAGCGCCCGGCAAACGGATGGCCAGCGCCCACCTTGAGCTTTACAAACGACATGCCGTCCTCGTCGCGGTAGTCGTTAAAGGTGCGGCGCACGTCGCCGGCCGCATCGATCATATCGAGTTTCTTCGCCACCGCCGGCAGTAGCGAACCCTGCACCACAATGCTCGATACGGCAATCACAAACACCAGGTCAAATAGGTCGTGTCCGCCGGGAACGCCGGCCACCACAGCAAAGAGGCTAAAGACGACCGAAGCCGCGCCGCGCAAGCCCGCCCAGCTTACGAGCGCAACCTGGCGAGGGCTCGTCTTAAAGGGCGCCAGCAGCAGACCGACGGCGATGGGGCGGCTCGCAAAGAGCATAAACGCCATGAGCGCCAGGCCGGGTAGCAGCATTTGCGGCAGGCGCGCGGGCGTGACGAGCAGGCCGAGCAAGAAGAAGATCGTCATCTCGGCCATCTCGGTAAGGGTGTCAAAGAAGTGCGCCATCTCGACCTTGCCGGTGATGTCGCTGGCTCCCAGCACAATACCGGCCAGGTACACGGCCAAAAAGCCATTGCCGCCCAGGTAACTCGGCAGCGCGTAGGCCACGATGGCCACCGCGAACAAGAAGATGGTCTGCGCGCCCTCGGCCGTTGCGCGTGTGCGCTCTATCAGGCGGCTGGATGCCCAGCCGATGGCAAGACCCAACCCCACGCCTAGGATGATCTGCTTGGCCAGCAGCACGGGGATGTTAATGTCGCCGCCGGCCGCGAGTGTGGCGAGCACGGCGGTGAGCATGTAAGCGACGGGGTCGTTGGAGCCCGATTCGACCTCGAGCAGCGAGTCGGTGCCGCCCCTCAGCGACAGGCTGTGCTCGCGCAGCACGCTAAAGACGCTGGCCGCGTCGGTGGATGCCACGACCGATCCCAACAGCAGGCCACCAATCCAGTCAAAACCCAGCACGAAGTGCGCAAACGCACCCGTAATGCCGGCAGTGATGACGACGCCGAGCGTGCTCAGCAGTACCGCGGGCACGGCAACGGGTTTGGCACGGTCGATATTGGTGTTAAAGCCGCCGTAGAACATGATGAACAGCAGCGCCGTGCTGCAGACGGTTTCGGTGAGCGCATAGTCGCTAAAGTCGATGTGCGCCGGACCGTTGACGCCCAGCAGCATGCCGAGTGCGATAAAGATGAGCAGGGTGGGGAAGGGGAGCTTTTTGCCGACGGGTTTGATGGTCAGACACAGAATAATGACGAGGCCGATAAAGAGAAGGATCTGGTTCATGGATGGTGTCCGCTCCTGGGTGGTTGGCGTGGCACGGTCAGTTGCCTGCGGTTATTTGTACCCAAAGATGGTGGGTTTATGGGGTTAGATTGCGGGCGTGCGCGATATCGTCATAGACGGCTGCCGTCTTTGCCTCTGCTCGGAAACCCTTTCCAGCTTTATTGCAACGGAGTACAATGGGTAACGTTTAAGTTCAACTTGAAGTTTTAGTTGCGGTTCCGGGCTTCGGTCGCAAGGTAGGGAAAGGCGTTCCATGGCGATCTATGTGACATCTGATGCTCACGGACACGTGCATGCGCTTGACGAGGCCCTGTCTAAGATCTCGTTGACGTCCGACGACACGCTGTACGTGCTGGGCGACATGATCGATCGCGGGCCCGATCCGGTCGGCGTTATTAAGCTCGTGCGCTCGCTGCCTAACGCCCGCGTTCTCAAGGGCAATCACGAGCAGATCATGCTCGATGCCATCATTGGCCAGGATCCGCTCGATGCCGAGACCTGGGATATCAACGGTGGCTGGACGACGCGCGAGCAGCTCAACGACATGGAATTTGAGGCATACGAGGAGCTCGTGCGATGGATGGCCGCGCTGCCGCTCTACGCGGTGGCCGAGACCGAGGAGCGCCCGTATCTGCTGGTACATGCTGGAATCGAGATGAAGGCGGCGCGCGCGTTTTTACTTGAGCATGGCGTCGATTGTGCCGATGGCGTCGGAGCGGTGGGTGCCGATCGCGAGCTGCTGCAGCAGATGCTCGCGGTGCAGTCGTCCGATGACCTGCTGTGGATTCGTCACGGCTATTGGGATGCGCCGACGGGACTGCTTTCTGCCGAGGGCGAGGGTCCGGTCGTGGTGAGCGGCCACACGCCCACGGTGTCGCTTGGGCGCTATTGCGAGGTTGGCGGCCTGGCGGGGCTTGATGAGGAGTCGGGCCGCGGGCAGATTGTGCGCCTGGGTGGCGAGGATACCGCCGGCGTGCCCGATCGTATCGATATCGACTGCGCCGCCGCCACCGGCTCCGAGTTCGGCCGCGTCGGGATCCTGCGCCTGGATGATGGCGCGGAGTTCTACGCGAATATCAACCCAGGCGAATAATCGGTGCAAAGGGTAGCTAATTTGGGACGGAGCTTTTTTGACTACTTTCGGAGAATAGCGCCTTCTTGCTCGGTAAGCGCGAGAAATGAGGAACGTCTGCGTCCTCGGCAGTGCGAAAATGCTCGAAAAACCGTCGCAACGGAGTCAAACGACGTTGCGACGGTTCTTTTTTGGCTGCCCGCTGGCTAAGTGAGTAGACTTTTTTGGAAATGCCGAGCAGCCGGCAAATTTGCCTCAACAAAACCGCAGGTCACTGACTTGTGTTTTGCCGGTGTGGTCAGGGATTCGGCAAAAGTCTACTCACTTAGTTTTGCGTGTCGCAAATCGTCCGCAACGAGACCCCCCATTGCGCCAATTAGGCGCCGTACGGGTTGCGGTCGCGCTCGATGCGTTGGCGGATGTGGGCGTATTCGATAATCAGCAGCACCAGGAGTAGGGCCATGATGGCTAGGTAGCTCACCACGGTGCCCATCAGACCCAGCAGGTTGATCAGGATCACCGGCAGCACTACGCTTACGGCGAAGCAGATCAGGTAGATTTTGGTGACGTCGCCGGCATGGCGCAGCACCGTGATGATGGCGTAGAGAAAGTCGATGGCCGCGGTGACGCCGCCGGCGACAACCATCAGCAGTGCCAGCGTGCGGTAGCGCTCAAAATTGAGGCCGTACATGAAGCTCATGAGGGGAATACCGGGACCTGCCATAAATGCGGCGCACACGCTGGTGATGACCACGATCAGTGCCATAACGGCAACAATAATCAGGTCAAAGCGACGACGCTTGCGAGGATTAGCCCAAATGCTCGACAAACGCAGGAGCTGCGGTTTATAGATAAATCCAATGCTCAACAAAATAGCCTGCGCCGGAAAGAACAGGGCATTAAAGTACAGCTGATACTTGTAGGCCAGCGTGCCTTCCATCACGAACTTGGGCATGCTCTCGATAAGGTTGAACAGGAACAGCGCGCCAAAAAGCGGGGCGCACTGGATAAACAGGTGACCGACCTCGCGCAGGCTCACGCGGCGCGATTTTTCGGTTTCGAGCAGGGCGAGCGGCGCGGTGACCAGAACGAGCGAGGCGATCGCGGTAACACCCATGGCCATGGCGGCGATGGGCATGCTGCGCGTGAGGAACAGTACCACGCTAAAGACCGCGATGACGCCGACGGATCGTAGCGTTTGGCTCATGCCGGCCAGGTAGAGTTTGTCGGCCTGCTGCAGGCGGCCCTCGTACACGTCGGCAATGCCGTCGATCACCTTATACAGGTAGACGCCCAGGCCGATTGTGGCCATCTGCGCATCGTAGCCGCGGGCGCTGCTGTATACCAGGCCGCATGCCAGCGCGAGCGCTCCGCAGATCCAGCGGTTGAGCTGGTAAGAGGCAAAGGACGTCTTTTCGTCGATGTCCGAGACCTGGAAATTGCGCACGCCGTAGTTGCACGCGATCATGATGAGCGTGCCGGTGACAAAGGCGATGGAGAATTTGCCAGCCTCCTCGGCGCCCACGAGCTGTGTGGACACGATGGTGAGCAACGGAAACGCCATGCCCCATACGGCGGTGCCCAGGGTATTCCAAAGGTAGTCGCGACGGGTGGCGTGATCTTCGTACTCGGCTTCTTGCGTGGAGAAGCCGCCGCCGTAGACGGCTCCGAGCAGGCGGTTCCACCAGGCATTGACCATGCGGTGGATGGGGCCGGGCTGGCGATCGCGCTCGCGGCGACGGCGTGTGGCCTGGCTGCTGTCGGGACCGCCGGCGTTACGCTGGCTTAGCTCTTGGATTCGTGCGAGCTCCTCGGCGGTGTGCGATGCGGGGAACAGGCCGTTCTCGATGCGTCCGCCCTGCCCGTGCGCCCCGTCCGATACGGTGGGGTCGGCGACGCCATTGCGGCGGGCGATGGCGCGGCGAATGCTATCGATGGGCGTGATGCTCAAAGCGGAGTCCTTTCTATTGCTGCGCTCTAGTATAGACGCGACGGTGTTCGTTCGTGTTTTTGAACAGGTTGTTCGATAATTTCGGCGGCGCCATTCAGTAGCCGGCACTCGGGGACGTTCCTTATGTGCCGGCACTTTAGGAACGTCCCCGAGTGCCGGCATCCGGGGACGCTCCTTGGTTGTTGCCTGTTCAAGAGTGTCCCCAACGATTAGTCGTTTAAAAACGTCCCCAATGACTAGGCCGCTTGCCTGCGATTTTTGACCGTTGGGCGGGCTTGCCGCCCTTGCCGCAAAAACGTTTTTGCATATCGGGTACAACGGGCTTTACGTGAGTAAAGTGCGCGTCGTGTCCTCGTGTCGCGTTTTTAAAGGAGGCCCCATGCCTGGTGTTACCCCTGCAGATGTTTTGTCCAACTTTGGTATTACGCTGGTCGAAGATCCCGCCGAGAATCAGCCCCGTCTGCTGGTCGATCTACCCGCCGCGGAGCTCGTCGAGCACGCTATCCGCCGCGAAGAAGGCCGCATGGCATCCAACGGCGCGCTGGTGATCGAGACGGGGGAGCGCACTGGTCGTTCCCCCAATGACCGCTTTATCGTTGACACGCCCGACGTGCACGACAAGATCGCCTGGGGCGCCGTCAACCGACCGCTTTCGATCGAGAGCTACGAGACCATCAAGGCCGGCATCGTCGACTACCTCAACGAGCGCGACGTGTTCGTCACCCGCGGCATGGCCGGCGCCGACCGCAACCACACGCGCCGACTGCTCGTCGCCTGCGAGCGCGCCAGCCAGGCACTCTTCATTAAGCAGATGCTCGCCCGCCCGCTTGCCCGCGAAATCGCGCGCACCGGCGAGCCGGACTTCTGTGTGCTCGCCGCGCCGGGCTACCAGTGCGATCCCGCCATCAAGGGCCTCAACTCCAGCGCCGCCGTGGTCATCAACTTCCAGGAGCGCGTGATTTTGGTCGCGGGTACCGGCTACTCCGGCGAGATCAAAAAGTCCATCTTCAGCGTCATGAATTACCTGCTGCCCGTCGAGGACGACGTGCTGCCCATGCATTGCTCGGCCAGTATGGATCCCGTCACGCACGAGACCGCGGTGTTCTTTGGCCTGTCGGGCACCGGCAAGACCACGCTTTCGGCCAACCCCACGCGGCTGCTGATCGGCGACGACGAGCACGGTTGGTCCGACATGGGCATCTTCAACATCGAGGGTGGCTGCTACGCCAAATGCGAGGGCCTGGACGCGTTCCACGAGCCTGAGATCTTCAACGCCGTCCGCTTTGGCGCGATCTGCGAAAACGTGGTGCTCGACGAGAGCCGCAAGCCCAACTACGATGACGTCTCGGTCACGCACAACACGCGCGTGGCCTACCCTGTGGAGCACATTCCCAACGCGTGGACCAAGGGCATGGGCACCACTCCGAGCGTCGTGCTGTTTTTGACCTGCGACGCCTTTGGCGTGCTGCCGCCCATCTCGCGCCTGACGGCCGACGCCGCCATGTATCACTTTGTGACGGGCTTTACGGCCAAGATCCCCGGCACCGAGGTCGGCGTCACCGAGCCCACGCCCACGTTCTCTTCGCTGTTTGGCGAGCCGTTTATGCCGCTCGACCCCATGGTCTATGCCAAGATGCTCGGTGAGCGCATCGCCGACGGCCGCACGCGTGTGTACCTGGTCAACACCGGCTGGATTGGCGGCGGCTACGGCGTGGGCCATCGCATCGAGCTTGCCTACACGCGCGCCCTGGTGGCCCGCGCCCTCGACGGTACCATCGAGGACAGCGAATTCGTGCATGACGATATCTTTAACGTTGACATTCCCACCACGTGCCACGGCGTGCCCGACGGCATCCTGGTGCCGCGCCAGTACTGGCAGAGCACCGCGCGCTACGACGAGGCGGCGCACAACTTGGCCGTGATGTTCGAGGAGAACTTCGAGAAGAAGTACTCGCACCTGCCCGAGTCCGTGAAGGCCGCCGGTCCGCACGCTCAGGTGCACGCCGACGCCCGTCATCGCGGCCGCGGCCTGCTGGGACTCCGACACTAGCGTCGCCGCGAGTCCATATCCGCCACAAAGGGGACAGGCACCTTTGTGGCGGTTTTGCTTGGGCGAATGACTCGGGTTACAATACGCCTGACATATCGCCTCCTTCTCCGGATGGGGGCAGCGTAAGCGCTCTTGTGGCGGCACCGTAGGACTTTGAAGGTGGCCGTCGTAAGGGCGCTTTTTATTTAGGCACCCGGGCTCGGGCGCATGCTATGAAGGGAGAGCACATGAAGAGTTTCGTTGCCGAGGATTCGTTTTGGGAGCTATTTCCGCAGGCGGCTGTCGGTGTTGTGGTCGTAAAGGGCATGAAGCCCGCGGCTCAGATTCCTCAAGAGGACGTTGATGCGATTGCCGCGTTGCTCGACCGCGCCAATATCGATGCGGAGCGTCACCTGACGAGTGATACCATCAGCGAGAATGCGCCGGTTAAGGCATGGCGCGAGGCATATCGCCTATTCAAGACCAAGAAGGGCGTGCGTTGCTCAATTGAGAACCTGCTCAAGCGCGTGCTCAAAGGAAAGCCGGTGGGCCACATTACGCCCGCGGTGGACATCTACAACACGGTGTCGCTGTCCTACGCGCTGCCCGTAGGCGGCGAGGATTTGCACGCGATTGAGGGAGACCTTTGCCTGAAGGTGACCGACGGTGGCGATTCATTTCTGCCGCTTGGCGAGGAGACAGATGACCCGACGCTGCCCGGCGAGCTCGCCTACATCGATGATGCGGGCGCCGTATGCCGCTGCTGGAACTGGCGCGATGGCGTTCGAACGGCGTTGTCCGATGATTCGGCCGATGCTTTCCTGGCGATTGAGTGCGTGGAGCCCGAGCGGATGGGGGATTGCCAGGCCGCGATCGATCGCTTAGCCGAGCTGCTCGAGCGCTATCTGGGAGCGACGGTTGTCGTTAAAACGCTTGTGACCCGCGACAATCCTTGCGTGGGGCTGTAGCGAAGTCTGCGGATCAAACTCGATGCCCCAAACCACCACAAAGGTGCCTGTCCCCTTTGTGGTGGTTTTTATGTTGATGGGTTAACAAATGGGATATTTGGGTACGGGTGTTGCCTTGTGCGGCTAAGATGTTTACCCGTTAGCATCATGTAAGCGAAAGGCGGTCGTCACCATGCAGCAGAACGACGAGACACGTTTTGAGGACTTTGTCGGACTGATCAGCGGCCTCTACAAGGAGATTCAGCGTATCAAGACGTCCGAAGGCGCAAGGCTGGGCCTCAAGGGCTCCGACGTTATGTGCCTGTACTATCTTGAGCGCAGCAAGGACGGCCTGACTGGCGCCGACCTCGCCCGCATGGCCGGCGTTACCCGTGCCGCCGTTTCGCGCACACTGGCACATCTGGAGGAGGGCGGCTACGTCGAGGTTGACGACTCGGGTGATGCGGCCGTCAAGTATCGTGCTCCGGTGCGCCTGACTGCCCTGGGCGGCGAGAGCATGAGCGAGGCCGATCGCATCATTCGCGAGGTGCTCGATACCACCGGCAAGGCCATGGGCGTGGAGCAGCGCGAGCAGATGTATGCATCGCTGCGTACGATTCTCAACACCCTGCGTGAGATCTAAGGCCGCCAAGGCATTTGCTTCCCATTAAAAACTGCATAGTCCCGTTTGGGCGCGTATGCCGTGCCGGGGCATTGCTGTCAAAATTCCCTGCGCGGGACCTGCGCAAGAAAGGATTCGTTATGTCCGTCCGCATTATTACCGATTCCGCAAGCGATATGTCGCCGGCGGAGCACCCCGCTCTGCGTGTTCTGCCGCTGTCCGTCACCTTTGGCACCGATGTGTATATGGATGGCGTCGACATCGATCACCAGCGCTTTTACGAGATGCTTGTGGAGCGCGATGAGCTGCCCAAGACCGGTCAGGTCAACCCGTACGCCTTTTCGCAGGCGATTGCCGAAGCGCGTGAGGCCGGCGATGAGGCCGTGATTATTACCGTGGGCGCCAAGCTCTCGGGCACCAACCAGAGTGCTCGTACGGCACTTGCCGAGGCGCCGGGCGGCGACATGTTCGTCGTGGACAGCAATAACGTGACCTTGGGCGAGCGCGTGCTGGTCGAGTATGCGCTGCGCCTGGTGGACGAGGGCCAGGGCGCGGCTCAGGTTGCGGCGGCTGTCGAGGCCGTGCGCGACCGCGTGGTCGTCATCGGCCTGCTCGAGACGCTGGAGTACCTGGTGCGCGGCGGTCGCCTGTCTGCTGCGGCCGGTGCCGTGGGTACGCTGCTCAACGTAAAGCCCGTGGTGGCTGCCGAGGACGGTCTGATCGTGCAGCTGGGCAAGGCGCGCGGTTCCAAGAACGGACGTAACCTGCTCAACCAGAAGGTCGAAAAGGCGGGCGGCATCGACTTTTCCATGCCGCTGGCGCTCGGCTATACGGGCCTTTCGGATGCGGTGCTCAAGAAGTATATCGAGGACAGCGCGGCACTGTGGGCTGGCCACACCGAGGGCGAACTGCCCGTTCACACCATCGGCGCCACCATCGGCACCCATGTAGGCCCCGGCGCCGTAGCCGTAGCCTTCTTCCAGCCCGTTAACTAGCCCACCTGCCAAAACCACCACAAAGGGGACAGGCACCTTTGTGGTGGTTTATGCTATTCCGGGTGGAAGGGAGCGAGCAATGGCGTCTGAGGGCTTTTTTGAGCGGGTGTACGAGGTGGTCGAGCAGATTCCCGAGGGGATGGTCGCCACGTATGGTCAGGTGGCGCTGCTTGCTGGGCGTCCACGAAGTGCGCGGTACGTGGGGTATTCCCTGCATGGCAATCCGCGCCCCGGCGAGATTCCCTGTCACCGCGTGGTGTTTGCCGATGGCCGCATATGCGATGGTTTTGCTTTTGGCGGTCCCGATGCTCAACGTGAGCTTTTGCTAGGGGAGGGTGTGGCGTTTAAGGACGACATGCACGTCGACTTGGCCGCCTGTCGCTGGCCTGCAGGGCTCTAGCGGCTCTGCCGTGGCTTAAACCACCACAAAGGTGCCTATCCCCTTTGTGGTGGTTTTGGCAGGTTTACCGAGGTTAACTTATGGAGAAGGTATGGCGGCGCGGTTTGTCGCAGCAAAGTAAACCACGGTGAACTATATTGTTTTCAGCAACGGAGCAGGCAATAGGCGATGAAAAAGCCTGCCCTGTTGAGTTTGATTCGCATTCCTCCCCTCTGTGCGATTCAACGGTGTACTTCGGGAACAGGCCCGCTGGCAACTATCTGCCAGCGGGCCTGTTCCTGTTTCGGTGAGGATTCAGCCTCACCGTCTATGTTGTGCGAAGGCGCTTTGCCTAGTACACCATGCCCATGGCGTCCTGAACCTCGGCCAGGGTCTGCTCGGCAATCTCGTTGGCGCGACGGTTGCCCTCGTGCAGCACGTCCTTCACATAGTCCAGATCGTTCTCATAGCGCTGACGACGCTCGCGGATCGGCGCGAAGTACTCGTTGACGGCCTCGGTCACGTACTTCTTGAGCTGGCCGGAGCCGCCCATGCCAATCTCCTCGGCAATCTCGACCTCGGAACGGCCGGTGCAGATGGCGGCGGTTGAAAGCAGGCCGGACACGCCGGGGCGATTCTCGGGATCGAACGTGATCATGCGCTCGGAGTCGGTCTGGCTCTTCTTGATGCGCTTGGCCGTCTCCTCGGCGGTCATCGAGATGTTAATGGCGTTGCCGTAGCTCTTGCTCATCTTGCGCCCGTCCAGGCCGGGCAGCAGCGGGGTCTCGGACAGCAGCGCGTCGACCTCGGGGAACACCTTGCCGTAACGGTTGTTAAAGCGGCGGGCGATGGTGCGGGTGAGCTCGATGTGCGGCAGCTGGTCGCGACCGACGGGCACCACATTGCCCTTGCAGAACAGGATGTCGCAGGCCTGGTGCACCGGGTAGGTGAGCAGAAGGCCGGTGAGCTCGTGGCCCGAGGCCTCCATCTCGGCCTTGACCGTGGGGTTGCGCGCCAGCTCGGCCTCGGAGACCAGCGACAGGAACGGCAGCATGAGCTGGTTGGCGGCGGGCACGGCGGAGTGCGCGTAGATCATGGTCTTGTCGGGGTCGATGCCGCAGGCAAGGTAGTCCATGACCATGTTGTACACGTTGTCCTGGATGTGCTCGGTCGTATCGCGGTCAGTGATGACTTGGTAGTCGGCGATGAGCACGTTGGTCTTGGCGCCCATGTTCTGCAGCTCAACACGGCCCTTGAGGGTGCCGAAGTAGTGACCCAGGTGCAGACGGCCGGTGGGGCGGTCGCCGGTGAGCATGGTGAACTTCTCGGGCGTTTTGGCCAGGCCCTCGCGAATGGCGTTGCTCTTTTGCAGCGCGACTTCGTAGCTGTTCTCGTTTGGCATGATTGCTCCTAACGTATGTTCATGGGTCAAGATGATAACGCGTTTATTGGAGGGTCGGGGCGTAAGTACGCGAGGGGCGGGAGAGCGGCGGCATGTGCGATGGGCGCGGCGTGGCTGCGCGTTTGGCCGGCGGCGCCTGGGCGCAGCCTCGGCAGCTTACCCTAGCGCCTGTGGTGGCGCTCCTCCCTGCGTTCTTCTGCCGCCTGCTCCTCCTGCTTAAAGGCGGGATCGTCGGGGGTGACGAGCTCGTCCTCGTGCGTGCGCTTGTTGTAATGGTGGCGCAGCACGGGCTCAAACAGGTGCAGGTGCTTGGCAAAGGCCGCCGAGCCAATGGCGAGTACGGTAAAGATGAGCACGCGCATGGGCACCTCGACCTGGTTAATCGCGGCGGAGCCGGCCGAAAGCATGATGCACCAGGCGTAGATGAGGAGCACTGCCTGCTTTTGGTTGTAGCCCTCTTGGATCAGGCGGTGGTGGATGTGGCCCTTGTCGGCCTGCCCGATGCTAATGTGGGCGCGCTTGCGGCGCACGATGGCGCTAAACGTGTCGATGATGGGCACGCCGGCAACGATGAGCGGGATGATAAGCGAGGTGAGCGCGGCGGTGCGGCTCACGTTGAGCAGCGAGATGGAGCCCAGTGCAAAGCCCAGAAGCAACGACCCCGAGTCGCCCAAGAAGATGCTTGCGGGGTTGAAGTTGTAGCGCAAAAAGGCCAGGCAAGCGCCAAAGAGCGCAATGGAGAGCGCGGCGGCGTCGATGCGGCCCGAGAGAACGGCCATCGAAAACATGGTGAACGACGCGATGCCGCAGATGCCCGTGGCCAAGCCGTCGAGGCCGTCGATGAGGTTAATGATGTTGGTGAATGCCACCAGATAGATCACGGTGATGGGGTAGGCGAGCCATCCGAGCATGATCTCGCCGGGGGCAAACGGGTTGACGATGACGCCGATCCGCAGGCCGCCGATACAGGCGATAAGCGCGGCGAGGACCTGTCCGGCTAGCTTTTGCTTGGGCTTGAGCTGGAAGACGTCGTCGATAGCGCCGGTCGCAAAGATGACGGTAAAAGAAAACGCAAGTATGGGGTAGCTGATGTGCAGACGGGGGTGGGGCACCAAAACGGGCGGCCAACCCAGGTACCAGGTGCCTAGGATTTGCACAATACAGGCAACGACCAGGCCCAAAAACACCGCCGTTCCGCCCAAACGCGGGATGGGCTTGGTGTTGATGCGGCGCTTAGAAGGATAGTCGACGGCGTCGAGCTTAATTGCCAAGCGCTTGACCAGGGGCACCGTGAGGAAGGTCGTGATAAAGGCCGCCGCTGCCACGCATAGATACGGTATGTAGCTCGGGGATGAAGCCATGAATCTAAAAACCGCCAAGCGTCGAAGGAAAAGGTCAAAGGTTGCTAAGCGCAAAGGGCATAGCCGAACCATGATACTCGACCAAGGGGGGTGCATGGAATTGCACGCAGCGATAATCACGCGCTTACCAGATATTGGGATGTTGTCGATGGATTGTCGGGATACCGGCGGGGATCCATATGGGCTGTAATGGTGGTTTTCGGCAAATAAAAACCACCCCCCACGTTACGAAAATGAACCCACCTAAAACAGGTGGGTGCCCTCATCGACTGTTCCAGCGTCCTTAACAACGAAGGATACCTGTACTAGGTACGACTGTGTGGGCTCCCTAAATAAACGCGACGGTTCACCCAGTTGCTCCGCGGGGGGCGGAATACCTACATCATAAAGCGGCACTTTATCGATTCCAGTCTTGACATTACAAAAATCGTGTCGGACGATTACGGCGCCTTGGGCTCGAGCCGTCTGTGCGGTTGGTCCCTTTACGTTTGAGCTGCTGAATCGTTGTTTTGGAGCATGTTTTTATGCCGACGCCGTTGACCGAACTTTTTTCGCCCGCCTGCCATTTGTGTCCGCGCCGTTGCGGTGCGGTGCGCGACGAGGGTGCGCACGGCGTATGCGGTGCCGATGACACGCTCAAGGTGGCCCGCGCGGCGCTTCATATGTGGGAGGAGCCGCCTATCTCGGGCGAGGCCGGTTCGGGCACGATCTTCTTTAGCGGCTGCTCGCTCAAATGTATCTATTGCCAGAACCACGAGATCTCGACGGGCAATTTTGGGCTTGAGATTTCGCCCGAGCGCCTGGTCGAGATTATGCTGGAGCTGCAGGACCAAGGTGCCAATAACATCAATCTGGTGACGGCGACGCATTATGCTCACCTGCTGCCGGCCGCGATTGCCGCAGCTCGGGAGCGCGGACTGGTCATCCCAATTGTCTACAACACGAGTGGTTACGAGCGCGCGAGTGCCGTGGCAGCGCTGGGCGACCTGGTCGACGTGTGGCTTACGGACTTTAAATATGCCGATGCCGGGCTTGCGCAGTCGCTTTCTCATATTAAGGACTACCCGCGCGTGGCCGTGTCGGGTCTGGCCCAGATGGCGCGCGAGATTGAGCGCCGCGGGGGAGAGCTGGTAGACAAGGACGGGCTCATGAGGCGCGGCATAATCGTGCGTCATCTGGTGCTGCCGGGGCATGCGGACGATTCGTGCCGCGTGTTGGACCTGGTGTGGCAGACGGTGGGCGACGTGCCGATCTCGGTCATGAACCAGTACACGCCCAATGCCCTCATGTGCGAACAAGGCGGCGACCTGGCGCGCGCCGTGACGCGCGAGGAGTACGAGCAGGTGCTCGACCATGCCGACGACCTGGGCTTTACGACGATGTTTTGGCAAGAAGGCGGAGCGGTAGACGAGAGCTTCACCCCGGCGTTCGACACCACCGGCGTCCTCACCAGCGCAAAGTAGTGCGCTCGCCGATGATTTTTCTGGGACGGGGATTAAAAAATCATCGAGAGGATCGCCTGCTCGAAAAGTTGTCAAAATAGCCGCGTCCCAAAAAGACTGGGTATTGGGCGTTGACAGTTGGCGAGCCGTAGGTAAAATATCAACTTGTCTTGGGGACGTAGCTCAGTTGGGAGAGCGCTGCCGTCGCATGGCAGAGGCCGAGGGTTCGACTCCCTTCGTCTCCACCCTTGGATTTGATAAGCCGCTGACATTGTGTCGGCGGCTTTTTTTAAAAGAAAGGGCTGTACCATGGCCAAGCTTGAGTCCCAACCACTGTCTGCCGAGGAACGCGCCGAGTTGGAAGAGCTCCGCGCCGAGAAAGCTCGTCGCGAGGCCCAGGAAGAGGCACGCCGCGAGCGTGAGGAGCTGGCCGCCCTGCGTGCCGAGCGTGCGAAGGCCGAGGAGGCCGCCGCGAACGTCGCCCCCGCGCCCAAGCCCGCCGCCGCGAAGCCCGCGCCCACCGCACCTAAACCTCAGCCTAAAAAGGTCGCTCGTTCCAAGTCCGTCGAGCCCAAGCCGAGCCGTGACGAGATGACCTTTGCCAAGCGCATGGTTACCTCCAAGGAGCCTACGGGCGAGAACGAGATCCCTGGCATGGCGCCGGCTCAAAAAATCATCATTGTCCTTGCCCTCATCGCGTTTGTCATCTTTATGGGCTACACGATCCTGACCAGCATGGGCCTGCTCTAGCCCATTCGCGCTGGGTGCCATGCCCGAACACTCTGCCCTTTTCCAACCCTCAACCTCTGCACAACGCATCCGAAAGGTCGCCCCATGGCTTTGACCGACATCTCGCATCCCACCGACATTGCAATGCTCACCGATCTGTACGAGCTCACTATGGCCCAGGGCCTGTGGGAGAGCGGCAAGGCCAATGAGCAGGGTTGTTTTACCGCGTTTTACCGCGACCATCCTTTTGGCAGCGCCTATGCCGTCATGTGCGGCACCGCCGAACTGCCCGAGCTGGTCGAGAATCTGCGCTTTACGCCCGAGGATATCGACTACCTCGCCTCGCTCCAGGCCCCGGCCGGCGGCGCGATGTTCAAGCCTGGATTCCTCGACTACCTGCGCGATTTTCGTGCGCATGTAAACATCGACGCCGTGCCCGAGGGCGAGCTCGTCTTTCCGCGCGAGCCCATGGTTCGCGTCACCGGCCCCGCGCTGGAGTGCCAGCTGCTTGAGACGGCGCTGCTCAACATCGTTGGGTTCCAGACGCTTGTCGCCACCAAGACGGCGCGCGTGGTGCTGGCGGCGGACGGCCGTCCCGTTGCCGAGTTTGGCCTGCGCCGCGCTCAGGGTCCCGATGGCGGCTTGGCCGTCGCGCGCGCGAGCTACGTTGCCGGCTGCTCCTCTACGTCCAATGTGCTCGCCGGCCGCCGCTACGGTATTCCCGTCTTTGGCACGCATGCGCACAGCTGGGTGATGAGCTTCGATTCCGAGCTCGAGGCCTTCCGCGCCTTTGCCAAGTCGAGCCCCAAGAACTGTACGCTGCTCATCGACACCTATGACGTGCGCGAGGGCTGTGAACATGCCATTACGGTTGCCAAGGAGATGGAAGCGGTGGGCGAGCGCCTGTCGGCCATTCGCATCGACTCCGGCGACCTCGCCAAGCTCTCCAAGTATGTGCGCGGCCGTTTTGATGCCGAGGACCTGCCCTATGTGGGGATTTCGGTTTCCAACGATCTGGATGAGTACACGATTCAGTCGCTGCTCGACCAGGGCGCGCCCATCGACAGCTTTGGCGTGGGTACCAAGCTTGCGACCTGTTACGACCAGCCGGCGCTGGGCGGCGTGTACAAGCTTTCCGCCCGCCGTGCGAGCGAGGCAGATCCATGGACGCCGGTTGTCAAGCTCTCCGAGCAGCCCTACAAGCGCACGATCCCGGGTGTGCAACGCGTGCGCCGTTATTACGACGGCTTTGGCGGCCCGGTCTGCGACATGATCTACGACGAGGACCATCTGGCGGGGGAGGGCGCCGCGCGCGGCAATACCCTCGTAGCCGTGAACGATGCCGCCCTGGTGACCGACGTGTCCGAACTTGAGTATCGCGAGCTGTTGGTGCCGATCGTGCGCGATGGCAGTGCGGTGGCTCCGCGTGAGAGCATCCAGGACGCGCGCGAGCGCTGTGCTTGGGCGCTCGATCATCTGGACGCAGCTTTCAAGCGCTTCCTGTACCCGCAGACCTATGTGGTGGGCATGGAGCAGGGCCTGGCTCAGGTGCGCGACGAGCTCGTGCGTAAGAACATGGCCGCGGCTTCTGCCTTTCCCTGGGCTCACTAATTCCTTGGGCGGTAGGGGCGAGTCACGCTCCCTTGGCCACCAGCTCGGCCGTTCGCTGAACAGTTGATTGGTTTGACGTATGACGACTTCTTATAAAACGATGGTGGTAAAGATCGGTTCGTCCACGGTGGTGGGCGTCGACGGCAAGGTCAACCGCGCCTTTATCGGCGGACTTGCCGACCAGGCCGCAGCGCTGCGCGAGCTTGGCTGGCGCCTGGTCGTGGTGAGCTCGGGCGCTATCGCCTGTGGCTATCCCGTGTTGGGCTTCGACCGCAAGCCGGTCGGCGACCTGCCGAGCCTGCAGGCCTGCGCCTCGGCTGGTCAGTGCATCATCTCGTCGGCCTACGACGAGGAGTTTCATGCGCGTGACCTGCTCACCTCGCTCGTACTGCTCACGCGCCACGACACGGCCCGTCGCACGTCCTACCTGCATGCGCGCGACGCCCTGTTGCGCCTCGTGGAGCTTGGCGTGGTGCCGGTCGTCAACGAGAACGATACCGTTACCGTCGATGAGATCAAGTTTGGCGACAACGACACACTGGCGGCGCTTGTGAGCTGCCTGGTTTCTGCCGATCTGTGCGTGACGCTCTCGGACATCGATGGCCTTTATACTGCCAATCCGCATGAGGACCCCACGGCCGAGTTTGTTCCTGTCGTGCATAAGATCGATGCCAAGATTATCGCCTCGGCGGGCGATTCTTCGACCTCGGTGGGCACGGGCGGCATGATCACCAAGATTCGCGCGAGCCGCATCCTGATGACGGCGGGCATTCAGAGCGTGATTTGCTCGGGTGAGGAGCCCGATGCACTCGTGCGCCTCGCCCGCGGCGAGAGCGTGGGCACGCTGTTCGATCCGCCGGCGGAGCGCCTGGACATTGCGCCGCGCAAGCTGTGGATCGCGCTGGGTGACAAGGCACATGGCTCGGTGACGGTCGATGATGGTGCTGCGAAGGCGCTGGTAAGCCGTGGCTCTTCCTTGCTTACGGTGGGTATTCACGAGGTCGATGGCGTGTTTTCCGAGGGCGATGTGCTCGACGTGTGCGACCCGAGCGGTATGGTCGTCGCCCGCGGTATCGCCGAGGCCGATTCGGACGTGCTGGAGCTTGCCGCCGGCCGCCGCCAGGACCAGATCGCCAGCAACCGTCTACTGGCAGACCTAGCCGAGAAGCCGGCGATCCATCGAGACAACTTGATTGTATTTGCTTAGGCCTCGACGCCGGGCGCCTTCGATCTGCAATGCACGTGGGGTGAAATTACCAGGGTAACTTTGCCCCGCCGCGCTTATGTCCGAGCTGGTCGCCACGAAAACGGCCCATCTACTACGTTTAATAGGCTATCGGTGACCATGCCAAGAATTGCAAAAAGAAAACCGCAGGTAGAACGCCTGCGGTTTTCTTTATTTATGGCATCTGGTTGGGCCATGCGGGTGAAACGTAGTAGATGGGCCGTTTTCGTGGCGAAGGACATCATCCGGCACTTGGGGACGTTTCTATTGTGCCGGCAGGTGGGGACACTCCTTTGCTAGAAGATTCGGCGCAGGTCTCCGCGGTTGAGGGCCTCGTCGAAGAGGTGCTTGAATACCACACTGCCGTGCAGGCCGTCGTGCTCGAACTCGTTGGTTACCCAGGCGTGCGAGTTGCCCACGCGGCTGAGCGTGTCGAGCTGCAGACTCGAATCGACGTACATGTCATCGAAGTACACCGCGGCCTGGAGCGGCACCTCGTTGCAGGCCAGGCGCTGCGGGTCATAGATCTTGTCCCAGCTGGTGTCTTCCATCAGCAGGTCCATGGCGGGCTTGAAGGGCTTGAGCTCGGGCATCTGCTCGAACATCCACGGGAACATGGCCTCGCCGGTAAACATGAGCGGGCGCGCGAGGGTGTCGAACTCGGCGCGGTGTGCCTTCTCTTCAGCTGCGGCCCAGCCAATGGGCATAGTGTCACCGTCGGCGTATATGAACTCCTGCAGCGTCCAGTACAGCGGATTCGTGCGCGTGTTGGTACGCTCGAAGGCGCGCATCAAAAAGCTGTCGGATACCGAGAAGCCGCAGCTCAGTGTACCGTCGCCTGTAACAAACGCGTGATCGATAATCCAATGCATGCGCTCAAAGCTCGGCTTCATGCCAAAGTCGCTGCCCATGAGCTGTAGGCGCTCGACCGTCATCGGCGAGCCGTCGAGCAACACGGGCTTTTGCTCCTCGAGGGCATCTGCCAGGGCCGCCACGCGCTCGACGTCGGCGGGGTAGCGGTCGTAATACTGCTGCGTCTTGGCTGCCATGCGTGGGAAGGTGTGCGCGTAGACCTCGCTGGCGCTCGCCGGCACGTGCGGAATGCCGCCGCAGGTAAAGCTTGCCGCCACGCCCTCGGGGAAGAGCGACAGATAGCTCAACGTCAAAAAGCCGCCGTAGCTCTGCCCCAGTGTGACCCAGGGCTTGCCGCCAAAGCCCACCAGGCGCAGGTACTCAAAATCGCGCACGATGGAGCTGGCAAGATGGCGCTTGAGGAAATCCGCCTGCGAGCGTGCTGTATCGGCGCCGGCGGCCGTTGCGCGATCACCCAGTGCCTTGATCGTGCGTCCGTCCACGCAGCTACTGCGTCCGGTGCCGCGCTGGTCGGGAAGGACCACGCGGAAGTGCTTGACGGCCTCCTCGATCCAGCCGTCGCTTGTGGGCGACAGCGGACGCGGGCTCTCGCCGCCGGGGCCGCCCTGCAAAAACAGGAGCAGTGGCAGATCGTCGTTGATGCGGTCGGGCGCGCAAACCACACGGTAGAAGAGCTTGATGCTCTCGGGCGCGCCGGCGATGGGCGCCGGCATAGCGCCGCGGCGCATGGTGCTGCCGACGGCCAGGAGCATCGGCTCCAGGCCGCGCCAGTCAAGGGGGACGTCGATGCTGTGGTCCTCGACGTAAAGGCCGGGGACGTGGTACGAAGTGATGAGGGCCATGTGAGTCTTCCGTTCGTTGCGGTGTTTCGGGTTGACCAATTCTACCGCCGCGGGCGAGGCCATGCGCAAATCGGCTACCATGGTTGCAAACTTCTAGGAGAAAGGGCCGCCCATGTCGGTCGATATAGCCACGTATGTCCACGATCTTGCCGTTGCCGCCAAGGCAGCGTCGGCCTCGCTTGCCACGGCGAGCGATGAACAGCGCCAGGAGGCCGTGCGCGCCATGGCCGCAGCGCTGCGCAACGGTGTCGACTCCATCGTCGCCGCCAACGAGCTCGATATGTCCGCCGCGCGCGATGCGGGTACCTCGGCCGGACTGCTCGATCGTCTGCTGCTGACGCCTGAGCGCGTCGAGGGCATGGCCGCCGGCCTGGAAAAGCTCGCCGAGCTGCCCGATCCCGTAGGCCGCGTGCTCGACCACCGCGTGCTTGCAAGCGGCGTGGACCTGACCCGTGTGAGTGTGCCGCTGGGCCTGGTCGCCATGGTTTACGAGGCGCGTCCCAACGTGACGGCCGACGCCGCGGGCATCTGCATCCGTACCGGCAACGCCTGTATTCTGCGCGGCGGCTCGCTGGCCTATCACTCGTGTGCCATGATTTCTGAGCTGCTGGCCGATGCGCTCGAGGCCAAGGGCTTCCCGCGCGAGGCCGTGTCGATGATCGAGTCCACCGACCGCGAGGCCACTGGCGAGCTCATGAAGCTCCGCGGTATTGTCGACGTACTCATTCCGCGCGGCGGTGCAGGCCTGATCCAGCGCTGCGTGCGCGAGTCGCTTGTGCCGGTGATCGAGACGGGCACGGGCAACTGCCACATCTACGTGCATGAATCCGCCGATTTCGATAAAGCGCTCAATATTATCGTCAACGCTAAGACGCAGCGCGTGGGCGTGTGCAATGCCGCCGAGTCGCTGCTGGTCGACCATGCTGTGGCCAATGTGTTTTTGCCTGCGGTTGTTGCCGTGCTGCACGACCACGGCGTGCTCATTCACGGCGACGAGGCCACGTGCGCCGCGTGCGCCGATGCCGGGCTTGCCGAGGGCGATGACTACGTTGCCGCGACTGAGGAGGACTGGGGTCGCGAGTACCTGGCGCTCGAGATGAGCGTGAAGGTCGTGGCAAACGAGGACGAGGCCATCGCACACATCAATCGCTACGGCACGATGCACTCCGAGGCCATCGTTGCCGAGGACACGGATGCTTGCGAGCGCTTCCTGGACGCGGTCGATGCCTCGGCCGTGTACGCCAACGCCAGCACGCGCTTTACCGACGGCGGCGAGTTTGGCCTGGGCGCCGAGATTGGCATCTCGACCCAAAAGCTCCACGCCCGCGGCCCCTTTGCCGCCGAGGCCCTCACCACCTACAAATACAAGCTCCGAGGCACCGGCCAGGTCCGCCCCTAACGCCCGCGCAAACAAAAACCACCACAAAGGTGCCTGTCCCCTTTGTGGTGGTTTTGGAATTAAGCCTGAAAGGTGTCGCGGTCGGGGGCGAAGGACTGCATGGCCGCGATGGTACGGTCGAAGAGCTCGGGGAGCTCCCAGCCCAGCATCTCGGCACCCTGCGTAATCACGTCGCGCGAGCAGCCGGCGGCAAAGCGCTTGTCCTTGAACTTTTTCTTGAGCGACTTGGTCGTAAAGTCCATGACGCTCTTACTCGGACGCATGATGACGGCAGCACCGATCAAGCCGGTGAGCTCGTCGCAGGCAAACAGGACCTTTTCCATCTGCAGCTCGGGCTTGGGCAGCGAGGTGTTGAAGTCCGACGTGTGCGTCTGAATGGCGCGAATGAGATCGGGAGAGGCGCCCTCGCCTTCAAGGATCTCGGCCGCATAGATGGTGTGGTTCATGGGGTCGTCCTCATGCTCCTCCCAATCTAGGTCGTGCAGCAGACCGACGATGCCCCAAAACTCCTCGTTCTCGGGGTCGAACTCGCGCGCAAAGTAGCGCATGGTGCCCTCGACCGTTTCGCCGTGGGTGATGTGGAACGGGTCCTTATTGTGCTCGTTGAGCAATTCGAACGCACGGTCGCGGGTGATTCCGGCGGAAAGTGGCTCTGCCATAAAAGACTCCTTGTGCTCGCAGGTATCGCTAAGAATGAATACTACTAGAACGACTAGAACGAAAAAACCACCACAAAGGTGCCTGTCCCCTTTGTGGTGGTTTTTGGCGCGGATGGGTTAGTTGAGGGCGGCTTGGGCTAGGCGGGCTTCGGCGGCCTCCTCGGTGACGCCCAATGCCACGGCGAACTCCTCGATGGAGCGGCGCTTGGCTTCCTTGAGTACACGCATATAGTAAGAGCTGGGCTTTTTATCGGCTTCCTCGGCCTGGCGAATGCGGTGCATCATGGTCTTTGCCACGCGGACCGTCTCGGGCGCGCCCAGCTTGAGCTGCTGCTTAAAGTGTGTCTCTTCAAGCGAGCTGTTGCGCTCGGTAAAGGTGTCGCACTCCAGCTCGTCATAGTGGCTCAGCAGATGCTCGGCATCTTGCTGAGAGATGGCGGCATGCAGACGGTCGGCCTGCGCCACGGGGTACATAAGGATCGTCTGCGCATGCCCCTGCTTGGCCTCGAGCAACAACATGGGCTGCGGCGTGTCGTCCCTAAAACCGACGACGGTGCAGACTCCCTGACCCGGATGAATGACGTGTTGACCGATTGAGAACATGCTACCTCCAACTTATACGAATTTACGTATGTCTAGAATAACACGCTGACGTGCGCAAACCCTTACTTTATGCAGGAAAAGCACACAACTCTGATAGGTAAGAGTATTCGATAAAAGACACAGCTCATCCACACCTTTATGCATTTTCAACGCCTGCATAATCTGCAGGCAGACCGGCATCTTTGAGTGACTCCATGCAAGCTGTAGTCATTTTTGTGCATATGCAATATCTAATAGCTTTACCCTGCGACAGTGACCGTCGCTTGTGATAGAGTGCTACAAACTCTGGCTTTTGCCCTACGAGTGACCAAGAGCTCGGGGGCTTTAACACAAGGAGGATCTATGCCCGAGAAGATTGAAGAGCTGGTACGCGCTGCGCTTGCTGCGGCCCAGGAGGCCGGCGACCTTTCCGCATTTGAACTTGACGATTGCGCTATCGAGCGACCGGCTGACACTTCTCATGGCGAGTGGACCTCTACCATGGCCCTGAAGTCCGCCAAGCTGGCCCACTGCGCCCCGCGCAAGATCGCCGAGGCCATCGTTGCCCATATGCCCGAGGACCCCGCGATCGAGAAGATCGAGATCGCAGGCCCCGGTTTCATCAACTTCTACCTCTCCGTTGCCGTCAAGAATGCCATCTTTGGCGAGGCTCGCGAGAAGGGCATGGACTTCGCTAAGTCCAACGTCGGTGGTGGCCTGAAGACCCAGGTCGAGTTCGTTTCCGCCAACCCCGTCGGCCCCATGCACATCGGCCACGGCCGCTGGGCCGCGCTGGGCGATTCGCTCTGCCGCGTTATGGACCACGCCGGCTATGAGATCCAGCGTGAGTTCTACATCAATGACCACGGCTCTCAGATGAACACCTTCGGCAACTCCATCAGCACGCGCTATATGCAGCTTGCCGACATCATCGCCAAGCAGGGCGTTGATATCGACGAGGCTCACAAGCTGCTGATCGCCGACCGTGACGCCTTTGTTGCCGACGAGAACGACGAGCACCCCGAGACCCATCCGTATCAGGACAACTTTGCCGAGACCTTGGGCAAGGACTCTTACGGCGGCGACTACATCATCGACGAGGCCGCCGAGTTCTGGCGCACCGACGGCGACAAGTGGGTCGACGCCGATCCGCAGGAGCGTATGGAGAGCTTCCGTGAGCGCGGCTACGTGAAGATGGTCGACAACATGCGCGACCTCTGCCACGCCGTCAACTGCGACTTTGACCGTTGGTACTCCGAGCGCTCGCTGTATGTGAAGGACACCGAGGGCGAGACCGCCGGCACCTCCGCCGTCGACCGCGCTTTTGAGAAGCTCGACAAGATGGGCTACCTCTACACCAAGGACGGCGCCCTGTGGTTCCGCTCCACCGATCTGGGCGACGACAAGGACCGCGTCCTGATCAAGTCCGACGGCGAGTACACCTACTTCGCCTCCGACGTCGCCTATCACTGGGATAAGTTCCAGCGCGTCGACCACGTCATCGACATCTGGGGCGCCGACCACCACGGTTACATCGAGCGCGTCCGCTGCGTCTGCGACGCTCTGGGTTACCCCGGCAAGTTCGAGGTTCTACTGGGCCAGCTCGTCAACCTGCTGCGTAACGGCAAGCCCGTCCGTATGTCCAAGCGCAAGGGCACCATGGTGACCCTTCAGGAGCTCGTCGACGAGGTTGGCTCCGATGCCGCTCGCTACACGCTCATCTCCAAGAGCTCCAACCAGATGGTCGACTTCGACATCGAGGCCGTTAAGAAGCGCGACAACTCCAACCCGGTCTATTACGTGCAGTATGCTCACGCCCGCGTGTGCTCCATCCTGCGCCGTGCCGCCGACGTTACCGCCGAGCAGGCCGACGAGATGGGCATGAAGGCCGTTGCCGCCAAGGCCATCGGTGAGAACGTCGATTACTCGCTGCTGACCGACCCGACCGAGCTCGCCCTTTCGCGCAAGCTCAACGAGCTCACCGACCTGATCGCCAGCTGTGCTCGCGATCGCGCCCCGTTCCGTCTGACCCACTTTGCCGAGGAACTCGCCGGTGACTTCCACAGCTTCTACGCTGCCTGCCAGGTGCTGCCGAGCGAGGGCCGTCCCGTCGACCCCGAGCTTTCGCGTGCCCGTCTGGCCGCTTGCGATGCCGTCCGCGTGACGCTCGCCCTGGTGCTCACCCTCGTTGGCGTTTCCGCGCCCGAGCAGATGTAAGCTACGGGTCATTTGACCGTGTAGGTTCGGCTTTGCTGAACCCTATAAGCCCGATCTCCATTGAACTGCGTCCCAAATCTTGGACGCCCTAAATAGCGACTAGGCCGCGAGGGCC
>CAJLRY010000018.1:0-41584 GCA_905209215.1 Coriobacteriaceae bacterium | reverse complement strand
GATGCGACACTGAATGTGTCCATCCTCGCAGTATCCGGTTCTCAAGGTGCACGCTGTGCGGCTGATCCGGTCCGACCGGGCCGCGCGACAAGGAGATATATTGCCAGACCGGAGGGGCCGTGTGGGCGGGAATCGCGCACTCCATATTTTGTTCACAAATGAATAGGTCCCTCAGTCGCATCACTGAGGTTAAAACTGAAGCATTGGCTTCTGATATTGGCGATGACCAGCTGGTTTATAGGTGTTAAGGCATCGGTCATCTCTGGAGCGCCACTTTACTCCAAAAGCATCAGCTATTTGTTTCCCGTCGGTAAAAGGCAGGTTTTGTTCGCCAAGCGTTCTTATATATAGAAGTTCGGGTTCGAACCGTGCATCGGTAACAAAAAAGCGACCAGCCGGAGCCGATCGCTTTCTATTCTATGCTGGAGCATCCAGAGGGGTGCTTCCGAACTCATTTTCTCGCTGCCATTCATGCTTTCGAAGCATCTTTCTACAGCCCTCGTTGTCTATCCTCATATCTCACAGGTCTTCCGGAAATTTATAAGCAGTCTTAGAGTCAATTTGTTTCCGTTTTCAGAGACTTGTTTGAGAGTTTTTAAAGACAGTTCAAAACAATAAGTGAAACACCATAAAGCAGAGCAAGATGTGCCGGATAGAAAATGTAGAAGAAATATTTGAGCTTCAGCCCTCGCTTACCATTATAAAGATTGATAAGCAGCAACGAAACGACCGCGGCAGCAACATCAGGATTAAGTACATTAGCTGTAGCAAACTCAAATCCGCCGCCAACTATATGGCATGACGAAAGGAGCACTGCACATACTGCAGCAAAGAACATCTTGGCCTTGCTGTCGTGGAATAAATAGAATGCGGCCACAAGCATAATGCCATACACACCGCCATCTAGTTTAGTGTATTCAGCTGCCAGTGCTGTCAAAACAATCAGAGCAGTTTCTGCGATGTATCTTTTCCGTTTTGAAAGACTTTGTATCTTTTCCAGAACAATCAAAAAGACCAAGGAAAGCAGGAGCTCACACATAACATTTTGTTGCCGAAGGTCAAATAGTTGCCCGGTTTGGACGAAATCGTATATGGGCTCCGCAATGATTGCGAAGACAAGCATATTTCGCAGGTACTTCTTTAAGTCATGAGTATGCAAAAATCCCTCAACTATCAAAAAGCAAAATAAGGGAAATGCAATTCTGCCAAGAACATGAAGCACATCCGAAGCCTCGCTTAGAATCGCCCACTGTTCGTCTGATATCTGACTGTACGATGCGTGAGTCATGATTCCATTGGTCAGGACGATCCTGCTTACATGATCGAGAACCATCGAAATGGCTGCTATTATCTTTAATGTGCTGCCGCTAATTCCGTATCTATTTGTTTTCATTTCGTATTCCTTACTTTGGGTGGGCCGTCAGGGGTTCAGCCTGCTCCGCAGGCGGCCGCTGCGGCGCTTCGCGCCTTGCGCGCTGCGCTGGCAAACGCTCACGCGTTTACTCAGCTCCGCGCCCTTTCGGGTTCGAACCCGCGTCGCGGCAACAAAAAAGCGGCCGGCATCCGCCAGTCGCTTTTCCATTCTATGGTGGGCCGTCAGGGGTTCGAACCCTGGACCTTGGGATTAAAAGTCCCCTGCTCTGCCAGCTGAGCTAACGGCCCGCGGGTGGCATTGTACCACGGTCTGGGACTATTCCCAACTCCATTGGCCGTTCTGGAAAATCACAACTTCACGTCCATCAGGCGTAATGCCCGTAATATCGATGTCGTCCGTGCCAATCATAAAATCGACGTGCGTGCTCGAGACGTTAACGCCATGCTCCAGGAGCTCTTCCTTGGACATGTCATACCCACCCTCGATGCATTCGGGGAAACCGACACCTAGCGCGAGATGGCAGCTAGCGTTCTCGTCATAGAGCGTATCGTAGAACAGTACGCCACTTTCGCGGATCGGCGTGTTCTTGGAGATGAGCGCGACCTCTCCCAGGTGAGCAGCGCCCTCGTCAGTATCGATGATGCTTGCGAGCGTTGCCTTGCCCACACGGGCATCGTAGTCCACTACGCGGCCGCCCTCGAACTTAATCCAAAAATCGTCGACCTTATTGCCATGGTGGATGAGCGGCATGGCCGAGTACACGATACCGTCGGCGCGCATGCGATCGGGCGAAGTGAAGACTTCCTCGGTGGGAATGTTGGGGAAGAAGGGGTGCCCTTCGGGCGTCTTGCCCTTGCCGCCGGCCCACTCGTGACCTTTCGTCATGCCAATCGTCAGATCGGTTCCATTTGCCGAGGTGTAATGCAGGTAGTCGAAACGGTTGTCGTTCAGGAAACGCAGGTTCTTTTCGAATGCGGCGTCATGGAGTTCCCAGTCGCTCTCTGGGTCCTGGCCATCGGCGCGAGCGGTGTGCAGAATCGCATTCCACAGCTTATAGATTGCAACCTCATCGGCGTCTCCCGGGAACACCTCGCGCGCCCAGGCAACGACCGGCGCGCCGGCGATGCACCACGGGTTGATGTTGTAGTCCAGTCCGCGGCGGAAGACCTTGCACTGCGTGTTCCTTGCCTTAGAAGCTGCAGCAGGCTTAGCGGGATCGATGCCCTTAAGAGCGGCAGGGTCCGCACCCTCGATAAAGATAAAGCAGGCACCATCCTGGGCCAGTGAATCAAGCTGCAGGCGCTTCCACTCGGACATCTGCTCAAAATAGCTTTTCTCGACATGCTCGTACGTGAGCCTCGTCACGGCGTCATCGGCCCAAATAACCGTCACGTGACCGGCACCGGAGGCATAGGCCTCCGCGACCACCACGCGCGCAAACGGCGCGCACTCGACCGGAGACTGAACGACAACCTCCTGGCCGGGCTTGACGTTTACGCCCTTGCGGACAACCAAGCGCGCATAGTTTTTAATCTTGGGCTCCAGGGCCTTCATGCCCTCCAGAGCCTCTTCGACCGTCAGGGCAGCTCGAATCATGTGCCACTCCATCTATCTATAGAACAGTAAAAAGGCGCGCCGCAAAAACGACGCGCCTTATATCTTAGCGATAAGTATGCATGCAAACGCTACTTCTTCTTGGAGTCCTTCTTGTCCTCCTCGGCAGCCGAGCGCTCGATAAGGGCGTTGAGCTTGTTCTCGGACATGCCCTCGGCCTGCGTGCGGTACATGTTGCGCAGGGGACGAATACGAACGAAGTCGTAAATAAAGTCACCCAAAATGACGACGTAGGACAAAACGATGCCGACCATCTGGACAGGGCTGGACACCATGCCAGCGGGAGCGAAGTAGAGCGAAGCCCAAATTGCCACGACGAGTACCATGCCGATAGTAAGCACGGCCCACCAGATACGACGGCGCTTGGTGTAGTCCTCATCCTGCTTGAGAAGGATATTCGACACCGTGTAGATGCGGTCCTCCTTGGCGCGCTGCTTAGCCTTGCGGGCGCGCTTCTCCTCTTTAGAGAGGCCCTCGAGGTTCTCGCCCTTCTCGAGCTCTTTGCGGCGTGCCTTAGACGAAGCCGGCACGACGCGGACAGAGCTCGCTGCCTGACGGGCAGGCTTAGCAGATGCGGCGGACTTGCGCGCAACCCCGGTAACCTCGTGGGATTGCGTGCGCTTGTTCGTGGCGCTACGGGTACTCACTTATGCGTTCTCCTTCATGCTTGTGAACTGGGAGCCCGTGATGATCTGGAAGGCCTCGCGATAGCGCTCGGACGTGCCATCGATGACCTCGGCGGGCATGTGCGGGGTCTCCCCCGTCATATCCCAGTTGGCCTTGAGCCAATTGCGGACGAATTGTTTGTCGTAGCTGGGCTGGATCTTGCCCTCCTCGTAGCTGGCAGCAGGCCAGAAACGGCTGGAATCGGGCGTGAGGCACTCGTCGATCAGCGTGACCTTGCCATCGATGACACCAAACTCGAACTTGGTGTCGGCAATGATGATGCCACGGGTCGCGGCGTACTCGGCAGCGGCCTTGTAGATCTTGAGGGAAAGGTCACGAATCTGCGTGGCGATATCCTCGCCCACGATCTCGCAGCAACGCTCGAACGAGATGTTCTCGTCGTGGTCACCGATCTCGGCCTTCGTGGACGGCGTGAACAGCGGCTCGGGAAGCTTGGAAGCCTCGGTCAGGCCCTCAGGCAGCTGGATGCCGCAGACGGTGCCGTTCTCGTCGTAGGTCTTCTTGCCCGAACCGGTCAGATAGCCGCGGACGATACACTCGATAGGAATCGTCTGGGCCTTCTTAACCAGCATGGCGCGGCCGGCGAGGTAGTCACGATACTCAGCAAACTCCTCGGGGAAATCCGCCGGGTCGATGGAAACGAGATGGTTGGGGACGATGTCGGCAAACTTATCAAACCAGAATGCCGAGATGCGGTTGAGCACCTCTCCCTTAAACGGAATCTCGTCGGGAAGAATGAAGTCGAACGCAGAAATGCGGTCGGTGGCGACCATCAGCAGGTTTTCACCGGCATCGTAGATATCACGAACCTTGCCACGGGAATCCGGACGACGCTCCATCGTTGTCACGTGAGTCACTCCTTACCAAAATACGACAGTAATGCGGGTTCTTTCCCGCACGTTTTCGCAAACTCGGAGCGGCAGGGACGAAACCCCTCCTTCACCGAATAGCGAAAAGCTAGTGCTCCATTGTAGTAGATGCCGCGTCCGCCGTGTGCTCGCGAGGCAGATGAATCGTAAAAGTCGTACCCTTTCCAAGCTCCGACTCCACGGAAATGTAGCCATGATGGCGCTCGACGATTTGTTTAGTCACGGCGAGGCCCACGCCCAGGCCACCCGCCTCGCGGGCGCGACTGGCGTCGGCACGCCAAAAACGACCAAAGATGCGCGACAGATCGTCCTTGGCAATACCGATGCCGGTATCCGAAACGGCAATACTGACATGCTTGCGGTCACTGAGCACCGACACCACGACCCAACCGCCCTCGGGGGTGTAGCGCATGGCGTTGCTCATGAGATTGATGACGCACTGCGTGATCATGTCGGGATCGGCCTCGACGACATCGTCGTGACCCTGGGTTTCATCTGCAAAGCGCAAGCGCAGATCGCGGTCAACAAACAGGCGCTCCTGAGCGTTGACGATGGAACGCACGAAGGGAACCATGTCCACCGGCTCAAGGTTGAGCGGCGCTGTGCTGTTTTCCATGCGCGATAGATCGAGCATCTGCTGCACCAGACGGGCCAGGCGACGTGTCTCGGATGCAACGGTTTCCAGATGCTCGTCGTCGGTGGGATACACCCCATCCTGCATGGCTTCGACTGTCGCGAGCATGGCCATAAGCGGAGTACGAAGTTCGTGAGCCACGTCTGAGGTCAGGCGCTTCTCGTGTTTCATATCCTTCTCGAGCGAAGTGGCCATCTCATCGAAGGTCTCACCCAGCTGATCAATCTCGTCATCGCCGCGCAAGCCCGTACGAGCAGACAGATCGCCATCGCGAATTTGCTTGGCCGTGCTGGTAATACGGTGAATCGGCTTGGTGAGCATGCGCGACACGAGTGATCCGATAACGACCGAAATGCAAACTGCAACAACCGCAGCAAGGGCCATGGCGTTAAAGGTCTTCTCCCTAAACGCAGAATCTGCCTTGGTGAGCAAGGCATCGGAGCCGATGGCCCACAGCTTTACTTGTCCGACATGCTCGCCGGAAGACGTTATGATTTCGACGTTTGCAACGCTATCGGAGCCGGTGGGAGCCGACGAGACCGGACTATGCGATGCTTTTTTCCCGCTCGAGCTGCTCGACGGCGATTCGTTCTCGCGCACATCGGCGGTCGCGCTTGCCGAAGGCCATGAGTCGTCATAAACGACAACGCCTTTCTTGTTGACGACCTGCATACCCAAATCGTCGGACACCAAACTCGATGTCGCGACCGTACGTAGCTCGCCCGCAGTCCAATTGCCGTTTTCCTCATACGACGTCGCAAGCTTTTCGGCAGCGGAATTTGCGATTTCGACGATATTAGAGCGCGTGTAATCCGAAAAGACCGTGCCCCACACAACAGAGACCACGCCCACCAGCACCAATACCGTCATGAGCGATGTCAGAGCAAAAGCAAGTGCCATGCGCGAGGGATAGCTCATCGTTGGCCGTGAATCGGAACGAGGCGTGTTCCAACTAGCCTTGGAACCCGCCTCGCTCTCCTGCTTGTGCTTTTGTCCGATTTCAAAGCGCGCAGGTGTCATATGTGATTTCCCTATTTCTCGTCCGACTTATCGGTCTTGGCCGGAGCCTCGAAGCGATAGCCGACACCGTGGACGGTGTAGAGCCACTTGGGCTTCTTGGGATCATCGCCCAGCTTGGCGCGAAGGTTCTTCACGTGGCTATCGATGGTGCGCTCATAGCCCTCAAAGTCGTAGCCGAGCACCTTCTCGACCAGCTCCATGCGGTTGTAGACGCGACCGGGGTGACGGGCAAGCGTGGTGAGCAGCTTAAACTCGGAAGCCGTCAGGTCGACTTCCTTGCCCTCGACCAAAATCTTGTGGCCCGAGATATCGATGACCAGATCGCCGAAGTCGAGTACCTCGACGGCTGGCTCGTCGGCCTGATGGGCACGGCGGAACAAGGCGCGTACGCGCGCGACAAGCTCGCGCGGCGAGAACGGCTTAATCAGATAGTCGTCGGCGCCGAGCTCAAGACCGATAATACGGTCCTCGATCTCGCCCTTGGCAGTCAGCATGATGATGGGGACATCCGAGGTATCGCGAATGGTGCGGCAAACGCGCTCGCCGGGGATCTTGGGGAGCATAAGGTCGAGCACGACCAGGTCAAACTGATGCTTCTCGAACTCCTCGATCGCGGACTGGCCGTCGCCGACACCCACAACCCAGTAGCCTTCGCGCTCGAGATAGGCAGCGACGGCGTCACGGATTGCCTTCTCATCCTCGACCAGCAGAATCTTTTTTGCATCTGAAGCCATAACACGGCCCCCCTGTCTCAATCAGCTAAGAACAAGCCCATTTTAACGCACCTGAGCCCGCCGGATGCCACTATGACGCGGCAGCTCGGCGGGCGGTACTCACAATTACAACGCGTTTATTCCCCTGTTGGCGCCTTTTTAACCCCTCTAAGCTTAAAGAGAGAATAGGCGTGCGGTGACCGTCTCGGGTATACCCTGGCTGTTGCGCACCGTGGCGTACGTAAGGAATGAGTCCGATTTTCCCGCCGTAGCTGGATAATCGCCATATTCCAAAGCGCGGTCGGGCGACAACAGCGAGCCATAGGTCTTGGCAGAGGTGTCGATGAGAAAATGCGATGCCTGTACCTTAACGAGATATTTATTCTTCTTGCCGGCAGCACATGCGAGCGGCTCGCGGGACAGAAAGAGGTATGGCCCTCCCTCATTACCGATATACGTGCCCATGTTGCCCAGGCTGCCCACGCCACTATAGGTCGCCTCGATAGAAAACACGAAGGTATCGCCCATATATACGGCCTCGAAAGGCGAGACTGACGAGGGAAGGACTAGCTGGGCACGTTTGGTGTTGTTGCCATCGGTCAGATCGATTGCCGTTATGCCGTAGTAGACGCCTTCGTCGTTGCGGACACGCGGCGAGATGGTCAAAATGCCGTCGCTCGCGCGCGGGGCCGATGCAAAGCGGCCCATCGATTTCCAAATTACCTCGGCCTTGGATTCATCAAGCGAGCGACGATAGCAAAACGAATCACTACTCGTTTTATTGCCGCCTGCCGAAGGCATTTTATACCAGATGACCGATGACCCGAACGCCGTAAACAGGGGCGGATCATAGTCCTTGCCACCTCGATCGAGCTCAGCCACGTCGCCAGAGAGCGAAGCGCCCGACAGATTTTGAGCGTAGAGCTTCCACGATGAATTGGCAAAGTTCATCTCAACCCACACAAACACGCCATCGCCGGCACGGACATCGTAAAAAGCATATCCCGTGCCCTCGATAGGATCCTCGATTAATGTGGTAAGCGAGCCATCGCCCAGGTTGAGCACGCCAAGCGTATTGGCATGCAGGGCAGAAGCAGGCGCCATCATCGCGGCGGCGTAGTCGCCATCGCAGTAGTACAGCAGCGTGCCCAGCGGCAGCGTCCACGACGCCGCCGGCTCAAGATCGATATCAACAGCTTCGTACTCATCAGTGATCGAGACAATCTTCGAATCGTCCTTGATAACCTGCGGCTCGCCGGCGGCATCGTCGCTGGTGCCCGTTTTTTTCGAGCAACCGGCAAGCACCGTGGCAGCGCCCGCGGCAGCACCGCCGAGCACAAAGCCACGGCGCGATATTCCATTCTTGATGTGGTCGGCGATACCCATTAGGCGATCTCGGCGCGAGCGGCCTCGATAGCGCGCGTAAGCTGATCGGCGCAAGAGGTCTTTTTCATACCGCAGGTATTACCGGCGAGAACCTCGATTACGCGATCGGCAGGAGCACCCTCGACTAACTTGGAGATTGCCTTGAGATTGCCGTCACAGCCGCCGGTAAACTCAACGCCCAGCACCTTGCTGCCATCGTCAGAGAGATTGAGGTGAATATTGCGAGAGCATACACCCTGCGGCTTGTAATCAAACGAAATCATGCGATCCCCTCTCAGAATGTTATTCGAGACGACTATTATCCCCGTCTTTCCCTAAATGCAACGAGGCGCTTTGCCGGCAACACACATTACCAGCAAAGCGCCCTAAAAAGCTAACGTTATGCCCGAACCTACTCGAAGCTCAGCTGCTCCAGACGATCAAAGACCGTGTCGATACGGGTGAGGAAGTCCCACGGATCAAAGATCTCGTCGAGCTTCTCCTGGCTGACGGTGCAGCGCGGGTCGGCCTCGAGACGCTCCTTAAAGGTGGGGCCGGAGACACAATCCTGCACCTCGTGCCAGGTTGCCATGGCGTTCTCCTGCACAATGGCGTACGCGTCCTCGCGGGTGATGCCCGTGTCGACGAGAGCCAGCAGCACCTTGGAGGAGAAGATGAGGCCGCGGGTCTTATTGAGGTTGGCCATCATGCGGGCAGGGTACAGCTGCAGGCCGTCGATAACGCGGATGAGGCACTGGAACATGTGGTCGAGGGCGATGAAGCTGTCGGCCTGGGCGACACGCTCGGCAGAGGAGTGCGAAATGTCACGCTCGTGCCACAGGGCGACGTTATCGAAGGCAACCTGGGCGTTGGACTTCACGACGCGCGACAGACCGCAGACCTTCTCCATGGTGATCGGGTTGCGCTTGTGCGGCATGGCGGAGCTGCCCTTTTGACCCTTGCGGAACGGCTCCTCGGCCTCGAGCGTATCGGTCTTCTGCAGATTGCGAACCTCGGTAGCGATGCGCTCGCAGGTGGCCGCGGTGGTGGCGAGAACGCCGGCGAGATAGGCGTGATGGTCGCGGCTGATAACCTGCGTGGACAGCGGGTCGTGAACCAGACCCAGGTGCTCACAGACGTACTCCTCGACGAACGGCTCGATGGAGCTGTAGGTGCCGACGGCACCGGAGATGGCACCGAAGGCAACGTTCTTGCGAGCATCCTCAAGACGATCAAGGTCGCGCTTGAGTTCCCATGCCCAAGAGCCAAACTTCATGCCGAAGGTCATCGGCTCAGCATGGATGCCATGGGTGCGTCCGGCGCAGAGCGTATTGCGCTCCTCGAAGGCGCGGCGCTTGCAGATCACGCCGAGCTTCTTGACGTCCTCGATAATCAGGTCACACGCCTGAGTAAGCTGATAGCACAGAGCAGTATCACCCAGGTCGGAGCTGGTCATACCGTAGTGAACCCAGCGACTAGGCTTGGGCTCGCCCTCGGGAACATCGGCGTCGATATATTCCTTCATGTTGGTCAGGAAGGCGATGACATCGTGGCGCGTGACCTCCTCGATCTCATCGACCTTCGCCTTCTCAAAGTTGGCATGGTCGCGGATCCACTGGGCTTCGTCTTTAGAAATGCCGATCTTGCCGAGCTCCGCCTGGGCCTCGCAGGCCAGAACCTCGATCTCCTGCCAAATGGCATACTTGTTCTCGAGGGAGAAGATATGTCCCATCTCCGGGCGGGTATAGCGATCGATCATAGCGGCTCCTTTTTGGTTATTGGCACGTTGGTCGTAACTCAACCATTGTACCGTGCGCGGGTGCGAGTATGGGCAGCAGGCATTAACCTAACATTTTGGAATTGGAGCGGGCATGGGGACATCCGCGTATTTGCTTCGCAAATCCGCACCGGCTGCGGTCGATCTCCTCGGATTCACGGAGACGATGGGGAAGACTTTGTTGAATTGGCCGTCCCAAGGTCTCCCGCGCTCGATGGAGCGGGCAACGGGACGTCCGCGTATTTGCTTCGCAAATCCGCACCGGCTGCGATCGCCTATCGGCGCCCTTGCCTGCTCGCTATAAACGCTTCGCGTTTATTTAACGCTCGCACCCTGTCGGGTTCGAGTCCCGGCGCTTTGTTGAAAAAAGCACGGCACCGAAACGGTGTCGTGCTTTTACTTTTTTGGAGCGGGCAACGGGACTCGAACCCGCGAGTGTCAGCTTGGGAAGCTGATGCCTTACCACTTGGCGATGCCCGCATATGTGGGGGATAGTATAACGCGGTTGTCTTGTTCGATACAAGGGTGGCGATGCTTGTTTTAGCTGTGGAGATTCGTTTGAAAATCGCATCAATTGTGGAGACGAGGACCTTTGACTTCCTGTTCACCTTATCTTCTACCTGCGCTTTTGCTTGATTGTTGTATTTGAGCTCAATTTGTCAGGAATTGGGCAAGCTTTTGGTCAGGCTCCGGTACTTACCCGCATGAAGCTCGGGGGTAGCCTCATCCTACGCGTCGCAGCCTCCCCGTGCGGCGCACGAGGGATAAGGAGCAGCCATGTCCAACGCACCCACGCACTCTGTCCACAGCGCAATCGCAACAGGTCCGCTGCTCCTGCTCCTCTTCCTGCTGTTCGGCTGCCTGGCACCGGGAGCCGCATTTGCCGTCGATGGCTACGACCAGCTCGGCTTCCGTACTATTAGCGATGATTGTGGGCCCTTCTTTATCGGCAAGTATGAAGCTCAAGACGCCTCGATTGCCTACTGCATGAACCAGGAACGCCCCGGGCCCACCAAGCCGGGCGGTCCATGGCTCAACTTTGATCAAGGCTGGGTGTGGCTCGACGACGAGTTCGCGGCAATCGTTTGTCACGGATATCCTACCGCCACGTCGTTTGGCGGTTACCATCTTTCACCCGATCGCGCCCGCGCCGCCACCCAGCTTGCCGTATGGATGCTCAACGGCACTACCCATGTCGACGGCACCTACTCCTACACGACCGCTCAGGGCAAAACCAAGAGTGGGCACTTTACCGCCGACAATGAAGTCGTGGCGGCTGCGCGGTGGCTCCACGACAGCGCAAAATCAGGAAGCCTCAAAGCCGCTCCGCACCGCGCGCGGCGCTATCTAGGAACCGTATCGGGCGGCAGCAGACGTCAAGACATGCTCTATGTACTGCCGGCGGTCTCTGTTTCCTTCCAAAAGCAGTCTGCAAACGCTGCCATTACCAGCGGAAACAATACTTATCAGTTTGACGGGGCAACATTCGATGTTTTTGAGAGCGCCAGCGGCGCGCGTGTCGGCACCGTCCAGATGGACAGCAACGGTCGAGCGCAGGCAACACTCCTACCCAACACGGCATACTACCTAGTTGAAACGAAGGCGCCGGCCGGCTATGTCCCCCGCCCCGATCGCGTTGCCTTTACCACGGGGAATGATGGCGGGCAGGTCGCCATCGATGAACAACCCGGCGCCATCACCCTGCATGTCGTAAAACTCGACGCCGCAACGAATGCAGGCCCCCAAGTTGGGGCTTCGCTCGCAGGAGCAGAATTCGTGTGCGTATCGCAATCAACCCCTGGATGGACACAAACTCTCAGGACCGATGAAAGCGGTCGAGCTACCCTCACCGATGTCCCCCTGGGAACCTTTACCATCTATGAATCGAAGGCGCCCGAGGGCTATTTGCCCTCCGGTGACAGTTGGTCTTACACCGTTGGAGCCGACCAACTCGGCGATTCAGGCGTGGTCGAGATCGAATCTCGCGTTTCCGATATCCCCATTGCGTTTGACCTTGAGATTTCAAAATTCAAGGACTACGGCAATAGCGATCAATCCGGCCTGGAGCAGCCGGCAGGAGATGTTGTCTTTGAGGTTGTCAGTAACAGCTCTCAGCAGGTTGTTGGCACACTGACTACAAACATCTATGGCTTTGCCTCCACCAAAGACCAGCCCGAAGCATGGTTCGGCACAGGCAAGCGACCAGCCGGTGTCCACGGAGCCGTCCCATACGACCGCGCCGGCTACACGGTTCGTGAGGTTCCGGAAACCGTCCCCGAGGGTTTTAAGCGTGCGGGGGAATGGACCGTCGAGGCCAATCAGATTTCCGACGGCGCCGAGCTTCAATATATCGTGGACAACCACGCTCTGTCGACGCATCTCCAGATTGTAAAACGCGATGCCCAAACAGGCGCTTCTGTTCTCCTAGCCGGATTCACCTTCCAACTCCTCGACAGCAATCACAAACCTGTCTCACAAACATGCTGGTATCCAGCACACAACGTAATGGACACCTTTACGACTGACGCGACCGGCACCGTCACACTGCCCGAATCGCTCGTGCCGGGCACCTATTATGTACGCGAAACCTCGGCCAAAGAGCCCTATCTTGTCGGCGGAGAGATCGAGGTAAACATACCCGCCGATACAAACCTAACGCCCGTTGCAATCGTCTCGTATTATGACCACGCCGCGACCGGAAACATCAGGATCGTTAAAACCGATGCCGTAGACGGCAGCAGCCTCGCGGACGCCATCTTTGAGATCCGTGCCTCAGGTGATATCGTGCGCCCCGACGGTAGCATTGCCGCGCTTGACGGTGAGACTGTCGCTACCGTCACGACGGATGAAACTGGAGAAGCACGCGCAGACGACCTCCCGCTGGGATCTGGCACCGCACGCTACGAGGTTGTCGAGACTCAAGCGCCGGCAGGCTTCTTACTCGATCGGACATCCCATATTGTCGACCTTACTTATGCCGACCAGAAAACACCCGTTGTAGAAGCACGGCTTAACGTATCCGACGATTACACCAAGGTTGATATCTCCAAGGTCGATGCAAGCGGAGAGCAGGAAATGAAAGGCGCACAACTCACCTTGTATGGTCCCGATAAAACCGAAATAGACTCCTGGACCTCATCCGACAAGCCGCACCGCATCGAACATCTTGCACCCGGCACCTACTCGTTGCGCGAAACGATGTCTCCGCGGACCTATGACCTTGCCGAGGAGATAACGTTTGAAATAAAGGATACGGGAGAAGTCCAATCCGTCGCGATGAAGGATGCGCCCATCGAGATCAAAGGACAGGTCGACAAGCGTCAGGAACTTGTCCAACCTATCGGGAAGGGTCTGTTGGCTAACGGCGATGGAAAAAACCGCGCCGCGATGCAAACCAATACGGATGGGCTTTTCTCCTATACCATCGACGCTCGAAACGATTCAGCTACCTGGGTTGATGAGTTTACGATTACCGATGATCTTGAGTGCGCCAAAGACGGCACGGCGAGATTCGTCTCAATCGAAACCCCCGTCGCCATCGGCGACCTCAACGGTCTGTGCAACGTGTGGTATCGCACGACGCCGTTGGACTCGACAGACATCGATGAGCCGGCAAACGCGACGCTTGACGATGGGCACGAAAATCCTTGGCTTGAGTCCGACGAAGTAAAAGAGAGTCTGGGTGAGGATTGCCGCCTCGTCGATTACGACGGCTGGCACCTCTGGAAGGCGGATGTCTCGACCACGGAATCCACCACGCTCGAGGCGAAAGAACTCGACCTTGCATCCAATACCGTCGTGACGGGCATTCGCATTGAATACGGTGCAGCAGCCGCCGACTTTACAACTCGAAGCGATACGGATTCTTGGACCCGCGATGATCTCAAAGATGAGCACGACGACCTTGACGATGCCAGAGCAATCCTTGGCACAGACGCTCGGGGCGCAGTCGTGCACATGCAGGCAACGTCGGCTTATACACCCCAAACTGCACTCACCAACAGCGCACGCGTCGATCTTTGCCGCAACGGCGGCGGCGATAAACTTGAGTCACATGACGAGGACAGTGTCATTCAACGCTGTACCCTACCGCAGGACCTACCGGCAACAGGATCAGCCCCCATCGCCGCTTGCATCACCGCGCTCCTGACCTCGGGTGCCGCAGCCCTATGGTTCGCTCGCCTTAGGTCAATCCCAAAGAAGCGCTAGCGCGATGAAAAAGCGGGCGAGCCAGTCCCCCGGCTCGCCCGCTTTCAATCATTTAAATCGCCGTATCTACTCTGCAGACGAAGATCCACCATCAACGATTGCCTGCTCGGACTCAGGAATCCCATCGGCACCCGTGCTCTGTTCTTGCTCCACCTCTTCGCTGATTGCGGAGGCGGGGGTCGAGCCCTTCGCGCCCACGATGTAGGCAGCTCCAAGCCCTAACGCAATGGCAATCAAGGTCAAAATCACGTAGACAGGCCAATGGCGCTTAATATACGAAAACACGTTGACTCCTTAGAGCTCCGTCTACGAACGGCGGATAACCTCGGTCACGACCTCGGATACCGTGGCAATGTTCGTCGGGTTGACATTGTGGGGCAGGTCGTCCTCGGTACGAGCGCAAGCCAGACGCGTGCCGTCCACGCCGGCGATGGTGAGGGCTCGGCGGCTCGCCTCGAGCGCGGCGTAGGCATCGGTCTTGGCATAGGGCATCTCGAGCGCGCCACAATCGACATGAAACGACTTGCACACCTTGCTGACCAGGTTCATGATGCGGCGATCGCCCTTGAGCAGCTGCTGTTCGCCCTCAACCGTCACCACCGAAAGCCTACCGGCGCCGACGGATTCAAGATTGATGAAGAAGACGCCGCGGAGCTTATCGCGATGCGAAGCCAAGAAGGCCTTCATACCGGAGCCATCACAATCCGAGGCGCCCGTTGCCACAAACCAGATATCGTGACCGAGCAGCTCATCGTCGCCCATAGAGGCGACAGCCGAGAGCATATCTTCGGAAGAAGCGCCGTCGGAAGACGTAGCGCCGCCCTTCCAGCCATCGTTATCGTCCTCGAAATTATCCCACGAACCGATGCCGCGACCGGACTTCTTGGCATCGTAATCGTCTTCGACGCCCAGCCAGTCACTCATGCTGTCCTGTTCGTTTTTCTTTTTACGACCGAACAGGCCGCCCAGGCCGCGCTTGCGAGACTTAGGTGCCGCAGGGGCGGGAGCCGAAATGGTCTCGATCGGCTGTGCGCCCGACGCAACGGGCATAGGAGGCGCAACGGGTGCCGATGTGGGTTCGGGACCCTGAGCGGTAGCAAAGGGGTCGTTGACCTGTGCGGAGGGATCGGGAAGGTCGAACAGCGACGTGCGAGACGCAACGTTTGTCTGCTTCATCGACGGCAGCGACGGATCGGGAACCGAAGCCAGCGGAGACGAGGAAAGTGCAGGCGACGGAGCCGACGCCGGATCGGGAACATTCACCTGCGGACGCGGTGATGCCTGGGAGGAAATCTGGGCCATAAGGGAATCGACCGTTTCGTCCTGGGTGGGAGCAACATCGGCAACCGTGGCACCGGAACCACTCGGGGTCGGCATGGTGAAAATCTGCGTGGAGTAAGGCCTCGACTCATCTGTCTCGGGAGCCTCGGAAACCGCAGGCACTTCCTCCTGCTCGACCTCGGTCGAATCACCTTGATCGGCTGCCGCGTATTGCTCTTCGTCACAGTTGACCTCGACGGGCTCGTGCCCGGCGACATCTTGGATTTCGGCAGCATCAATAGGCTCGTCATCGTCTGCCGCGTCGCCCTGCTCATCGGAAACAGGAAGGGGCTCGGCAATCGCGGTGCCTTGCTTTTCAAACGTTATCGTGGAATCGAACTGCGCGGCATCAAACGACATGGTGCTATCGACGTGCTGCTGAGCCTCAAAGGACGTTGTAGCTTCGGCGGCGTCGACAGGCACGGACTGCATAGCCTCGTTCTGCTCGAACTCTTGCGCCTCGCGCTCACGTGCCGCCTCGGCTGCCTGCTGCTGAGCGATAGCCTCCTGCTCGGCAGCCTCGCGTGCGGCAGCGCGCTTCCCCTCGAAATCGTCGACAAATTTCCTGCCCTTTGCAAGCGCACCCTTAAAGAAGTTGGAAGCGCTGGCGCCAATCGAAGAGAACGCGGATGCAATATCGGCATGGGGCGTTGCCGCGGGAATCTCGGCCGAGAAATCAGTATCGCTCTCGTAAGACACGCGCCTCGGCTGTTCAGCGTAATCGTCGTCAGGCTCGTCCGTAACGTCTTGCGCCGGCGCGGCGGGAGCCAAAATGTCCAGTCCTGCCGCGGGATCGATCGCGGACACCGCCTCGGGCTCGGCAACGGCAGCGGCAACCGCGGCAGACTCATCATCCACGGCGACAACGGGCGCAGATGCAGTCACGACGGGGGCAGGCTCGGGCTCAAACGTCGGCTCCTCGCCTTCCTCGTAATCGAGCGTGCAGGACTCGGGAAGCATTCCGAGCGCACGGATGGCATCCGAACCAAAGCGGATGTTGCCGGCGGCATTGCGATAGAGCCTGGGCTCGGGCTCGGCCGCGACAGGCTCCTCCGCAGGCTCGGCAGTGGGAACCTCGTCATTGAACTCTTCGGCCTGGACAGCCTGATTCTGATCCTCGGGCACGATGGCGCCAATCAGCGTCTCGTCGGCAGACGCACCCTCAAAGCCCTCGATCTGCTCGTCGAAAGCCTCGCCCTGTTCGGGCTCGGTCTGAGCGTCGGGAGCAATCGGCTGACCGAACTCGTCCTCGGCGTAGGTAGGCTCTTCATACTCGATGGTGTTGCCGTAGTCGTTTTGCTGTTGGGCCGCGGCATACTCCGCTGCTGCGCGCGCCATCTCCTCGGCACGATGCTTCTGCTCCCCAAAATAGGTATCGAACGGAACATCGTCGGGAAACTCGTTTTCGCCCTGGAAGGGAGCAACGTTGTCCATAACGCCGAGCATAGCGGCGACAGAAGACTTGTTGCACACTGCGCCGGACGTATAGGGAAGCACAAAACGGTTAGAAATGATGTTTGCCGCGTTGGCGAGCGCAACGAGGGAAGCGAGGATCGCGACAATCCACAGCAAAACCTTGAGCGCGCCGGGGAGCGGCAGGATACGCAAGATGGCAACGGCAGCAGGGGCAACCGTGGCAACGGGCAACAGCTTGGCGATGAGCGCACGATACGAAGCATAGGGCTCGCGGGCGAGCAGCTCAGCACGGGGAGAGTCGTAGTGTGCGACAACGACCACCGGGCGGTTGCGCGGAGACGCGAGCGGGCCCGAGGCCTTGTGGTAGGCGATGACATTTTGGCTCACGCCCGTCTTGCCCAGGCGCGAAACCACGGGGTGGCCCGTGCGCTCGAGCACGTAAAGAACGGCACCGACAATGGCCAGCAAGGTGCCGACCAAGCCGATGCCGCCGCCGATGCCCATCAGCAGGGCGCCGGCAAACGCAAGAATACCGGTAACGGCAAATGCCAACCTGCTGGGCGCCGGGGCATTGAACTCCTGAACCTCGGGATCAAAGCCGTGGTTGCGGAAGATCTGAGCGATATCCTCGGCAGCCAAGCGCTCTTCTTCGCTGCATGCCGGCGTGATGCCGGTGTTCTGCAGCAGGTGGTTAATATAGTTCTGGGTGTTCGCCATGTGCGCTCCACATCCATAATCCGACAAATAGGCCCAATGCATGCACATTAGAACCGTATATAGTCGAAAGTATACCCCGAGCGAGCGCAAACGACCGAATTCGGGCCATCTTAACGCCCCGAGCGGACAAGGATATAGCCTAATCTCCATATCGGACTAAAATCATGGCAGCAAACCACCTTCTCATGCGAGGACTCTATGACGGCAAGCGACGCGACCGCGACAATTAAAAAGGGGAATTCGGAGCCCAGTTTCGATAAAACGGCTCAGCGCATCCTCAATCTTTTCTTTGTGCTCAACAGCTCCCCCGAACCGCTGACGACCGAGCAGATCGTCTTGGATTCTGACCTGGGATATGGCTCGGGCAATATCGACTCGGATAAGCGCAAGTTTCGGCGCGATCGTGACAAACTGCTCGAACGCGGCATCTTAATCAAGGAGGTTCGCCCCGCCGGCGCGCAGGAGACCGAGGAAAGCTCATGGACAATCGACCGCGAGCACACGTTTGCGGCAGGCGGCCTCATCACCGCAGACGACGCCGATATCCTGCTCAACGCTATCGACCAGACAATAGCGGCCGGCTCATCCACTTTTGCCGCGCCGCTTGCCGATATTCGTTCCAAGATTGCCTACCTCACCGGCAGGACGACGGCGGACGAAGCACCGATCCGCCGCTCTCCCACCGTCGATGCGATATGGAGCGCCTTTGCCGAGCGATGCGCGCTGCGATTTTTATATCAGAACGGACGCGGTGAGCAGAAAGAGCGTACCGTCTGCGTCTACGGCATGTTCGAGCGCGAGGGCGTTGCGTACTTCTGCGGCCTCGACAATGCCACCGACGACATCAGGACATTCCGCTGCGACCGTATCGTTCGCGCTTGGCGTCCTTCGAAGGCCTACGCCATCCCTGCAGACTTCAATCTCAACGACTACCTGTTCTTTGAATTCGATTTTGCCGACCGCCCGCCTGTTGCGGCTACGTTCTCGTTCGCCCCGCAGACGCAGATCGATATGATCAACGGCCTCACGCGCGGGCGAGGTGAGCTCACACACACCGATTCGGGATGGACTTGGACCGTTGACGTGCGCGATCTTGAAGCCGCCGCCTCATTTTGCATGGCCCACGCCATGGACGGCATGAGGCCCATGGCCCCCAAATCGCTCAAGCAGGCGTGGAACCACCTCATTGAAAGGACGGTGCACGAGCATGCCCGTGCGTAAACTCACCAGCGAGCAGAGGCTCTCGCGCGCCATCGACATCATGGAGGCCCTCTACGCCGCCGGCGAGAGCGGCATGACACGAACCGAGATTTGCAGTCGCTTTGACATCACGGGGGCGTCGCTCGACGAGATTCTCGAGATCGTCTCGACGCTCGCGGACCGAGAATCGGGTGCGCGTATCATCTGCGAATGCCACGGCGAGCGCGTGGTCCTCACCGGTGACGCCGGACGTGTGCTACCGCTGCGCCTGAGTGCCGCCGAGGGCGCTGTGCTCAACCACGAACTTGAATCGTTGGGGATCGAGCCCCAGGCGGCGGCTCGAATTCGACATGCTCTTCTACCCGAAGAGCTCGGCTATAACCAGCACGTCTTTGATACCGTCAACCACGGGTCGCACTGGCAGCAGCTGAGCTGCGCCATTCAGGACGGCGTTCGCTGTCGTATCTCGTATCGCTCGATGGACGATGCGCGGCCACGCGAGCGTCTGGTCGACCCCTTGCGCATTACAGCAAACGGCGACCAAACATATCTGATTGCCTGGGACATCGCGGTCGATGAGCAGCGCACCTATCGCATGGATAAAATCGAGGGACTCGCCTTGACGGAAGACTCCGTCGTGCCTCACGCACCGGACGTCGCATCCCTCCACGATTCCCTTGCCCGGACGCACCGTAGCGCAAAGCTCTTGATGCCATTCGATATGGCGGAGCATCTGGACTGGGCCGGCATCACCCTCATCGAGCGCAGCGGGGCAGACATGGCAACGGTAACCGTGCATTACGGCTCCGAGCGTTGGCTACTGAGCCAGATAATCGCAGCGGGCGGAGCCATCCGCATCTTGGATGACCCCACCCTGTCAAAGCGTCTGTGCGATATGGCAAAAACTCTCGTCTGTCCGCTTTAGCGCCGCCGCTCGTGGCGTGCGCGCCACAGTTGCAGATAGTGACCGATCTGTGCCGATTCGATGCGCTGGTAGGAGCTCGTGGGCAGCGACGTTAAGAACTTCTTTCCGTAGCCCTTCGTCACCAGGCGAGGATCCGCCAAGATCAGCACACCGCTATCGGTCGACGAGCGAATCAAACGCCCCGCGGCCTGCTTAACCTCGAGCACCGCCTCGGGCAGCGAATAGCGCGCCCATGCGCGGTCTTCGCGCAGGTTGCGCTCGCACGAGAGCGGGTCCGTGGGGCTTGAGAACGGCAACTTGGGAATGATGACGCAGCGCAGCGTCTCGCCGCTGGCATCAAACCCCTCCCAGAAGGCCTTGAGCGCAAAAAGCGACGAGGTCGGTTCGTTGATAAACCGGTCGCGCAGGCGACGAGGAGATGAGTTGCGCTGTTGGCAGTTGAGTTCCAGACTCGCACGGGCAAGCTTGGGCTCGACGCGAGCGTACAGCTCCTCCATATCACGCCTGTTGGTGAACAGCGTGAGCACCGAGCCGCCCATGGCAAGATGAGCGTCGACCAGCACACGCTCGAGCGCCGAAAGATAGCCTTCGCGGTCGCGTGGATCGGGAATATCCCCAGCCACAACCACGGCCATATTCGAATCGAAGTCGTAGCTCGAGTCCAAGTGCAGCGATGAAGATGTTGAAGCACCGATGCGATCGAGCCCGACAGCATGGTTGAAGTGCTCAAAGCTTTTGGACACCGTCATGGTCGCTGAGGCAAAGATAGCCGTGTGAACCTCGGGCAGCCACTCGGTTGCCAAGGCCTCGCCAATGTCGATGCGCTCTGCGGTCATCGACTCTCCGCCGGCACGCAGCCTGCGATTGACCTGCAGCGAATACACGTAGTGTTCATCGGTGCCATCAATGATGAGTTTGAGGTTCTCGGCCAGCTCGTGCAGGCGGCGCGAGATATCACCCAGGTCGACAACAACCTCGGGCTTGTCGGCGGCGACGGCTTGCACCAGCGCGTCGACGCTCTTGTCAGCTTGTTCCAATGCGGCGATGGCAGTGTAGGCCGACTGTAAGAAATCATGCCAGTCGTCTGATTCGCGCAGCTCGGGGCCAATCCACAGATTGGCATTGTCATAACTCCCACGGGCACGGCGGCCGAGCTCGCGTACTCCATCGAACACGTCGGCGATCGCCATGCTCGCGCGCGCAACCGTCGACGTCGCCTTGGCAGTAAGGCCCAGATAGAGCGTAGAGCCCTCGGAGGTTGCCAAATCACGGGAAACCTGGCTTAGCGCGCCGGTGCTCGAGCCACCCAGGCGCTCAAACAGAACGCGTGATTCGTCCGCCGACACCACGCGCGCCCACTGGCGGCGCGCCTCGCGCTCGATGGAATGGGCCTCGTCGATTACCCAATGACGAATCGGAGGTAAAATCCTGCCCTCGGCCGCGACATTGCGGAACAGCAGGGAATGGTTGGTGACCACCACATCGGCATGCGCCGCACGACGGCGAGCGCCGTGGACCAAACATTTATCAGGGAAAAACGGGCAGAGGCGGCGAGCACACTCGCGCGAGGCCGTCGTAAAGTCGGGGCGGTTGACGCTGCGCCACCGAATGCCGAGCGAGTCGAGGTCGCCATCGGCCGATTGGCAGACGTACGCCATAATGACCGCGACCGCCGTGAGCGTATCCGCCGGATCGCGCTTGGTGGTAATCTCGACCTGGCCGCGGCTCATGCGCTCAAGCTTGCGCAGGCACGGATAGTGGTCATACCCCTTGAGAGCGCAAAACGACAGACCACCGTCCAGTTGCTCGGCAAGTTTTGGCAGCTCATGGTACATGAGCTGGTCGGCAAGATTGTTCGATTTGGTCGCAATACCAACCGTGATGTTGTTACGGCGTGCTGCCTCGGCAAAAGGCACCAGATAGGCCATCGATTTGCCGACGCCTGTGCCTGCCTCAATTACTCGATGAGTGCCCGTGACCAGCGCATCGCGGACCTCGAGCGCCATCGCGATCTGCTCATCACGCGGCTCGTAGGTGGGATACATGCGATTGACCAGGCCACCTGGCGCATAGTCTGCCTCAATCTCCTCACGACTCGGCATCTTGAGTACCGGCAGTTCATCGGCGTCCACCCGATCGTCGGCGCGATCGGCCTTGAGAACGTCAGCACGAGCGGCGCTGAGAGAGAAGATAGAACCAGGGTTCTGCCCTGCCAAGAACGAGAAGATAGGACGATAGGACCAAGGCACGTCCGGATGCATGTCGGCTAGGCGCGCCATGAGGCCCTGGGGCAAGTCGGTGAGCGCCACGAGCAACACGCGCCATACGCCACACAGGGCGTCGACGTCGGCATTGGCACGGTGTGATACCGAGTCGCAGCCAAACAGATCGGCCATAAAAGACAGCTTGTGAGAGGCCAGGCGCGGAAGCGCGATGCGCGACAGCGCCAGCGAATCGATCCAAATATCGCTCACGTTGACGCCGCCTTTGACCGACTCGATAAACGAGCGGTCGAACGTGGCGTTGTGTGCGATCACCGGACAGCCACCGACAAAATCGGCGAGAGCGGCGACGGCCTCAACCGCCGACGGGGCATCTGCCACATCGGCATTTGTAATGCTCGTGAGCTCGGTAATCTCGGCGGGAATCAGCTGCTTGGGATGCACGAAGGTATCGAAGCGGTCGATGACCTCGCGGCCCGAAAGACGGGCCGCCGAGATCTCGATCAGCTCGTTGTCCTGCACCGAAAGACCCGTGGTCTCGGTATCGAGGACAATCACATCTTCCTCGATAAGGCCGAAGGACTGCGTTTTGGCGCGGTCGGCAAGCGTGGCATAGGAGTCGATGACAAACTGCGGCGTTCCTGACGAAACCGCGTCCTCGATTAGCATGCAATGCCCGCTCGACGAAGGCCCATACGGATCAGGCTGTCACAGACCTGCGGGAACGTCATGTCGTCGGTGTGGCGGATCTCATCCGGATACAGCGACGTATCGGTCATGCCGGGAATGGTATTGGTCTCGAGGATAACGGGGCCGTCCTCGCTCACAATAAAGTCGCTGCGCGAGATACCCAGGCAACCGAGGGCCTTGTGAGCGGCACAGGCAAGTTCCTGAGCGCGAGCGTAATTCTCGGGTGAAATCTGCGCCGGAATGCGATGGATATCCGTAGGGTCGACATACTTCACGTCCAGATCATAGAACTCGCAGTCCTCGGGCTTACGAATCTCGACAATCGGCAGGGCGCGCACGTCATCTTCGCCGTATACGCCGACGGTGATCTCGGTACCCTCGATGCACTTCTCGACCAGCACTTTGTCGCCGTACTCAAACGCCTTGGCGATTGCCGCGGGCAGCTCGGAGGGCTCATGGACCAGGGAAATGCCATAGCTGGAACCGTTGACGGCCGGCTTCACAAAGCAACGCTCGCCACAAACCTCGACGATATGATCGATATCGACTTCATCGCCCACCTCGAGCGCGAGGCCGGGGGCAATGGGAATGCCTGCCTTGGCGTACAGGAGCTTAGAGACCTCCTTGTCGGCACCGCAGGCGCTGGCAAGCACGCCCGAGGCTGTGTAGGGGATACCCAGGGTCTCCATGGCACCCTGCATGGCACCATCCTCACCGCCGGCGCCGTGCATGGCGATAAATGCCACGTCGAAACCACCGGTCGCCATGGTTACCATAAAATCATCGGCAGCCGTGTCGAGCAGCTTCACCGAAGTGTAGCCGGCCTCCTTCAGGGCCGCCACGACGTTCTTTCCCGAATTGAGCGAGATCTCGCGCTCAGCGGAATGACCGCCCGCCAAGACCGCTACGTGCATGTTCTCTAGGCTTTTACCCGGCATGGGCAGACTCCTCCTCTATAATTTCTGCAGCTGATACCATATTGTAGCGATACCCTCTACGTTTCCCCAAAATCGAAAGGCTTCCATGAATCCCAGGACTAAATCTCAGGACATTCGCGACTTGAGCCAAAACGATATTCGCGAGCTCGTGGCCGAACTTGGCCAGCCCGCCTTCCGCGCGAAGCAGCTCATCGAATGGGTCTTTGAGAAGAACGTTTGTTCGTTTGACGATATGACCAACCTCCCCAAGGCTTTCCGTGAGCAGCTTAAAGAGGCTTTTGCCTTTGATACGCCGACTGAACTCACCAAGCAGGTTTCCAAAGATGGCTCGCGCAAGTATCTGCTCGAGTACCACGATGGCATTTCCGTCGAGACTGTCGGCATGCCCCGTCGTAACAAGCTTTCCGTCTGCGTTTCCACCCAGGCAGGCTGCGGCATGGGCTGTGCCTTTTGCGCTACCGGTCTCAACGGCCTCAAGCGCTCTCTGACCGCTCAAGAGATCGTCGACCAGGTGCTTCATGTATCCAACGACTTTGGCGAGCGTGCCACAAGCGTTGTCTTCATGGGCCAGGGCGAGCCGTTTGCCAACTACGACGAGGTTCTCAAGGCGCTGCGTATCCTCAACGACCCCGATGGCATCGGTATCGGCGCTCGTCACCTCACCGTCTCTACCAGCGGCGTTATTCCCGGTATTCGCAAATTTGCCGACATCCCCGAGCAGTTCACGCTTGCCGTTTCCCTGCATTCCGCCATCCAGTCGACGCGCAATAAGCTCATGCCCGGTGTTAAGAAGTACACGCTGCTTCGCCTTCACGAGGCACTTCAGCTCTACACCGAGAAGACTGGCCGCCGCCCGACCTATGAGTATGCCATGATCGAAGGCGTCAACGATACGAATCCCGAGATGCAGGCGCTCTGCGACTTTTGCGAGGGAACGCTGTGCCACGTTAATCTAATTCAGCTTAACGACATCGAGGGCAGCCCGCTCAAGCCGTCGCCGATTCATAAGGTTGAGGATCTTCAGCGTCGTCTTGAGTCCCGTGGCATCGAGACCACGATTCGTAACTCCCGTGGTAACGATATTGACGCCGCTTGCGGACAGCTGAAGCAGCGCTTTAAAGTTCAGAAAAACGCATAGGGGAGTCGCACCCCAAAACGTTTCATGTGAAACATCGAACGACCCCGGTTGCAGGATATGCAACCGGGGTCGTTTCATTTATTGACCTTAATTTTGAATCAGCTGCTACTGGTCCCATTTTTACGGCCAAAATAAGGGGTCCTTGTCTCGTGAATCAGACAAGGACCCATCAAAATATGCTAAGTAATTGTTAGATACCTAATAGCCTACATTTTCCCATTGGTTACTAACCCAACCTTGATTAATCTTAGGATTTTTCGTTACCTGAGCAGTTCGCATGGCAACATCTTCTGTCATAACATCCATTTTCTTCTTGGATGTATCAACGATATCTTGCGCGCCACGAAGCAAACGGCCTCGAAGTTCATCGTCTGTCGCGATCTTATAACCAGCAAAGGCACCAGCCGCGACAGTCGTCGCCAATGCAATCGCAGTAAAAATCTTATTCCTCATCTTGGCCTCCTTGATCAAACTGAATCATTTCACCAAGAATACGAGAGAGCTCTTCCTCGTCTTTAAACTCAATCTCAATCTTATTCTTTCCACGCGAGCTCTTCACACGCACGTTGGTATTAAATACCTGACGAAGTACACGCGCAGCCTTTTTAAAAGACTGAGGCGTTGCAGGGCGCGGCGTCTTAGGTGTCTCTCCGGCAGAAAACAATGGAGCAAGATTTTCTGTCGCTCTCACGGAAAGGCCCTCCGCAACAACCTTCTCTGCAAGTCGAATTCGAGCATCCTCATAGGGAACTGCAAGAATCGCACGTGCGTGACCAGCAGTAAGTTTACCCTCAAAAATCATCTGCTGAACTACTTCGGGGAGATCGAGAAGGCGCAGCGAGTTTGTAATTGCAGAGCGTGACTTGCTTACGGCCTTCGACAATGCCTCCTGGGTCATACCGCTAGCATCGATGAGCTGGCGATAGCCCTTAGCCTCTTCGACGGGATTCAGATCAGAACGCTGAAGGTTTTCGATAAGAGCAAGAGCCAGCATCTCTTCATCATTAACATCTTTAATGATGACAGGCAGTTCCTCAAGACCAGCAAGCTTTGACGCCTGGTAACGACGCTCACCAGCGATGATCTCATAACCGTTTCCATGCTTGCGAACCAAGAGCGGCTGCAAAACGCCATGTTCTTGGATTGACTCGCTCAACTCGCGAAGTTCAGTTTCATTAAAGTGAATTCGCGGTTGATTAGGGTTGGGAACGATATCCTCAATAGGTAGCTTTGTTTCAGATGCGGCATTTGAAGCAGATGCAGCAGAACCACCGGTCTCATACTCAGCCTCTGAGACCAAAGCATTGAGTCCGCGTCCCAATCCACCACGTTTCTTTGCACTAGGCACGCTTGATCACCTCTTTTGCAAGGTTCATATACGCTTTTGCACCCTTGTTTTGAGGTGCATAGGTAATTATCGGTTCTCCAAAAGACGGAGCTTCAGAGATTTTAACCGTACGGGGAATCAGCGTCTTAAACGCCTTATCACCAAAGTACGATTGAACTTCCTCAACAACCTGATTCGACAAAGAAGTACGTGAGTCATACATGGTCATAAGCACGCCATAGGTGTCTAAGCCCTTGTTCAGACGTGATTTGACCATCTTCATTGACTCAAGCAGCTTCGTAACGCCCTCGAGTGCGTAATACTCACACTGGATTGGAATCAAAACGCTATCTGCTGCGGTCAGGGCATTGATAGTAAGCAGGCCGAGCGAAGGAGGACAGTCAATGAAAATAAAATCGAACTCGTCCTGAATCGGCTCAAGCAAATCTTTGAGGCGGGTTTCACGAGCAATTGCGCTCACGAGCTCAATTTCGGCACCTGCAAGCTGAATCGTAGCTGGAATTACGAATACCTTTTTGCAATTTGTATCAAGAACAAGCGATTCTGCCGGCACATCATTCAACAATGCATCATAGATGCAGTGATCAAGGTCTTCTTTTTCAATTCCAAATCCACTGGTACTGTTTCCTTGCGGATCAAAATCGACAATCAGTGTCTTACGACCCTGCTCACCCAGTGCTGCTGCAAGGTTTACAGCCGTCGTTGACTTACCGACGCCGCCTTTTTGATTGATGATTGCAATGATACGTGTGTCTTTTGCGTTCTTAGAACGCTTAACGTCGCGAAATCCCACGGTCCCTCCTGGTGTGTATTAAAGCTGTCAAACGGAGGATGTTTCACGTGAAACATTCCGATTCGATATCAACCGCCATGTTTCACGTGAAACACTGCAAGTTGTAGTATCCATTATGTTTCACGTGAAACATCTAGGCAAGCGGATTCTTCTTTGCCATGCCATTTGCACGAGGCAATGAAACGGATGCTGGATGACTCTTCTTAAGAACAATGAACTCCCTGTGGCCCAAGCCCTCAGGCAAATCGATTGCGTCATTCAGAAGCAAAGTGAAGCCGCAAATCTTCGCTGCTGACATGCCGGAAGCAAGCTCCTCAAACGAAGGATTACCCTTGGTGATAACAAATAGCCCTCCATCTTTGAGGAACGGAGCCGCATACTCAACAAGAATCGGTAGAGGAGCCAGTGCGCGGGCAGTTACGACAGAGAACTGCTTCTTATGGCTTCGAGCATATTCTTCAAGGCGATCATGAACCGCATGAGCATGTTTCAATCCAAGAGCATGAACAAACGAATTGACAGCATCAACCTTCTTGCCAACAGAGTCAATATAAGTAGCTCTACGATGCGTGGTTATGGTTAATGGAATACCAGGGAAGCCCGCACCTGTTCCCATATCAAGCAAAGCTCCCTCAGGAGCCTTATTGATATAGGGAAGCAAAACAAGTGAGTCGAGGATATGAAGTACTGCAGCATCTTCTACGTTAAGAATACGGGTAAGATTGGTTGTCTTATTTGTTTCCAGAACCAAATCCAAATGCTGAATACATTTTCTCAGCTCAACATCAGTTACGCTCAAGGAATACTCTTTGCAATAAGAAGTTAGACGACTCAACATCTCTTCAACCTGCTGATCGGAAAGTACTAACAACGAAAGCTCCTTTCTGACAAAAATCAGTGTATCGAGAACTTTTGACAAAAAAAGGGGGACGTGGAAACCACGTCCCCTTAGCATAAGCTCGAGTAGATTATCGAGCAACAATCACCACATGGCGATCGGGGTCAGAACCCTCAGAATGAGTATCGACGGCGTCAGTGCCACGAAGTGCAATGTGAACCAGTCGGCGCTCGTAGGCATTCATGGGTGGAAGCGAAACACTCTTATGAGTGCGGATGGCACGCTCGGCAGCAGACTGAGCCATGGAGGCAACCTTGTCCTGACGGCGGCTCTTGTATCCCTCGACGTCCACTACAACAGGATACCTAAAGCCGAGCTTGCGGCTCACCAGCAATGAGAACATAACCTGAAGGGCATCAAGGGTGCGACCATGACGGCCAATGAGAACAGCAAGGTCGGGAGCCGTTACATCCAGAATCAGCTCACCCTCGTCGCCCTCATACTCATCGATAGGAGAGTTGGCGGCATCGAAGTGCGAAAGGATGGAACGCAGGATGGAAATCGCGACATCGGCAATGGTGTCGAGTTCCTCGTCGGTCAGCTCTTCACCAGCCTTATAGCGCTGTGCAATCTCGGGATAATCGCCCGCGACCTGCGGGGCAACCTCCTCAAGCATATCCTCGATGATCTCTTCAGACATAACGTACTCCAAAAGTTAGGTACCTAAATAAGATTGATATCCCGCTACTTCTTCTTGTGCGGGCGCGGCTTCTTCTCGCGACGAGTGACCTCAACCTGCAGCGGCGCGTTCTTAAGGCGCTCCTCCTCATCGGCCTTCGCCTTGTCGATGACCTTCTGCGTCACAAAAATCTGCTGGATAACCTGCCAAGCAGACGAGACGTCGTAGTACAGCAGAACACCAACGGGAAGGCTCCAGCCCATCCAAAGCATCATGACCGTCATGACAACGGCCATCATACGCATGCTCTGAGCCTGCTGGCCGGTCTGGTTGCGCGACATATAGAGCTGCGGAATCAGGGTCAGGACAGCGAACAGGATCAGGCAGACCAGCGCAGGCAGCGCGACCATAAAGCCATCGGCAAAGGAGGCACTCGGCGTGGTGGTCAGGTCGGGCAGAATATTAAAGAACGAGAACGTGCCGTCGTTAAAGTAGTCCGGTAGGTTACGCAGCAGCGTAAATAGGGCGAACAGGACAGGCATCTGAATCAACAGCGGCAGACAACCAGCCATCGGGTTGAACTTGTTCTCGCTGTAGAACTTCTGCATTTCCTCGGCCTGACGCTGGGGATCGTCGGCATAGCGCTCCTGGATCTCGAGCATCTTGGGCTGCAACACCTGCATGCGAGCCGTCGACTTGGTCGACTTGAGCATAAGCGGCGTCAGCAGCAGACGGATGATGACCACCAGGATGATGATGGACAGGCCCCAGTCGACCGCAAAGGTCTGGATGAGCTTGAGCAGCTCGAAAAGGATGTTAACGATCCAATCCCACATGTAAGTTTTCCTCCGATAGCGAGTGCCCGCTAGGGCACAGGGTCATAACCGCCGACGTGCAGGGGATTGCAGCGAGCGATGCGCCTCACGGCAAGCCAGCAGCCTCTCAAAACACCGTGCTTCTCAATCGCCTGGACGGCGTATTGCGAGCACGTTGGGTAATAAATGCAGGCGTCAGGCAATAAGGGCGAAATAACCTGTTGATATATGCGAATAGGAGCGATGGCAACACGTCGCAAAACGTGATTGCTCATCGCTCCTCCCCGGCAACGCCGGCGCGTTTCATAAGCGAACGCAATGCATTGTCCATCTCCTGCGGCGAGGAAACCCTCGTCTTGGGAGTTGCGAACAAGATGATGTCATAACCCGCAACGGGAAATCCACAGCTGCGGGCGGCCTCGCGCATCACACGCTTAGAACGGTTGCGCACGACAGCACAACCGAGCCGTTTAGCACCAACGAAGGCGACCCTTCCGGAGTCGCCTTCGCCAACCGATTCACATATGGTCATTCGAATCAGAGGGTGATTGAAACGACGCCCCTGACTGAACACATGCTCGAAATCTTGCCGAGACTTAATAGTCTTCATGCGAGATGTGTGTATCGCTGCTAGACAGTGAGACGCTTGCGGCCCTTGGCGCGACGACGGGCGAGCACGGCACGACCACCCTTGGTGGCCATACGGGCACGGAAGCCATGGGTCTTGGCACGCTTACGCTTATTAGGCTGATACGTACGCTTCATCTTAAGTTCCTCCTGCTGCATTTCGAGTGTCCGCGGGGGCGCGGACGCAGATATAGACACGTGAGCTTGAAGATTGTAGGGAAATCAATGTTCAAATGTCAAGAAATCAAAGGTAAAAGGTTGCGCAGTTCACACGGTTCCCCCATAAGCCGAGCTCGATTTAGCGGTGCATGGCAACTTTTCACGATATTTCATCGAGTTTTCAACAGGTCATGTTGGCAATGTTGAGAACTTTTCGTCCGTTTTCCAAAGTTTTCAACAGGTTTTGAAAAGTTGTCGAAAGATGAGAAACATTGCACGGTGGGCTACTATTTGTTCGAAACCTTTTGAAAGATTGCGAGCGGCATGTCTGACGACTTTTACACCATGGTCGATTCCGGAGACCCGGCACCCGACAACGAGCACATCACCGGCGTGCGCGAAGAGCGTAAGGAAGGCGAGCAGACGACCACGCAGGCGTCAAAAGCCATGTACGCCGCGCGCATCGCCGTCTATGACGACATGCTGTCGACACCGCGTGTGATCGTCATTGATCCGCAAGATGTCCGCACGTATTTGGAAGAGACGACCAACACCGTCTACCAGTGTATGAAAGAGCAAGGTGGCCACATCTCGCTCATGGTCATCCGCGAGATTGTCGAAAACTTTATCCACGCACACTTTGCCGAGCCCATCATCTCGATTCTGGACGGCGGAGACACCATCCGCTTTGCTGATCAAGGACCCGGCATCGACGACAAGGAGCGCGCTTTCGACTTTGGCGTTACCAGCGCAAACAGCAAGATGAAGCGCTATATCCGTGGAACCGGAGCAGGGTTTCCCATGGTGCAGGAGTATTTGGAAAACGCCGGCGGGGCCGTGTCCATCGAGGACAATATGGGCAACGGCACCGTGGTTACGGTAAGCCTGGACCCTAAACGCGTGCAGGAAATCGAACGCGCCGGCGGGCGCGGTGCTGCCGTGCGGCCCGAGACGGAGCAGCCCGCATATCCCCTGCCGGGAGCTTTTGCGCAGCAGCCCATGGCAACGCAACAGATGCAGCCCCGCGTGGGACAGATGCAGCAGCCCGGAATGCTTCCTACACAAGAGCCCCAGGCGGCGTCGATGTCGATGCCGCCAAACATGCCAGAGACCATGCCGCTGGCGGATCAGGATACAGCAGCAATGCAGCAGGCGACGGGGGCACCGGGTGGCCAGCAAATGGGCTATCAGCCGTACCAACAGGGATATCCATATCAGCAGATGCAGCCACTGGGGTATGGCCAGCAGTTCCCGCAGCAGTACCAGCAGGGATATCAGCAGCAGTACCAGCAGGGATATCAGCAGCCGTACCAGCAGGTGCCGCAGCAGCAGTACAACCCCTGGGCCCAGCAGATGCCTCCGCAGCCTTACCAACAGTGGCCTCAAAGTTTTCAACAGCAAATGCCGCCGATGCAGAGTTCTCAACAACCAGCAGCTCAAATGATGTATCCTAATGCAGCAAATCAGTATGCGCAGCCACAACCGGACGTGTTCGTAAGCGATCGCGGCAACGCCGCGCTGGGCTATCTGGCGCAAAATCAAGCGTGCGGTGCTACCGATCTGGCGAGGGCGTTTGGAAACTCGGCCCCCACTTGGTCACGCACGCTCAATGACTTGGCGCAGGCCGGCTTGGTCATCAAGCATGGCCAGAAATACCATCTGACCGAACTCGGCGCCGCTCGCGTGCGAGCTCAGAGCTAAAGAACGGGAGAGACAGTGGACGAGGAAGCAAGCATCATCCTGGGGGATGCCATCGCCTTTTGCCAGCGCGACGGCCAAGATGCACGCCTCATCAACATGCTGGGGCAATCGCGCGCCATAAGCCTGACCGAAGATACGCTCACGATCGAGGCCCCCTCGCGCTTTGCCATCGCGCAGCTCAAAAAGCATCAGCCGACCATTGAGGCCTATCTGGAAGAAATCGCCTTTGCACCGATTGCGCTCGACATCGTGGCACCGCAAGGCGCCGCGACGGAATCCGCCACGGCTCCCGCTGCTTCCCCGGCGGCGCCGGCCTCCGCAGGCGACGTACCGACAATCGAGCACCAGCACAGCGATGTTTCCCGTGAAACCATGGCACCGTTGCCGACCGCGGCGGCGACGTCAACGAACGCACCCGTCACGCACATGCCCATCGCTCACGACGCAACGACGGGCGCGGATTCGGGCATTGCAATCAAGAACACGCTCTCGGCCGATGATTTTCGTCGCATGATGAACCAGATGAAGGGCGGAGCGCCAACTAAATCCACGCAAGCTGCGACCCCCGCTTCACCCATGCCAGCACCGACCGTACCGGCCGAGCAGAATACGGATGGAGCCCCACTCGCCGCGAACTCAAAATTTACCTTTGAGAACTTTGTCTACGGCCCCGAGAACAGCCATGCCTATCGCTCGGCACTCAAGTTTGCCGCCCTCGCGGACGAGCGGGGCACGTGCACATCACTGTTCATCTACGGCAAATCGGGCCTGGGCAAGACGCACCTGCTGCTTGCCATCAAAAACGAGCTCGCCGAAAAGTCGCCCGAGATCAAGGTCAAGTATGCCAACTCCCAGGCATATCTGGACGACCTGATGACCGAGTTCGACCGCCAAAAGAAGAGCAACGCCCCCATCATGCAGGCGTACCACGGCGTGGACGTGCTCATCATCGACGACATCCAAAACATCATCGGCAAGCGCGCGAGCGTGGACTACTTTTTCCAGCTCATGGACGAGTTCATCCGCAACAACAAGAAGGTCGTCATCGCGGCAGACCGCGCCCCCAAGGACCTGAGCATGGACGAGCGTCTAACCAGCCGCTTCAACGCCGGCATGCTCTGCCTGGTCGCAGAGCCCAGCTACGAAATGAAATACAAGATCTTGCAGCGCTATTACGAGAACACCATCGTCGCCGCTCCCGAGGCAGGCGACGACTCGCTGCTGGCGGCCTATGGGGGCGACGGCGGGCACCTAACCGACGAGCACTTTAAACACATGGCCGAGGTCTCGGGCACCAACATCCGCGAACTCGAGAGCTTTTGCGAGCGCTGCGCCGGCGAGGCGGGCGACCGCGAGCGCGAGGGCGGGGAGCTCACCTTTGACGATATCGACGCCATCGCCAGCCAGTACTTTGACACATCGGCCAAAAAGATCAACGTCCAGACGGTTCAGTCCGTCATCGAAGAGCAGTACGGCGTGACGCACGAGGAGCTCATCGGCCCGCGTCGCAACGCCAATATCGCCAAAGCACGCCATATCGCTATCTACCTGGCCATCGAGATGTGCGAGATGACGACCACGGCGGTGGGCGCCGAATTTGGCAACCGCAACCACTCGACCGTCAGCACGAGTTACAAAAAGGTCCAGAAGATGATCCAGGAAGACCGCACCGTCACCGAAGACCTCAAGTCGCTGCGCGATAAAATTACACTGCGCTCGTAGGGAAATAGAGACACCTGTTGAAAACTTGTCGAAACCACGGGCATAAGGTGTCTAAAACCCAACCCGCGGTGATGAAAAGTTTTGCGCAGGTTTTGAACGTGGAAAACCACCCCTGTTGCACACAGGTTGCTGTCGATTCTCTTTCTTGGTCTGACCTGCGTCTTTGGGAGTAATCAACAGTTTCGTCAGTGCTATTACTATTATTAAGATATTTATATCTATAGAAAGGTATTAAAAGATGAAGTTCACCGTCAGCCAGAGCTCGCTTACACAAGCCATCGGCGTCGTTATGAAGGGTGTCGCTTCGGCATCCACCCTTCCCATCCTGTCGGGCGTGCTCGTTAAGGCCCAAGACGGCATCTTGGAATTCCAGACCTCTAACTACACTATCTCGATCCGTCATCGCATCGCGGCGCATGTCGAAGAAGAGGGCGAGATGGTTATCCCCTGTAAGATGCTCTCCAATATCACCAAGACCCTCCCCGATGCCCCGGTCACCTTTGAGCTGTCCGAGCGCCAGGTGCTGATTGGTTGCGAGAAGAGCTCTTTTAGGCTGAACACGCTCGATGCCAATGACTTCCCCGAGTTTCCGGCCTATGCCATCGAGAGTGCCGTGGAGCTGCCGACCGATGTCTTGTCCGAAATGGTCGGCCGCGTGTGGCGCGTCACCTCGACCGACAAGGCTCGCCCCATCCTGGGCGGCGTGCACATGAAGGTCGAGAACAACACCGTACGCCTGGTGGCGACCGATTCCTTCCGCTTGGCCGTGTGCGATACGCAGGTCGAGACCTCGACCCTCGAGGGCTCCTTTGAGCTCAACGTTCCGGCTGACGCCTTTAACGACGCGCTGAACATCATGGCCAGCCAGGCGACCATCATGATCGGGGCTACCGACACCCAGGTCGTCTTCGAGGCCGGCAACACCACCTACGTTTCGCGCCGCATCGAGGGCGTGTACCCCAACTACAAGCAGCTCATCCCCGATTCGTGCGTGACGAGCGTCAAGATCGACGTCGCCGCCTTTAACGCCGCCCTCAAGCGCGTGGCCGTTATCGCGAGCGCCAACCCCGCCGTCAAGTTCGAGATCGATGTCGAGAACGGGCAGATGGGCCTGTCCTCCATTTCCAATGACCAGGACCTTGCGCAGGAGACGATCGATGTCGAGGCCGAGGGCGAGTCGGGTACCATCGCCTTCAACTACCACTACATCTTCGGCTGCCTCAATGCCCTGTCCAAGGAGAAGGAGATCACGCTGGAGCTCAAGAGCTACTCGCAGGCGGGCATCTTCAAGTCCTACGACAAGATCAACTACCTGTACCTGGTCATGCCGGTCCGCATCTAGCACTGCGCCATGACCATGTTCGCCCGCGATCTTTCCGTCGCGCACTACCGCAGCTTCGATAGCTATCACCTTGCCCTGGACGAGGGCGTGACGATACTTGCGGGACCCAACGCGGCGGGAAAGACCAATCTCATAGAGGCGCTGCAGCTGCTGACGAGCGGCGCCTCGTTTAGGCATCCGACCGCAGCCGAGCTCGTCCATGACGGCGTGGGCTCGTGCAAGATCGAGCTGAGGCTCGAGGGCGACGGCCGCGTGCTTGATATGGGATTGAGCGCGGAGGACGGTAAGCGCTCGTTTAGCCGCAACGGCAAGAGATGCTCTGCCGCCGGTGTGCGCGGGGTTCTTCCGAGCGTGCTGTTTTGCCCCGACCATCTGGACATGGTTAAGCGTGGCGCCAGTGTGCGCCGCGCCGCCCTCGATGACTTTGGCATGCAACTGAGCGCACGCTATGCCGATCTTGCGAGCACCTATGGGCGCTGCGTGACCCAGCGTAACGCCTTGCTCAAGGAGACCTGGTGCTGCCGCGAGATGCTCGGCGCGTGGAACGATTCGATTGCCCGCGCGGGCTCGGCCCTGCTCGTGCACCGGTTGGCCCTGCTCGACCGGCTGGCGGGCCATGTGCACACTGCCTACGGGCAAGTAGCGTCAGGTGAGGCCGCCAACGTGACCTATGCGTCCACGCTGGGGGCTTTGCCCCAGGTCGAGGATCGCGAAGAGCTGAAGGGTTGGGCGTACGAGCGCATGCTGGCCGCCCTTGACGAGCATGCCGACGAGGAAATTCGCCGCGGCGTGACGTTGGTGGGACCGCATCGCGACGAGATTGAGTTTACCGTGGCGGGTCGCTCCGCCCGTTCATTTGCCAGCCAAGGACAGCAGCGCACGCTGGTGCTGTCCTGGAAGGTGGCCGAGGTTGCCGTGGCTCGCGATGTCCTGGGCACCGCCCCACTGCTGCTTTTGGACGACGTGATGAGCGAGCTCGACGGCGAGCGTCGCGGCGCTTTCCTGCGGCTGATCGGCGATGATATCCAGACGGTCATAACCACGACCAACCTGGGGTACTTTACCGATGACCTGCTTAATCGAGCCAAGGTGGTGAGCATGGGTGAGACGTGCTAATTACGAGCGCGAGAGCGAGACAGTCGCCTTCAGCGGGTTTTTGAACGCAGAGCGCCAGCGCATCCTGGCGGCCGCGACACCTGAGCGCCGTGCGCAGATGGAGGCCGCCGAGGAGTCGCGCACGGTCTATCGCGCATGGAACGCGGTGTGCTCGGGCACGCGCGAGGGGCGGCATGTGACGGGACTGCGCTACCTGCCCGAGTCCAATGAGCTGCTGGTGTATCTCGACTCGCCCTCGTGGACGCAGGAAATGACGCTGTTGCGCGAGATCATCCGCGCGCGCATGGAGCGCGCCGGTGCGCATGTGGACGGCCTGGTGTTCAAAACCACCGCGCCCGGTCACACGCCGCCCGCCGCCAAGGAGCGCCTGCGCCCGGCGACGACCGAGCGCCCGCCGGCCCCGCACGCCGACCTAAGTGAGGCCGAGTGCACCGAGATCGAGCGCCAGGTGGCGCCCATCGAAGACCAAAAACTGCGCGAGGCCCTCGAGAATGCCATGAGAGCCAGTGCCGAGTGGGCCAAGGGCGTGCAAAGCAAAAAAGAGCCTTAAATCGCATCTGGTGGCCTTGTAGAGCCAAATACCCTCGGTCCCGAGGGTATTTTTTTACGATAAACTAGTAAGGCTGTACACATTTTCTTGACTGAAGGAGGACGTGTGACAAACGAAAACGATTACGATGGCGGCGAGATTAAGATTCTCGAAGGTCTCGAGGCCGTTCGTAAGCGCCCGGGCATGTATATCGGCTCGACGAGCGCCAGCGGTCTGCATCACCTGGTGTGGGAGATCGTTGACAACTCCGTCGACGAGGCCATGGCCGGTTTCTGCACCGAGATCCAGGTGACGGTCCACGCCGACAACTCCATCACGGTCGTCGACAACGGGCGCGGCATCCCCGTCGACGAGCACCCTGTTAAAAAGATCCCGACGCTCGAGGTCGTTATGACGATCTTGCACGCCGGCGGTAAGTTCGATAACTCGGCCTATAAGGTCTCGGGCGGCCTGCACGGCGTAGGCATCTCCGTCGTCAACGCACTGTCCAAGCGCGTGGTCGTTCAGGTTCGTCGCGATGGCAACACCTACGAGATGGAGTTCTCGCGCGGCAAGACCGTCAAGAAGATGGAGGTCGTGGGCACCTCGGATTCGACGGGTACCACCGTCACCTTCTGGCCCGACGACGAGATCTTCGAGACCTGCATCTACGATTTCGATACGCTGCACAACCGTCTGCAGGAGACGGCGTTCCTCAATAAGAACCTCAAGATCGTGCTGACCGACGAGCGCGAGGCGACTCCCCACGTGGAGGAGTTTTGCTACGAGGGCGGCATCATCGACTTCGTCAAGTTCCTCAACGAGGGCAAGGACGTCCCCGAGGCCTTTAAGGAGCCCATCTACATCGAGGGCAAATCGGACCCGGACGCTCCCGTGGCCAAGATGGGCGAGGTCGAGGTTTCCCTGCAGTGGAATAGCGGCTACGGCGAGAACGTCATGTCGTTTGCCAACGACATCTACACTCCCGAGGGCGGCATGCACCTTGAGGGCTTCCGCACCGCGCTCACCCGCGTGATCAACGACTACGCGCGCAAACAGAACCTGCTCAAGGAAAAAGACGCCAACCTGACCGGCGACGATGTACGCGAGGGCCTTTCGGCCGTTATCTCGGTCAAGCTGCCCGACCCGCAGTTTGAGGGCCAGACCAAGGCCAAGCTCGGTAGCTCCTATATGCGCGCGCTCACGCTCAAGATCGTGACCGACGGCCTCGCCGATTACTTGGAGGAGCATCCCAAGCCCGCTCGCGAGATCGTCAAGAAGGCGCAACAGGCCTGCAAGGCGCGCAACGCCGCCCGCAAGGCGCGCGAGGCGACCCGCCGCAAGAGCCTGCTCGAGACGGCGTCCCTGCCCGGTAAGCTCGCCGACTGCTCGGTGCGCGATGCCGAGCTGACCGAGCTCTTCATTGTAGAGGGCGACTCGGCAGGCGGTTCGGCCAAGGACGGCCGCCGCCGAGACATCCAGGCGATTCTGCCCCTGCGCGGCAAGATTTTGAACGTCGAACGCGTTGGTGACCATCGCGCGTTCTCGAGTGACACCATCCAGTCGCTGATTACCGCGATCGGTTGCGGCGTCACGACGAGTGCCGGCGACGGCGGCGATTTCGATATCACCAAGGCGCGCTACCACAAGATCATCATCATGACCGATGCAGACGTCGACGGCGCGCATATCCGCATCCTGCTGCTGACGTTCTTCTACAAGTACATGCGTCCGCTGATCGATGCCGGCTACGTCTATGTTGCCTGCCCGCCCATCTTTGGCATTAAGGTGCGCAACAAGATCCACTACGTGTATCCCAACGGCCGCCAGCCCGAAGACGAGATCCTGCGCGACACCATCCAGAGCCTGGGCCTGAACCCCGACGATAACGACGAGGACGGCAAGGCCAAGGACGGCAAGATCACCAAAAAGCGCAAGGGCTATACCGTCCAGCGCTACAAGGGCCTGGGCGAGATGGACCCCAAGCAGCTTGCCTCGACGACGATGGACCCCAAGACCCGCATCCTGCAGCGCGTGTCGATCGAGGACGCCGTGGTGGCAGACCGCGCCGTGCGCGAGCTGATGGGTTCCGAGGTCGGCTATCGCCGCGAGTACATTGAAAAACATGCGCATGACGCGCGTTTCCTTGACGCTTAAGAGGAGGTAACGTGGCAGACGATATCAACAATAACGAGGGTATGGACGAGGCCGGCGATGCCGGTATGCCCGATGATCTGAAGCGCCTGCTTGCCCGTGCTGAGCAGGGCGAGGACGGCGATCCGGACGCCTATAACCCCGATGCCGATGATGATGAGGAAGAAGACGACGCCGAGCTCGAGGAGAGCTTTGGCGAAGTCGATCGCGGCGCCTCGGCCGGCGAGGATATCAACGGCGGCCAGCTCCAGATTTCGGAGTTCGGTCGCGAGATGAAGCAATCGTTCATCGAGTATTCAATGTCGGTTATCACGGCGCGTGCCCTACCGGACGTGCGCGATGGCTTAAAGCCGGTGCACCGCCGCATTCTGTACGCGATGAACGAGAGCGGCATCTACCCCAACCGCCCGCACAAGAAGTCAGCTTGGACGGTCGGCGAAGTTATCGGTAAGTACCACCCGCACGGTGACTTCGCGGTCTACGAGGCCATGGTCCGCCTGGCACAGTGGTTCTCCATGCGCACGCCGCTCATCGACGGTCACGGCAACTTCGGTAACATCGACGGCGACGGCGCCGCCGCCATGCGTTACACCGAGAGCCGCCTGGCAAAGCCCGCCATGGAACTGCTGCGTGACTTGCAGAAGGATACCGTCGACTGGCAGCCCAACTACGACGAATCACTCGCCGAGCCCGTGGCGCTGCCTGCGCGCTTCCCCAACCTGCTGGTCAACGGCAGCCAGGGCATCGCCGTCGGCATGGCCACCAACATCGCTCCGCATAACCTCACCGAGGCGATCGAGGCCACCTGCTACCTGATCGACAACCCCGACGCCACCGTCGACGAGCTCATGCAGATCATGCCCGGTCCGGACTTCCCCACCGGCGCCATCATCATGGGCAGCGCCGGCATTAAGCAGAGCTACGAGACCGGCCGCGGCTCCATTACCGTGCGCGCCAAGGCACACGTTGAGTCCACCAAGACCGGTCGCAGTCGCCTGGTCTTCACCGAGATTCCCTACATGGTCAACAAGGGCACCCTGCAGGAGAAGATTGCCCAGCTCGTCAACGACAAGCGCATCGAGGGCATCTCGGATATGCGCGATGAGTCCAACCAGAAGGGCATCCGTCTGGTTATCGAGCTCAAGAAGGGCGTCATTCCGCAGGTCGTGCTCAACAACCTGTATAAGTACACCTCGCTGCAGACGACCTTTGGCGCCAACAACCTGGCGCTCGTCAACGGCGTTCCCAAATGCCTGAGCCTGCGTGAGATGCTGCAGCACTACATCGACCACCAGGTCGACGTCGTCACCCGCCGCACCCGCTTCGACCTTAAGAAGGCCCAAGCCCGCGCGCATATCCTCGAGGGTTATCTGATGGCTCTCGACCATATCGACGAGGTCATTAGCATCATCCGCTCCTCGCAGACCGACTCCGAGGCCAGCAGCCGCTTGATCGAGCGCTTTGGCTTTACGCCCGAACAGACCACGGCCATCCTCGAGATGAAGTTGCGCCGCCTGACCGGCCTGGAGCGCGACAAGATCCAAGAAGAGTTGGACGGCCTGCGCCGCGCCATCGCCTACTACGAGGACCTGCTGGCGCATGAGGAGAAGATCCTGGGCGTCATCAAGGAAGAGATGCGCGAGATCTCCAAGAAGTTTGGCGACAAGCGCCGCACCGAGATCAGCCAGGTTGAGAAGGACCTGGATGTCGAGGACCTCATCGCCGACGAGGATATGGTCGTGACCATCACCCATACCGGCTACGTTAAGCGTATCCCGGTGGCTGCCTACCGCGCCCAGAAGCGCGGCGGCAAGGGCGTATCGGGCGTCAACCTCAAAGAGGACGACGTTATCGACGAGATGTTCATCGCGTCCACGCACGAGTACGTGCTGTTCTTCTCGAGCAAGGGCAGGGTCTATCGCCTGAAGGTGCACGAGCTGCCGGTGGGTACGCGCCAGGCGCGCGGTACCGCGATCGTCAACCTGCTGCCCTTCGAGGAAGGCGAGAAGATTGCGAGCGTCATCAGCTGCCGCGAGTTCCCGGCCGACGAGTACCTGATGTTTGCCACCAAGAGCGGCATGGTCAAGAAGACCGTGATGAGCGCATATGACCGCAGCCGTCGCGACGGCCTGATCGCTATCAACCTGCGTGACGACGACGCGCTGCTGAACGTGCGCCGCGTGCGCGAGGGCGACAAGATTATCCTGGCCACCACCGCGGGCAAGGCGATCATGTTCTCCGAGGAGCAGGTACGCGCTACCGGTCGCGATACCAGCGGCGTTCGCGGCATTAGCATGAAGGACGGCGTGAGCGTTCTGGGCATGGAAGTCACTAACGGCAACGGCGATCTGTTCGTCATCACCGAGCGCGGCTACGGCAAGCGCACGCCGGTTGCGGACTACCCGGAGCAGAATCGCGGCGGCCAGGGCGTCTACACCATCCAAATGACCGAGCGTAAGGGTAACCTCGCGGCCATGAAGACAGTGGGCCCGCAGCACGAGCTATTCATCGTGACGGAGGGCGCGACGGTCATTCGCGTCAAGACCGACGAGATCAGCCAGACTGGCCGCGCTACCCAGGGCGTCAAGATGATGACCGTCGACGACAACGACCGCATCTGCGCCGTAGCCCGCATGACGGCCGCCAAGGAGAAGCCCGAAGGCGAAGCCACAGAAGACGGCTCTGCCCCCGAAAAAACCCCTGTCGATCTAGGCGACGGCAACGACATGCCAGAGGATCTCCTAGATGAGTAAGAGGCCCTAGCTGGTAAAAATCATCAGACCCCTTATATCGGCGGTCGGCGCACTGCGCGCCGACCGCTTTTTTGAAAACCTTGGGATCCCATGGTCGCTGGGCCGGCGAGATGGTTTTGGTTTGTCGCGAGTTCCGCACGCAAAGAAGGCCACTTAATGTGGCCTTCGTCTTGCGCAGG
>CAJLRY010000017.1:0-42238 GCA_905209215.1 Coriobacteriaceae bacterium | reverse complement strand
GGCCCTCGCGGCCTAGTCGCTATTTAGGGCGTCCAAGATTTGGGACGCAGTTCATGTGCCGGGGAGGGTCTTGTTGTCTGGGGAATGGGCTGTCAGCACCCTATTCCTCAAAACTGAAAAATTTTCGATTTTGAGGAATAGGATTGGCGGCTGGTTGCTGCGACCTGGCGTTTACTCTATCCCAGCTCCTGCATGCGGCGGTAGATTTCGCAGATGCCCTTGATGGTGAGTTGCCCGTCGACCACGTCGAAGGCATCGGTCGAATCGGCGACAATGCCGGCGAGACCGCCCGTGGCGATAACGGTGGCGTCCTCGCGGCCCAGCTCGCGCTTCATGCGCGTGACCAGGCCCTCGGCCATGGCGGCGGCGCCCATCACGGCGCCGACCTTGATGCACTCTTCGGTGTCGCGACCGATGGCGTGCTCGGGCGCCTCGAGCGGCACGCTGGCGAGCTTGGCGGCACGGGCGGCAAGCGCGTCCATGGAGATGCGGATGCCCGGCGCAATCGCCCCGCCAATGTAATAACCGTCCTCATCGATGACGTCGATATTGGTCGCGGTGCCAAAGTCCACCACGATTGCCGGCGCGCCGTAGAAAGTCTCGGCCGCAACGGCGTTGGCTACGCGGTCGGCGCCCACGGCCTGGGGGCGCGCCGCGCGCAGCTTGGTCACGGCGGCCGTCTGCGGCCCGATGACGATGGCGTCTGCCGCGATGCGGTTGGCCACGGCGTGCCATTCGCGCGAGAGTTGCGGCACCACGCCCGCAAAGGCGATCGCGTCAACCGTATCGAGCGAGAGGCCGTACATCTTAAAGAAACCCATCAGGCGCACGTGGATCTCGTCGGCGGTATAGGAGCGGTCGGTGGGCATACGCCACGACTGCACCAGCTCGTCTCCGTCAAACAGGCCCATGGCCGTCTGCGTATTTCCCATATCGATAGCGAGCAGCATGTCTACTCCCGGTGTTGGCATAAAAGGACGCGCACCATTGTATACGTGCCGTCGACGGCGCTCGGCTGCAATTCGTTTACGGTGATAGGGGCTGAGGGGTTTAAATATGAAGGAATTATGCTCTACGAGATTTTCCTTGCCGTTTACCGAACTCCCGCGTAATATTCTTTCTTGCGCACATGAGGCGCCCAGACATTGCGGGGTGGAGCAGTCTGGTAGCTCGCCGGGCTCATAACCCGGAGGTCGTAGGTTCAAATCCTGCCCCCGCGACCAAGAACTTGCAGCTCGGAAGCAAAATTGCTTCCGAGCTTTTTCTTTATCGGTTTACTTTGCGGGTGAATTGCGGGTGAATCCTGAGTCAATTTATTATGTGAAGCAAATAAACCATTGATAATCGCGGGCCGGTCGGCTTGACTTATCGACCGATAAACTCCAATTGGGAGGAGTTTCGGCGGTCCTTAGCTTAATAATAGTGGCGGGGATGGACCGCGCCATCCCCGGACCCCTGCGCGCCAAAGGGACGTGTCCCCTTGGAACCCCGCCTATTCTTCTCAGCACAGAAACGGGGGAGTATGGATTACAGGTTGTAGGATGCCGACAGACAAGCACCATGCTGCCTCAAATCCGCATGGAGCTTGGCCGGGGCCGTCTCTTTGCCTCAAGGCGGGCAGTGAACTCAGGCAATCGAACCTCTTCGCATTTGTTCTCTAGGAACTGAGTGACACGCTCCTCCCAATTAATGTTGCCGAAGCATGCGGAATATCAGAAGAGAGATTGCAGGGCGTAAGTCAGCGCATGAAGAGCTGCCCGTCGTTTTGATAATGACATAATTAAGTGGCAAACTAAAGCGATCGGAGCGACCATGATTCTTGACAGCCTGCGTAACAGCGCGTCTTTTAATGAAACCGACCGAGCCATTGCTACCTATCTGCTCAATCATACCGGCGACCTTAAGACCCTCACTATGGCAAAGCTCGCACAGGAGACTTACACTTCGAACGCGACTATCATCCGCTTTTGTAAGAAATTGGGCCTAAGCGGCTATCGAGAGTTGATCATGCAGCTCATCCAGGAGATAAGCGGAGACTATCTTCTGGCTGCCACTGTCGATCACAATCGTCCTTTTGGCAGTACCGATTCAATTGAGGCCATCGAGGGCAACCTTGCAAATCTCTTGAAGGGCGTCATAGATCAAACGAAAATCGAGCTCGATAGCGCCAAATTGAGCATAATCGCCAAGGCAGTTCTTAGCGCCCCGCGAATTTACATCTTTGCTAAAGGGGAAAGCTATCTGGCGGGATGTATCTTTCGCAACAATCTTCTCAAGCTCGATCGTCATGTCACCATGGCAGACGACGGGGGCCTGCAGACGCTGCACGTTAAGAACGGTAGGCCCGGCGACCTGTTTTTATTCCTAAGCTACAGCGGCATTCACTATGATTATTCCAAATACGCCGCCGCTCTTTCCGAGCGCGGAATCAAGCCGTGTTTAATCACGGCGTTTTCTGATTCGGCGCTCGCCAGGCAATGCGACACTGTCTTGCTCATTCCAAAATCAGAGCGCGTGATTGGAAAGGTTGCCAATTACTCTTCCATGATCTCGCTCACGTATACGCTTCAGGTTATTTATTCGCTTATATTCAATCAGGATTATCAAGAGAACTATCGTGTAAAACACGAGGCCGATTCGTTCATCTTTACGAGTTTTGCGGAGATTTAGTCATACAAAAGGTGACCCCAAAGCATTTTGCCTTGAGGCCACCTTTTGTGCTTGTGCTATCTGGATGGCTTCTCTACTTCAGCTCAGGCCAATAGCCCTTGTTCGCCTCGATCATGTCGTCCAAGACTTCCTTAGCCACGCGCGCTGAGGGAATCGTGCGATTGAGGGTGAAGGCCTCGAGTGCCTTCTGGTAGGAGCCCTCGATAACGGCCTCGACCACAAGGCCCTCGCAGGCATCCTGCTGCTCGATAAGGCCCTTGTAGAAGCGGGGAATCTTCCCGACGCGGATCGGTTCGGCTCCTCGATCGGTGATGTACGCCGGAATCTCGACGGTCGCGTCGTCCGAGAGATTCTCGATTGCGCCATTATTGGGCACAATCACCAGCTGGCGATGGCGCAAATCCTTCGCCAGGGACTTGACGACATCGACAATGAACCTGCCGTGGACGCCTACGTAGAACTGCGTGAGATCGACCTTTTCACCGCGCTTAAGCGCCGCAGATGCGTCGAAGATACGCTTTTCGCGGCCGTTTACGACCTGCATGCCACGCGTGTTATTGATGTCCATGTACTCCACGCAGGCATCGGGCAACAGGTAATACTGGTAATAGGTGTTGGGGAGGTAATCCTGGAATAGCGTAGAAATCGTTGCCGCATTCTTGAAGGTGTGGGCCCAATCTGGGTCTTTTACCAAGGCGTCATTGAGACTTGCCTCGGAAATGTAACCGTACTTACGCACGTGCTCTTTGAGCTTGTCCGTAACGTCGACGCCCTTGCAGCGTACGCTGGTATACCACCCAAAGTGATTGAGGCCAAAGTAGTCGACTTCAATGTCGTCGAGTTCGCAGCCCAAAATCTCCGCCATGCGGGCTTCAATCTCTACCGGCATATCGCAGATGTCGAGAATGCGAGCGTTTGGACGCAGCTTGTGCATCGCCTTGGCTACGATGGCAGCGGGGTTGGAGTAGTTGACGATCCAGTAGTCCTTGCAGGCGTACTCCTCGCAGAAATCGACAAGCTCGCACATGGGGAAGATGGTCCTCATGCCATAGGCCATGCCACCTGCTCCGCAAGTCTCTTGGCCGACTACGCCATGGCGCAGGCTGATCTGCTCATCCTGGATACGCATCTTGAGCCCGCCCACGCGCATCTGCGCCATAACAAAGTTCGCATCTGTAAACGCCTCTTTGGGGTCGACGGTTACATGCAAGGGGATCTCGGGAGCAAGGTCATCGATAACCGCTTTAACCACCACGGCGACTGTGTCTTGGCGCTCCTCGTCGATGTCATAGAGCCAAAGCTCGCGTATTCCTAATTCATCCTTTTGGTCGATCAGGTCTTTGACGATGCCAGCGGTATAGGTGCTGCCGCCGCCGCAGATGACAATCTTGTATCCGTTCATGTTGTTCATGCCTTTCAAATCAAATTGAGCTGCAGACAATCTTGGTTACTATCTGCACGAAGTAGGTGGCGATGTTGATGACCGCCGCCATGCCTGCAATGCTGCCTGCGTCCGCGTGCCTTCCTGAACGCCGGGTCCAAACCGCAGCGAGTAGACCCAGGAGCGGCCAGATAAAACCACATGCGAATGCAGCCATAAGTACGAGAAGACCCCTTGTCGACTTTTCTTTGTACATGTTGAGCAGGCGTTCGAACATGCCTTGGATTGAATGAAACGTTTTGGTCAACATGAGGTCCCCTCGCTTATCGCTTATCGCTTATCGCTTAAGCGACTGTTAATCTTCCAGATTAAGGATGGGACGCAGCAGGTCGTAGACGGAGTGCACGTTGGTTCCCACGATAATCTGGACATTGGTGCCGTTCTTAAACAGGCCCTTGTCGATAGCCTTCTTGATGGTCTCTTCGTTGACCTTGTTGGGATCTTTGACTTCGACACGGAGACGAGTCATGCAGCAGCCCATGGTGTTGATATTGTCCTTGCCGCCAAGGCCGTTGATGATGTTCTGCACCATCTCCTGCTGTTTTGCGTCGACTTCCGGAGTTCCGGAGGACTCGAGAGCATTGTTGTCTCCGGAGACCTCTGCAGACCACTCTGCGGAACGGCCGGGCGTCATGAGGTTGAGTTTCTTGATCACCATCGCCAGAACGATGAACGAAACGGCGGCAAACACGATGCCCAAGACGATGTAAATCGGGAACTTGGTGACGCCCATTGGCAAAGGCAGGCCGAGCGTGAGCAGCTCGATGCCACCGTACATGTTAAGCAAGCGGACTCCCAGGACAAACAGGAGCATCTCGCCCAGTCCGTAGAACAGGCTGTAGGCAACCCAGAGAATCGGAGACGCGAACAGGATCATGAAGTCGAGCGGCTCAGTGATGCCGGAGAGCATGGCGGTGATGTAAATGGGCACCAGCATGGCTGCGACAGCTTTTCGATTCCCCGGACGGGAAGTCGCAATCATTGCGAGCACAGTGCCGAGGGTTACGAATTCCTTGCCAAAGCCGAACATGGCAAAGCGGACAGAGGGGTCGACTGTGGTGAGGGATCCGTCGGCGATATGGGGAAGCTCGGCATAGAAGATGTTTGCTGCGCCGGAAACACTCTGGCCGGCGACGACCGCCGTGCCGCCAATCGCGGAGTAGTCAAACGGCATCCACATAAAGTGGTGCATGCCGAGAGGTACGAGGACGCGGTTCAGGAAGCCGTAAATGAAAACGCCCAGACCACCCGAGGCTGCGATGAATGAAGAAGCGTTGCTGATGGCGTTGGCGATAGGGGGCCACACGATAGTCGCTCCGATGCCGAAGACAATGCTCAGCGGAACCATCGCCAGAAGGGCCAGGCGGGGTCCGCCGTAAATCCGGATATACTCCGATACCTTTACGTCGATCAGTTTGTTATAGAGCCAACCGCAGAAGCATCCGATGAGTACGCCGCCGAAGACGTTGACATCGGTAACTTGAAGACCCAGTACCGTTGCCTGGCCAGTGCCATACAGACCCATCGCGCCAGCTTTTGCCAGCTGATCGGTGAGCGTCAGGTAGGCGTTGTTGACATACAGGAACATGAGGTAACTAATAAGTCCAAACACTGCCGCGTTGGATTTTTGCTTCTTTGCGAAGCCTGCCGTAAGGCCGACTGCGAAAATCACCGGCAGGTTGCCGATCACCGCGGAGTTGGTTGCCGCGGAGAGCAGCGTGCCCAGATCTGCGACAACTCCGCTGCCGAGCGAGCATACCGTGGCGATGGCCAAAATGATGCCCGTCACCGAAAGGTACAAAATAGGGTCGACGATAACGCGGCCAAAGTTCTGGAAGGCCGTTTTGACTTTATCCATCTCTTCCCCTCTCCTAACTAATCTCGGGGGCTTGCCCCTTAGGCAGAGACGACACTCGCATACTTGCCGGCGTTGGATGTTGATGTCTACCTCTGTTTACTGGCTTCATGATAGTTAGAGTGTTCACAAAACATGTGGGACGGAACAAACGGTGCTTAAAACGAGCTCGGCTAGTCTTTTTCGCTGTTACCATCTTTCCATTTCGGCCAGCGGTATACATTTTTAGGCAAACGGCTTTGGGTGCGAACGGCTAGCCGTGTCTTGATTTGCCAGGTCCGTCTCTATTCGCATTGGGCTTGCGTGAAGTTTGGATATTGAGGAGACGTTCCGACTCTTGCCGTCCGGGCATCCTGGATGAAAGGAGGAGGGGCAGCCGGAAAAGGGATGAAATGTCCGGAATTGCGGGGTTGACACGCGCTCGGGTTGCTGTGGCCCTCGATATGACGGCGGGGCGATGCCGTCGGCCTGTCCGCTTTTTCGCTCGGGCCTCTGCTCTCAGCCTCTCAAACATAATCTCGATCTGTAACAGGTGGACCCGATTTGGGCGGCTAGGTGTTACAGATTGAGATCTTTCGGCAGGACGGTCTCCGTTTGTCTAAATCTGTAACACGAGGGACGGATTTTGCCGAGTTGTTGTTACAGATTGAGATTATCTTGCAGGTGGGTCCCGTTTGTCTCGATTTGTAACATCTGGGGCCCATTTTGCCGAGTAACTGTTACAGATCTAGATCTTTCGGCAGACGGGATTGGTTTGTCTCGATCTGTAACAGTTAGGGTTGGTTTTGGTCTGTAATTGTTACAGATTGAGATTTTCCGCCGGGACGGTTTTGGTTTGTCTCGATCTGTAACAGGTGGAGGCCAAAAGTGGGCCTAACTGTTACAGATCGAGACAAACCGACGGGCCGCCCCGCCCCTTCCACCTGCCGCTACCTGCTGTCTGCCGATTTCCGTTGCACCACTGTGCTCCCATGTCATATCCTCTAGACAACTACGCGGCATCATCGCCGCCGCGCCTACAAGAGAGGAATGTCCATGACCACACCTGCGTCCAAGCTGTTTCAACCCATTACGGTTGGCCCCCTTGAGCTCAAAAACCGCATTATGTTCCCGCCGCTGACCACCGGCTACGAGGAGCGCGACGGTTCCATCGGCGAGCGCAGCCTGGCCTTTTACGAGCGTCTGGCCCGTGGCGGCGTGAGCTACATCGTCATCGGCGACGTCGCTCCCGTTATGACCGCAAGCCCCACGCCCAAGCTGGCGACCGACGCTCAGATCCCCACGTTTAAGGCGCTGGCCGACGCCGTCCACAAGCACGGCGCCAAGATCGCCCTGCAGCTGTTCCACCCCGAGTACGACGTCCCCGGCGTCGGCCGCATGGTCATGGGTTCCATGGCCGCCGCCAAGGCCGCGCAGGAGGCCAAGGCCGCCGGCGACGAGGAGACCTTTGCCGCCAAGATGGCCGAGTCCAACGAGATCCGCAAGCAGGCATACGCCAAGCTGCACCACGACATGCAGCACTTTGTGAACGAGGCCACCGTGGAGCAGCTCACCCAGATCAAGGAGGCTATCGCCGCCTCGGCCGCCCGCGCGCAGCAGGCCGGCATCGACGCCATCGAGGTCCACGGCGACCGCCTGGTGGGTTCGCTGTGCTCCGCGATCCTCAACAAGCGCACGGACGAGTACGGTGGCTCGTTCGAGAACCGCGTCCGTTATGCGCTGGAGGTCGTCGCCGCCATTAAGGAAGCCGCGCCGCAGCTGATGGTGGAGTACAAGCTCCCCGTGATCATGGAGAACCCCGACGGCACGCCGCGCGGCAAGGGCGGCCTGCTGCCCGACGAGGCCTGCGAGTTTGCCAAGCTGCTCGAGGGTGCGGGCATCGACATGATCCAGGTCGCGCAGGCCAACCATACCGGCAACATGGGCGACACTATTCCGCCCATGGGCGCCATGCCCTACAACTGGACGCTGCCCGTGGCCGAGCGCGTCAAGGCCCTGGTCTCCGTGCCGGTGGCAACCGTCGGCCGTGTGGTCTCGGTCGAGGCCGGCGAGAAGATCCTGGAAGACGGCGCGGCCGACATCATCGCCTATGGCCGCTCGCTCATGTGCGACCCCGACATTGCGCTGAAGGCCGCCACGGGTGAGCCCATTCGCGAGTGCCTCAACTGCAACAAGGGCTGCGTCGACGCGATCCAAAACCGTCAGTACATCTCGTGCGTGCTCAATGCCGAGAACGGCGACGAGGCGACCGTCGCCATTAAGCCGGGCGAGGGTGACAAGAAGATCGCCGTGGTGGGCGGCGGTATTGCCGGCCTGGAGGCCGCGCGCGTGGCGGCCAAGCGCGGCTACGACGTGACCGTCTACGAGGCGAGCGACCATTTGGGCGGCCAGATTGTGCTGGCGGCCGCGCCTCCGCGCAAGGACGAGATCATGCGCTCGGTGGAGTACTACGAGAAGATTCTGCCCGGCCTGGGCGTGAAGGTTGAGCTCAACCACGCCGCTAGCCCCGCGGACCTCAACGCCGCCGACGCCGCGATTGTGGCCGTGGGCGCGCACGACGTGGTCATTCCCGTTCCGGGTGCCGACTCGGAGAAGGTCGTCTCGAGCTGGGACGTGCTGGCCGGCAAGGTGGAGCTCAGCGGGCGCGTCGCCGTCATTGGCGGTGGCCTGGTGGGCACCGAGACTGCCGAGTACCTGCTGCAGCACGGCTGCGAGGTGGCGATCGTCGAGATGCTCGACAAGATTGCCGCAGGCGAGTCCGAGACCATTCTGCCGCTGATTATGAGCGATTTTGCCGAGCATGGTGTTGAGCAGCATGTTAAGACCCGTCTGACCGCCATTACCGACGAGGGCGTGGAGGCCGTCCGCACCACCGAGGACGGCGCCGAGGAGCCGGTGAAGATCGCCTGCGATTACGTGGTGATGGCCGTGGGCTCCAAGGCCAACGCGTTTGACCTGGAGGGCGTGACGGTACCCGTGACCTGCGTGGGCGACTGCTCGGGCGAGCGCACCGCCGACATTGCGAGCGCCATTCGCACGGCGTATCACGCGGCCAACGAGCTGTAGCTGAACATCGCGGCCAGGCGGGACGGTAGCACGGATCCGTCTCGCCCGGCTGTGTCCCGTCGGGTGTCAACCGGTGCGGGGCCTGCAAGCGCAGCAGGCCCCGCCCTTTTTGTTTTGCTCCGGTGGATGGCAATGCGCGGTAATCATGAGGAGTAAGGACGTCTACTGCCTTGCCGATTACTCAAAATAATTGGGGGAGGGGTTAATAATCATATCCGCTATAGCAAAGGACATAAAGAGATGCCAATTTTGTTGACAAGCGAATGACGATTGGCTGCGAGTCAGCTACCAGCGTAAATAATCGATAAAGAAATGTCGTAAATTGGTGCCAAATGCCCAGATAACACCGCGTCTATTTTAATTAACTGCTTTGAGCAAACAGTAAAATGCTACTATCTAACTTGCACGTAAGAAAGCAGATTAACGGTTAAGGCTAAGAAGTGGCAGGTATGTCGGAAGCAACTAGGACTCGCACGCATGCGCCCGAGGTTAGGCAGCGCGCCGTCGAGGTCCTCCAAGAGGGGGTCGGTCATCGCGCCCTCGCCGCGGAGCTTGGCATTCCCCAGGCCACGGCTCGTCAGTGGGCCCGCGCGTATGCCGTGGGCGGTGCCGACGCCGTTCTCAACGCCGGTTCACATCATCACACCTATTCGTACGAAGTTAAGCTCGCCGTGGTCAAGGACCGCTTGGAAAACGGCTTAACGGTTCGCGAGGCCATGATCAAGCACAAGATTCCCAGCGAGTCTTCGGTCAAGGCTTGGTGCCGCCAGTATCGCGAGAGCGGTGAGTCCGCGCTGGTTGATAAGCCGCGCGGTCGCAAGCCGCGCGTTAAAAAAGCGGAATAGCGAACGGGATGGTGCGCCCACAGGGGCGCATTTTTCTTGCCGCGCCAACTTTTTGGACCGTCGTGAGCCTACTGGAACATCCTCCAAAGTGGTTAATAAACCGCGCGCAGTGGCCCGTGCGCCCGCCGCCGCGATAGGGGGAGCGTCGCCTCTCTGCTCCAAAGCGGACAGACTCCTTACCCCGTACGCCTAAAACTCCCCAGTTGACCGAAAACCCGCCGTCGCTACTCCTCAACTAAGCTATAACGTTAAACAATTGCAGCGTTTTTGCATGGGGGAGTGATGGTATGACGCTACTGTATTTCCTTACCCTGTTTCCGCTGGTACCGGCGCTGGGCATGCTGCTCGCGCGCGGTGACCGCGCCCGCGATGCGGTAGGGCTTGTAGGCTCCGGCATTATTATGGCGGTGACAGTTGTAGTCGCCGTCATGTTTTTTGGCACGGGTCCTCAGAGCTTTGAGGTCGCCCCCGGCACCTCGCATGTGCTCTCGATCATCAGCTCCGTCATCGACGTAATTCTGTGCGCCGTCATCCTGTACAACGCGTTCAAATATAGGAACGCGCTTACCGGTGTGCTCGGCGTGGTGCAGCTGGTGGGCTCGCTCGCCTTTGCAGCTATGACGCTGCCCGCGACCGAAGCCGTCACGGCAACGCCGCTCTACCTGGATTACATGAGTGTGATCATGGTGCTTGCCGTCGGCATTGTCGGCAGCCTTATCTGCGTGTACGCCCTGGGCTACATGAAGGACTTCCAGGCCCACGACGAGCACGAGGCCGCGCTGCGCGGGCAGGCGGCGCCCGACCGACGCCCGCAGTTCCTGGCGCTTATGTTCCTGTTCCTCTCGGCCATGTTCGTCATCGTGACAAGCGACAACCTTGAGTGGCTGTTCTGTGGCTGGGAAATCACCACCGTGTGCTCGTTCCTCATGATTGGCTACACGCGCACGCCCGAGGCCATAAAAAACGCTTTCACCCAGATCATCCTCAACATGCTGGGCGGCATCGCGTTTTTGGCCGGACTCATATACCTGCACGTTAACGGCATGCCGCTGACCATCTCAGGCATGATCGAGCTTTCCGGCGCCGGAACCGCGCAATCCGCGCTGCTGGTCATGCCGGTCCTGTTGCTGTCGCTTGCCGCGCTCACCAAGGCCGCGCAGATGCCGTTCCACACTTGGCTGTTGGGTGCCATGGTTGCCCCCACGCCCACGAGCGCCCTGCTGCACTCGTCCACCATGGTCAAAGCCGGCGTGTTCCTGATGGTCAAGCTGAGCCCGCTCTATGCCATCTATCCCGTGACCGGCTTTATGGTCACGAGTGTGGGTGCCATCACGTTTTTGCTCGCTGCCCTCATGGCCATCTCGCAGAGCAACGCCAAACGCGTGCTCGCGTACTCCACCATCTCCAACTTGGGCCTTATCAGCGCCTGCCTGGGCGTCGGCGCGCCCGAGGCCGTGTGGGCCGCGATCTTCCTGATCCTGTTCCACACGGTGGCCAAGTCGCTGCTGTTCCTGTGCGTAGGCACGGCCGAGCATCATATCGGCAGCCGCAATATCGAGGACATGGACGGCATGTTCAGCCGCATGCCGCACCTGACGCGTCTGATGATGCTGGGCATTATGGGCATGTTCGTGGCCCCGTTTGGCATGCTCGTGTCCAAGTGGGGCGCCCTGGTGGCGTTTGCGCAGACCGGCAACGTGCTCATGATCATGGTGCTTGCCTTTGGCTCGGCCGCGACGTTCTTCTTCTGGGGCAAGTGGCTTGCCAAGCTTTCGGGCGTCGACCCCACGGCTCAAAACGTTGAGGTCAATGTCCATAAGACCGAATGGGTGGCCCTCAACACCATCGCCGCGCTGCTGATTCTGTGCTGCGTGGCGTTCCCGGTTATCTCGAGCGGTCTGGTGTCGCCTTACTTGGCCATGGTGTTTGGCCGCGTGCCGTACGTTATTGGCAAGGATGCCATGTATCTGATGGTGGTTATCGTGGCTTTTATCGCCGTGGTGCTGCTGACTTCATTCCGCGTGAGCAACAAACCGCACGTAAACGTATATCTTTCGGGCGTGGGAACCGACAATTACCGCCATTTCCGCGGCTCGATGGGACACGAGGTGAAGGCCGAAAAGCGCAATTGGTACTCGGAGGACGCCCTTGGCGAGAAGCGTATTGGCCCCGCGGGTAGCGTCGTGTGCTGCAGCATTATCTTGTTTGCGCTGCTGTGTTGCGCGTGGATTGGGCCCGAGAGACTTGCCATGAGTGCGCCCTCGGTGCTGCGCGGTAAGTATTTTGAAGGTTCGGGTGTCGTGGGCATATTTATTGGTACCGTGGCGTTTGCCTTGATTGCGCCGCTTGTGGGTGGCCTGATCGACGGCCTTGACCGCAAGCTTTCGGCCCGCATGCAGGGCCGTGTGGGCCCGCGCCTGCTGCAACCGTTCTACGACGTTGCCAAGCTGCTGCGCAAGGCTCCTGCCAGCGTAAACACCATGGACGATACCTATATGGCATGTGCGCTCATCTTTACCGTGGTAGGCGGCGGCATCTTTGTGTCGGGTTCCAACACGCTGCTGTGTGCTTTTATGGTGACGCTCGCCGCGATCTTTGTGGTGCTGGCGTCCGCCTCGACGCAAAGCCCGTTTGCGCAGGTCGGCGCCGATCGCGAGTTGCTGCAGGTTATGAGCTACGAGCCCGCCGTTCTGCTGATGAGCGTGGGCCTGTATCTCGCCACCGATAGCTTTGATTCCATCGCCGTGACCGGGCAGTCGGCGCCCATCATCGTGTACAGTGCGCCCATTTTCCTTGCGCTGCTCGCGGTGCTCACCATCAAGCTGCGTAAGTCGCCGTTTGACCTTTCGTACTCGCATCACGCGCATCAGGAGATTGTCCAGGGCGTCGCCACCGAGATGAGCGGCAGCACGCTGGCCAAGATGACCCTTATGCACTGGTGCGAGACCGTGCTGTTTTTGATGTGGGTGGGCATGTTCTTTGTTTGGGACAACCCGGTGAGCTGGGTGGTCGCCCTGGTCGTCATGGCCGCGACGTATTTTGTCGAGGTGCTGATCGACAACACCTTCGCCCGTAGCACCTGGCGCAGCTGCTTTAAGCTCGGCTGGGGCGTGGCGCTGGTGTTTGGCCTGCTCAACCTTATGCCCATCCTCGTCGACGTGTTTATTTAGGAGGCGGCATCCATGGATCATAAAATGTCGCGCTCGCCGTGGGTTATTCATTACGACGGCTCGAGCTGCAACGGATGCGATATCGAGGTGCTTGCTTCGCTCACGCCACTGTTCGACGCGGAGCGCTTTGGCGTGGTCAACACCGGCAACCCCAAGCATGCGGATATCTTTTTGGTGACGGGGTCGGTCAATGCCCAGAACCTGCCCGTCGTGCGCCAGATCTACAACCAGATGCTCGAGCCCAAGTGCGTGGTGGCCTGCGGCATCTGCGCGTGTTCGGGCGGCGTATTCCGCGATGCCTATAACGTGATCGGCGGCGTGGACCGCGCAATCCCCGTGGACGTGTACGCGCCCGGGTGTGCCATTCGCCCCGAGACCATGATCGATGCCATCGTGGAGGCGTGCGGCATCCTGGACCAGAAGGAGGCCGTGATGCGCGCCGGCGGCGATCCGCTTACCGTGGGCGGTGCCGCTACCTGGGACGGTGGTGTTGAGCTGGGCGAGGACGGGTTTGTGGCAGCTGCGGGGGCCGGCGACGCGACCGCCGGGAAGTCCGCCACGCCCGCCGCTGCAAAGGAGGCCGAGTAATGCAAAAGGCTATCTATACCACCGTCGGGATCGACGAGCTCCTGTCGCATGTCCAGGCGCTTAAGGGCGTCGGTGCACGCTTTGTGCAAATGCACGCCGAGCGCAGCGTCGACGACGGCTCGTATCGCTTGGTCTATACGTTTATCAACGTTCGTGCTGCTCAGAAGCATATTGCGCAGGACGGCAGCTATGCGATTGAGAGCCTGGTGGTCAAGGGCATCGATCAGTACCAGGAGATTCCGTCCATCAGCTCGTACTATCCGGCGGTATTTCCGTTTGAGAACGAAGCGCACGACCTGTTTGGGCTTGCCATCACCGACATGCAGATCGACTTTAAAGGCTTTTTCTACCAGGTTTCGACTGCCGAGCCCATGAGCGTTATCACGCCCGAGGTGAAGGCTGCGCGCGAGAAGGCCATGAAGGTCCGCGCGGCTGCCGAGGCCAAGGCGCGCAAAGCCGCGGCCGAGAAGGCCGCCGCGGCTGCGGCCGCTGCGGGGGAGGGCGTTGTGGGCGCTGGCGATGCTGCGGGCGCCTCTGCTCAGCCCGCTGCGGCAACCGGCTCCGATGCTCAGCACGATGAGGCTGCTGCGAAGGCCGCGCTCAAGGCCGCCGAGATGGAGGCAAAGCTCGCCGCCATGGATCCCGAGAAAGCGGCCAAGGTCCGCGCGGCGCTTGCCGCCAAGGCCGCCCGCGACAAGCAGAAAGAGGAGGCGTAAGGCCCATGGCACATCGCTCCGTTATTCCGTTTGGCCCGCAGCACCCGGTGCTGCCCGAGCCGCTTCATCTGGACCTGGTGATCGAGGACGACCGCGTCATCGAGGCAATTCCGCAGATCGGCTTTGTGCACCGCGGGCTCGAGAAGCTCACCGAAAAGCGCGATATGCATCAGTTTGGCTACATCGCCGAGCGCATCTGCGGCATTTGCGCCGTGGGCCACAGCTGCGGCTATGCCAGCGCCTGCGAACGCATGCTCGACATCGAGGTGCCCGGCCGCGTGCAGTATATTCGCACCATTCTGCACGAGCTTTCGCGCATCCACTCGCATCTGCTGTGGCTGGGCCTGCTCGCCGACGCCTTTGGTTTTGAGGCGCTGTTCTATCGGTCGTGGACCCTGCGCGAGCAGATTCTCAAGATCTTTGAGCGCACGTGCGGCGGGCGTGTGATTCTGTCGATTAACGAGATCGGCGGCCTTAAGCACGATATCGAGGACTCCGAGCTGGCGGGCATTGTCCAGACGCTCGACGCCATGCGCCCCGACTACGAGGCCCTGGTGCATACGTTTTTGGACGACGACAGCTGCGGCGAGCGTCTGCATGGCGTGGGCGTGATCAGCAAGAAGGACGCGCTGGAGCTTTCGATGGTCGGCCCGTTTGGGCGCGCCTCGGGCGTGGACTATGACGTGCGCATGTTTGGCGACGGCGCCTATGCGGATCTGGCTGCGTTTGAGCCAATTGTCGCTACCGATGGCGACTGCTATGCCCGCTGCCAGGTGCGTTGCGCCGAGGTCACGCAGGCTATGGACATCATCAAGGAGCTTGTGGGCAAGATTCCGCACGACGGTATCGGTGGGCGCACCAAGCTTACGCCAGCCGACGGCGCGCGCGGCGAGGTTGTGATTGAGCAGCCGCGCGGCGAGGCGTATTACTATGTGCGCGGCAACGGCACCAAGAACTTGGACCGTTTTCGCGTGCGCACGCCGACGTCGCAAAATCTGGCGGGTCTGACGCATGCGCTGCAGGGCGTGCTCATTGCCAACGTGCCCATGATTATCCTGACCATCGACCCCTGCATTAGCTGCACGGAAAGGTAGGCACGGCATGAGTTTGCTGACATTTGCCAAGACGGCCTTGGGTTCTATGGTCAAGCAGCCGGTAACGGTGCGCTATCCGCAGGAGAAGCTCGCGGCACCCGAGCGCCTGCGCGGGCATATCGTCAACGATATGGACGTGTGCATCTGCTGCGGCATGTGCGCGCGCCGTTGCCCGGCGGGTGCACTTGCGGTCGTTCGCAAGGGCGGAACGTGGTCGATTGACCCGTATGCCTGCGTGGTGTGCGGTGAGTGCATCGAGAGCTGCCCCAAGCACTGCCTGACTATGGACACCGCCCGCACTCCAGTCGCAGCGGACAAGACTCCCACAGTAGAAACCAAACCGGAATAGCGCTGGAATAGAACTGGAATAGGGGCCGGTGGGGCAAAAATGCCCCACCGGCCCCGCGCGTGAACGCGTGTGCGGGCCGCCACGCGACCCGTCCAGCCCGAAAATGACCCGCCTGCCACGAAATGGGCCCATTTACTACTTTTGGGCGCCAATCCCCAACCACGGCAAAAAATGTGAAAACAAAACCGCAGGTAGAACGCCTGCGGTTTTCCGGAAAACGGGGGTATGGTCGGGGGTATCGAGTCAAACGTAGTAGATGGGCAGGTTTCGTGGCGAGCGGTTCCAGCTGATCCCTTGGGAACGGAGGAAAACGGATCATTTTGGTCTCGCGAGGCTTGCGGAGGCGCTCGTGCAGGGCCGCCCGAACAAAACTATGCCGGTTTACTACGATGAACTCGACATTCCCGACCATGACTGCATTTTTCTAAATATCGCAAGCGTTCTACCTGCGGTTTTGGAAGCGCGCAATTTGCCGTGGTCGAAGGTGGGCGATTCATCGTAGTAAACCGACATAGTTTTGAAATGGCATTAAATCGATAGCAGCCATTTTGCTATGCCGGGGTGGTCGGTTGTTGGGTAATTACCCTCGCAGGTAGGCGATGGCGATCTGCGTGCGGTTGCGTAGGCCCATTTTGGCAAGGATCGAGCTGATGTGGTTGCGCACCGTGCCTTCGCCCATGTAAGCGGCGGCGGCAATCTCCTTGTTATCGAGGCCGCGGGCGATGAGCTCGGCGACTTCGAACTCACGGTCGGTCAGGCTGGCAAAGGCGGCGGGTCGGCGAGGCGTGCTGGCATCGGCGCCTGTCCCGTCAAAATCGATGTCCTCGATCGCCTTGCCCTCGAGCACGCGTTTGCCGTCCATGACCTGCGCCAACGCCGGTGGAATAGCGGCGACATCGGTTTTGATCAGGTAGCCGCGGGCGCCCAGCTTGAGCGCCGACACAATGTACTCGTCATCCGAGAATGTTGTCAGAAACACCACGCGCGCCGCAGGGTCGCGCTCGAGGATCTCGCGCGCCGCCGATAGGCCGTCGCGTCCCGGCATCTGAATGTCGAGCAGTGCAATATCGGGTGCGTGTTCGGCATAGAGCGAAACCGCGTCGTTGCCGTTGGCGCCGGTGCCCACTACCTCGATCTGCGGCTGGGCGCCCAGGATAATCTTGAGCGAATCGACCACTAGGCGGTCGTCGTCGACAACAATGAGCCTCATCGGGCCTCATCTCCTTGCTGTTTGGGGACGGTGGCAAACACGCGCCAGCCGCCGACGCCGGCGCGCGGGCCGGCGGTGAAGGTGCCGCCAAGCGCCTCGACGCGCTCGCGCATGGAGCCGAGCCCCATGCCCTCGGCGGCGCCGCGACCGCCCGTCTGGGTCCCGCCCATGCCATCGTCGGTAACGATGAGCTGGTAAAACGATGGATGCTCCATGCATCGCACAGCAACGTTTTGCGCGCGGGCGTGGCGCATGGTGTTGGATAGCGCCTCGCGCAGGACCGCCGCAAAGCAGTTGGCGACGTTTGCGGGCGCATGTTCGGTCATAACTTCAAGCTCAATCTGCGGGCCGCCGTCCGAGCGTGCGCCTTCAACAATGCGTTCGAGCTGCACGGAAAGATCGACGGCGTTGTCGTTGAGCGCGTGGACGCTGGTGCGCACAAGCTGGAGCGCCTCGTCAACGGTGTGCTTGACGTCGGCGAAATCGGCGGCGACGTCGGGTTCATCGGCGTGGACTATGCACAGGGCCTCGGTCTGCAGCGAGGTACGCGTGAGCTGGTGCCCGACGTTATCGTGGATCTCGCGCGCGATGCGGGCGCGTTCGGCGAGCGTCGCGAGCTCGACTTCGTAGTCCTGGCGATCGGCAAGATCGCGGTTGCGCGCTTCGAGCGCGAGGGCTCGTTCCTGCAGCTCGTCGCGGGTGCGGCGCATGCGCTGCTGCTCGCGTTCCAACTGGGCGGTGCGCAGCGATAGCAAGGTAGCGGCAACCGAAAGGATGGCAGTCAGCAGGAGCGTTCGGGCGGTGAGCGCGTCGGTGCGAAGGTCCGCGACAAGCGCAAAGACAAAGGTGGCGCCAATGCCCAGCGCGGCCCAGGCGTGCTCACGGCGCACCCGCCGCGCGATGTCATAGAGGGCGAGAGGCGCAAACGGCACAAACGGCGGCACGAAGACAGCCGCGATGATGTAAGCGCAGCTCGCGGTCTCGCTCGCGCGCCGGGCGCTTTTCCCCTGCGCGAGCTCAGCCAGCGAGGTGGCAATAACGCCAAGGCAAAACGCCGCGACCAGGCGAGCGTCCACAGCAAGGCCCAGAGCGGCTGCGATACAGCACGCCAGCACAATCGATTTGTCGAAAAGCCTGTTCATACGGGTATTGTACGCGAATCCGCGCGTGGTGGAGGGGCCGCCCGGGGCAACCGTGACATTCCTCCCGCGCGGCAAATCGGCGTCGATCGCTCGCGCGAGCGGGGGTTTCGCCTCCGCCCCCCTCACTCGTGACAAAGCTCACTGGTGCGCGCCGCCCGCTCCTGCGATGATGAAATCGTACCGGGCCACGACCAACAGAAGGGCCGCCTCATGACAGACATCGTCCATGTCGAAAACCTCGTCAAGCGCTATGACGATCTTATTGCGCTCGACCACTTTAACCTGAGCATCGCCCCCGGCGAGATCTTTGGCCTGCTGGGCCCCAACGGCTCGGGCAAGACCACGTCCATCAACTGTATCCTGCAGCTGCTCGCCTACGACAAAGGCACCATCGAGCTGTTCGGCGAGCCCATGACGCCCGCCCGCTACGACCTCAAGCGCCGCATCGGCGTGGTGCCGCAGCAGGTGGCGGTGTTTGACGAGCTCACGGTGCGCGAGAACATCGACTATTTCTGCAGCCTCTACGTTAACGACCGCAAGCGCCGCCGCGCGCTGGTGGACGAGGCGATCGACTTTGTCGGGCTGGGCGACTTTACCAAGTTTCGTCCCGGCAAGCTTTCGGGCGGACTGGCGCGCCGCCTCAACATTGCCTGCGGCATCGCACACAAGCCCGAGCTCATCTTCTTTGACGAGCCCACGGTGGCGGTCGACCCCCAGAGCCGCAACGCCATCCTGGAGGGCATCTGCCGCCTGCGCGACGAGGGCGCTACGGTGGTGTATACCAGCCATTACATGGAGGAGGTCGAGCAGATCTGCAGCCGCATCATGATCATGGACGGCGGCCGCGTGCTGGCGCAGGGCACCAACGACGAGCTTAAGCGCATGATCCAGATGGGCGAGCGCGTGACTGTTGAGGTCGGTGCCGTCGAGGCCGCCACGGTCGAGCGACTGCGCGCCCTCGAGCACGTGCTTTCGGTCGAGCTGTCCGGCGGCGAGCTCGTCTGCACCTGCGAGGCGAGTCCGCACAATCTGGTCGACATCCTCGACACGCTGCGTGCTGCCGACGTGGCGCTCGGCCGCGTGTGGAGCGAACCGCCGACCCTCAACGACGTGTTCCTCGAGATCACCGGCCGCGAGCTGCGCGACTAGGGGGCAGCCATGTTCAACACCATCATCACTACGGTCAAGACGCTGCTGCGCCGGCCGAGCACGTGGGTCTGGGGTGCTCTCTTTCCCGTCGCACTTTCCACGATGTTCATGTTTATGTTTGCTAACCTCAGCTCCGACGGCAAGATCGACCCGGTGCCGGTTGCCGTCGTGGCGGACGAGGCTTGGGACGCTTCGACCTTTAAGGGCGTGGCGACGTCGCTTGCCAAGGAAGACAACGATCAGCTGCTCGAGATCCACGAGTGCGAGGATGTGGACGCCGCGAACCGTGCGCTCAAGTCCGGCGAGGTCGCGGGCATCTATACGGTTGATGCCGCGGGCACGCCCAGGCTCACGCTGCTGTCGAGTTACGACAGCTCGCGCGCCTCGTCGGTGCTCACCGACCGCAGCATCCTTGAAACGGTGGCAAGCTCGTATACGCAAAATGTCGAGCTCATGCGCCAGATTGCCCAGGACAACCCGGCGGCGCTCGCCGATCCGGCGGCGGTTGCGCACGCCCTGTCGCTCGAGGGCGGAACCCGCCGCATGAGCCTGACTCGTGCCACGCCCGATGGCACGGTCATCTACTATTACGCGCTTTTTGGCCTGGTCGCGATGATGTCTGCCGAGTTTGCCGCCTTGAGCGTCGTCGATTTGCAGCCTAATCTGTCGGGCCTTGGCGCGCGCCGCTGCGTGGGCGGTCTTTCCAAGACGGCGTCGCTGGCCGGCATTTTTGTCGGCTCGTGGCTGGTTTCCTTTGCATCGATGGCGGTTGCGATCGGCTACGTGCGCCTGGTCGTGGGCGTCGACTTTGGCGGGCGCGAGGGGTTGTGCCTGCTGGGCGGGGCTGCATCCGCGCTTGCCGCCACGGGCCTGGGGCTTTTTGTGGGCACGCTTCCCGTTAAGGGCGGCAAGGCATCCAAGTCGGGCATCCTCACGGGCTTTGCCACCACGTGCGCCCTGTTTGCCGGCCTCTACGGCGAGCCGGCGATGGCGCTTGCCGACGACGTCGCCCGCGCTTGTCCGGTCGAGTGCTGGCTCAACCCCGTCAAGCTCATCTGCGACATGTTCAATCGCCTGTATTTCTTTGAGGACCTGGGGCCCTTCGCTGTTCGCGCCGGCGCGCTCGTCCTGATGGCCCTGGTGTTTGTCGCCGCCGCTACGCTGATCTTTGGAAGGAGCCGCTATGAGCACCTTTAAGACCGCGCTTCGCATGGCGCTGGCGCACCCGTTCTACCTGCTCATCTATACGGTGTTCATCTCGCTCATGGGCGTATTCATCGCGGCTTCGGTGAGCTGGAACTCGTCGCAGCTTACCGAGTACAAGCCCTACGACACCAACGTGATCGTGGTCGACCGCGACAATAGCGACCTTTCGCGGGCGCTTACCAAGCACCTGGGCTCACGCTTTGACCTGGTCACGGGCGTCGGCGACGACACATACGACCTTGCCGACGCGCTCTCCAAGAGCAACAGCGCCAAGGGCAGTGCCGATTGCGTGTTCTTTATCCCGGAGGGGTTTGAGGACGATCTTGTTGCAGCCGCCCGTGCGGGGGAGGCCCTGCCCAAGCTCGACGTGACCTATGGTTCCGGCACCATGGCGGCGGCGCTTTCGTCCGCCGAGGCCTCGCGCTGGATCTCGCTCGCGGGCGCTGCGGCGGCGCTTGAACCCGCTGCCTCCAACGGTGACGTCGCAAGGGCCGCCGAGCACGCGGCCGCAAAGCGCGCGGAGGTCCAGATCGAGCAGGTCAAGGTCGACTCGACTGCTGCTACCACGCTCGAGTCGTACTTCAACTTTGGCGCGTACGCGATCATCTCGTCGGTCATCGTGTCGGTGGGACTGGTGTTTTCGGGCATGAACGAGCCCGAGCGCGTGCGCCGCATGGATGCCAGCCCGGTCTCTGAGCGCCAGCGTTCGCTCGCTGTGTTCGCGGCCGCCGCCGTGCTCGCCGTCTGCATCTGGCTCGTGTCGAGCATGATGGGCGTCGTGGGCTTTGCCAGCGCGGTTGCCGAGGTCGGCGTGGGTCGCGTGTGCCTAGCGCTGGCGGCAACGTTTGCCCTGGCGTGCACGCCGCTGGCTGTTGGCTTTATGCTGTCGAGCCTGGGTGCGCGCGAGGAGCTGCTCAACGGTGTGGGCAACTTACTCGGCATGCTCATGACGTTTTTGGGTGGCGCCTGGATGCCGCTGTCGCTGATGGGTTCGGCCGTGCAGACGGTGGCGCACTTTGTGCCGACGTATTGGGTGAACGACGCGATCGGCAAGGCGCTTACCTCTGACCTGACGTCTGCCGCGCTGGACGACATCGCCTGCGACCTGGGCGTCACGGTGCTCTTCGCCGCCGCCATCGCCGCCGTAGGCCTAGCCCTCGCCCACAACAAATCCAGCGTCTAGCCACCTAGTCATTGGGGACAATCTTTGCCGATCCGCCGGCAGGGCTGGCAGGGACTGTCCCAATATGTCGGCACTTGGGGACCACTCATTGGGGACAGACTTAAATGAGCGATTTCACTCATTTAAGTCTGTCCCCAATGAGTAGGTTGGAAAATAGTTCGCGCACGTCGCTTAAAAATAGTTCGCCCGGGTTTACTATTAGCCTAGAAAAGTAGCAGAAGGCTAACAACGGGGGATAGCATGGCGACAAAGCGTGCCTACGTCCAGGTCAACGGACTCAAGAAACACTACGGCGACGGCGATGCGCGCCTGACGGTACTCGACGGCATCGACACGTCCATCAACCGCGGCGAGATCTGCGTCATGCTGGGGCCCTCGGGCTCGGGCAAGTCGACCTTTCTCAACCTGATCGGCGGCCTGGAGGATGCCGACGGCGGCTCCATCATGGTGGACGGCTGCGATCTCACGGCGCTCAAGCCCGCCGATCTGGGCGAGTACCGACGCCGCGAGCTGGGCTTTGTCTTCCAGTTCTACAACCTGGTGCCCGACCTTACCATCAAGGAAAACATCGAGGTCACGGCGCACCTGTCCAAAAACCCGCTCAATGTCGACGATCTGCTGCGTTCGCTGGGCCTCTACGAGCACCGCAACAAGTTTCCGCGCCAGGTCTCGGGCGGCCAGCAGCAGCGCTGCGCCATCGGTCGTGCGCTCGTCAAAAACCCGGGCCTGCTGCTGTGCGACGAGCCCACGGGCGCGCTCGACTACAAGACATCCAAGGAAATCTTGCAGCTCATGGAGGACGTCAACCGCACTTACGGCTGCACCATCATCATTGTCACCCACAATGCCGCCATCGCGCGCATGGCAAATCGCGTGCTGCGCCTGCGCGACGGGCGCATCGTCGAGGACGAGCTCAACGAGTCGCCCGTCGCGGCCGCCGAGCTCGATTGGTAGGCGGCGCCATGACACCTCTCGCAAAACGTCTCCCGCGCGAGCTGCGCCGCAATATCGGCAAGTACCTGGGCATCTTTTTGCTTATGTGCGGAAGCATCGCCCTCACGTCGGGCTTTTTGCTCGCGGCGCATTCCATCGGCTGCCTCATTGACGACATGCGCGACGACTACACGATTGAGGACGGCCGCGTGACTACCTCCTTCGAGGCCACCAAAGATCAGCTCAAGGCTGCCGAAGACGCGGCTGAGGACGTCGGCGGCGTTACGTTCTACAAGAATTTCTCCATCGACGCCATCATCAAAAAGGCGGCTGGCGACGACGGCACCAAGCGCACCCTGCGCACCTACGCGCATCGCACCAAGGTTGACATTGCGTCCTACTGCGAAGGCAGGCAGCCCAAGACGGACGATGAGGTGGCAATCGACCGTGTCTTCGCCACCAACAACGACCTCGCCGTGGGTGATAAGGTCGAGCTTGAGGGCCGCACCTACACCATCTGCGGCATCATGACCCAGCCCGATAGCCAGGCGCTGTTCCTCGACAATTCGGACTTTACGGTGAACACCATCACGTACGGCGTGGCCGAGGTCACCGACGCCGGCTTTGCCGCGCTTGAGGACGCCGGCGGCGCGCCTGCCTACACCTACTCCTTTACCTTTACCGATCGCGACCTCCCCACCGCGGATCGCATCGATGCGGAGCAGGATATGGTCGAGGCGCTGACCGATGCCGATGCGCGCGTGGACGATCTGATCGATGCCGATTCCAATCAGGGCATTGGCTATGCGCGCGACGACGTGGACGGCGACTCCATGATGTGGATGACGCTGCTCAACATTATCATCGTGATCATGGCGTTTGTCTTTGTGGTGCTCACCGACGCCACCATCGAGGAGGAGAGCGCCATCATTGGCACACTGCTCGCCAGCGGCTATCGCCGCCGCGAGATCGTGCTGCACTACCTGGCACTTCCCGCCATCGTGGGCGTGGTCGCGGCGCTTTTGGGCACCGCGCTCGGCGTCGCGTTCTTTACCGAGCCCATGCGCGGCCTCTATTACGGTTCGTACAGCCTGCCTCCCTTCCAGGTGTACTGGAGCTGGGAGATTTTTGTGAAGTGCGCCGTGGTTCCCGCTGCCGCGCTCATCCTCATTACGCTGGTGGGCCTGCTTCGCAAGATGGGCAAGACGCCGTTGCAGTTCCTTCGTCACGAGGCGAGCGGCAAATCGGGCACCAAGCGCGGCCTGCAGCTGCCGGAGCGCATGGGCTTTGTCTCGCGCTTTCGCCTGCGCATCTTCCTGCGCAACCTGGGCAACTTCGCCACGCTCTTCGTGGGCATTGCGTTTGCCTCGCTGCTGCTGCTCTTTGGCCTGGCGATTCTGCCCACGATGACGCATTACGCCGACAACCTCGAGACAAGCCTGGTCGCCGAGCACCAGTACACGCTCAAGGCTCCGCTAGAGCTTGAGGGTACTGCCGAGGAGCGCGGGCAGTGGGCGGCGCTCGAGCGCTTGCAGTCGGTGGATGGTGCGCTGCTCTCCGCCGCTCAGGATGCCAGCGACGAGCTCGATGACGCGGCCGATGCGGCGCAGACGGCAGCCGATGCCGCGACCGCATCTCCGTCTGCCGAGAGTCTGGCCGCAGCGCAGGATGCGCTCGCCAAGGTCCAGGACAAGAAAGATACGCTTTATACGCGCCTCGATGACCTTGCCGATGCCCTCGGCTGCGACCGCGACGAGGCTATCGACCTGATCGACAAGGCCTCTAAGATCGACACTGACAACGACGACATCCACCCGGTCAATTCGACCGACAACGGCGCGGGCGCAATCGCGCAGGCCGAGAAATATGCCGTCTACCAGCTGCAATACGACCGCGGCGATGGTAATGGCGAGGAGACGATTTCCGTCTACGGCATCTCGCCTGATTCGCGCTACTGGAAGGGCCTCAACATCGGCGACGGGCACGTCGTCTTTGGCGGCGGCCTGCTCGACAAGTTTGGCTGGAGCGAGGGCCAGAAGGTCGAGCTTCGCGACAAGTACGAGGCTCGGGATTATTCCCTTGAGTACGCGGGCAAGGGCTGCTCCTGGGGCTCAAAGTCGGACATGAATATCTATATGAGCATCGATGACTTTAACGAGCTGTTCGACAACGATGCCGCCTACTTCAACGGCTATGTGAGCAACGAGAAGCTCGACCTCGACGCGCGCTACTTTGCCGGCGACACCACGCCCGACGACATGCGCGCCGTGGGCGACCAGTTTATCGGCATGATGAGCAAAATGATCGGCATGATGGTCGGGCTCGCGGTGTTTATCTTCCTGCTGTTTATGTACCTGCTGACCAAGGCGGTGATCGACCACAGCGCCCGTTCGATCAGCTACATGAAAGTCTTTGGCTATCGCGATAGCGAGATCTCGCATCTGTACATCCGCTCGATCACGCTGTGCGTGGCGGTGTCACTCGTGCTGAGCCTGCCCGTGATCATTGGCTCGCTGACCGCGATTTTCCGCTCGATGCTGCTCGCCTACAACGGCAATATCGAGATCTACGTGCCCGCTTGGTCCATGGCTGCATGCATCGGCATCGGCTTTGCGACCTACCTGGTCGTGGCGCTGCTACACACGCGCTCCATCAAGCGCGTCAGCCTGGCCGAAGCCCTCAAGGTGCAGGAGTAGTCATCGGGGACAGTCTTTGCCGATTCGCTGGCCGGGCGGCAAGCACTCATTTAAGTCTGTCCCCAATGAGTGCCTAGCGACTCGGCGTTGTGCTTGACTTCAACCCCACTTCAACGGGTACCATCCTCTATGTCTGTAACGCCATATAGACCGAGGGGATAGATCTATGACCGCAACCGCACCCGCAGCACCGGCAAAGGTGTACTTCACCAACCTGCGCACGCATGCTCGCGAGAGCCAGCTCGACAAGCTCAAGCGCCTCATCCGCCGCGCTGGTATCGAGCGGATCGACTTTGAGAACAAGTTTGTCGCCATCAAGATTCACTTTGGTGAGCTGGGCAACCTGAGCTTTTTGCGCCCCAACTACGCCCGAGCCGTCGCGGACGTCGTGAAGGAGCTGGGCGGCAAGCCCTTCCTTACCGACTGCAACACGCTCTATGTGGGTAGCCGCAAAAATGCGCTCGAGCACATCGACACCGCCTACCAGAACGGCTTTACCCCGTACGCCACGGGCTGCCAGATCATCATCGCCGACGGCCTCAAGGGCACCGACGAGGCGCTCGTCCCGGTCGAGGGCGGCGAGTACGTGCGCGAGGCAAAGATCGGCCAGGCACTCATGGATGCCGACATCGTGATTAGCCTCACCCACTTTAAGGGCCATGAGCGGGCCGGCTTTGGCGGCGCCATGAAGAACCTGGGTATGGGCGGCGGTAGCCGTGCCGGCAAGATGGAGCAGCACGCCGCTGGCAAGCCGAGCGTCGATACCACCAACTGCGTTGGCTGCCGTGCCTGCGAGAAGATATGCGCGCACAGCGCCATCACGTTTGACGGTACGCGTGAGCGCGAGCTTGCCAACGGCAGCACTCGCACGGTTCATGTGGCTGCCATCGACCACGATCGCTGCGTGGGCTGCGGACGCTGCATTGCGGCGTGCAACCAGGACTGCATCAAGCCCGACTATGATGCCGCGGCCGACGTACTCAACTACAAGATCGCTGAGTACACCAAGGCCATCGTCGACGGCCGCCCGAGCTTCCACATCTCGCTCGCCATGGACATCAGCCCCAACTGCGACTGCCATCCCGAGAATGACACGCCCATCGTCAACGACATCGGCATGTTCGCGAGCTTCGACCCGGTCGCCATCGACCAGGCCTGCGCCGACGCCGTCCTGGCGTCCGAGCCGCTGCCTAACACCGAGCTTACCGACAGCGCGGCCAAGATGGAGCATAATCACGAGCATCTGGAGGGCGAGCAGGCCAAGGATCCCTTCTGCATCACGCATCCCGACACCGACTGGCGCGCGTGCATCGCGCATGCCGAGAAGATTGGCCTGGGCACGAGCGAGTACGAGCTCATCGAGGTCAAATAGCGCCTAGCTATTGGACATATCAAGCGCTTTTGTAGCGCAACGTTAGTAAAAACCGCCCGTGAGCACAGCGCCCACGGGCGGCTTTTTGGAAGTGCTAGGGGCCAGATAGACCAGTAAACCGTACTATTTGCTTAAAAATTCTTGTCGAGGAACTCGTCGACCGTATTCCAGTAGAGCTCGGGGTCAACTTGCGCGCTCTTGGCGTGGGTGGCGCCATGGATGGTGAGCTTTTGCTTGACCTTGCTGGCGCACACGTCGTAGTTTTGGTCGAGCATGTCGTACGGCACAAAGGTGTCCTGGTCGCCGTGGATGAACAACATGGGAACCGTCGCGTGTTTGAGTTGCTCCACACTGCTCGCCTTATGAAAGTCGTAGCCCGCGCGCACGTTGCACACCAAGTTTGCTACATCGAGCAAGGGAAAACTGGGCAGGCCAAATACATCCTTGAGCTGCAGGGAAAACTCGTCCCAAACGCTTGTATAGCCGCAGTCCTCGATAATGCATTTCACATTTGCGGGCAGAGATTCCCCCGCTACGTTCATGGCAGTCGCCGCGCCCATCGACTCGCCAAAGACCAGGATGCGCGCCTTGGGATCGGCCGCAACAATCCGCCCGATCCACGCGACGACATCGAGTCGCTCGGGCCAGCCCATGCCGATGTAGTCACCGCCGGAACGCTCGTGGGCGCGGGCGGCGGGTGCGAGTACGTTCATGCCGCGGTCGTGGAATCGCTTGACGTATCGGGCCATACCGATGGGCTCGTTGGTATATCCATGCAGGCAGACGGCGTAGTCGTGCGTGCTCTCCGACGCAGCATAATACCAGGCGGCAAGCTCGGTCCCGTCATCTGCGGTGAGGCTGCTGCTCTCGCGGTTTTCCTTAAACCACGCCCGTGCCTCGCCCTCCTCGGCGTCAATCTGCTCGCCCTTTTCGGCGTCCTTGCCGTCCTGCATCATCTTCATGGTGTATGGCGCGCGGGGATTCAGCGCGAAGTCAAACAGAAAGTTGCCGGCAAACCCCAGCAGCGCGACAACGACTACCAACGTAACAATGCCGGCTATCTTGAACTTTCGATGGGGGCGTGCGCTTTGAGGCATTTACGGTTCTCCTTAAAGATGTTAATACATCAACATTTAATGCAAGCGCATTATGGACGTTCACCGTTGATGCGTCAACAGGCAAAGAATGGGTAAACAAAGGGTCACGTATGGTGCAAATTTCGCACGCACCCAGACGCTTTGATATAGTGTTGAGAACTCTTTACGTTGGAGGATGTAACCGGCATGTCCGATTCGAGCGACAGTTCTAAGCCGCGACCCAAGACCGCGGCCGTTCCACACTACACGGTGGGTGAGGAGATCATGAACTCCGTCACCCATGGTGTCGGCTGTCTGCTGGGTATCGCGGGCCTGGTGCTCCTGATTGTATTCGCTGCCCTGCGCGGCGGAGGCCCGGCCCACATGGCTGCGGCAATTGTCTATGGCGTCAGCATTATCCTCGAATACCTAGCCTCCACGCTCTACCACGCGATTCAGCCCGCGCGCGCCAAGCGCGTGTTTCGCATCATCGACCACAGCTGCATCTACTTGCTTATTGCCGGCAGCTATACGCCGTTTTGCCTCATCACGCTCGCAAACGACGGCGGCCCTGCGCTGTTCTTTGCCGTATGGGCCATCGCCATTATCGGCATCGCCCTCGAGTGCTTTATGCGCGAACGTCAACCGCACTGGGTAAGTGGCCTGGTCTACTTGCTGATGGGCTGGCTCGTTGTCTTTAAGCTGCCCGAACTTGTGGCACTGCTCAACCCCGTGGCACTTGCCCTGCTCGCCGTCGGCGGCGTGTGCTACACCGCGGGCGTGCCGTTCTATATCGCCAAAAACGTGCGCTATCTGCACAGTATTTTCCACTTGTGGGTGCTCGCCGGCAGCATCTTCCAGTTCATGGCGGTGATCCTCTTCGTAATCTAGCGACCGCGCCCATGCCCTCGCTTCCACGGGCGACCGGCGCAATTGCCCTATCCGTCACCTACGCTTACTACCCAACGTCCCGAATCTTGGAGGTTCGAGAAACTCCCGATGGACATAACCATCTCCCTTATCACCACCCTCGTTTTGACCCTCATCAACGGCTACTTCTCTATGTCCGAGATGGCGCTCACCACGGCCAAGCGCGCCGTGCTGGAGCATGAGGCCGAGGAAGGCGACAAGCGCGCCGAGCGTGCCATTAAGCTGGCTGCCGACTCCGACCAGCTGCTCGCCACCATCCAGGTCGCCATCACGCTCGTGGGCTTCGCCTCGTCCGCCGTTGCCTCGACGAGCCTGTCCGACCCGCTCGCCACGTGGCTCATGAGCTTTGGCATCGCGCCGCTCTCCGCCATCGCGCGCGGCCTGGCGCCGGTCATCATCACCGTCGCGGTCGCCTTCGTGTCCATCGTGATCGGCGAGCTCGTCCCCAAGCGCATCGGCCTGGCCAATGCCGAGGGCGTGTCCAAGCAGGTCGTGGGACCGTTGTCGTTTTTCCAAAAGATCGCCCGTCCGCTCGTGTGGCTGACTGGCGCTTGCTCCGATGGCCTGGCCCGCATTCTGCGCATCAAGAGCGCCGACGACCGGCAGAACGTCTCGGAAGAAGAGATCAAGTACATGGTCTCGGAGCAGGACGACCTGCTCGACGAGGAAAAGCGTATGATCCACGAGATCTTCGACCTGGGCGACACCGTTGCCCGCGAGGTCATGGTGCCGCGCGTGGACACCACCATGTGCGAGGACGACGAGACGGTCGCCGACGTGCTGTCTACCATGCGCCAGACCGGCTTTAGCCGCATCCCCGTCTATCACGAGGATCCCGACAACGTCGCGGGCATTGCGCACATCAAGGACCTGATCCAGCCCGCGCTCGACGGCAAGGGCGACCAGCCCATCGCCGGCTTTTTGCGCGACGCCACCTTTGTGCCCGACACCAAGGACATCCTGCCGCTGCTGTCCGAGATGCAGACCTCGCACGACCAGATCGTGGTCGTCGTGGATGAGTACGGCGGCACGGCCGGCATCATCACCATCGAGGACATCGTCGAGGAGATCGTGGGCGAGATCGAGGACGAGTTCGACCCCGACAACAAGTACCTCACGCGCCTTTCGCGCCGCGAGTGGCTCGTCGATGGGCGTTTTTCGTGCGATGACGCGATTGAGCTTGGTTGGCCGCTCGAGGAAAGCGATGATTATGAGACCATCGCCGGCTGGATTTTGGAGCTTTGCGACTCGGTGCCCGACATCGGAGAGGTGTTTGAGGTCGCGGGGTACAAGTTTAAAGTGCAGTCGATGCGTGGCCAGCGCATCTCGCTCATTCGCGTGATCGCTCCGGCCGAAACCGATAAGAAGGATTCCGAGTCTTCGGTAGACGAGCCGACGACGTCGGGTGCGGGTTCCGCGAATCCGCACGACGGCGACGAGTAGGACAAGGAAGAGTAGGGGAGAGTTATGGCAGGCCTGTTCAACATCCTTAAGGTCACCGTCAGCGAGGACAAGATCTGCGCGCACGTGCTGGTGAACCCCGGCATGCCGCTCATGACCTCGGAGGATATCGAGGCCACGGCGCGCGTGTACTACCTGGTGCCGGCGATTGCCAAGCACCTGTGCCTGGGCGATTCCGGCCGCGAGTTCCAGGACTGCATGGGTCAGACCGAGCTATGCCACCTGCTGGAGCATGTGACGGTTGAGCTCATGAACGAGACCGGTCTTGCCGGTAGCATCTCGTGCGGCCGCACGCGCGTAAGCGAGCATGACGAGCGTGTCTTTGAGGTCGAGCTTTCGTGCCCCGATGACGCACTGGCCATCGGTGCGCTGTCGTCGGCCACCTTTATGATGGACTGGGCGTACCTGCACGCCGACCAGCCTGCCCCCGACGTGGAAGGCACGGTCGCGGGCCTACGCAACCTGGTGCTGGGCATGCGCGCCGAGGCCGAGGGCAAGGATCCTCACGAGGCCGTCGCCGCTGCGAACGGCGAAGATACTGCCGAGGACGAGGGCGCTGACGAGGGCGATGTGCCGGTTGACGCCGAGCCCGTTGCCGATGCGACCGCCGAGCCCGTTTCCACCGAGCCCCAGGGCGTCCCCAACTTTGACGACGAGCCCCAGGTGGCGATTGATACCGAGGGCGCGGTTGCCGAGAACCACGAGGCCTCCGCTGCCGTCTTTGGCGGTGCGGCGACGGTTCCGGCGGGACCTGCGCATGAGGGCGGCCTGCCGCTCGTGGACGGCGCCGGCGAGGACCCGGGTGCCACGGTGGCCATGCCGGCTATGCCTCAGGAGTAGGCCTACGCGTTTATCACCATCACGTACCTGCGCCTTTGCCGTACGCAGATGAGCGGAGCGGCAAGTGATGCGCTGCGGGTATAATGGACAGCATTCAAACGGTGGGCACCGACGTGCCCGCAGGAGAGGAATGATCATGGGTAAGACTTTCAGCTTTGTCTCCGGCGCACTTTTTGGTGCTGCTGCTGGCGCTATTATCGGCGTTGCTCTGGCCCCGCGCTCGGGCGCCGAAACCCGCGCCATGGCTGCCGATATCGCCAACGACGCCTGGGACAATATGCGCGACACCTACGAGCACGGCGCCGAGGAGGCCCGTGCTGCGGTGAATGACTTTGGCCCGATGGTCGACGCCAAGACCGACGACCTGCGCGCCAAGGTCGACCTGGCCCGCGAGCGCATGGACCAGCTGCGCGAGCAGCTCAACGACGCCATTTCGGGTGGCAACGTGACGCCTGCCGCCGACGTCGTGGTCGAGAACGCCGTCGAGGCTGATGCCGGGGCTGCGGAACCCTCGACCGAGGCATAATGCGCGCTGGGGATTTTGTCGGCGCCAAGATCTATCGCAAGCCTACCGAGGACAAGCGCACCAAAAAGGACGGCACGCCGCGCAGCCCCAAAAAGCTCGGAAAGATTCACTTTCCGGTCTTTACCCCGGGCGGTACGCGCGTGGTCGGCTTTATGGTCCGCCAGTCCGATATCGCGGGCATGATCGAGCGTCCCGACCGATTCGTAGCGCTCGACGCCATTGGTGTCTACGAGGGCGCCATTGCGGTCGATGACGTCAAGGACACGTACGATGCCGCCGCCGCCAAGCGCCTCGACATCAACCTGGACGATTGCATCATCTGGGTCGGTATGGACGTGCGCACGGAATCGGGCGACGTCGTGGGCTATTGCTCGGACGTTGAGTTCAAGCCGCGCTCGGGCATCGTGCAGGCATTCTATGTGACCGCCGGTGCTGCTTCGAGTGTTTTGGTTGGTGACACGCAGGTGCCGCCGACGATGCTGCGCGGCTACGAGAACGGCGCGATGGTCGTCTCGGACGAGGTCAAGTCGCTCGGGTATTCGGGCGGTGCGGCTGCCAAGGCCGCCGAGGCCAGCGTCGTGGTGGGCGACAAGGTCAAAAAGGGCGCCAAGGTGCTCGACGACAAGGGATCGGTCGCCGTGGACAAAGGCAGTCGCGCACTGGGCAAGCAGCTCGGCAAGACGCGCGGCATGTTCAAGGCCTTTAAGGACGAATACCAAAAGGCGAGCGGAGGCTCGTCAAAAGCTACAAAATAGCGACGTACCAAATGATGGGAGGCAAGCCGGAGACCTGTTGCTCCGGCTTGCTGTGTTTATGGGGGAGGGCACATGCGCCAAAACGGATCCAACTTAAACGGGCGTTCGGGTGCGCGTCCGACGGCGCGCCGCGACCTGGGGCAGCTGCCCAGCGGTCAGCGCCGTCGCCGCCGTAAGCCCGGCGCGATGTACCTCAACCATAGCCGCGGGTTTAGCGACCGCAGCGCGCGCATCGGCAACGGGCGCTCGCCGCGCCGACCGTCCCGTCTGCCCTATGCGCTCATTGCCGTGGGCTGTGCGCTCGTGCTGTTTATCGCTGCCGTCGTGGGCTACGTCAACCGCAGCGTGGACGTGGAACTCAACGGGCAAAAGACCGCGGTGCGCGTGGGCTCTACGCTGCAGAATCTCATCGACGACCAGGAGTTGACCGATACCTACGACGCAGGCGACCTGCTGGCCGTCGATGACAGCGTGCTCAAGCGCCATGGCGGCGAAAAGCTGTCGGTTAAGGTGGACGGCAAGCGCATAAAACAGGGCAAATGGGATAGCCGCGAACTTGAGGGCGGCGAGAAGGTGACGGTCAAGGATGGCCGTAACACCTACGAGAAGCACGAGGTTCAGGCTACGGTTATCGAGCCCAAGCTCAAGGTCGAGGGCACGGGCGCTATCGAGTATGTGCAGACATGGGGTGTCCAGGGCCGCTCCGAGGTGTGGGTTGGTGAGCAGTCGGAAAAGACGCAGGACCGCGGCGAGGTTGTGCCCGCCACCGATTGCGTCGTTGCGTGCGCCAGCGTGGCGCCCAAGGGCAACAAAAAGTACGTGGCGCTGACGTTTGACGAGGGTCCGAGCGGCGCCACCAAACAGATCTTGCAGGTGCTCAAGGAAAAGGGCGTTACCGCGACGTTCTTCCTTTCGGGCGATGCGGCCGAGGCCTCGCCTGCCACGGCCAAGGCGATTGTCGATGCCGGGTGCGAGATCGGATCCAACAGCTACAGCGACGATTCGCTCAAGGGTCAGGACCGTGAGACGGTACGCGAACAGATCACGAAAGGCACCGATGCGATTAAGTCGGCGACCGGCGTGAAGACGATGCTGCTGCGTGCTCCCTACGCTGCCTTTGACGAGCAAAACTGGATTGATGCGATGGACCTGGTCTCCGCCGTGGTCTCGTGGAATATTGACTCGGGCGACTGGCTGCTCAACGGTGCCGACGAGCAGGTCTCAACGGTGCTCGATTCGGTGACGCCGGGCAATATCGTGCTGCTCACCGATAGGGACGAATGCGCCGAGCAGACGCTCGAGGCGCTGCCGCAGATCATCGACGGCCTTGTCGCCGACGGCTACAAGATCGTGACGCTCAGCGACCTGGTCAAGACGGACACGTCGCTGAGCAAAAAGCTCACCTCGCTGACGAAGGTCACCATGCCCAAGGACGCCGTGTTCCCCCAACTTGCCGAGGACGATGACACCACAGAGTAGTCATTGGGTAGTCGTTTAAGAACGTCCCCAATGGCTATGTCACGGATACGTCAGCGTTTGGTATGCCTGCAATGTGCAGCGCATAAATTCGATGCCGCAGGGCGATGCTGATGCTATAGTTACTGCGGTTAATGAGGGTCAAGAGAAAGGTTACAGGTGAAATCCAAACCTCGACCATACAGTCGATGACCCCATGCAGGTGCTTTTTGCGCATGCACGGGGTGTAAGCGTCGAGCGGCGTGCCGCCCGCGCATGCGTATACATATCCAGAAGCCCCCGGACGCCGCACGCGCGGCCGCGTCCGGAGGAATAATGATGGGGAGCACCATTGAATTATCTGAGTGAGATGCTCAAATTGCCAGTCTTGGACGTCGACGGCGAAAAGCTCGGCGTGGTCAACGATTTTGGCATTGCAACCGGCGAAGTTTTTCCGCACGTGACGTCGCTCGCGTTCCGCGGTCCCGGCAAGACGCCGTTCATGATCAGCTGGCGCAAATGGGTCGACCGCATCGACGAGACGGGCGTGTATCTCAATACGTCTGCCACCAATATTCGCTTCTCGTACCTGCAGCCGACCGAGCTCCTGCTGGCGCGCGACGTTCTCAATAAGCAGATCGTCGACACGCAGGGCATGAAGGTCGTGCGCGTCAACGACATCAAGTTTTCCATGTCGGGCGAAAATCAGCTGCGCCTGCTGGGTGCCGAGGTCGGCGCCCGCGGTCTGCTGCGTGCAATCAGCCCCGCGCTCGAGCACGTCGTCGAGGGCTTTATGAAGCACCTGGGCAAGCCGCTCAGCGAGGACATTATCGCCTGGTCCTACATGGACCTGCTCGACCGCTCGACCAAGAACATTCAACTCTCGGTGTCGCACAAGACGCTCGGCGAGCTGCACCCTGCCGACATCGCCGACATTATCGAGCAGCTCGACCCGCGCTTGCGTGCGCAGGTGTTTGCGCAGCTCGATACTGCCCAGGCCGCCGAGGCCATCTCGGAGTTCGATGACGACGAGCTTATGACCGAGATGCTCGAGGGCCTGTCCGACACCGACGCATCGTCGATGCTGGCCATGATGGACCCGGACGACGCTGCCGACCTGATCGACGAGCTTGATTACGAGAAGGCCGAGAAACTCCTGCGCCTGATGGGCGTCAAGGAGGAGAAGGCGATTCGTAACCTGCTGGGGTATGAGGACAACACCGCCGGCCGCATTATGACCTCGGAGTTTGTCTCCCTGCCCGCTACGGCAACGGTCGGTGACGCCATCGAGGCGATTCGCGAGCTCGACGAGGACTTCGAGAGCGTCTATTACGTCTATACCGAGGATCCGAGTGGCATGCTGACCGGCGTGCTTTCGCTGCGCACGCTGATCGTAGCCGACCGCGACGCCACGCTGGGTCAGTTGGCCTATCGCGACCTGGTCTATGTGTCGCCCGACGAGGACCAGGAAGACGTGACGGACGAGATGACCAAGTACGACCTGGTTGCCATCCCTGTCTGCGACGAGAACCGTCATATCCTTGGTATCGTGACCTTCGACGACGCCATGGACGTTATCGCCGAGGAGCATCAGGAGGACCTGCAGATCGCCGGTGTCGGCTCGGGCGATAGCGCGTCGGACGACTCGACGAACGTGCTCAGCTGGTTCGTGCATCGCCAGTACTGGGTTGTTGTATGGGGCATCGCGTCGTGCATCATGGCGACCGTGCTGGGAACGGCGCTCGGCTCCGCGCATCTGGTGGTGTTCCCCATGTGCGCCATGCCGCTCGTGCTGCTGGCGGCCTCGCGCATGGTGTCGTTCGTCAAGAACTACTTCCTGGAGTATGACGGTCACGACGACGAGCCCAAGCCGTATCTGGGATTCTTCTTCCAGAGCACGGGCATGGGCCTGATTCTGTCACTCGTGACCTACCTGTGCGCCCAGCTGGTGCGCACCGCTGCATTCCCCGATGCCTCTATGTTTGAGGAGCAGCTCTTTACCGGCTGCTTTAACATTGCCGCCATCATTTGCCTGGTTGGCAACATGAGTGCTGTGATTTACCTGATGGTGCTGTTCTGGCGTGACGAGCATGACCTCAACACGTCGGGCACCGCCATGAACGTTATTGCCGTCATGATCTCGTGTGTGGCGTATTGCATCGCCGCGGTGCTGCTCGCCATGTCAGTCATGGGCTAGGTGGTCGCGTGCAAAATACCAAGCAAAAGTCGGGCACCAAGCAAAAGCTGACCATCGCGGCCATCTTTGGCGCTATGGGTCCCGGTCTGCTGGCGGCGCTTTCGGGCAATGACGCCGGCGGCATTGCAACGTATTCCAGTGCGGGTGCCAGCTATGGCTACAAGATGCTCTGGATGCTTCCCGTCATGACTGTGCTGCTCATCGTGACGCAGGAGACCGCGGCGCGTTGCGGCTGCGTGACGGGCAAGGGCCTGGCATCGCTCATTCGCGAGCGCTTTGGCGTGCGCAAGAGTGTACTTGCTATGGCGGCGCTGTTGATCGCCAACACGGCTGTGACCATTTCGGAGTTTGCGGGTATTGCGAGCGGCCTTGCCCTCTTTGGCGTGCCGGCGAGCATCTCGGTGCCGTTGGTGGCGCTGCTGGTGTGGATGCTTACCATGTCGGGGAGTTTCCAGCGCATCGAGAAGATTCTGCTGCTGGTGAGCTGCGTGTTCGTGACCTACATCGTCGCCGCGTTTATGGCTGGCCCCAACTGGGGTGAGGTCGCGGTCGACCTGGTCGTGCCTAACATTCAAAATGACCCCAGCTACGTGTCGCTCGTGGTCGCAACGATCGGTACCACCATCGCGCCGTGGATGATTTTCTTGGCGCAGAACAACGTGGTCGATAAGAACGCGGGCGAGGACGACATCGTGCTGCAGCGTATTGATACCGTGAGCGGCTCGCTTGCCGCCGATGTTATTGCCGGCTTTATTATCATCACGACCGGCACGGTGTTGTTCCCGGCGGGTATTCAGATTAGCGATGCTGCCGATGCTGCCCGCGCGCTGGAGCCTATTGCGGGTCAGTGGTCTACGGTACTGTTTGCCTCGGGCCTGGTCGCGGCGAGTTTCTTGGCTGCCTGCGTGCTGCCGGGCGTTACGTCGAGCGCTATCTGCGAGGCATTTGGCTGGGAGCGCGGTGCCGACCGCAGCTGGGACGAGGCCCCGGTCTATCGCGGCATCATTACGGCCATCATCGGTATCTCTGCCGTGCTGGTGCTTATGCCCGGCGTCGATCTGTTCCAGATTATGATGACCTCGCAGGTCATCAATGGCGTGCTACTGCCCGTGGTTCTGGTGTTCCAGGTGGTTATCGCCGCCGACCGTCACATTATGGGCGCCAACCGCAACGGCCGCGTATGGAACGTGCTCACGTGGGCGACTATCGGCGTGATTACGGTGCTCACGGTCGTCATGTTTGTCCTGCAGGCGATGGGCTACAGCGCTTAACGCCCACTTTTGCTTCCGAACAGGCCGCAGCGATGGACTGCGGCCTGTTTTTTGCCCGCTATAGGGCATTAGTTATATGGCAGTGGACAAAAAATGCCAAATATGAGTACTGTTGCTAAGTGAATAGCATTTACATCCAAGAAGATAATGGACATAGCCGATAGTATGTTCATTAAAATTGGCTCCAATATGTCTTAAACCAGTCAGGTTGGCTGCTTTAGGGGGTTGTAGGGGTCGCTCGGACGTCATTTTGGGTGGTTTTGCCTGCTACTAAAATGGTAACAGTACTCATATTTGCCCCTTTTTGTCCACGACCCCTTGGAGCCGGCTCGAAAAGAGTGATTTTGGGTTGTTTGCTGCGGGTGTGGGCTTGGAAACAACGTTCGGGGTGGCGAGGCGCCCAGAATTTGGTCGCAAGGAGGGCGTTCCTCGGCTGTGTCAGGAGTGTCCCTGGGTGCCGGCATATAAGGAACGTCCCTAACTGCCGGAGGGGGTGCCTGCCGTGGCAGGCACCCCCTCCGGATGTGGGAAGTTTGCGTTGCAGGTTACTTGTCGGTGCCTAGCTTGTGCGGTTTGAAGGCGAGGGCGTTAACGAGTGCGTCGGTGGCAGACTTGACGGCCGCCGGCTGCGGATCGTTGACGTGATCCTCGGGATGCACGGGCAGGTCCTTCTTGACTGCATCGTGGATCAAGTTGAGGTACTCAGTCACGCCAGTGGTCGACAGGTGCGTGCCATCGCCATCGAACAGGTCGTTGCGATTGGCACTGTATCCGTACCAGTCGATAACGCGCACGTTCTTGTAGCGCGTAGCGGCGTTGGCGATGGCCTGGTTGGTAGAGCCAACCCACGGCTGCGGGCTGCGCGTGTTCACAAACACCACAATACGCTTATCTCCTGCATCGGCCATGATGGCGTCGATCTGGTCGTCGGTTACCAAGCCGTTGGTGCCCAGGGCAAAGACCACGATTTTGCCGGCAAGGTTCTGCTGGATATAGCCCTCAAATGTCGCGCGGCCCGCATCAAACTGGCGGCCCTTTTCGGCATCGATATGGCTGTGCGGGAACACGCCGTCAAAGGTGTCCACGGCACGCAGCGACACGGAGTCGCCGATCATAAGCAGATCGTAGGAGCCATCGGGGAAGCCGTCGTTGTCCTTGTCGGTGTCGTCGGCCGCCCGCTGGTCGGTGGGCGCGGTGTTCTTGGCTTCCTTGTTGAGGACTTCGGCGCCCTCGCCGCTCAGCGCAGACGTCTCGGGCACAAAGATCAGGCCGCCCAGTGCAACGACCAACACGACAGCGCAGGCTGCGCAGGCAGGGACGTGCGCGCGCACCCAGTTGGCGGGCGTGGCGGTGCCGTCGCGGAACTCGGATACGGTGCGCCCAAAGGCGCCCTTTCTAAACGGCGTCTCGATAAAGCGATATGAGCATTCGGCCACGGTGACCACCAACAGCACCTGCAAAATGTACTGCCACCACGGTGTATCGTTGATGTTGGCGACCGGGTTCATAAGCAACAGCAGCGGATAGTGCCATAGGTAGATGCTGTATGAGCGCTTGCCAACCCACACGAGCGGCTCGGCGGACAGCGCGCGGGCAACCATTCCCTGGGGCTGCACGCAGGCCGCGATGACCATGAGCGTGAGGATGGAGCATAACAGCGTGCCGCCGCGATACTGGAACGCGGTGTAGCCGTTGGTGAGCGCGACCATGGCGGCAAGGCCAACCAGACCCACGACGCCCAACACATCGATGGATGCGGGCGAGGACCAAAAGCGCACGAGGGCGCTCGGCTGTGCCGGGACGGTCTCGGCTGCGTTGTCGGCCTTCTCGCTAGGCTTGCCCTCGGCGTTCTTGCCGTGCTTGGCGGCGCCAGCCAGGCGATTGAGCCCCAAACGATGAGCGAGACACACCGGCGCCAGGTCGCGATCGGGGATAAAGGCCATCCAGGCGCCCAGCAGCAGCGAGAAGACGCGGGTGTCGGTGCCGTAGTACACGCGGCTGGGGTCGGCGGCAGGGTTGTAGAGCACCATCATGGCAAGGGCGGATACCGCTGCGAGTCCCAGGACCACACGGCGCGTGTTGGGTTTGCTCACATGCATGGACACCATGGCAAACAGCAGCGGTGGCCAAACCAGGTAGAACTGTTCCTCGATGGCGAGCGACCAAAAGTGCGTAAGCGGCGAGGGGTCGCCCAGGGCGTTGAAGTACGAGACGTCCTGCATAATCTGCCACCAGTTGTTAAAGAACAGCAGCGACGGCAGAATGTCGGGACGCATCTTGGTGAGCATCACGTGGTTAAAGATGGTGCACAGCGCGCAGGTCACGAACACTACCGTTACCACGGCGGGGACCAGGCGACGGATGCGGCGAATCCAGAAGCTCTTAAGGTCGATGCGACCGGTCTTAGCGACTTCGTTGAGCAGCAAGCGCGTGATCAGATAGCCCGAAAGCACAAAGAAGATCGTGACGCCAAGCAGGCCGCCCTGAGCCCACGTGAGGTTGAGGTGATAGAGCACCACCGCGACGACGGCAAGCGTGCGCAGGCCGTCAAGGGCAGGGATGTAGCGGGACTTGGGGCGAGCAGGCGTCTGCTCCGCGGCGGGAGTGTTGGCGCGGCCCGCGTTGTTGGCAGAAGCGCGATGGGGGCTCGCGGTGCGTCGCGGCTCGTTGGCGCGGCGCCCGCCCTTCACGCGTTCGTGCGGCGCCGGCTCATTGCCCGTGCGGCGTCGACCGCGCGAGCCCGATTGCGAGAGTTGTTCCATAAAACATCATCCAATGACGAGAATAATCAGCACGTATTCATTGTAGCTGCCTGCCCCTGTGAATGCTTGCTGCTGGCGCAAGCTCAAGCGCGCGTCCACATCAAAGTGGACTAAAGTTATAGGGGGTGCGAGAGTGCACAATCGTTGGTCGACGGTGGGCGCAAAGCCTGAAGACGAGGAGGTTTCCATGGCGGATCACAGCATCGTTGCGGTGTTCGGCAGCATGAACATGGACCTTTCGGTGGCGTGCGAGCGCATGCCGCGCGCGGGCGAGACCGTCGGTGGCAGCGGTTTTATCACCAACGCCGGCGGTAAGGGAGCCAATCAGGCCGTTGCCGCTGCGCGCATGGGTGCGCGCACGTGCATGATCGGCGCTGTTGGGCGCGATACCTTTGGCGATGCGCTTGTGGCAGGGCTCCAGGATGCCGGCGTGGGCGTTGAGTTTGTGGCGCGTCGCGATGACGTGGAGACCGGTACCGCGACTATCATTCGCTGTGAGAGCGACAACCGCATCGTGCTGTCGCCGGGCGCCAACCATGCGCTTGCGGGCGAGGACGTTGCCCGCGCACTGAGGCGCTTGGTGGCCGACGAGCTCGACGGCGATGCCAGCGAGATTGCCCCGGCTGTCGGAAGCGTCTTTATTGCCCAGGGCGAATGTGACCTTGCGGCGACGGCCGAGGCGCTTGCTTGTGCTCACGAGCTGGGGTTCTATACGATCTTTAACCCGGCGCCCGCCTGCGACCTGCCGGCAGGAGCGTGGCCTGCGGTCGACCTGGTCTGCCCCAACGAGACCGAGTGCCAGATGCTGACGGGCATTCTGCCCACAGATGATGCGAGTTGCGTCGCCGCGCTCAATGCGCTGCTCGACAAGGGCGCCGGCGCCGCGGTCATCACGCTGGGCGGCACCGGCTCGGTTACGCTCGGCGATGGCGGTGAGCCGCTGCGCATGCCGGCGCTTTCGAGCGCGGTGGTCGATACGACGGCCGCGGGCGATACGTTTATTGGTGCGCTTGCTGCAGCTCGTCTGGAGGGTCTGCCGCTCTTTGAGTGCATGGCCGCGGGTGCTCGCGCCTCGGCGGTGACGGTATCGCGCCTGGGCGCTCAGCAATCAATTCCCACGCGTACGGAAGTCGAGCACAAGTTTGGTTTAGACGGTTTGGATGTAGACGGAGAAGCGGAGTAGAACAATGGCAACCAAGAAGCTGATCCTTGATCTGGATATGGGTGTGGATGATGCGATGGCGCTCGCCTATGCCATCGCGAGCCCCGAGGTGGAGCTCGTCGGCATCACCACGTGCTTTGGCAACGTGCGCGTCGAGCAGTCGGCGCACAACTGCTTGGCGGTGCTCGACCTGTTGGGTCGTCCCGAGGTGCCGGTGTACCTGGGCGCCGATCGTCCCGTGAAAGCGACCGAACCCTACACGCCGCCGGCGTCCACCACGCTTATCCACGGCAAGAACGGCATTGGCGGCGCAAGCGTGCCCGCCTCGCCGTACGAGCCGGTGGGCGCGACGTCGGCCGACGGCAATGCGGCGGTCGATTACCTGATTGATGCCGCGCGTACCTATGGCCCCGATCTGGTCTACGTTGCGACTGGCCCGCTCACCAATCTGGCGCTTGCCCTGGAGCGCGATGCGGCGGCGATGATGTCCATCGGCCGCGTGGTCGTGATGGGCGGCGCCCTTACCGTGCCCGGCAACGTGAGCGCGGGCGCCGAGGCCAACATGGCAAGCGACCCCGAGGCTGCCGACGCCGTGTTGCGCTCGGGCCGCAAGCTCACCATGGTGGGCCTGGATGTGACGCACCGCGTGGTGCTCACACGTCGCGACGTTGCCGGCTGGACGGGCTCGGGCACCATGGCGGGCTGCGCGTTTGCGAGCATGGTCGAGCACTATATCGGTTCGTACGAGATGAACGCGCCCTACCTGGGCGGCTGCGCGCTGCACGATCCGCTGGCGGTTGCCGTGGCGATTGATCCCACGCTCGTGGGTGCGCTCGGCTGCAATTTGCGTGTTGATCTGCTGGGCGAGTATCGCGGCCGCACCATTTGCGACGAGCGCCGCCTATCCGATCCGGACAAGAGCGCGCTTGTGGCGCTGACCGTGGATGCTCCGCGCTTCCTGTCCGAGTTCAAGACACGTATGGCCCGTGTCCTTGGCTGATCCGCAAGATTGAGACGGCCTCCCAATCGTTTCAACGCTTCCAAAACCGTTCACGGACGATATGGGTTGATTTTCAATCTCAACGCAACAGTCTGAACGGACCCCGCGTTTCCGCAGC
>CAJLRY010000016.1:0-42377 GCA_905209215.1 Coriobacteriaceae bacterium | reverse complement strand
CGCAACGCGTTGCGCTGAGTCCTGAGGCTGTTGCAATGAAAATGAGAATCAAGGCACGGACGATATGCTACCGTTGGTCGGCTGTGGACGGTGCTCCCCGCGAAGATATGGGCTATCATTCTTTGCTGCGCGGATTGTTACTTCTAGGGAGGCATGCCCGCGCCTCGATACAACGGATTGTTACTGGTAAGGCATGACCGCGATAGCTCGGCTATTTGCAGTCATGCCTTTTCTTTTTGATAATTCCGAAAGGAGGTTCAATAATGCTTGCGATTAAAAAGCTCAACAACAATGCCGTTCTTTGCCGCGACGGGCAGGGGCGCGACGTGATCGCCATGGGCAGGGGCGTCGGGTTTGGGGGAGAATTTCCCCGCGAGCTGCCGCTCTCTAAGATTGAGCATACGTTTTATGACATCGACCCCAAAGGGCAGGACGTCATGCGCGACCTTCCTTCTGAGATCGTGATGTTCACGGCCAAGGTGATGGACATCGTCGCCAACGAGCTGCCCTATGATCTGTCGACCAAGGCGACATTGTTCATGGCCGATCACCTGTCATTTGCGGTGGAGCGCGCGCAAAAGGGTTTTCGTATTGCGATGCCTCTCGCCTATGAAGTGCGCGAGACATATCCTAAGGAATACAAAGCGGCGCAGTTTATCGTTATGAGGCTCGAAAAGGAGCTTGGTGAACGACTTCCCAAAGAAGAGATTGCCAGCATTGCCATGAATCTCGTCAATGCGCGGGTTGTTCAGGCCATCGAGACCGCGAGCAAACCCACCAAGCAGTTTGACGATATGCTAGAAGATGTCACTGAGATCGTCGAGAGTGATTTTCGCATCATCGTTGACCGCGATTCCTACGATTTCACTCGCTATGCCACGCATCTGCGGTACCTGTTCAAGCGCATTCAAGCCGGCGAGTCGCTGAACAGCGCCAACATGCAGATGTACAAGAACTTTCGTGAGGAATTTCCGCAGTTGGCAGAGTGCGTGAAGCATATCGGTTCCTATTGTCGTGAAACGTGGGACGCCACGCTCTCCGAGGAGGAGGAACTCTATCTGATGATCCATCTCAACCGGATCATCTCCAAAAAAGGATTGTAACCCGTAGCCATTCGGGGCATGACCTTTGCCGATTCGAACAGTAAGCCAAGATTGTGCAAAGGAGCCAATGATGGCAAATTACAAAAAGGTGGCAGAGCAGATTCTCTCCACTGTGGGCGGGGCGGAAAACGTGGCTTCGGTTACGCATTGCATGACGCGCCTGCGCTTCAACCTCAAGGATGAAAGCCTCTCGAATGATGAGAAGCTTGAGGACATCTCGTCTATCATCAGCGTCGTGCACGCCGGAGGGCAGGTGCAGCTGGTGGTCGGGCCCACGGTCGACAAGGTCTACGACGAGGTTTGTAAGCAGGGCGGATTCGAGGTCACGGTATCGATTGACGAGGAACTCGATGGCCCTCAGCTTAGCTGGAAGGAGCGCTTGGCGCCCAAGCACCTCTTCAATCAGCTGCTCGATGCCGTGAGCGGCGCTATCACCCCGATCCTTCCGATCTTTTGTGTCGCCGGTATCTTCAAGATGCTCGTTATTCTGTTTGGGCCCGAAGGCGCCGGTTTTATGTCCGAAACGAGCGACCTGTATCGGATCCTTTCCCTGGTGGGCGATGCGGCGTATTACTACTTCCCGGTGTTTGCCGCCTATAGCTCGGCTAAGAAGTTCAAAACGAGTCCTGTGCTGGCACTGCTCATCGCTGTTGTGATGATTTATCCCGACATGCTCGCTATTGTTGAGGACGGAAAGCCTTTCAGCGTCTTCGGCATCCCCATGCAGCTCGTCAACTACACCCAGGCTGTTCTTCCGGTCATCTTGATCACCTGGGCCCAGTCCTATGTTGAGCGCTTCTTTAAGAAGATCTCGCCTGATATGTTGCGCATTCTGATCGTACCCGTGGGTACGGTGCTCGTGATGTTGCCGGTCGCGCTGTGCCTCTGCGGCCCTGCCGTCCAATTTGTCATGGGCCTTGTGGCCGATTTCATCATTTGGCTCGCCTCTGTTGCCGGTCCCGCTGCGACCGCGGTTATCGGCGCATTCTGGAATCTGATCATCGCCACCGGCATGCACGTGCCGATCTATACCGCCATATTGCCCGCCGCGCTCCAGAACGGTTACGACGCCATCTTATACCCCGGCACCGCGGTTGTAGCCTACACCACGCTTGCCATCGCGCTCGCCTATGGCCTGCGCGCTAAGGGCAAGGAGAGTCGAGCCACGGGCTGGAACTTGTTCATCACCTATGCCTTCGGTCGCGTGAGTGAGCCCATCATCTACGGCATCCTGTTTCGCGACAAGAAGGCTCTTACCTGGAACATGATTGGTGGTGCTGTCGGTGGTCTGCTGGTAAGCCTTCTTCATGCCAACGTCTATATCTTCACTGGCGTTGGTTTCCCATGGATGAACGTGCTCATGTTTGCTCAGGATATCATCCCTGGCACCATCGGGTGTCTTGCTGGCGGTGCCGTGACGTTTGCGTTGGCGATGATTTTTGGATTTGAAGGACAGGAGAAGATGCCGTTGAAGTCCAAGAGCGGCGATTCTGAGGCCGTTGAATCCGTCGAGGCATAAGAGGCTACTACACAAATATGCTCCCCAGCCGTTGCGCGGTCCGACCCCTTGGCCGCGCAACGGTACTGTGCTGTTGCGCGGCACTTGCCGAGTCCGTTGCGTTCGACAGTGTGGGCCGGGAATTTGATAGAAAGGACGACACCATAATGTTTAGAGAAGATTTTTTATGGGGCGGGGCTCTGGCTGCAAACCAGTGCGAGGGAGGATGGAACGAAGGCGGTCGCGGTTTAGCCAATTCCGACATGCTGCCGTTTGGTGATCAACGCATGGACGTCATGCGGGGAGACCTTGATCCGCGTGCGTTGGCACCCGACAGCTTCTATCCCGCTCGCAAGGGCATTGATTTTTACCATAGGTACAAGCAGGATATTGAACTGTTTGCCCAGATGGGTTTTAAATGCCTGCGCTTATCAATCGCCTGGAGCCGCATTTTTCCCAAAGGAGACGAAGCCGAGCCCAATGAAGAAGGCCTTGCCTTTTACGAGGATGTTTTTAGGACGTGTCGCGCGCATGACATTGAGCCTTTGGTGACGCTCAACCACTATGATGTCCCCATGCATCTCGTCGATGCGTATGGCGGATGGCGCGATCGCAGGTTGGTCGACCTGTTCGAGCGATATTCGCGTACCGTGTTCGAGCGCTATCGGGGATTGGTCAATTATTGGCTGACCTTTAACGAGATCAACATCATGACGCAGGCGTGCTTTATGGCGGCGGGGATCATCTTCGAGCAAGGGGAGAATCGCTATGCAACGGTTCACACGGCCGTGCACCATGTATTGGTTGCGAGCGCCCGTGCGGTCGGGGCGTGTCATGAACTGTGCCCTGGGGCGAAGATCGGTTGCATGCTCAACGCAGGTGTCTTCTATCCGGCTACATGTGATCCGGACGATGTGCTGGCTGCGCAGGCTGAGAATCGCAGCCATTACATGTTTACCGACGTCCAGGTGCGCGGTGCGTACCCGAGCTATGTTCTCAAGGAATACGCCCGCCATGGTTTTGAGGTGCCCTATCGGGATGATGACCGCGAAGTACTGGCTGCAAACCTGGTCGATTTCGTCTCGTTTTCGTATTACTCGACGCGCGTCGCAAAAGCGCATGCGGAAGGTCAGTTCGATTCGAACCTTCTTCGCTCGGCGCCTAATCCGTATCTAAAACAGGAGCCTTGGGGGAGGTTTATCGACCCCAAAGGGCTGCGCGTCACCATGAATGAAATCTGGGATCGCTATCAAAAGCCGCTGTTCATCGTCGAAAACGGTTTGGGTGCTCCTGATGTGCCGGAAGATTCGGGTGAAATAGAAGACGACTATCGAGTTGAATACCTGCGGGCCCACATCGAGGCGATGAGGGAGACCGTCGAGCTCGACGGGGTGGAACTCATGGGATATACCTGTTGGGGCCCGATCGATTTGGTTTCGGTCGCCACAGGACAGATGCGTAAGCGCTACGGGTTTATCTATGTCGATCGAGACGATAGCGGTGCGGGCTCGTTTGAGAGACGTAAAAAGAAAAGCTTCGAATGGTACCGACGCGTAATAGCAAGCAATGGCGAAGACCTTGCGTAATAACGTTAAGATGGACAAATGCGCCCGTTGGGGGAATAGTCGTGCCACTTCGCTTGACAACAGGCTAAACTAGCTATTAAACATTTACTATTCTGTTTAGATTGAATTTGCGGTCGTTTAGTTGCCGAGTCACGGGGCGGTCAAGCCACGATGCTCGGCCGCGACCGATGCTAGGGGGAACGATGGCTAAAGCAAGCGTCCGCGAGATCAGCCGCATTACCGGCTTTTCGCCCGCAACCGTGTCCAACGCGCTCAACCGCAAGCGCAGCGTGAGCGAGGAGACCGCCAAGGTCATCCTGGAGTGCGCGCAGTCGCTTGGCTATCAGCAGTCGACGCAGCTCGAGAGCATCCAGTTTGTGCTTGCGCGCAAGACGGGCGCCATCCTGGACGAGAGCACCTTCCATCCCGCGGTCATCGAGGGCGTGGAGCGCCAGGCGCGTCGCCACGGCATGAGCACGAGCTTTGTCTCGCTCGACTTTAGCGACCTGGACGCCGTGCGCCCGCAGGTCGAGGGCCTGATCGCCGACCCGTCGGCCGCCATCGTGCTGATGGGTACCGAGCTGGGCGAGGAGGACTACGCCCTGTTCGCCGACGCTGCCGCCCACCTGATTGTGCTCGACGGCTGGAGCGATCGCCAGTACTTCGATGCCGTAGTCATCGCCAACACCGATTCGGTGCTGCGTGCCGTGGATTACCTTATCGAGAAAGGCCACAGGCAAATCGGCTATCTGGCGGGCGACCTTCGGATCCGCAACTTTAAGGACCGCGAGCGCGGCTATCGCCAAGCGCTTGAGGACGCGGATCTTGAGGCCAACCCGGCATGGCACGTCACGCTGGGTACCACGCTCGAGGGCGCTTATCACGACATGGGCGTGTGGCTCGACAACGTCTCGCGCGACGATCTGCCGACGGCTTTCTTTGCCGAGAACGACGTGCTCGCCGTGGGCGCCATGCGCGCGCTGAACGAGCACGGTATTCGCGTGCCCGAGGATGTCTCGATCATCGGCTTTGACGACCTGTCTTTGGGCGCCTTCTCCAACCCGCCGCTCACCACGGTGCATGTTCCCAAGCACGAGGTGGGCGAGATCGCGGTGCGTCGCCTGGTGGGCAACATCCGCAACCCCAAGAGCTATACCTGCAAGACGGCCGTGTCGACCTACTTTGTCGAGCGCCAGAGCGTGTGCGAGATCTAGGCGAAGACGGCATCGCCTGCAGCGTGCCAAAGCTCGCTAGGGCAGTAAACATAGCGCTATTCAAAAGAGGGTCCTTCGGGGTCCTCTTTTTGTTTCCCTTGTATGTTCAGATTGTTTACATACCGTTTAGGCTGATTTCTCTACCGTCTACGGGTATTTCGCGCTAAACTTCTAAACAGAAGAGTAAAACATTTAGTAAACAGAACAAAACGAAACATGCGTCTGTTTACTGAACATGTGACTAGGGGAGGACGTACATGGATAAGATCAAGCTCGGTTTTGTGCCCACGCGCCGTAGCATCTTTAGCGCGCCGGACGCGATCAAGTATCGCGGCCTTACGGCTGATCGCCTGCGCGAGATCGGCGTCGAGATTGTGGATATCGACGACATCAACGACGAGGGCCTGCTGTTCGACGACAGCCATATCGCGCCTATCGTCGAGAAGTTCCGCGCCGAGGGCGTCGACGGCATCATGCTCTGCCACGCCAACTTTGGCACCGAGTACGTTTGCGCCCGCCTTGCCCGCGAGCTCGGCTTGCCCGTGCTGCTGTGGGGTCCGCGCGACGAGCGCCCCGAGCCCGACGGCATCCGTCTGCGCGATAGCCAGTGCGGCCTGTTCGCCACCGGCAAGGTCCTGCGTCGCTTCCAGGTTCCCTTCACCTACATGACCAACTGCCGTCTGACCGATCCCGAGTTCGAGCGCGGTGTCTGGGACTTTTTGGCCGTGTGCAACGTGGTCAAGACTTTCAAGCACACTCGCATCCTGCAGATGGCCACCCGTCCGTTCGATTTCTGGTCGACCATGTGCAACGAGGGCGAGCTGCTCGAGAAGTTCAACATCCAGCTTTCGCCCATCCCCATGACCGAGCTTGTCCAGGCCGTGCGCGACGCCCAGGCTGACGAGCAGGCCATGGCAACCATGCTCGCCCACATTGGTGACAGCTTTGAGATCTGCATCCCCGAAGACAAGGTTCCTGCGGTCGCAGGACTCGCCATTGCCATGAAGCGCCTGGTCGAGAAGTACGGCTGCAACGCCGGCGCCATCCAGTGCTGGAACGCCCTGCAGGACGAGTTGGGCATTATGCCCTGCGCCGCCAACGCAATCCTCAACGAGATGGGCATCCCCATCGTCTGCGAGACCGACATCCATGGCGCTATCACCGCGCTGATGGTCGAGGCCGCCGACCTGGGCCGTCACCGCGGCATGTTCGCCGACTGGACCGTGCGTCATCCCGATAACGAGAACGGCGAGCTGCTGCAGCACTGCGGCCCCTGGCCCTGCAGCTGCGCGGCTGTCAAGCCCAAGCTCACCTATCCGCTGGCCTTCGATCACCCCGGCGCGCTGACGGCCGAGGCCAAGCACGGCGACCTCACCCTTGCCCGCTTTGACGGCGACAACGGCGAGTACTCGCTGCTGCTGGGCAACGCCCGCGGCATCGACGGCCCGGCCGGCATGGGCACCTACCTGTGGGTCGAGGTCGACAACCTCAAGCGCCTCGAGGCCAAGATCGTCGAGGGTCCCTACATCCACCACTGCGTCGCCATTCACGCCAACGTGGTGCCGGTGCTCTACGAGGCGTGCAAGTACATCGGCATTGTCCCCGACCTGTACGACCCCATCGAAGAAGACGTCAAAGCTTACCTGCGAGGAGAGTAGAAATGGCAACTATCGAAGAGCTTGAGTCCCTGCGTTGGGACCTTCGACGCGATTGCGTCGATATCATCATGGCTGGCGCTGGCGGGCACATCGGCGGCGACATGTCGGTCATCGATGCGCTGATGACCCTCTATGCCAACCACCTCAACATTTCTCCCGAGACCGTCGACGATCCCAACCGCGATCGCTTCGTACTCTCCAAGGGCCACGCCATGGAGGCCTACTACGCGGTGCTCTGCCACGAGGGCTATCTGGACCTCGACGACGTCAAGGCCCGCTTCTCTAAGTTCGGCAGCCCCTACATCGGCCACCCCAACAACAAGCTCAAGGGCATCGAGATGAACTCGGGCTCGCTGGGTCATGGCCTGCCCGTGGCCGTCGGGATGGCGCTTGCCGGCAAGATGGATGGCCGCGACTACCGCGTCTACACCATCATGGGCGACGGCGAGCTTGCCGAGGGCTCGGTTTGGGAGGGCGCCATGAGCGGCGGCAACTACCAGCTCGATAACCTGTGCGCGCTCGTGGACCGCAACCGCCTGCAGATCAGCGGCAGCACCGAGGACGTCATGAAGCAGGACTCGCAGGAGGAGCGCTGGGCCGCCTTCGGTTGGAACGTGCTCTCCATTCCGGGCAACGACATTCAGGCCATCGACGCCGCGCTGACGCTGGCCGCCGAGACCAAGGGTAAGCCCACGGTCATCATCCTCAACACGGTGAAGGGCTATGGCTCGCCCGTTATGGAGGACAAGGCCGCCTGGCATCATCACCTGCCCAACGATGAGGAATATGCCCAGATCATCGCCGATTTCGCTGCCCATAAGGAGGCTATCAATGGCTAACAAGATCGCCAACCGCAAGGCTATCTGCGACGCGCTGCTCGAGGCCGCCGCAACCGATAAAGACATCGTCGTCCTGTGCTCCGACTCCCGCGGCTCCGCATCGCTCACGCCGTTCTTCGATCAGTATCCCCAGCAGTCTATTGAGGTCGGCATCGCCGAGCAGGACCTGGTGAGTATCGCCGCCGGTATGGCCTCGTGCGGCAAGAAGGCCTGGGCCGCCTCGCCGGCGTCCTTTGTGACCACGCGCTCGTATGAGCAGTGCAAGGTCGACGTTTCGTACTCCAACACCAACGTCAAGCTCATCGGCATCTCGGGTGGCGTGTCCTACGGCGCTCTTGGCATGAGCCATCACTCCGTGCAGGATATCGCCGCCATGAGCGCGATTCCCAACATGCGCGTGTATCTGCCGAGCGATCGCTTCCAGACCGCCGAGCTCGTGCGTGCCCTGGTCGCCGACAACAAGCCGGCCTACATCCGCGTGGGCCGCAACCCGGTGGAGGACGTGTACACTGAGGACGAGTGCCCGTTCCAGATGGATCGCGCCACCTGGGTGCGCCGCGGCACCGATGTGACGATCGTCGCTACCGGTGAGATGGTCCGCCACGCCGTGGACGCCGCCGATCTGCTGGCCGAGCAGGGCATCTCGGCGACGGTGCTCGATATGTACTGCGTCAAACCGCTCGATGCCGAGGCCGTGATCGAGGCCGCCGGTGCCACGCGCGCCGTCGTGACCGTCGAGGAGCACAGTCCCTTCGGCGGCCTGGGTTCCATGGTCGCGCAGGTCGTGGGTGAGCACTGCCCGCGTCCGGTCAAGTGCCTCTCCCTGCCCGATGCGCCGGTCATCACCGGCACGAGCCCCGAGGTCTTCGCGCACTACGGCCTGACGGGCGAGGGAATCGCCAAGACGGTCGCCGAGGTCCTTCCCGCAGAGTAATTGGTGCATCGGGGACAGGTTTGCACCAATCCTTTTAGGTTGAATTCTGAGCAGGCCGGCTGCGCTCTCATGAGCCGGTCGGCCACTCGCTCCTTGTCCGTCGGGTTTTAGTTTTGAATCGACGGGGGAGACAGGAGAGTACATGAGCAAATACATCATCGGAATCGATCAGTCCACACAGGGTACTAAGGCGCTGCTGGTGGACGAGGGCGGCCATCTGATCCATCGCGCCGACCGCTCACATCGCCAGATTGTCAACGAGGCCGGCTGGGTGAGCCACGACCCGGCCGAGATCGCCGCCAACGTGCTGGCTGTGGCACGCACCGTGGTGGAGGAGACCGGGGTCGATCCGGCAGACATCGCCGGCGTTGGCATTTCCAACCAGCGCGAGACCACCGTTGCCTGGAGCCGCACGACGGGCGAGCCGCTGTGCGATGCCGTGGTGTGGCAGTGCGCCCGCGCCCGCGAGCTGTGCGACGAGCTGGCTGCGCGCGAAGGCGTGGCCGAGCTGGTGCGTGACACGACGGGTCTGGTGCTCTCGCCCTACTATCCGGCGGGCAAGATGGCCTGGATCCTCGCGAACGTTCCCGCGGCTGCCGAGGCCGCGGCGGCGGGCGAGCTGTGCCTGGGCACCATCGATGCCTGGGTGGTCTGGACGCTCACGGGCGGCGCGGAGTTCCGCTGCGACTGGTCCAATGCCAGCCGCACGCAGCTTTTTGACCTGCGCCGTGGCTGCTGGAGCGAGCCGGTGTGCGAGGCCTTTGGTGTCAATCCGGCGTGCCTGCCGCAGGTGACCGATTCCGATGGCCTGTTCGGTACAACGGACCTGGGCGGCTTTTTGCCGGCGCCCGTGCCCATCCACGGCGTGCTCGGCGACAGCCATGCCGCCTTGTTTGCCCAGGGCTGCCATAGCCGCGGCATGGCCAAGGCGACCTATGGCACCGGCAGCTCGGTCATGATGAACGTCGGCGACGAGTTTGTCGCCAGCTCGCACGGGCTTTCGAGCTCGCTTGCGTGGCGTATGGACGGTGTGACCGAGTATGTTCTCGAGGGCAACGTGAGCTACGCCGGCGCCGTCAAGACGTGGCTGCGCGACGACCTGGAGCTCATCAACAATCCCGAGGAAGTCACCGACCTGTGCTACGCCGCCAATCCGGCGAGCCGCGTCTACTTTGTGCCGGCGTTCACTGGCCTGGGCGCGCCGCACTGGGCGAGCGATGCCGAGGGCTGCGTCTTTGGCATGACGCGCACCACGGGCCGTGCGGAGTTCGTAAAGGCCGCCGACGAGTCGATCGCCTATCAGATCTTCGACGTGATCGATGCGATGGTCGAGGATTCGGGCGCGGCACTGGCCGAGCTTCGTGTTGACGGCGGTCCCACGCGCGACGCGTACCTGATGCAGTTTGAGAGCGACCTGGTCGGCTCGCCCATCCGCATTGCGAGCAACGACGAGATGAGCGGTCTGGGTGCGGCTTGGGCCTGCGGCATTGCGCTGGGCATGTACACGCGCGATGTCGTTGACGTCTACGGCGCCCGCGGCATCGTGGAGCCTGCCATGCCTGCCGACGAGCGAGCCAAAAAGATCGCCGGCTGGCGTCACGCCGTCGACGCGACCATCGCCTACACTGCCTAGGCGGCTGCGCGGCGCCCGCAGGCTATTCCCGGGTAGCTCATTTGGGACGGGGCTTTTTTGACTGGTATGATTGGTGCGATCATTCGAACCAGCTAAAAGAGCCCCGTCCTAAATTGACTACCGAGAGGAACTGCCATGGAGCGTATCGCGAGTTTTTCCGTTGACCATCTGCTGCTCGAGCCCGGCGTGTATGTGAGCCGCATCGACCGCGATCCGGCGACCGGCGCCGCCGTCACCACCTTTGATCTGCGCCTGACCACGCCCAACAAGGAGCCGGTCATGAACACGGCCGAGTGCCACACCATCGAGCACCTGGGCGCGACGTTCCTTCGCAACCATGCCGAGTGGTCGAGCCGCATTGTCTACTTTGGTCCCATGGGCTGCCGCACGGGCTTTTACCTCGTCGTGTTTGGCGAGGTGACGAGCGAGGAGATCCTGCCGCTCATGCGTGAGCTGTTCGAGTTTGTCGCCGGCTTTGAGGGCGATGTCCCCGGTGCCGCTCCCGAGGAGTGCGGTAACTATCTGGACCAGAACCTCCCCATGGCAAACTGGCTCGCGCGTCGCTATCTCGACCGCGACCTGGCCGATATCGATGAGAAGCACCTGCATTATCAGCAGGCGTAAGGGCTTTATCGCCCAAAGCGCGCGCATTGGGCGCCTTCGCTTATGCGGGGGCGCCTTTTTGTTGAGTGGTCGGGACGAGCGTTCAAAATCGCTCATGTTTGTTCTAGAATGTTCATATAGTCACATTTACGAACAGGAGCGAACATGCACATCTATTCTGTCAACGATCCCGAGTTCAAATCCTATGGCAACGTTTGGGATGACGTTCCGTCCGAGCTCACGTTGCTCGTGCTCGAGGCGCTCTCTGCCACGCCCATCCCCGAAGGCAGCAAGTACGTAGCAAGCGCGCCGGAGCTCGAGAGCGTCAAGGGTGCCGATAAACTGGGCTTTCTCATGTTTGGCGGCCGCTCCTTCCAGCTCGGCTGGTGCAACGGGCACAACACACGCCTCAACTGCCTGGAGTATCACCGCGCCAGCGAGTTTAACCTGGGCGCCCGCGACTTTATCCTGCTCGTGGCGCATCGCTGGGAGATTGAGGGCGGCAAGCTCGACACCGCGTGCGTCAAGGCGTTCCGCGTGCCGGCGGGTACGGTCGTCGAAGTCTTCAACACCACGCTCCACTACACGCCCTGCATGGTCGACGACGGCGGCTTCCAGGTGATGGTGGCGCTGCCGGCGGGCACCAATGGCCCGCGCCCCGAGGCCGCAGCCGACATGCCTGCCGCCGGTGACAGCTACTGCTACTGGAAGGCCGACAAGTGGGTTCTCTGCCACGCAGATAGTCCCAAGGCTGCCGAGGGCGGCTACGTGGGCCTCGTCGGCAAGAACCTCGACATCGCCTGTGACTAGCATCTTCCGTCTCGATTTGTAACATCTAGCGGGCTAAATCGTCTCTACCTGTTACAGATTTAGACAAACTGCGGGGGGCTGCCCGAAAATCTCGATCTGTAACACCAAGCCCGGTTTTGGCTGCCTACCTGTTACAGATCGAGACAAACCGTCCCCAAACCACCACAAAGGTGCCTGTCCCCTTTGTGGTGGTTTGGGGCGGCGGTATCAGAAAGTGTCAGGCAGGGGCGGCTGCCGGGCCGCCGTGTGCGAAAAGAAGTGTCGGCCTGCGCCGTTGCCGTTGAGCGACGCGTTGTTTGCAGGGATACTGAGCCTATGACAACAGCGTGCGAAAGGATTGATGCATGGCTTTCCGTAAAGACTTCCTGTGGGGCGGCGCGACGGCTGCCAACCAGTGCGAGGGCGCTTACGACGTGGATGGCCGCGGCCTAGCCAACGTGGATGTGGCACCGCACGGCCCCGAGCGCTATGCGGTGGTCTCCGGCCAGCGCAAGATGCTCGACTTCGAGGACGGCTATTACTACCCCGCGCAGACTGGCATCGATTTCTATCACCATTACAAGGAGGACATCGCCCTCTTTGCCGAGATGGGCTTTAAGACCTTCCGCATGAGCCTGGCGTGGACCCGCATCTTCCCCAACGGTGACGAGACTGAGCCCAACGAGGCCGGCTTGGCCTTCTACGAGGACGTGTTCCGCGAGTGTCAGGCGCACGGCATTGAGCCGCTCGTGACCATCACGCACTTCGACTGCCCGATTCACCTCATCAAGGAGTACGGCGGCTGGCGCAACCGCAAGCTCATCGACTTCTACAAGAACCTCGCGACCACGATCTTCACCCGCTACAAGGGTCTGGTGAAGTACTGGCTTACCTTCAACGAGATCAATATGATCTTGCACCTGCCGTTTATGGGTGCCGGTCTGGTCTTTGAGGAGGGCGAGAACAAGGAGGCCGTCGAGTACCTGGCCGCCCACAACGAGCTCGTCGCCAGCGCTTGGGCAACCAAGATCGCTCACGAGATCGACCCTGAGGTCAAGATCGGTTGCATGCTTGCCGCAGGTAGCTACTACCCCTACAGCTGCCGTCCGGGCGATGTGCGCCAAGCGCAGATTGACAACCAGAGCAACTATTTCTTCGTCGACGTTCAGAGCCGCGGCTACTACCCGGCCTATGCCGTCAAGAAGCTCGAGCGTTTGGGCATCGATGTGGGCATGACGGATGAGGACCGCGAGATCCTGGCCGCCAACACCGTCGACTTCATCAGCTTTAGCTATTACAGCACCCGTTGCTCCGCCGGTGCCGATAACCCCGATGTCGAGCGCACCCAGGGCAACGCCTTCGCCGGCGCCAAGAACCCCTACCTGCAGGAGAGCCAGTGGGGCTGGGCCATCGATCCGCTGGGCTTCCGCATCACCCTCAACGACCTGTACGACCGTTATCAGAAGCCGCTGTTTGTGGTCGAGAACGGCCTGGGCGCCAAGGATGTTGTCGAGGAGGATGGCTCCATCAACGACGACTACCGTATCGACTACCTGCGCCAGCATATCGCCGCGATGCGCGATGCGGTGACCGAGGACGGCGTTGACCTGCTGGGCTACACCACCTGGGGCCCAATCGACCTGGTGTCTGCCGGCACGGGCGAGATGTCCAAGCGCTACGGCTTTATCTATGTCGACCGCGATGATGCGGGCAACGGCACCCTCAAGCGTTCCAAAAAGAAGAGCTTCGACTGGTACAAACACGTCATCGAGACGAACGGCGAGGACCTGGCCTAAGGCTTCCCAACAACCATAGCCTCCTAACCAAAACGCCCGGCGAGCAGTTAATGCCCGCCGGGCGTTTTGTTAAAAGAAGTGAAAGCACTCATTGGGGACGTACTTAAATGAGCGCCCGCAGAATGAGAGTGGATAATCTCCCGTTTTTAGCCTGTTTGTGGGCTCAAAGTGGGAGATTATCCACTCTCGCCATTTGGGCGTCCAAAAATCCTCGCTCGTTTTGTCTTAGTCATTGGGGACGTTCTTAAACGACTAGTCGCTGGCGACGTCCCTCGCCGTCGGCGGATTTTGGGACATGTGGCCCGCTTTTTGGGCCCGCCTGTCGGTACACTAAAAGCACTATGGGTACCTGCGAGCGACATATCGGCCACGCGGCCGCCCGATCCGCACCCGTGGCGGATCCCAGGGGCGGCAGGCTCTTCGCCATGCCGCGATTCCTTGTTGGCATATCGCATGGCGTGTATCGCCACCGCGTCTTTGTTATCGCCGGCGCCATTACCGCGCTGTTCCTTATGCTTTTGGCAGTCTTGCCGGCACTGTTCGTCTCCGACCCCAAGCTTTCCAACACCGTGCCCGCCTATAGCGAGGTGTCCGAAGAGGTCGTGGATGCGCTCGTCCACTCGAGCTCTCTCCCGCTGCTTGTCGCCGCAATTGCATTTTCAATCTGGGGTGTGTTGGCGTACCTACGCTGCTTGGACTACGTCTTGCGCCGCCGCCTTGTTGCCATCGCCGCCATTTGTGCCCTGTGGATGATCGAGGTCATCCTCAAATATAAGTCGTTCACGCCGTTCTATGCCACCGTGCTGTGGTACCTGTACTACGTGCCCATGACGCTCATTCCGCTGGTCTACCAGCTGTGCGGTCTGCGCCTCGCGGGTTTGGAACAGCATCGTATGGGGCGTCGGTACCGCACCGTTTTGTGGGTCATGGCTGTCCTGCTTATCGGCTTTGTGCTTACTAACGATGTTCATCAGCAGGTCTTCCATTTCGATCGATCGAGTGGAACCTGGAGCAACGATTACACATATGGTTGGGGCTACGGTACCGTTCTGGTATGGACAGCCTTTAACTTCGCTGCCTTTTTTATCTTGGTAGGACGGTCCTCGTCTTTTCGTATTCAGCGTTTCTCGGGCACGGCCGCGCTTGTCCTATTGGGCGGCGCGTTCTTTGCCATTTCATATGCGCTGCGTGTGCCCTGGGCATGGAGGCTTAATTTTTCACTTGTCTACTGCGTCCTGTGCGTGGTGGCGATGGAAATCTGTCTCGATTGCGGTGTCATCCCGTCGTACCACGATATCGCCGGTATTTTCGGCACCTTGCCGCTTGACCTCAAAGTTCTAACGCGTGACCTGCAGGAAGTCTATGTCACGCCGGTGTCAAAGCCAATGCCGGTAGGCGTGCGTGAGGAGTTGCGGGTCCAAGAGCACGGGCACGCTCACGCCTTTGCCGTGGCGTCCGATCCCGATGTAATGTATCGCGCCTTTCCGCTGCTGGGTGGATCGGCTCTCCTTGCCCAGGACGTCTCGGAGCTCAACGAACTCAATCGCGAACTGGCGCATCGTCGCATGGAGCTGCAACGCCAAAATGAGCTGCTTGCCGCCGACTACGACCTTAAGACACATTTGGCAGACCAAGAGGCCGAGACCTTACTGGTCCAAGACGTGGACCAAGCGCTTGCCCGTGCGCTCGAAGGGATGTACGACCTGCTGAGCTCGCTGCCGCCGTTGACCGATGAGGCATCTTCGCACGAGCGTTACCGCATGCTGCAGCGCGCCAAGATGCTCGTCGCCTATTGCAAACGCAAGGGGTCGCTCACGTTGGCACAGCACGGGGAGAGCGGTTTTGACCGCGACCGCATTCAGCTCATCGCCAACGAGCTTGCAAGTGACCTACGCACCATCGATGTCGATTGCGCCTCGATTATCGCCATACGGCGCCCGATGCACGCCAGTACGGTAAGCGCCCTGTACGACTGCGTGTATGACTTTGCGTTTTTTGCCTACACCACCGACCATCCGGCGCTTATGTATCACTTGGGCGACCATGACCGGTGCAGTGTCGAGCTGCGCGCCACGCTTTTTTCCAACGATGATGAAGATCTTTCGCAGACGCCCGCTGCGCAAGAGCTCGAAAGCGCTCTGCAAGGGCGCAACGTGGCATACCGCCTTGAGGGCGAGCCCGGCCAGCTGCGCATGATCGTCTTGATGCCGAGGGCGGGTGAGTGACGATGCAGATTTCGTTCATCCTTCCCCAAATCGTTGCGCTCGATGTTGTCTTTGCCCTGGCTGCGTGTCTGCAGATGATCCACGTCCCGCTCATCGCATCGCGCCGCTCGTCCTATAACCGTAAGGTGATTTGCGCCTACGAGACGAGCCTGGTGCTTCACCTGATGATTTCGGCGCTCATCTTATTCGCGTCGTCTGGCTCGTATCTGGTGGCGTCGCTTGACGTTTGCGCCAGGGCAATGGGCGGAGTGCTGTGGCTCAATGCCGCGATCTTTGCCTATGGCGTGGTCCTTATGGTGCGCTATCGTCGCCCTGTCATGCTGGCCGAGCTGCTGCTTGTTGGCGCCGTGACACCGCCGGTGGTTTTTGCCATGGGCTCGGTGTGGGCCGTTGTCCTTATCGCAGAGGGAGCGTTCTTCCTGTTCCGTTCCGTCGCGGCGCTCTTGATGGACGTCCGTAACCGCCAAGAGGATATCACCGCGTTCTCGACGATTGAAACCATCAACGTGATTCCCGTGGGCATCCTGTATCTGGACTCGAGGGGCCGTCCACTGCTCATGAACCGCTGCATGCGCAAAAACCTGGCGGAGCTTCATATGCCCACCGACCTAGGCGATATGAGCGGTACATGGAACGACCTGCGCAAGCTCAGCATGCAAATGCCCGAAGGCGGTAAGAACCGCGTGCGGATCAACCTGGACCGCTTTGGTGAGGCGCGTGCGGTGGTCGAGGTTTCTCCCGCCGAGATTCGCCTGTTTGTGTGCGATGACGTTATGGTCTCGGGCCGTTCGTTCGAGCGCATAATCGGTCTGGACGTGACAGAGTATGCGCATGCGCATGACCGCCTGGCGCAGGCCAATCACCTGCTTGAGCTTGCGGGCCAAGAGCTCCAGGCCCAGATCGAAGAAGTCAAAAAAGTTGCCGACAATGCGGCCTATCTGCGCATGCGCACCCGCGTTCACGATGTGATCGGCCAGCGCCTATCAATCCTTCATCGCTATTTGGAGGAGGGGCGCTTGGACGACGAGTCGCTCGAGCAGATCGACCCGCTGCTGCGCTCAATCGCTGCCGATCTGCGCAGCGGGGGCGACACCGAACCGGCAGAGCAACTGGGCGATATCGTCCATGCTTTTGGCCTGGTGAGCGTGCAGATCGATGTTGAGGGTGCGCTGCCTGAGGACGCGCGTGTCGCCGCTGCCTTTTTGCAGATTATCCGCGAGGCCTCGACCAACGCCACCAAGCATGCGCAGGCGCATCGGGTCCATGTGCGCTTGTGGCAGGAGAGGACGGATGCTGACGCCGTCGCGCACATGACGATTTCTAACGACGGGTCCCCGGCCCCCGTATCGTATCGCGAGGGAACGGGTATCCCAGGTATGAGGCATGTCGCGCAAGATCTGGGTGGCAGCCTAGAGGTCCACGCCACCCCGCCCTTTACGCTTACGGTATCCATTCCGCTTAACGCTAGCGACACGTCCCAAAGGAGAAACTCATGATCCGCGTGTTAATTGTCGAAGATCAGGCCATCCTGCGCGAGAGCCTGGCGCGCTCCGTTGGCGACCAGCCCGATATGACCGTCGTTGCCGCGATCGCCGATGCCTCCGAGGCCTTGGGTGTCGCGCTCAAGGAGCGCCCGGACATGATACTGATGGACGTGTGCACCGAGCACGATTCAAACGGCATCGTGGCGGCGGCACGCATCAAGGAGCAGCTGCCCGAGTGTCGCATCATTATCATGACAGGCATGCCCGAGATCACCTTTGTCGATCAGGCCCGCGAGGCGGGCGTCGATAGCTTTGTGTACAAGAACGTCGGTATCGACGAGCTGTTCGCCGTGATGCGCTCCACGCTGGCGGGTTACTGCACGTTTCCCAAGCCGCCCGAGAGCATCTTCTCGGGCACGGCGGCCCTCGACGATGTCGAGCTGTCGATCTTGCGCCTTGCCTGCGAGGGTAAAAGCCGCCGCGAGATTGCGGCCGAGCTGTTTATGAGCGAGGGCACCATCAAGCGCCGCATCTCGGAGATCCTGAGCAAGACCGGCTACGACAACATCATGCGTCTGGCCGTACATGCGGTGACCGAGGGCAGCATCGTTCCCAACATAGAGCGCTAGCGCTCGTTGCGCATCGGCATAAAAGCGACGGGGCCGCAGGATCATCTCCTGCGGCCCCGTCTGGTGTGCGCGGATGTGTCCGCCAATCCGCGGCTGTCGTGGTCTACCGCTACGCGATGGTTGCGCTGTAGGAGGCGACGTCCTCGTAGGAATCGGTCAGGTAGGCGTCGATGCCGATGGTCGTGTTGACCAGGTCGTCAAGGCTATCGAGCGTGCCGTTCGAGAACGTGAATTCCTCAGTGGCGTTGGTGCCGGGCATCAGGTGAGCCGAGAACCAGGGTTCCTTCATGGTGCCGTTGACGTTGGTCTTGCCGCTGGGGGCGTAGAAGGTCAGGTCCTTGTCGCTCTTGTTGGTGATGTTGACGACAAAACCGATGTCGCCCCACTCGTCCTTGAACTTCTCGGTGATGGTAATGGTGCACAGGTCGTCATCGGCAACGGTGACGGCGGGGGAGATTTCAATCTTCTGGACGTCGTCGTCTTCGACGGCCTCGTCGATCTCTTCTTCCTTCTCGGCCGCCTCGCGATCCTTCTTCACCGTGCCGGACAGGTCCTTGTCGGACTTGGTAAAGACAAGATTGCCGTCATCCTCTTCGAGGATGAGCTTGCCGTCCTTGAGCTTCATGTCATGCGACTCGTCTTCGGCGGTGATGGTTACGGTGGTGGCGTCTTTTGCCTCCCATTTAAGGTCGACGACTTCAAGGAACAGGTCGAGGGCACCTGTACCGTCCTCATCGAGAATCAGGACGCAGTGCACACCCCAATCCTCGAGCATCTTCATGTACTCATCGGTCAGCTCTTCGCCCTCCATGGTTCCACCCGAGAGTTCCCAGCTGCCGACGAAGTTGGCCTTGGGGTCTTTGCCGCCGCCGCTGCAGCCCGTCAGGGCAAAGGCGAGCGCAAGGACGCATGTCAGAAATGCGAGTACGGACTTTTTGAACGTTGTCTTCATGGTGTCCTCCTTTATCGAACGAAACCCATAGAAGCAAATGCGGGGGTGGCGGATCCCCCGCCAATTACCAGATAGAGGGGCTAGGGCCTGGGCGTTCCGCAGTTGCTGCAGAACTTGCCGCCGTTTTCGCTGCCGCAGTTGGGGCAGAACCACTTGGCCGGTGCCGGGGCGGGTGCGGGACTGCCACACTCGGAGCAGAACTTGCCGGTGTTGGTGGCGCCGCAGCTGCAGGTCCATGTGCCGGCCGCGGGAGCAGCGGCAGGAGCCGGTGCGGGAGCGGGTGCCGGAGCCGGCTGCGGGACGGCCTGCTGCTGTGCCTGGCCGGCGGCGAACAGCTGGCTGGCGTTCATGCCGCCCATGCCACCTGCCATGCCCATGCCCATAAAGCCTGCCATCGCGCCGTTGGGATTGGCGGCTGCCGCGCGCATTGCGTCGCTCTGGGCGCTGGCAATGTTGGCTGCCGCCATAGTGGGATCGCGCATGACGGCGGCCTTCTGCAGGTCCTTGATCATCTGCTCGTCTTCTTGCGAGGCTGCGATGGAGTTGACGCCAAAGCTCACGATCTCGACACCACGCAGGTCGCGCCAGTCGGCAGAGAGGACCTCGTTGAGCGCACGAGCGAGCTCGGTGGTGTGGCCGGGGATGGCGCTGTAGCGGATGCCCATCTCCGAGATCTTGGCGAAGGCGGGCTGCAGGGCGGTGAGAAGCTCGGACTTAAGCTGGCTGTCGATCTTGTCGCGCGTGTAGCTATCGGTCACGTTGCCGCATACGTTGGTGTAGAACAGCAGCGGGTTGGTGATGCGGTACGAATACTCGCCGTTGCAACGCACGGAGATGTCGACGTCCAGGCCAATGTTGTTATCGACCACGCGGAAGGGCACAGGCGAGGCGGTGCCGTACTTGTTGCCGATGATCTCCTTGGTGTTGATGAAGTAGACACGCTGGTCCTTGCCCGCGTCGCCGCCAAAGGTAAAGCGGCTGCCGATATTGGCGAAGGTCTCCTTGATGGAATCGCCCAGGTTGCCGCTAAAGACGCTCGGCTCGCTGCCGGTATCGAAGACGAACTCACCGGGCTCCAGCGCGACTTCGATGATCTTGCCGTTTTGCACCACGAGCATGCCCTGGCCGTCGTTGACGGCGATGACCGAGCCGTTGGAGATGACGTTGTCCTCGCCGCGCGTGTTGGAGCTGCGGCCACCGGTGCGTTTGCTGCCCTTGCAGGCCAAGACGTCAGCAGGCATCGATTCGCAGTAGATAAATTCCTTCCACTGGTCGGCCATGACGCCGCCGGCAGCTCCCAATCCAGCTTTCAAGAGTCCCATGGTGATCTTCCTTTCTCGTCAAAGGCCGGGTGGTATTGGTCGGATTGCTTAGTCGTCCTTGTCGTCTTTCATGACAACGGTGGTCTCGGTGTGGTTGAAGGTGTCGTGCTTCTCGGTCAGGTCGAGCTCGCCGCAGTACTCGTCGGCGTGGGTGGCCTCGTTGGCCGTCTTGAGCTGGCCTACCAGTAGCACGTCTCCGATAATCACGATGATCAGCGGCGCGACGATGTTGATGAGGATGCCCTCGATATCAAAGGCGAGGTAATCCGGATCGAAGGCGTTCTCACCCATAAAGAGAATCTGGGAGAGGATAAATCCGATCACAAAGAACAGCACCGAGGCAATAGCGAGCTTGGGCTTGGAGCAGGGGAGCTCGCCGACCAAGCGGCCGGTCTGGCCGTTCATGGCAAACAGGTAGCTCTTGCCGTTCCACGAGGTGGAGAGCATCCAGACGGGGAACAGGGCGTAGTCGCTGTCTTCCCAGGTGTAGTCGAGCTGCTTGCTTTCGACCGTGGCATCGTCGTATTCGTCGACGACAGTCTCGCGCAGGGCCGAGATCGTGCTTTCTTCCATACGGCGCTCGGCGCGCGCCTTGCAGGTCTCGCAGTCCTCGTCGTAACGGTTGGCGATGTAGCCGGGCATATATGCGACCGAGAACGGACGCAGCGCGTCGTAGTCAAACGGCTCGATGGCGTCCATGTGGCCGTCGGGCATCTTGGACGATCCGTCGACGGGCACGCGCTTAAACGAGATATTGCCCTTGCGATAGGCATCGTAGTGGTCGGTGGTCGTGACGGTGCGGTCGGATTCCTCGGTCACGGTCTCGTTGGTCGCGTCAAAGTACACTTCGCCGTCCACGCGGGCGCCGTAGAGCCAAAACGGCACGTAGACACCTTGGACCTCGTCGATGTGGTTGCCGGTGACAAAGCTCTTGGGCAGCAAGATCTTGCCCTTGTAGTGTTCCTTGAGTGCGGCCGTGACGTCGTCGCGCCCGAGCTTAAACGGAATCACCAGGTCGGGCGAGAAGTCGCCAGAGAGCTGGCCGGGCGCCACGGCGGAGTTGCCGCAGTACGGGCAGGTGGTGACGGCGACGGTGCCGTCGGACACGAGCTCGGCGCCGCACGACGAGCAGATGTAGCCGGCGTTTTGGGCGAGCTCCTGCACGGCATCGTCGGCAGCAGGTTTGGGAGCTGCGGCTGCGGCATCGGCTTTGGCATCTGCCTTGTCCTGGCGCTCGCGATAGAGGGCCTCGACTTCTTCGACTTCAAAGCGTGAGTCACAGTAGTCGCAGACAAGCTTTTGCTCGGCGCTGGCAAAATGCAGGGGACCACCGCAGGCAGGGCACTGATAGTTAACGCTCTCGAAGGCCATGATCGGTCCTTTCCGTGCCGGAGGCTATGCGCCGATGGCGCCGCCGCAGTATTCGCAGCGCCCACTGGCATCGGGAATGGTGGTGGCTCCGCAGAAGGGGCAGGTCACCGCGGTCTTGGGGGCCTTGGCGGCCGCGACGCTGTCGCGCGTCTCCTGGCGCAGCTGCACCAGCGCGTCGCGGACCTCGGTTGCCTGGCGCTTGGCCTCGCGGTATTCGATGGAGCCGCGCTGATCGATGGTGGAGTCGTTCACGCGCAGGTTGATCTCGGTAAAGTACGGCGTGTTGACGTGGATGGTCAGATTAAAGTCGTAATCCAGGTCGTAGCGCGGCGGGTTGTAGCTCTCGCGCTCGCCGTCCTTGGTCTCGCGATAGATTTCGGTGCGATGCTCGTCGATATCCATATCGCAGCCGAGTACCTGCGAGAACTCGATGATGTCGGGATTGGCGTCGCGCCAGCGGCTCTGCGAGGTAATGATCAGCAGGCCCGCGTCCTCGTCGAGCATGATGTTGGTGCGCCCGGCAGAAAGCGTGCGCGTGGGGTTGAACGACGCCAGGCGCTCGGCATTGGCCTCGCGGTAGGCGAGCTGCTCGCGGATATCGTCCGCGGTGCTGGAGCGATAGCCGTGAAAGTAGGGGGAGAGCTTGCCGGCGCACTCTTTGCACAGGTAGCCTTCAGTGATTTTTGTCTTACCTAGAAGTCCCAGCTCGGTACCGCAAATCGCGCACTCTTTCTTCTCGAACATCTTGTCAAAGAAGCCCATGGCTGCCTCCCATCAACTGGTAGCGTGTGTCACTTTTGATGATGGGGGAGTGCGCAGCCTTTCACGATACCCAGACGGCTCAACGAGTCTCCACAACTGGGACACATGGCTCATTTTTCCTACTCATTGGGGACACTCTTTGTCGAATGCGGCGGCTGCCGAATGTGGGCGCCGTTCTTGCTATGCCACGGTCACGGCGATCTGGGCGTAGCGGGTGCAGGGGCGCTCGGCGCGCGTCTGCACGGTAAGCGTGAGCACGAAGCGGTCACCGGGCTGCGCGTCGGCGGGCACGATGAAAGCGGTGTCCACCGTGCATTCTTGCCACATCGACAGATCCTGGACGCCTGCATAGCTCGATGGGTCTACGGCCACATCCCAATGTGCATCGAAGCCCTTGTCGTCGGGGTCGACGATGGTTGCCGCAAGGGCGACGCGCTCGCCGGCTGCGGCGCTACGGTCGGCCGTGACCTCGACAACATGTGCCGGATGCGAGCAGATGGCCGGATCATGGGCGCACCATTGCGCGCGGGCGGCAAAGTTTTCCTGATAGGCACGCAGATAGGGATTGAGATTGTCGTCTGCGGGCGTGCCGATGGAGGCAAAACCGGCGGGCGCGCTCGCATCGGGGTGTCCATCAAGAAACATGCGGCCCAGCAGCGTATCGAAGTCGCGGTCGTCGATGCCGCGCAGGCCAAACGGCAGCAGTGGAATATAGGTCATGCTGTCGCCTTCGGCCATAAAGTCGCCGCGCTCAAACTGCACCGCGGGCATGCCTTCCAGGCCCCAATCCAGGCGGGCATGCTTGCCAAACTGAAAGCGCTCGAGTTCGTTTTCGTAGACCTTACCATCGCCATAGAGCATATAGCGTGCCATGAGGGGGCCGTTGCCCTGCGTGAGATTCTGCTCGGGCCAGGGAGCCTTAAACAGCGGCAGCGTATCGGGCTGAGCTGTTTTGGCGTCGAAATAGTTGCCATACATATAGGGCGTACGCCAAAAGATGAGCTCGGGAAAGAGCTCGCGCCCATGGTCGAGCCACGAGTTGTCCTGTCCCACGCCATCGGCAACGCCCATCACGCGCACCTTCTGATAGACCTGCTGCTGCACGGTGGGCCACTCGGGCGTGGCGCGATAGCGCTCGGCAATACTCATGAGGGCGCGAACGATCGTATTCATACCACCCCAGCTGAGCAACCATAACGTACGCGGATCATCATCCAGAATCGCCTGCGCAATTACGCGAGACCCCTCAGTTTCCTCAGTCACATCACCTTCAAAGGCAACATTTCCCACAAAGGTGCGCTCGATCATCTGGGCGGGCGTGGGAAACGGCGGCTCACCGGCAGCGGCCGCATTTGCTTGCAACTGCGGCCAAGCCTGGGCATATTCATTACTCCAGAGACTCTCAATCCAATGCTCGGGAAACGGCCGATACTCACGAAGCTCGCCGGCTAGCGGATCGGGCTCATGAGGCACAACAGCCCACTCATAAGAGCGCCGCCCTTTGGTCCGCCAATGCGAATTCACCTCGCCGAGCGTATGAACCCCATCCCCAAGAAAGTGATACTGCGAAGCCGTATACACCACAGCCTGAACATCAAGCAAGTTGAGATACAGAGCCAAATGAACAAGCGAGTTCATATCATCGACTTCCATATCAGTGGTAACAATCACCCGAGTCAACTTCTGGGACATAGGAACAGCTCCAATCAAAATCAATTCAGCCAGTTACGCGCAAGGCAAGACGGGACCCATACCCCCATCGCCACCGACCCGGCGGCCCGCTAGAAGCGGCCGGCCAGGGTCACAGCAACGTCAACGCAGCGGAGACCGGGGTTTAGTCTTGCAAACATTCCGCAGGGGGCATGGGCAGGCGCAGCGCGAAGCGCAAAGCGCCAGCCCATGCATGCCCGAGGACGTTTGCAAGACTAAACCCCGGTCCCCGCGATGGGAGGGCTTAGCGGTCGACCCTGGCCGACCACTCCCAGCAGCCCACCGGCTCGCCGTCGATGAGTACGTTGCCCCCGTCGAAGTCTTGATAACACAGGTCGTTGAATTGGTGGATCCACACGCCGTGGTTGAACGTCTTCTTGGCCGAGCCGTCGGCCTCGCGATACACGCCGGTCAGGTCCTCGACATGGCTAAAGTAGGTGAGATGCACGTTGGCGCCGGCATCGCGCAGGCGCGCGAACAGCGGCAGCACGGTCTGTTGCGGGTGCACGAGCTCGTCGCCCTTGGAGTGCGTAAACCACAGCGGCGTCTTGGCGAGCGCGGCTACGTCCTCGTCCGTGGCGTTGTACCACGGGGCGCAGCAGGGAAGGCCCGCGGCGAAGAAATCGGGGTAGTCGGCGCACAGGCGCAGGGTCATAAAGCCGCCGTTGGAAAGACCGGCGACCACGATGCGGTCGGTGTCGATGCGGTCGGCATGCTCGGCGACAAACTCATCGATAAGTGCCTTGAGCACGGGGGAGTAGATGCTCTGGTTGGAGTGACCAAGCTGCTCGACGCCGTTGTCCATCCAAAACGTGGGCGACTGCGGCACGAGCACCCAGGCAAAGCCGCCAAAGTAGCGCTGGATCTGCGCCTGGCTGATGGCCGTCACGCGGTTGCCGATATAGGCGCGCGTGGCGCCTTCGCCCTGCGTGGCGCCCTTGCCCTCGCCGGCGCCGTGCAGATACACCACGAGCGGTGCCTTTTGGGGCATGGCCGTGGCCTCGGGCGCAAAGGGGTTGAAGCATGCCGAGTCCTCGGCCTTAAAGCTGGGCTCAAAGAAGCCGTATTCGAGCGCGATACCGTCGACGGCGGTCTTTTGCGTGGCGTTGCTCCAGCCTTTGAGCGCGGGGCAGATATCGCCACGGCAGGTGTCGAAGACCAGGCCGCAGGTGGGATCGTCGCCGTCGTTGCCGGGAAGAGCTGTGAGCTGCGTGATGCGCAGCTGGTCATCGAGCATGCGCGAGCCCATGACGCCGCCTTCGATGGTCTTGGTCAGGCGCTGCTCGGCGACCTCGAGTGCCACATGGGTGCCCACGGCGAGCTTACGTCCGTTCTCGTCGCACGGATATGCGGCGAGAATGTCGATGTAACCCACGGAGGGCGCGGCATGGTCGGCGCCGCGCTCCTTGCGCATCAGAACCTCGCCCGAGCGCTCGTGACGCTCTACATATATATGGAAGGTGTTCGTGTCGATGTCGTTGGCGCGCACGGTGCAGGGCAGGTCGAGTACGACCTTGCTGATCCAGGGGCCAAAGTCGCCCAAGGTGGTGACGGTTGCGTAGGTACACAATTTGAGTTCCATGAGCTGCCTCCCTTGCGCCGCGAATGCCTGGCATCTGCGGCAATACAAACTAAACATGTTTAGTGTAATCTAGAATTGAAGAATAACCAGATGAACTCGGTTAACGGCAAAATTGAACACGTCGTGAACTACTAAACGTATGTTTACTAGCTTCTAGCAGGGATTCTGTTGATGAGTTAACAGATCAGTGAGGTGTTCATCAAAATAAAATCCCACGTAAATGGCTATATATCAATAGAGGGTCAAAGAGACCATCTCCCGCCATTCAAATACGCTCACCCCCGATTTCCTACCGTTCACCGGACTGTAGACGGCAAAATTGCCATAAATTCGGCGCTCCGTGTAAACTAAAGCCCGTAAACGTTCAGTAAACACCTTGTTTACAAAAGCGTATCCAAGGGTTCGGTAACCGTAAGGGGTTATAGTCGCCGGGCCAAAGGCGTGCCTACGCCCAAGCGGGTAGGCACACGAAGATATGGGGAGGGGTCCCATGGCAGTAGATAACAAACAGATTGCCACCGATGTCCTCGAGCTCGTGGGCGGCGCGGAGAACGTTACCGTCGCCGCCAACTGCATGACGCGCCTGCGTCTGACGCTCAAGGATAACAGCAAGGCCGACGTGGAGAAGATCAAGAAGGTGAAGGGTGTTCTGGGTTGCCAGTTCGCCGGCAGCCAGCTCCAGGTCATCATCGGCCAGAACGTGCCCAAGGTACTCGCCGAGTTCGTCGCCATTTCCGGCGTCAAGCAGGGTGAGGCCGTTGACGAGAACCTCGATGCTCCCAAGGAGAAGTTCGAGCTCAAGAACCTGCCTAACATCATCCTCGACTATCTGTCCGGCTCCATGACCCAGCTCATCCCGCTGCTCATGGCTGGCGGTCTGTTCCGCACCATCGCGGCCGTCCTCGGCCCCACCATGCTCGGTGTGCTCTCGGCCGACGACCCGACCTATACGTTCCTCTACACCACGCTGTACGAGGCAACGTTTACCTTTATCCCCATCTACCTGGGCTATGCCGCCGCTAAGAAGCTCGGCGCCTCTCCGGTTCTGGGCATGCTCCTCGGCGGCGCTCTCATGGCCCCGTCCGTCGTGAGTGTCGCGACTCAGGAGGGTGGCGGCATCATCTCCGTCTACGGCATCCAGATCGCCGCTGCCAACTATCAGCAGTCCGTCCTGCCGATTATCCTTTCGGTGCCTGTCCTCTACTTCGTCGAGAAGTTCTTTAAGAAGGTCATGCCCGACGTGCTCTCCACGGTCTTCACGCCGTTCTGCACCATGATCGTTACCATCCCCATCGCCTTCATCGTCCTCGCCCCCATCGGCAACGAGATCGGTACGCTGATCGCTAACGCGCTCTTCGGCCTTGCTGACCTTGGCGGCATCGGTATCCTGATCGTCATGGCCGTCCTCGGCGCCTTCTGGCAGCTCTTCGTGGTCTGCGGCATGCACATGCCCGTCATCCTGCTCGCTCAGGTTCAGATCATCGCTGCCGGCTACGATCCCTTCGTCTTCGTTTCCACCAACTGCGCTATGGCCGCTGTCTGGGGCTGCGCCTTCGGTGCCTTCCTCAAGATGAAGAACCCCGACGAGAAGTCCCTTGCCATCGGCTACGTCATCTCCGCTATCGCCGGCGGCGTCACCGAGCCCGCGCTCTTCGGTATCCTCATGCGCTTCCGTCGTACCATGTTCGGCATGTTCATCGGCGGTGCCATCGGCGCTGTGTTCTCCGGCCTCATGGGCGTCACCTACTACCTCGCAGGCGGTGCTTCCAACTTCCTGGTCTTCACCAACTACCTGCAGGGTGGCCAGATGAACACCGTCTGGGCTATCGTTGGTATGGCAATCTCCTTTGTCATCGCCGCTGCCGTCGTCTTTGTCTCCGGCTTCTCCAAGGAGGAGCTCGCCGAGATGGAGGCCTAAGGCCAAGCCATTCGGTCACATATGACCTCACCTACACGACAGGGCCCCGTCAGGCGTAAGCCCGGCGGGGCCCTTCTTGCAAGGTAGACTGATGGGGCGGGTGAGCTTCGCCCGCGAGGGTTTGCCAAGCGGCGGAGGCTTTCGCGCGGGGTTATCGCGAAAGCCCCCGGCGGTTCGCAAATCCTTTATCAAACGAAAGGACACGCAGATGAGTTTGGGAAAGCTGACCGTCAACGGTCGTGAGGACGGGTTTCTCTGCGACGGCAAGCCGTTCTTTTGGTTTGCCGACACGTGCTGGAGCGCATTCACGAGTATCACCGAGGCGGACTGGGACTACTATCTGACCCGCCGCGCCGAGCAGGGCATGAACGTGCTGCAGGTCAATACCCTGCCGCAGTGGGACCGCTGCCTGCCCGACCTGGGCATCTGGCCCTACGCGAGCGAGGACGGCGTGCACTTTGACTGGAGCGCGCCCAACCAGGAATACTGGGACCGCGCCCGCCGCATGTGCCAGGCGGCCGTGGAGCACGGCATTCGCCCGGCGCTCGTGCTTATGTGGTGCAACTACGTGCCCGGTACCTGGGGTGCCAAGATCGCCGAGCGTTGCGGCGCCGAGGTTATGCCGCGTGAGGAGGTCCGTGCCCACGTTGCCCGCGTCGTCGAGAACCTGGGCGAGTTCGACCCCGTCTACGTAGTGACGGGCGATACCGACTTTGCCGGTGACGAGGCGATCGTCTATTACGAGGACGCGCTCGACGAGGTCGTCAAGCGCGCGCCCGAGGCACTGCGCACCATGCATATCAACCGCGGCAATCGTACCATTCCGGCGCAGTATCTGGGCCGTCTGGACTTTTACATGTTCCAGCCCGGCCACAACTACGAGGGCCAGCCCGAGGCATGGCGTCTGCCGCAGGACTTTATCGCCAACTATCCCAAAAAGCCGATGGTCAACTCCGAGCCTTGCTACGAGCAGATGGGTGCGTCGCGCAACGTCTACTGGCGTTTTACCGCGCAGGGTTGCCGCGCGAGCGTATGGTCGTCGATTCTTGCCGGCGCCAGTGCCGGCGTGACCTATGGCGCGCACGGCGTTTGGAACTGGCAGACATCGCGCAGCCAGGGTTCGGTCCTGGGCGAGGGCTTTGACATGCCCTTCCGCTGGCAAGAGTGCCTGCAGTTTGCGGGTGTGTGGGACTTTGGCGCGATCGAGCATGTGCTTGCCAGCCTAGGCGCTACTGCCGGTGACGATGCGCTTGCCGTGGTTCCGGCGCAGGAGCTGCTCGATGACGCGCGCGAGGCCATCCGTGTGGCGCGCGTTGGCGATCGCGTCGTCACGTACCTGCCGCGCACCACGGCGCTCAAGTTTAAGCTCGACGGCGCGCGTGGCTGGACGGCGACGGTCCTCGACATGGAGGACAAGCGCATCGCAAAACTGCCCGTCCGTGACAACGGTGACGGCACCGTGCGCGTGGCGCAGCATCCCTTTGAGCACGACGCTCTGGTGATCCTGACACCCGAGCGCTAACGGCTCTTCTCCAACATTTACAACCCAGTCCCTTTCATAAGGCTGCGACGGAATGGTTCCTGCATGACGGCTTTAAGCTGTCAAGGGGAGCCATTCCGCCGCACTCATTGGGGACGTACTTAAATGAGTGGTTTAACTTGAGACGGGACTTTTTGACCGCCTGATGGGTCGCGCGCCACGATTCGGGCGTCACAGCAGCTCGCCGTGGCGGGCAATGTAGCGGCGCTTTGCCAGCTGAGTGAGCGCGATGTAGGCGGTGACGATGCCGATGAGCAGCGCGAAGAAGCTCGCCGGCAGCGGCAAGAGGCCGAGCGCATCGGCGATGGGGCTTGCCGGCAGCCAGGTGACGAGCGCCAGGCCCAGTACGGTGAGAACGCACAGCGCGGGCGCGGCGTGGTCGCGCGGGCTCGGCAGGCGCGGGGAGCGCAGCATGTGGATCACGAGCGTCTGCGACCACATGGACTCGACAAACCAGCCGCTCTGGAAGAGCGCCACAAAGGCCGCCATGCCTGCGGCGTTGCCCGTCCCGGCGAGCTCGGACCAGCTTGCGCGTACGGTGGCAGGGCACACCACAAAGAAGAGCGCGGCGAAGGTTACGATGTCAAACAGCGAGCTCACGGGACCCAACTCGAGCATAAAGCCCTTAATGGACGCGGCGTCCCAGGCGCGCGGACGGGCGGTCCAGGCGTCATCGACGGTGTCCCACGGCAGCGCGATACACACGATCTCGTAGACCAGCGACAGCAACACCAGCTGCAGGGCGCTCATGGGCAAAAACGGCAGGAACAGGCTCGCGACGGTCACGGACAGTACGTTGCCAAAGTTGGAGCTCACCGTGGTCTTGAGGTACTTGAGCAGGTTGCCGTAGGTGCGGCGGCCTTCGATGATGCCGCGCTCGAGCACACCCAGGTCCTTCTGAAGCAAGATGATATCGGCGGATTCCTTGGCGATGTCGACGGCCGAATCGACCGAGATGCCGCAGTCGCTCGCGCGCATGGCGGCGGCGTCGTTGATGCCGTCGCCCATAAAGCCCACGGTGTGGCCGAGCAGCTCGCGCATGACGCGCACCAGACGCGCCTTCTGCAGCGGCGAGAGCTTGGCGAAGAGGTGGGTGTGCTCGGCGCGCTCGGCAAGCTCGGCGTCATCGAGCGCATCGATCTCGGAGCCCAGCAAGACATTGCTCGCGTCGATACCGATCTGCTCGCAGACGGTGGCGGCGACGCGATCGTTGTCGCCGGTCAGGACCTTGACCGCCACGCCCTTGGCCTCGAGGGTGGCGACGGCGCCCGCGGCACTCGCCTTGGGCGGATCGAGGAAGGCCAAAAAGCCCATCAGCACCATGTCGCACTCGTCGGCGATGCCAAACTCGCCCACGCAGCGCGGATTGGTCTTCTGCGCCACGGCAATCACGCGCAGGCCCTCGGCGTTAAGTCCGGCGACCTGCTTTCGAATCTGGGCGAGCCTCTCGTCGGTGAGCGGCTGAGCGATGCCATCGACCTCGACAAAGGAGCAGATCTCGAGCATTTCCTCGGCAGCGCCCTTGGTAACCATCTGGGTTTTGCCTTGGGCGTCGGCGACAACTACGCTCAGGCGACGGCGCGAGAAATCGAAGGGCACCTCGTCGACCTTGGTATAGCGGTCGCGCAGGCTCTGGCCCAGCATGGAATCGGGCACGACGGTCGAGGGCGTCACATCGGCACGGTCGATGACGGCCAGGTCGATAAGGTTTTTGAGGCCGGTCTGGAAGAAGCTGTTCAAAAACGCATGGCGCAGCACGCGTGCATCCTCGTTGCCGTCGGTGTTGAGGTAGCGCTCGAGCACGATGCGGTCCTCGGTGAGGGTGCCGGTCTTGTCGCAGCACAGGACGTCCATCGCGCCGAGGTTTTGGATCGCCGGCAGTTCCTTGACGATAACCTGGCGACGGGCGAGGTCCTTGGCGCCCTGCGACAGGCTCGTGGTCACGATGACGGGAAGCATCTGCGGCGTGATGCCCACGGCCACGCTCGTGGCGAACAACAGCGCATCGATGACGTTGCCCTTGGTGGCGGCGTTGATGGCAAAGACCGCCGGCGCCATAACGAGCATGAGGCGCACGAGCAGCATGGAGACGCTCGAGACGCCGCGGTCAAACGCGCTCTTCTCGCCGCGCCCGTTGAGCATCTTGGCGATGCCGCCCAGGTATGTGTCCGAGCCGGTGGCAACGACGAGTGCCATGGCGGTGCCGTTTTGCACGGAGGTGCCAGTAAAGACGATGTTCTTGCAGGCAGACAGCGGCAACGCGGAGCTGTCGGCGCCCTCAATGACAGCTGCGGCAGAGGTCTTCTCGACGGCCTCGCTCTCGCCCGTGAGCGCGGACTCGATCACAAACAGGTCGCGCGCGGTGATGATGCGGGCATCGGCCGGCACCATATCGCCGGCAGAGAGACGGATCACATCGCCGGGGACGAGCTCGTCGAAGGGGATTTCGAGGCGCTCGTCGTCGCGCAGGGCGCAGCAGGTGTTAGAGACCAGGTCCTTGAGGGCCTCGGCCGCATTGCCGCTGCGGGCTTCCTGGATAAACTTCATGCCGCCCGATACCAGCAACATGATGCCGATGACGATGACCGTGGAGGGGTCGCGCTGCGGCTCGGGCACGGCGAGCACGTCGATGTAGAGCGAGACCAGCGCGAGCGCGGCGAGGATGCCGGCGAAGGGGTCAACGAATGCGTCGGCGATGCGGCGCACAAGCGTCTTGGTCGGCGCCTCGATGGTGTTGGGGCCGACGGCGTTCAGGCGCTCGGCGGCATGCTCGGCAGTGAGTCCGTCGGCCGTGGCGTCGAGCAGCACGAGGGCGTCCTCGGCGCTATGGGTGGCGGCGAATATGATGTTCTTGGACATGCCGGCGCGAGCGGCGGGGCGCGCCGTGCGGCGGCGCTTGGAGATGGCTTCGAGTACCGTGGCGGTTTTGAGCATCAGCATAGGGTCCTCCTTGTTGAAGGGAGTTAGCGTACGTGTCGTATTTGCTTCAAAAAACCTAGATGTCGCTCACGTCATGCTTTCAAACCACCACAAAGGGACAGGCACCTTTGTGGTGGTTTTGACGATCGGTTAGTGGCGCTTATGCGTGCGCGGAATCCTCGCGGCGTGCCGAGGGCGACATGCAGGTTTTTCGACTATGGCTGCCTTCCATGGCACACCCCCTTAAGGCCGGGCGCGGCGCGCTTTGGGTATCTCGTACCCGTTTTAATCCGCCCGTATTTTTATGAGGGGGTTTGCCGTGTCAACCCCTTTGTTTGGAAAACCATTGCCCCTGACAAAGCCTTTACAGAATGCTGAGGCCCCAAAGCGCGCCCGCAACGCGCCTTGCCTGCGCTAAACTGGAAGACACGTACGCGATTACGAGAGGAGCCCGCATGGAGGCTTACAAGCAAGAGTTCATCAAGTTTATGGTCGAGTCCGATGTTCTTAAGTTCGGCAGCTTTACGCTCAAGAGCGGCCGTCAGTCCCCGTTCTTTATGAACGCCGGCGCTTACGTGACGGGCTATCAGCTCAAGAAGCTGGGCGAGTATTACGCCCAGGCCATTCACGATAACTTTGGCGACGACTTCGACGTGCTGTTTGGACCGGCCTACAAGGGCATTCCGCTGGCCGTCGTGACCGCCATTGCCTACCACGAGCTGTACGGCAAGGAGGTCAAGTACTGCTGTGACCGCAAGGAGGCCAAGGACCACGGTGCCGACAAGGGCAACCTTTTGGGCTATGAGCCCCAGGACGGCGACCGCGTGATTATGGTCGAGGATGTCACCACCTCCGGCAAGTCCATCGACGAGACCTACCCCAAGGTCAAGGCTGCTGCCGATGTCGAGATCAAGGGCCTTATCGTTTCCCTCAACCGCATGGAGGTCGGCAAGGGTGGCGTGACCACCGCGCAGAAGGAGATCGAGGCCAAGTACGGTTTCCCCGTCGCGAGCATCGTCTCCATGGCCGAGGTCGTCGAGACCCTCTACAACCACGAGATCGACGGCAAGGTCGTCATCGATGACGAGCTCAAGGCCGCTATCGACGCCTACTACGAGCAGTACGGAGCTCGTTAGTTACGGCGTTTTACCAAACGCCGTAACTGCTCGACGCTGCAAACCCGCCAGAGCGGCAATCTGCCTTTCAACTTCGGCGGCATGACCAGAAGGTCAATGCCGCCTCGTTTCAAGGCACCTTGCTCGCTCTGGCGGGTTTTCGCTGTCGCTACCAAAACATCGGCGTTGCCGTGGTAGTCATTGGGGACAGACATAAATGAGTAGTCATTGGGGACGTTCTTAAATGACTACTTAGGATGAGCGTCCAAAATCCGCGCTCGTTCGATTGGCGCATGTCTACGCAGCGTAGGTTGTCGAGCCTGGCCTTCAAATGGATACTGACTGTCGAACCGGTTCACTCCATTTCTTCAATTTGATTGGACAGCCCATGAACCAGACACGGCAAACCAATGCCTCCCATACTTTTTTGGCAGCGCATGCCATTAAGCAGCTGCGCGAAGAGCGCGGCCTCACCCAGCGCGCCCTGGCGGAAAGCCTTGGTGTGACCGATAAAGCCGTCAGCAAGTGGGAATCCGGCCGCGGCCTTCCCGACATTTCCCTCGTTGAGCCTTTGGCCCAGAGACTCGGCATAAGCGTGGCTGAGCTTTTGGCTGGTGACATTCGGGCCAACGCCAACCGTGCAGGCAATATGCTCAAAGGCGTCTTTTACGTTTGCCCTATCTGCGGAAACGTTGTGCACGCGCTCGGAGAAGGCAGCTTTAGCTGCTGTGGCTCCACGATGTTTCCCCAGGAGGCCGAAGAGCCGGACGCGGACCACGCCTTTTCCATCGAGCGCATCGAGGACGATTGGTACGTCACGCTCGATCATCCCATGACCAAGGATCACTACATTAGCTTTGTGGCATATGCGACTATGGACGGCGTCTGCTTTAAGAAGCTCTATCCAGAGCAATCGGTGCAGCCGCGCTTCCATATTACCGGGCGCGGCAGGATATATCTTTACTGCAACCAACACGGGCTCTTTACGTCGCTGACGCCTCGCAAATAACGGCTGTCTATCCGCCCTCCTCATGCGTTTCCCAGGGGACCCAAAATGAGCGTGGATAATCTCCCGGTTTTGGCCTGTGTGCGGGCTCAAAGTGGGAGATTATCCACGCTCGTTATCTGAGTGTCCAAAAATCCACGCTCGTCGTTACTTGAGCCCGGGCAGGCGGGTGTAGGGAAACGACCGCTCGAGGAACTCGGAACAGCGGGCGTAATCTTTGGCAAAGTAGCTGCTGTAGAGCGAATCGAGCACGTATTGCACGGCGATGTGGCTGGCGAACTGCGTGATGCGGTGCGTCATACTCTCGTGGTCGCTCACCATGAGATAGGCGGCAAAGCCGGGGTGAATGCGGGCGCAGTACGGTGTGCCGATGACGATGACCGGGACGCGTCGACTGCTGAGGATCGGCAAGATCTCCCTGAGGTTGGGGGCAAGGCCGCTGTAGGAGATGACAATCGCCACATGGTCGGGGCCCGAGGCGAGCGCCGTACGCACCTGCGCCTCGACGCTGCCGTAGCACGTCGCGCTTTTACCGGCGGAAAGCAAGCGATCGCGGAACATTCCCGCTGGATACAGGTTATGCGAGCCCGTGTAGATGTCCACGGTGTCGGCGCGCATGACGAGCTTGGCGGCGTAGTCGAGCTGTGCGGGGTCGAGCAGTTCCTGCGTTTCGGCCAAGGTGGTCTGGTAGAGCCCCTCCATGCGCTCCATTACCTGTGCGGGGGTGGAGGTGGCATCGAAGGGAAAGTTGATGTCCACGTCGCGCCGATTGCCCGCCTCGGTCGCCTGGCGGATGAGCTCGACCTTGAGGTCTTTGAATCCCTCGAGGCCGAGCTTTTTGCAAAAGCGGTGCACGCTCGCGACCGAAACGTTGGCGCACGCGGCAAATTCCTTAATGGAAAGCCCGCGCACATCCTCGCCCATGGCGAGGGCCGTTTGCCCAAGTTGTTGCTCGGTGGGGGTGAGGCTTTTGCCCTGCGTGATCTTTCGCCTGATATCCATATGGCTCCTATGCGTTTGCGTCGCGATAAACCAATCATAACGATAAATAAAACGTTCGGCTTGGCTGGGAGTTTTGGTCCGCCGGTCTATGAACGACGGACCGCTCGACGCCGTGCGGGCTCAACATGGGGGCACTGTCCTTGTTGGGCCGTTTGCGCCCGGGGCGTTACCCGAGCACACGTACGGGCCCCAAGAGGCCGCTGGGCTCGGAGGGCTCGGTCATGCCGAATATGTCGGGGACGGCGTGATCGAGGGTGTTGATGATGTCGATCGTAAGCGCGTGCTCACCGGCCAAAAGCGCGCCGACCTCAAAGCGGTAAGGCGGACAGATACGGGTGCCGAGGGATTTGCCGTCGAGGGCGACGGTTGCGGTCTCAAAGACCTCGCCAAGGTCGATGACGGTGCTGGTGACCGCTTCGCCCAGGACAAAGGAGGCCTGGTAGCGGAATGTGCCGGCCTTGCCGGGGAACTCGGCCGAGGAAAGGTCGTGCAGGTCTGCAAGCTCAACAGGCTCGCCAAAGGCATCGGTGCCAGGGGCAGAGAAGGCAACCGCCCAGGGCCCGTCGATGCATGCGGCTTCGTCTCCAACGGTTGCCGCGCCGGCGGAACCTGTAGCCCCAAGGACCACGATGCAGCTCTCGTAGGGAGCCAACTCGAGCGTGCCGTCAAAGGCGGCGGGCTCGGTGCCGTTGAGCAGGTCGAGGCGCGCGCCTGCAACGGGTGTGCCGTCGGCAAGCGCAACCTGAGTGGAGATACCCTGCTTGGGATGCTCGTTGACGAGCATCAGATAGCTCTCGCCCGCCCGCTCGTAGCGCAGTGCGCGCAGCCAGGGCTGGGGCTCGGCGCAAACCACGGTCTGCATGCCGGTATTGGCAAGTGTGCCTGCGAGCCCGGTGGTCGCCAGGAGTTTGATGCCGGCGAGCGCGGTTGCATCCAGGGAGGCAAAGCCCTCGCGGCCTGCAGTGTCGCCGTCGTAGCGCTTGTTCGGCAACTTATCCAGCGCGTACACGGCAACGCCCGCGGCTGCGGCGCGCGCGGCAAAGTCGAGCACGGCTCCGCCGACAAACTCGGCTCCGGGCATCACCAGGCAGCGGTATGCCTGGCCGTTCACGCTAAAGCCGCTACCGTCTGCGGCAATTTCAACGGCATAGCGCCCTGCGTCCTCAAATGCCTCTGCTGGCACGATGTCAAAGTCGACCTGCGCGCGCATAAGCTCGGAGGCGGCATGCTGCATAAAGTTCGCCTCGCCTGCCCACTCGGCGTCCGCATGGTAGAGAAGCGCCGCCGGGGTCGTTGCACGCCCGCCGCTCAGCAGACTCGCCGTACGGTTCATGTAGCTCATGAGCTGCCCAAAGTGTGCAAACTGGGGGTTTTGGCCATGCGCATAGAAATGCGGCGGGCAGTCCCAGTCGGGGAAGGCGGCCATGCTAAAGGCATGCGGCACAAACCAATTGACGCCGCGCACCAAAAAATGATCGGCGATCCACTTCATCTCGCGCAGGCCTTCGTGCCATCCAAATGCGCCAAAGACCTCGGCCATGCAGCGCCCCTGCTTTTTGGGGTCGAGGTGTGCTGCCGAGGAGCCCAGCTTGGGCAGCACGTAGTTATAGAACTCGAGGTCCCATACGCCGCGTCCGTAGCTGTGAAGGCCGCGGTCCATGCCGGGTACCAGCTGGTTGATCACGATGTCGACGCCCGCCATGTCCTGACCGCCCACGGCGCGGAAGTAGTGCCCGGCGCCCACGCCCAGGCGCGCGTGGCAGTCCTTGTCCTCGATAACGTGGCCGATGTACTGCACGCCGCGCGCGCGGCACCAGTCTCCGAGCTGGTCGCAGAAGCACTCCTTATAGAGGGTGCTCGCGATGTCCATATAGACGTGGCGTACGTGCGCGCCGGCCGGCTCGCGGTCCCACAGGTGCGGGAGCTCGGCCAGGTAGCGCTCGCCCAGTGCAGCGCGTAGGCGACGCTCAAGCTCGGCCGACCAGGGTAGGGGCGCGGTGGCCTTGCCGATGAGCGTGTCCGAGATGCCATCGGGGCCCGTGGTGCCCTTCTCGTTGGCAAATCCGGGCTCATCGGAGAAAAAGCCCAGGATCGTCTTGCCAAACTCATCGCCCAGATGCTCAAAATGCGGCTCGTAGACAGCATCGATGAGCTGCGCCACCGAGGCGCGGTCGACCATATTGATGTAGTCCTCGTTGTAGGAGGTCTTGCCGCTCGTGAACATCACGCATGCCTGCGTGAGGCCCGCAGGTGCATCGAAGACCAGGCGGCTGGGGTTGCCGTCTGCATCGTCGATTACTCGGTAAGCGACGTCGACGGGGCTGCCGTCCTGCATAAATGTCACGCCGTAGAAGCGCTCCGTTTTGTCGAGCATGTTGGCGAGCGCGATGCTCGCGGCGGACGTGGGGCCCACGATGTCGAACGTGCGGTGCGTGAGCACGATCTTGCGGAGCTCGGGCACGGCCTCCTCGACGGCGCCGTTGGCAAAGCCCGTGGGGAAGTGCGCATCGTCCAAGATCCAGAGCTTAAGGCCCAGCTGCTTGCACTCGTCAATGACAAAGCGCAAGTCGCGCCACCAGCCCTCGCCGCAAAAATCGGGGTGTGGGCGGCTTTCGAGACAGACCTCGTGGATGTCGGCGCCGGCGATCTTTTCCAGATACTCGGCAATGGTCTTATGGCTCTCGCCCTTCATCCACAAAAACGGAAGCACGTGGTTGTCGTATGTGCCCTCGAGCACCTGCTGATAGTACGCGGTCATGGATCCTCCTTGGCTCGATCGGTCTGCTGCATAGCACAGATTATGGACGCGTCGGCGCGTTCTGCTAATATCTGAATCACGACGAACTATGACCAAATCAACGATTGGCAAGCCATGGAGATCGACGAGCTCGAGCGTAGGCTCAGCGAACTGAGCACCAGTGAGATCGCTTATAAAGACGGCATGGCATTTGATTGGTCGATTATGACCGAGCATGTCGAAATCGACGGATGCCCAGTGCGCAAGATTGGGCAGCCAGGGTTTGCCTATGCCCAGCCCGGCATGCCGCGTGGCCTGACGATAAGGAAAAACTCGCGCTTTAATGCAGTTCCCGAGCACGTGCATGATTACGTGGAGATGAGCTATGTGTATCGCGGGCGCTGCCCGCAGACGGTGGCGGGGGAGAGGCTCGAGTTGCGCCGCAACGAGGTGCTTTTGCTCGACGCCCTTTGCCCTCATGCCGTGGCGGCGCTCGGCGAGGACGACATCATGCTGAGCATGACCGTTTCACGCTCTTTTTTGCGCCGGAGTCTCGAGTCGAGCCTCTCGCGCGAGAGCGCGGTCTCGCGGTTTTTGTTCAACGCGCTCAACAGCGAGACGGACCATCGGGGCCATGTCCGTTTTCATTGCGGCGAGAGCCGTCGGATTCGGCGCTACATGCAGGAGATGCTCTGCGAGCTGTACGACCCGAGCCCCAACGGTTCCGAGATCGTCCTGCGTCTGTTTCAGCTGTTTTTGGCCGAGCTCATGGATTGCTACGAGCGCGAGCTGGTGCGCGGCGCGGCGGACGGCGCGGCGGGGCCCACTGCCCTGGTGACGGGAATGCTTGGCTATATCGATCGCGAATTCGCTGCATGCTCCCTCGAGGGGATGGCGGCGGAGTTTGGCTTGAGCCCTAATTATGCGACGGCGCTCCTCAAGCGACATGTGGGCAAGACCTTTAGGCAACTTGTGCAGGAGCGACGCCTGGTGCGTGCGGCCGAGCTTCTGCGCGGTGGCGCCACGGCCGGGGCGGCTGCGCATGCGGTGGGCTATGAAAACATGAGCTTCTTCTACCGTAAGTTTCACGACAAGTATGGCTGTACCCCCGCGGCATACCGCCGGTAAGCGCGGGGCGGATCGTCTTCGCTCCTTCGGTGTCAAAAAGTTTCAGCTGCAGCGCTGTTGCAGCGCGCGTCTGCGAAAAGAAGTGTCCAAATCGGCGCCTTCGCCCTGGCCTGGAGCGACTCGGCGGCATACTCGTTTCATCAGCAACACGCATGAGCGAGGAGACACTTATGGGATTCCCCGAGGGTTTCTATTGGGGTGGCGCTACCGCCGCCAATCAGTTTGAGGGCGCTTGGAACGTGGACGGCCGCGGTCCGTCGGTCGACGACCACTTCTTGGGCGGCAGCTACAAGGAGCCGCGCCAGATTACGATCGACATCGACCCTAATCGCTTCTACCCCAACCATGACGGTATCGACTTTTACCATCACTACGAGGAGGACATCGCGCTGTTCGCCGAGATGGGCTTTACCATGTTCCGCATGTCCATCTCTTGGAGCCGCATCTTCCCCAACGGCGACGACGCCGAGCCCAACGAGGCCGGCCTCGCCTTCTACGACCGCGTCTTCGACTGCCTGCGCGCTCACAATATCGAGCCGCTCGTGACCCTGTCGCACTACGAGATGCCCTATCACCTGGTCGAGAAATACAACGGCTGGGCGAGCCGCGAGCTCATCGGCTTCTTTGAGAAGTACTGCCAGACCGTCTTCGACCGCTATCAGGACAAGGTCAAGTTCTGGCTCACCTTCAACGAGATCAACTGCGGCACTCAGGACATGGGCAACCTCTTTGAGACCAGCATGATCCAGGGCTTTGAGGGCCCGGCTTCGGCGGTCCACACCACGCCGCAGGCCCGTATGCAGGCCCTGCATCACCAGTTTGTCGCCAGCGGCCGCGTCGTGCGCTATGCCCACGAGCACTATCCGCAGTTTAAGATGGGCAACATGGACTGCTTCATCCTCTCCTATGCCGCCACGTGCGATCCGGCCGACGTGTTCGCCACGCAGCAGGAGATGAATACCATGAACTGGTACTGCTCCGACGTGCAGGTGCGCGGCAAGTATCCGTTCTATGCCAAGCGCTTCTGGGCCGAGAACGATGTCGAGCTTGTGATGGAGGACGGTGACCTGCAGGATATCGCCGACGGCAAGGTCGATTTCTACACCTTTAGCTACTACATGTCCGGCACCGTGGGCACCCACAGGGATCACGAGATGACCGAGGGCAACATGACCTTTGGCGGCAAGAACCCCTATCTGGAGTCCACCGATTGGGGCTGGCAGATCGATCCGCTGGGCCTGCGCATCGCCCTCAACGAGATTTACGCCCGCTACGAGATTCCGCTGATGGTGGTCGAGAACGGCATGGGCGCCTACGATGAGGTCGAGGAGGACGGTTCCATCCACGATCCGTACCGCATCGCCTACTTGCAGAGCCACATCAAGGCCATGGGCGAGGCCATTGCCGACGGCGTCGACCTGATCGCCTACACCTGGTGGGGTCCCATCGACCTGGTGTCCGCCGGCACCGGCGAGATGCGCAAGCGCTATGGCTTCATCCACGTCGATAAGTACGACGACGGCACCGGTACCTACGAGCGCCGCCGCAAGGACAGCTTCTACGCCTACCAGAAGATCATCAAGTCCAACGGTGCCGAGGGCCTGGATTAATCGACAATATGAGTGCCACCGGGGAAAAGCGTTGGGATGGGCTCGCGATTCGAGTCCCCACCTTAGCATTTGAACCATTTGGCACTATAATCACCATAGGCATGCGCACAACGTTGCGCTTAATCAAGAGGAGAAAACGTATGGGTCTGTTTGACATGTTCAAGAAGAAGGCTGAGCCCGCGACTGCCGCTGCTCCGTCCTCCATCTCTGCTTCTGCCGGCGCCGACGTGCTGTGCTCGCCCGTCAAGGGCAAGGTCATCAAGATGGCCGATGTGCCCGATCCCGTCTTTGGCGGCGAGGTCCTGGGCAAGGGCTGCGCCGTGTGGCCCGAGGACGATCTGGTCTACGCTCCCTGCGACGGCAAGGTGACCGTCACCATGGGTCACGCCGTGGGCCTGCAGTCCGATAGCGGCATCGAGGTTCTGGTGCACGTTGGCGTCGATACCGTCAACATGAACGGCGACGGCTTCGAGGGCTTCGTCAAGGCCGACGATGTCGTTAAGGCTGGCCAGCCCATGCTCAAGATCGACCGCGCCAAGATCGCCGCTGCCGGCTACAAGGACTGCGTCGTCGTGGCTGTGTCCAACACCGCCGAGTTCGCCGACGTCGAGCTCGCCGTCGAGGCTGACTCCGCTGTCTCCGCTGGCGATGCCATCGTCAAGGTCGTCCGCAAGTAGTCTGCGGCAACATAAGGGTGTTTTGGGGTGGTCGGGTTATCCGGCCGCCCTTTTTTATTGCAATGCGGCGGAACGTTTTATTGCGCGTTGGGCGGACCGGTAAACCGTTCGGACGTTAAATCGAGCCGACTGCGCCTTTGCTTTGCCGGGGGTGTTCGTTATCGGCTAGTATGGCCTTATTGTTACGACGCGCACCGCGTCGGGAAGCGCGGTGCCGCTTGTTGGGAGGAATGTCATGAAGAAGAAGCTGCTGCTTGCGCCCCTGATGGCTGTTCTGGTCGCGTGCGTGGTTGTGCTTTCCGGCTGCGGAGGTCCTTCGGTTGAGGAGCTCATCACCGAGGATCTTACGACGCAGTTTGACGAGGTCAAGAACGGCGGCGACGACTTCCTCGCCGGCCTGGAAGAGGCCTCGGGCGACGAGTTCGAGCAGCTGGGCATCGATCCCAAGGAGTACGCCAAGAGCTATCTCGAGGGTTTTGACTACAAGATCGGCGATGTGACGGTCGACGAGGACAAGGGCACCGCGACTGCCGATGTCACCATTACCTGCAAGTCCATGAACAAGATCGTTGAAGATTTCGCCACCCAGTATCAGGAGAAGATCGCGGCGCTCGATACGATGCCTTCCGAGGACGACCTGTACAAGATGGCCGGCCAGGTCATGGTCGACGTGACCAAGGCCGCTAAGACCAAGGACACCAAGGTTACCTTCAAGTACACCGCCAATGACGATGGCGAGTGGTCTGCTGACGATTCCGCAACCACCGAGATGATGAATGCGATGATGAGCTAGGGGAGTTACGCGGTAGTTCGTTACGGCGTTTTACCAAACGCCGTAACTGCCCGACGCTGCGCGGGCACCAGAGCGACAACTTGTCATTCAAAGAGGACGGCATGACCAGAAGGTCTATACCGTCCTCTTTTCATGCCAATTTGTTCGCACTGGTGCCCGCTCGCTGCCCGTCCTCTACCTGCGGCGTTGCCATGGTAGTCATTGAGGCGGCACTTGGGGACGTTCCTTTTAATATGAGCAGGACATTGTCAAGAGGCAAAATC